>JBEKFX010000177.1:0-9348 GCA_050013115.1 Polyangiaceae bacterium
CACCAGCACCGGTCCGGTTTACGGGCCCAACGGCGGCCGCCCGGCCCGCGAGGACGACCGTTGCGCGCCGACGGATGGGTACCCCGCAAGCAAGCTCGCCGCCGAGCGCTTTCTCCTGGCGATGGGGTCTCGACGTGCGCGTGCTCCGGCTGCCGTCACGACGTTCTTCGTGATCGAATCGGGCAGGTCAGGCACGTCCGCGTTTCTAGTTCCCATTCCGAGCACATGCACTCGATTGGTTGCAACGCGATTGGCACCCAAGGGGGCGACGAGGTCAGTAGTTGATGACGCCCAGGCTGCCCCCGCCCGCGTCGATCGCGTTGCCGTTGAGCGCTACGCTCCTCGGCGACGCGAGGAAGGCGACCACCCACGCGACCTCCTTGGCGTCGACGATACGGCCGATGCTCACGCCCGCGGCGGCCTGCTTCTCGCGCGCCGGGTCGGTGCGCTCGGTGCGGGTCGCGCCCGGATGGATCGCAGTCACGTGCACCCCCTTCGGCCCGAGCTCGTCGGCGAGGCTCTTCGTGAGCGCCGCGACGCCGATGTTCCGCAGGGTCGCCGGGACCCGCCCGGTTCGAAACGCGGCCAGACCGCCGATGTTGACGATGCGCCCCCAGCCCTGGGCAACGAGGTGGGGCGCCACGGCGCGGGCCGTGCGCAGGTATCCGACCACCTTCACATTGAAGTCCTCGATCACGTGCTCGTCGACGAGCTCGCCCAGGTGGTGCGCGGGCGAGACGCCCCCGGGAATCGCCGCGTTGTTGACGAGGATGTCGATGCCCCCGAGCTTCTCCACTGCGGTGGCGACGAGCGCATCGACGGAATCTCTGCGGGCCGTGTCGGCCACCACCGGCACGACACGTCGCTTCGAGCCCTTCGCGAGCTCGTGAGCGGTGCTCTCCAGCTGCTCCTTGCCTCGCGCGGCGATGACCACGTCGACGCCCTCGGCCACGAGAACCTGCGCGATCACCTTGCCGATGCCGCGGCTCCCGCCAGTCACGATCGCCCGTTTGCCGCTCAGTTCCAGGTCCATATGGCGTCCTCGGATGGTTCGGAGGCGGAGGCCGGAGGGCGCACGCCCCGCATGGACCTCCGCGTGGTGTGTCTTTAATGGTAGACGTATGTCTTAACGCTTGCAAGGATCCGCGCTTGCCTGCTCCGAAGTCCGCCGCCCGCCCCCGGAGCCTCGGGGGACGCTTCGAGCCGTCCACCAGGGGCAGCGCCCGGTTCACACCTCGGGGCGCGTCGAGAACCTGTGAGCCGTTCGTGAGGGGCCGAGGCCGAACGTCTTCTTTACGAGGCACGTTCGTGCTGTGGCGTGCCGGGGCGTGGCGCGGCTCCAACTCTCGCGGTATCGGCGAGGGCAATGGTCAGGGATCGCGCGCACCTTTTCGGGCCGCACACCGTCACCTTCGATTGCTGGGAGACCCTGCTCACCGAGGCGGGGCCAAGCCGACGGAACTCAGCGCGCGCGGGCATCCTGCGCGCGCACACGGGCGCCGACTCCGAGGCCGCGGAGGCGGCGCTGCACGACGCCTGGCGCGAGCACCAGATCCGTTGGCACCGGCGCGAGGCCTTCACTGGCCGCGGCATGACGCTCGCGTGCGTGCGCGCGATCGGAGTGACGCTCGACTCGGCGAACACGGAGCGACTCATCGACGAGCTGGAGTCGGAGATCCTCACCCATGACGTCGTCGCCGTCGCGGGGTCGCGCGAGACGCTGGAAACGCTCGCTCGCCGTGGCGTGCGGCGCGCGCTCATTTGCGACACCGGGTATACGCCGGGACGCGTCGTGCGGCAGCTCCTCGCCCGGGCGGGCCTGCTCGAGTACCTCGAAGTGCAGGTCTTCTCCGACGAAGTGGGCGTCCCCAAGCCTTACGCGTTGACGTTCAGAGCGGCCCTCGATGGCCTGGGCGTGGGCCCGCGCGGCGCAGTGCACGTGGGCGACCTGCGGCGGAGCGATGTCGCAGGCGCCCGGGTGTACAACATGGGGTCCGTGCGCATCACCGTGGAGAACGACGACGCGGCGGTCAACCCCGGCCCCAATGCGTCTGTGATCGGTTGCGACGAGGCCGGCTGCAACCCATCCTACGATCGCCCCGAGGCGGACGCCGTCGTCGCGGATTACGGCGAACTCCGCGAACTGCTCGGCTTCGAGTGAACGCTACGCAATGAAGCCCGGAGCAGTCGGTCCTTCAGCTCACCGAGAGTCTCGATAAAGGAACTCGTGCTCCCCCGCGAGCACACGTTCAGCCAGCGTGTCGCGTGTGTCGCCGGCAAGGACCTGGGACCCTCGTCGTGCGCCGTGTTACTCGTTCATCGAAGAACGGACGACGACGGGCATGCTTTGGCGAGTAGGGCGGGTTCGATCGACTGGGCTCCAAAGGCGCGGTGAGGCCCTCGCCGACGTGGCCACGTGACGCTTTGGGACGCATCGCTCGCGGCGTTCCGCGACCGGACCGGCAGCGCCGAGCCCACGCCGGGCGGAGGATCGGTCGCGTGCGTCGCCGCAGTGCTCGGTTCGGACCTGCTCGTGATGGCCGCGGAAATCACGCACAGGGCATCCCCCGCGGCAGAGCTCGGGGCGTGGCTCCGAGACGCGCGGGCTCTCATGGCGTCGCTCGCCGAGCGCGCCGATGACGACGTCGCCCGTTTCGAGGGCTACATGCGGGCCCTGCGGCTGCCGACGGAGACAAGGAAATCGTAGGCTGATTTGGAAGGCAAGCCGCCGAGAATCATCATAACGTACGTTGGTGGTTCCGCTGTTGCTGGAACCGCCGTCTCGTTGGCGCGGCGAGGCCGTCGGAGACGGTGGCGGCGGGGCACTCCACCACGGCCGCGCGCACCTACCTGGCCAGGATGTATCCGACACCGAATCGCGTCAGCGGGCCGCCCTGCCGATTTGTGAACACGGGCAAGGGTGTGGCCGGGTCAAGACCCGGTCGGCAAGGAGTCGCCGGAGTCGATCGACCGTGTCAGGGCGGCGACAGCCCCGGGGGTTCGAAGCTGCGCGTTGCCGGCCTTGTCGAGCACGTGACGCAGGCACTCCGATCAGCTCGGAAACCGAAGCGGTCTCCAAGCGCACTCGGGCGAGGTCTCGGAACGTGGCGCATTGCTTTCGGCGAGACGCTGCCGAAACCCTTCGCTGCCCCGCGGCAGGCGCGGACTCCTTCCTGCCGTCCGGCCAGATCGCCCACGACGCCGAGGGCACCGTCCGGAAGGTTGAAGGCTCTGTCGGAAGTTGCGCCTTGCACGAACCGGTACACCGGGCCCGCCGGGCGCGTTCCCCCGGGCGCGGGTGGCGAGGAGGCGATCGGCCTTTGCGAGCGCAAGCCGACAGGTGCGCCGCCCATGGGAAGGCTGCGGCAAGCACGGTAAGACCACCAAAACGTCTCGAACGATGAAATCGGATCTTCATAGTGGGCGCCTGCGGACCCCATGGTTAATGGACGACCAGGTCTCGCATCCACGGCACGTCCTCGGCGTTCTGCTGCTCGTGGGCGCGTAGCCAGTCCTGGTCGGAGACGCGTGTGAGGTTGCCGTATACGGCCTGGGCGAACATCGAAACGGCGCCGAAGTATGGCCGCACGTGATGGGAGTCGCCCGCGTTGAGGACGACGAGGCGCGGCCGTCCGGTGCCCACGTGCAGCACCTTTCCTACCGGCGTTCCGACCTCGTCAGTCGGTTGGGTATGCACGTCGGCGATCGTGGGCGCGAAGAGGAGCGCGTCGTGATTAAAGTAGAGGTCGACAAACCATCCTCGGACGATGCGCGGGGGGGGGCCACAGCTCGGCGCTGGCGGATCCTGGCTGATCGCCCCGTTGATCCAGGCGAGATCGGAGCTCGTTAGCGGTTGTCCGCTCTGCTGCGCGCGGGCGATCGCCGACAGGCGATGTGCGACATCGGCGAAATGGTCGAAATATGCAACGACGCGGCTTCGCGTCCCGATGGCGTTTCCGAAGTCGAGGCTCTGCGCGAGGTTCTGTCCTTTGCGCCCGAGCCGCTCGAGGGCATCGTAAAACTCCGGATAGGGATCGACGCGCGCGTCCGGGAATGAACATAGAAAGCCCGACGTGTAGGACTGCTTTGCGTAGAGCAACGTGTCGTGGCGCAGCTCGGCCCACGACGCTAGCTGGGAGCTGAGGATCCGGCGGCCCCAAGGAGCCGGCGACACGGCCGGCCACAGCGACGGGGCGGGAGCATGCGAAAGCGCGCGCAGGGCATCAAGCCACGAGGTGTAGAGGCTCGATCGCCAGAAGTTGGGGCCGACGGCATCGACGCGCGCCCGGGCCTTCGCCAGGGCCGACTCGAACGCCGGGGGCTGAACGAACCGCTTGATGTCGCCCGCCAAGAGCGGTTTTGCGGCGTCGTCGCCCAGCACCGTGTAGGCCACGTCGAGGGGATCGGGCATCAGGCGATGCGCGACGCGGTCGGCGGTGAGCTCGGAGAGCGCATGGGCGTCGGGGGTGTAGCGCTGGCCGACGAGAAGGAAGGCGCGACCGATGCGACCCGGGTGCAACGAATCGGCGAGGACGATCTGGCTGAGGATGCGCTGCTCGCCGTAGTGGCCGGCGACGAGGACCTCGAGGATCCGTGCGTTGGGGATCTTCGACCGTTCGCGCTCGCTGCCGGCGCTGAGGTCGCGCGCCAGCGCGTCCAGATCCGGGGGCGCGGCCGCATCGCGCTCGCCGACGAGCGCCGCCATCGTCGTATCGAGAGCGCGCCACGCCCCCATCTCCGGCTCGCCCATGACGGCTCGGACCCCGAAAGCGTCTTCCAGAGCGCGTCGATCGAGGCGCGGCGGGCCGTCGGGCTCGGAGATCGTGAGCCGCGCGTCGGTCCGCCCCAGCCACATCGACGCGCGGAAATAGTCCGCGAGGGACACCGGCGGCACTCCGACCCCGAGCACGACGCTCCCGCGCTGTGCGTAGTGACCTCTCGGTCGAAACTGCGACCAGTCGACGTCGCGCGCACGACCGAACAGCGGCGTCGTATCGGTGCCCGCCGCGCTCTGCGCCTTCTCGACGAGCGCGGCGACGACGGGCTCGTTGGACGCGATCACAGGCGGAGCGGGCGCGTTCTCGAGCAGACGAAGGGCCACGGTCGTCACGACGTCGACGTCCGCGCGCACGACCGCGGAAAGGGCGGCCCCTTCCGGGCCCGCCAGACGCGCGCGCATTCCGCGGAGCAGCGCGTCGAGTCGAACCCCGAGCACCTCTCGTTCGAGGCTGGCCAAGATCGCGTCGTACGAGCGGTGGAGCGCGTGAAGGAGCGCGTCCGCCGAAACGAAGAGCGGTAGATCGGCTTGGTAGATAGACAGCCACGCGTCGGCGAAGGACGCGTACGTCTTTCGTTCCGTGACGACGAAGCCTTCGTGAGTGAGGGCGCGCACTTCGTCGGCATCGAGTCGCAACGGTCCGGTCTGAAGGGCTTCGAGCATCTCCTGTGGTGGCGACGGCGGAGCCGCGGCCGGCGGCGTAGTCAGTGCCGGCGGCGTAACTACGGCCGGCGATGCCGGAGCCACGGCCGGCGGCGGCGAAGTCGCGTGAGCTTCCCGAAGGGGAGCCTGCCGTCGGGCGCACGCCGCGAATACCAGGCCGGCGAGCGCCGTACGACGCGCGCTCCTAGCGGGCCCCGCGAATTCACGAGTGAAACGGTAAATGGAATTCGACTCCGGCGTTCTCGAAATCTGCGACGGGCCCGTGAATGCGCTAGCTTTTTCGGATCGCAAGGCCGAGGGTACCTTCGCGATCAACGTGACCACCCAAGGAGCCAGAGTAGCTGATCCTTGAGCGGTCCGCCGCCAAGCGCTGGCCCTCTCGCCGTAACAGCGCGAACGATTGGCAGGGGACCACGGGAACCCAAAGCCTTCCGACTCCGAGCCACCGTCAAAATCGATGATTCGCCTTGATTTGGAGACAAGGAAACCGTTGGCTGATTTGGAGGCAAGCCGCCCAGAATCATCATAACGTACGTTGGTGGTTCCGCTGTTGCTGGAACCGCCGTCTCGTTGGGTGCGTGCGTATCTGATCGCCGTCGAGAATCTCGACCTTGCGCCCGTATCGCCGGATCTCGGGCTCGAGCGCGGTCGCGAGCGTCGACTTGCCTGCGCCGGACAGACCCGTGAGCCACAAGGCGACACCCTTATCGTCTCCTAATGACATCGCTCCCTCCTTCCCACGATTTCGGAGTGGCTCCTCGCGCCGCTCATTCTGGTTGAATGCGTTGAGCGCGTTGAATGCGGCGAACGAATTCGGACATCTGCGACGTCGCGCCGCCGTGGAGCGGACGGCCGAGGCGCGCCTCCACTTCGGGCTGAACGGAGCGAAAGAGCTCCACCAGCGACCAGAACGCGCGCGTCACTTCAGCGGCGTCGTGACGCGCGGCCACCGTCGCGCGCAGCGCCTTGGCGAGCGCCGGGGAGACGCGATCTTCGAGGTGACGGTAGCCGTGGGGAGGCGTGGAGCTGATCAAGTGAACGAACGGCATGAGCGCGTAGCTCCGCATGAAGTCGATCGACTCGATCGCTTCGAAGAGGTGCCCCCGCTCCACTTTGACCATCGTGAACCACATCCAGCCGACGAACTTGTTGTGCAGATCGTCGTAGTCGACGGGCGGGGGCGCCGGCGCCGCGCTCACGCGGGCGCGCTCCGCCGCGACGGCGCCGCCCGGATCGTGAAGGATCTGCGCGTCGCCGAGCCGCGCGACGACGGAGAGGTCCGCCGTCCAGGCGTCGACTTTGACCACCGAGCCGTTCTTCTGGAGAAAGTAGATGAGGAGGTCCGGCAAGCCGAGGTGCGTCGCGGGGAAATGCGCGAGGAGCGGCCCCAGCGCCCGCACGCTCTTGTCGATCTCCGCGCGCACCGAAGCGACGCGCGCCGGATCGTGCACGATCACCTCGAGGTCGATGTCGGAGAGCTCGTCGAGGCTCCCGGCGGCGATGGATCCCGAGAGAAGGACGCTCAGCGTCTCCTGGGCGACGAGGGGCTCACAGATCGCTCGGAAGGAAGTCTGGATCGCGGGGAACGGAGCCAGCCTCTCGAGGGCGCGGAGGAAAGGGGAAGCGTTGGGGGTGGACATGATTCTTCTCGCAAGTTGCCTTTCGTGGATGGCGAGAGAGCGCGCCTTCAGTGGAGGCGGCTCCCGAGGAGGCGGACCCGTTCTTCGTATTCGTCGACGGAGGCGACGGCGAACCCGGCGCGAAGGCAGGCCTGCCGATCGAACGGAAGATCGGCTGCGACTCGAGGCTCTTGCCGTGCGCGCGCCGGACGGCCAGCGCTCGATCGTGAATCCTCGACACGGCGGCGTCGTCGTTGCCGGAGAGGTGGCGGAGCCATTTGTTGCCGAAGGCGACGTGACCGATCTCGTCTTGCGCGACGAACTCCCAGATGGCCGCCGTCCGCTCGTCGCCAGCGTCGACGAACTGGCGCGTGTGCCACAGCGCGCCTTCGACGCCGCTCCATTCGCCGATCCGCTGCTGGACGGCGAGGCGGACGTCCGTCGGCTGGTCGCTGCCCATGAACCAGAGATACGATGAGATGGGGTGATCGCCGAAGCGACCGCCGAGCTCCGTGATCCGCCGGAGGAACGCGAGCCCGTGGCGCGCTTCGTCCCAGCACTGCCGCGCCATGTCCACGACGAACGCCCACGGCATCTCTGCCGATTCCAGGATGAGGCGCGCGCAGTTCTCGACGTTGCGGATCTCGACGTCGGTGAGCATCCGGTGGAGGACGGCGATGAGCGCGGGCCGCGCCTCGGGCGAGGAGAGGTCCCGGAAGCCTCCGGGTACCGTCGTGCCGGACGCGAGGCGCGGATCGCAGGCCGGTGCGGCGGGCACGGGGAGCGAGAGCGGGCCGGCGGTCGATTTGGTTCGAGTTTTTCGAGGGGTGGACAAACCAAGCCCCTCCGAAAACTTGTTCAAAGTCGTTCCGAGGGGCTTGCCTCCGAGTTGTCGAGACAAGGAGGACTTCATGTTCAGCGCATTTGAGCTTGGGAGCGAGTTTTTTGACTCTGTACCGGCGCTTCGGTCAAGGGCGCGGCTTGGGCTTTCTCTTTCTTGATCGTTTTCTTCGAGGTGGTGGGGGTGAGGCGCTTGAGTCTCCGCATGGATCCCTCCTGTCGCGACGCGAAGTCGGTTGGGGTGAATCACGGTGTACGCTGCGTGGGCGAGGGCTACGAGCTACCTCTCGATTGACTCTTCGCGTTCATCGGACAGCCGATCGGCTTACGAGGGTCCGAGACGCAGGGTGGGGTGCGAGAAGCGGAGCGAGCCGCAATTTAGGGAACGACGTTCGAGTTTCGGACGGGTCTTCGACTCGTGTCTTCAAAAAACACGCGGTCATCGCTTCCAGATGGGTGCTCTTCGGCATCGCGCTCGCAGGCGCATCGCGAGGGTCGCTGTCACATGGCGGCGACCCTCGACGTCTTGGCGCGCGACGCACGGCTTGGCGTGCGTTCGCGACGCTGAATTTTTTTGGCCACGAGGGCCATGGCCTCAGCGCGAAGCGTGCGGCTCTGGGCATCGGCGCGGAGTCCCTTGGTGCTCTCGCGAGCGTGAAAACCTGGGTCATACACGGTGCCGTCGCGCCACATAGCCCAGAGCACGCCAGCGAGCCTGCGAGCCAGTGCTACGGCGGCGATCTTTTTGCCCCGCGTCTTGGCGAGGCCGGTGGCCCAACGCCGAAGCGGGTCGTCGGAGTCGATCGACCGCAAAATCAGCCAGGCCGATTGGACGAGCATCGCTCGGGCATGAGGCGAGAAGGTCGCGCAATGGGGGTCGCCCCGCCAAGCGCCCGCGTCTCAAAACCCACCGGTTTTGAGCGTACAGTCACGCTGCAAATCCGATGAAAAGCCTCCCGAAAGTTCTACTGTAGGTGGGCTGGAACGCGGTCCCCATGCAACCACCCCGACGGGCGAAAAACCGAACAGCGTTAGGGACGAGTGTACCGTGGTGGACTGGGTGCAACAGTGCGCTCGGCGCAGGCGCGACTCGTTTCACTGACGCTCAGGTCGGTGCCCGACGCAGCTCCCGCGGGCGCAGGCGGTGGAGCTGGATCAGCTCCTCCACGGTCTGCTTCTTCTTCTCGGCGATCCTCTCGAGGTACTTCCGCGGCTCGTCGTAGTCCTTCTGCGACACGGTCAACTTCCAGACCTGCGACCGATCGGGCGTCGTGTGATGGCAGATGTGATTCAGGTGACAGAGAAGCAGGCCCACGGCGCGGGTCGGGTTGTGCCCCTCGCCCGCCGCGACCACGAGCGTCAGGTGCGTCTGCGAGAGGACTGTCATCTCCTTGGGCAGCGAGAGCAGTGCCTCGTCGTTCGTCACGAGGCCGTCCCAACGCTGCCTAT
>JBEKFX010000178.1:0-7706 GCA_050013115.1 Polyangiaceae bacterium
CCATGACGGCGGAGGAGCTCGCGAAGCACCGCACCGAGCAGATCGCCCGCGCCGAGGCCTGGGCGCGCGAGAACGGGATCGAGTTTGAGGGCACTTAGGACTAGAGCAGCAAAGTTCTCCAGCCCCGTGCGGCTGTAGTACAGGAGGAACCCATGGCGCTCACGATCGCGGTTTCGAGCCTCAAAGGGGGGGTCGGCAAGAGCACGATCGCCCTGAATCTCGCCACATGCCTGCATCGCGCGGGGCACCGGGCGATCGTCATCGACACGGACCCCCAGGGCACGTGCCGCATGTGGGCCGCCAAGGCGGCCGAGGTCGAGCGCGAAGGCCCGCCCGTCGTCGCGATGGACGGGAAGACCCTCCGGCGCGACCTCGAACGGGTCTCCAAAGGCTTCGACCTCGCGGTGATCGACTGCCCGCCGCGCATGGGGGCCGAGACGCGGGCCGCGATGCTCGCGTCCGACCTGGTGATTATGCCCGTGATCCCAGGAGCCGCGGACGTGTGGGCGCTCCAGGAGACGATCGCCGTGCTCGACGAGGCAAAGCAGTACCGCGACGAGCTCCGCGCCGTGATCGTGCTGAACCGTGCCGATCGGACCACCCTCGCCAAGCTCGCCCTCGAAGCGCTAGGGGAGCTCGACGTGCGTGTGCTCGACGAAGTGATCAAGAACCGCGTCGCGTACGGCGAGGCCACGCTCGCCGGGCTCGGCGTCGTGGACTACGCGCCCGAGAGCGACGCGGCGCTCGAGGTGAGGCGATTTGCAAAGGCGGTCCTGGCCGCCGTGAGGAAAGCTGCATGATGGCCGACAAGGGAAAGAAGCTCGCCGGGGGGTTCTCGCTGCCCAAGGCTCCAGCACGGACGCCGGTGAAGGATCAGGCTGCGGCGAGGTTTGTGAAAGCGGAGCGCAAGCCGTCGCGCGCCTCTCGATTGCGTCGGGACGTTGGTGGCGAACGGCTGGCGATCTACCTCCCCCCCGACGTTTCCGAGGAGCTTCGCGTGCGATGCGCGCGAGAGAGGCGCTCCATCAGCGACGCCGTGACGGAAGCCGTTCGCTTGTGGCTGAAGTCCTAAAGGCACATAGACCCGGGGAGCTATAGGTACGAATGGCAACGGCGCGCGCCCCTTTCTCGCCACAGACGGTGTTCGACTACGATCGGACAGTCGTGGCGTTCCACGGAACGCGGAAGGCGACCGCGGCGAAGCTCATCGAGGGCGAGCCCTTCGGCCCGAGCACGAACGATGACGACTGGCTCGGGCATGGGATCTACTTCTGGGAGTACGCTCCACAGCGCGCATGGGAGTGGGCGCGGCAGCGCTATGACGAAGACTCGGCGGCCGTCGTGGGGGCGCTCGTACGCCTCGGGCGCTGCCTGGACCTTCTCGATCCGAGCAACGCGCAGCTCCTCCGAGCGTCGCAAAGCGACCTGGCCGAGTCGCTCGAGCGGGAAGGGGAGAAGCTGCCCCGCAACGTGCTGAGCAACAAGTACCTCGACTGCGCCGTGTTCAACTGGCTCTACGAGGGTCTTGCCGAGCAGGGCTACCAGGTCGAGACGTCCAGAGCCGTCTTCGTGCCGCTCAAAAAGGGCGGCCTGCCTCGGATGTGGTCGCACAGCGGCGTTTTCGAGGGCGCGCACATCCAGCTCTGTTTGCGCGAGCCAAGAAACATCCTTGCGGTATGGTCTGTGAGGAAGGACGGACGGTATGGCAAAGACGCGCCCTAGCACCGCAGAGCAGCAGCGACCCGCAGAGTGGTCGGCGGATGCGCTCGTCGACGCCGTGCGAAGCGGTACGCGCGAGCAGAAGAGCGCGCGCCTACGTCGCATCGGGATCCTCACGGCCGAGGGGACACTCGCGCCGAAGTACAAGAATTGGGGCTCGAAGGTCTCCCGCACCCCCGAGTCGTGATCCGAGGGTCTGTAGTCCTACAGGGCTAGAGGTCTGCGGGTCTAGAGTAGGCCGACCGCGGCGTTATCGTCGAAGAGCAGTGCGTGCCGGATGTAGCTGCGCGCGACACGTTCCGATTTGTGGAGCGTCTGCCGCATGATGGCATCCAGGCTCTTGCCGCGCTTGGCGGCCGTCGTCGCGAACCCCGCGCGCAGCGAATGGCCGGCAACCGTCGTCGCGTCCAACCCGGCAGCGGTGGCCGTGCGCTGAACGATCCTCGCGACGCTTCGATCGGAGAGAGACTCCGCATGGATGTGTCCGTGGCGGTCGATGTACCGGAAGAGCGGACCCGCGCCGATGCCGGATGCTGCGAGCCAGGCATCGAGCGAGCGCACCGCGCAGACTGCCGCGCGCGAGGCGTACGGGATGCCCTTCTGAGCGCCCTTGCCCTCCTGGTCCCCCTTGGAGCGGCGAAGGGTCACGATGATGCCCTCGCTCGAGCGTGCGACGTCGGCGACGGCCAAGGCGACGAGCTCGGAGCGGCGGAAGGCTCCCGACCACCCGAGCGTCAGCAGTGCGCGATCGCGGAGTCCGCGGAGGTCCTCGTCGAGAGTGGCCAGCATGTTGGCGAGCAGCTCGTCGACGACGGGGGCCTTCTGAACGGGCGCGGTTCCGAGACGTCGGCGGATGCCCCCCATTACGTTAGCGATCGCCGGATGGGCGCGGGGCCAGTCGAACCCCTGGGAACGGTGGGCGTGAACGATCCCGGTCAACGCGCGCTCGAGCGTCGCCACTTTCCGCCCGCAATCGGCAAGGTGCGTCAGGTAGACGGCCACCACAGACGGCGGTGCGGGTCGGGCCACGAGACCCTGTGCCGCGCACCACACCTCGAAAGCGCGAAAATCGGAGTCGTACGCACGCCGCGTGGAGCTCGCGCGAGCGTCGGCGGCGTATTCCTTCGCGCGCTCGACGAGGGAGGCGAGATCGCCGGGGGAGGGGAGGACGAGCGCACGTGACGTCATGGGACGAGCATCCATCGGCGGGATCCCGGACGTCAAGTTAGATGCACATGGAGCTAAGGGCACATAGCGCTAGAGCGCCAAGCACTCCTAGGCGCGCCACGGTTCGTCAGCCCCTCGGACGTAGAGCACGAACAGTTCCCATACGCAGTCCTCGTCCGCTCGAAGCGAGCGGGCGATGCGCGGTATGTGCGGCGCGCTCAATCGGGCTTCGGGGAAGCGCAGGAAGCAGCGGTACACGCGCGAGGCGAACAGACCTTCGGCCGCCCGAACCAAGCCGCCGGCGTCCTCCTCGGGCTTCACCGGGCCCGAACGCCTTATGCTGGCCCAATGGCATCAGGCCCAGCAGAACGCCCTGGCTTGGCGCATCGAGCGGGCAAAGTTGCCTGAGAAGTGGGCGCTGGAGTCCTTTCCCTTCAAAAAGCAGCCGGGAGTCTCGCAGAAACAGATGCGCGCCTTCGCGGAGATGGAATTCGTCGCGAAGGCCGAGAACATCGTCTTTATCGGACCAACCGGGGTGGGCAAGACCGGATTGGCGTCGTCGCTGCTTCTCAAGGCACTGCAAAACGGGCACCGCGGACGCTTCATTCGGGCCCAGGATCAGGGGCGCTCACGTCCACGAATCTGCGGCTCGGACCTCAGCAGCTGCTTGGGCACATCTTTGGCGAGGCCCCGATGCTGGGCGACTCCATGGTGGAAGCGAACAGGGCCTTGCAGACCGTCTTCGGTTACTGGAACACGCTCGTCGAAGAACGCAAAGCCGCAGGCGTCCGCCTTGCTCCTGATGTGCTTGTAGCGGAGCCCACGCGAGCTGATCTTCTCGCGTTCGCAAAGCGGCGGCATGACGAGATCCAGTGGTTCGTTCGCGGCATCGATGCGGGCGGCGACGATCCGATCGAGTTCGGGCCAGAGGGTGAGAAGCTGCTCGAAGGGATCGCAACCGGGAGCAGCTACTTGCAGGCTTACGTCGAGATGCTCGGGAGCGAGGCGTCCGCCGAGCCCAAGGAGCTCAAGAAGGCGCGCAGGATGCTTCTCGAACTCGTCGCGACCGTCGAGAGCCAGATGGGTGTCCTCAGAACTGTCAGCGACTCGGTCCGGCGGGAGGCCATGAACACGTTCGTCGCGCACGGGGGTCGGTCGACCGACGATGGTGGGCAAATCGCACGGTCCGTCAAAGTCGGGCGCAATGAGAAATGCCCCTGCGGAAGCGGTAAGAAGTGGAAGAAGTGCTGCGGAGTCGCCTCAACTGCAGTGATGCAGCGAAGGCGAGCGAGCCCCTGGATCACACGGCAAAAATAGTTGTCTCTGGATGCGGAATAATGCGCCGCAGTTCCCATCGGATGGTCGTCGGTATTGACTGCGGCATCGTGGCGAACGGCTGGAGATTTCTACCTCCCTCCCCCATACGTTTCCGAGGAGCTTCGCGAGCGATGCGCGCGGGAGAGGTGCTCCATCAGCGACGCCGAGACGGAAAGCCGTCACCGCAGAGCAGCCGCGTCCCCGTAGAGTGGTAGCCGGATCGATCTTTCGCGCCGAAGTAGTTCCGCGCCGTGCGAACATCGATGCGGCGACACACCCCCAAACGCGCGCCGGTCCGATTTGAGCGCTTTTTGGATGACCAACGACAGCGCCCTCAGATGTCTTCGGTATCGGGTCGAATCCTGACCGCCGAACCTTCCGGCTCACGTCGCGAAGACGTTCCCGAAGTACTGCCGGCAGCGACTGCCGTCGGTGCCCCGACGGCCACGAGGCGCACCGGCGGCGCGTTCGGCGCGGCGTTCTGACGTTCGTTCGAGGCGGGTGCCGCGATGGCGCGCTGCACAGTCGCTGACGAGTGGCTGCTGAGGGCGGCGCGTCGTTGGTTGCTTTGCGGCCTGAGTGTCTTGCGGTTGGCACCCGCCGGGATGCGTCGCAGGTACGTTCGAAGCGCGGCGGAACTGACGGCGAGGCCACCGTTGGAGAGCCACGCTGCGATGTCATCCCAGCGGTACCCCTTGTCGCGCATGGTGTCGATCGCCGGCGCCAGCAGGGTGATGGCTTTTTGCTTGCTGACATGAGTGGGTACGTACGGCGGTACTTGGTCGATGAGCTGCCGCAGCTTGGCAAGCTCGTCGACGGAAACGGTCTTCTTCTGCGTGTTGCCCATGAACTCCTACCGATTCAGGACGTGATGTTGATTGCGATGCGCGCCCCGAACGCAGAGCGCAAGACGTTCGCGTGCCGAGAGAGGCGCACGGCCCACGTTCGCCGGTCGAATGTCGTTGATACTGAACAGCTAAGCACTGAACGCCATAGCGTCAACCGGTGCGCCGGACGAATTCCAGAGCCGGCGCTCACCTCGTTCGATCGTTTGCGCGCATCGCCATCTCGCGCGCGCCTTCAGGTGCGTACCGTCGCCACGTCGCCGTGATGTTTCGGCGCGAAGCCAGCGGCGCAGCCGCAGAACGTATCCGCGAGACGTTCTCGATGCGTCTCCCATTTGAACCACCTCGTGTCTCGCGATTGTCTTCGAGCGAATCGCGCACGCCGTTCGTGAGCGTGGCGTCGATGACGAGATGGGCGGCAGCTTCGTGGTTCACCTGGCGCACGGTCGTGGACGCGTGCGACCACTGTGTCCGTTGCCCATGACGCTACGCCGCACACGACATCGTGCGAACGCAACCGGGAGCGCATCCCGCGCTGTTGACGTCTCGTATCACGGGCAATGGCCGTGATACCTGCGCCGCAGTTCCCATCGGAGTGTCGTCGGTATTAACTCCGGTATCGACTGGGGTGTTGCAAGCATATCCACGAGTCATCTCCGGAGTCATGGTCGAAGCGTTGCTCGCATCGTCCACCGAGCCGTCCATGCGCCGTGAATAGCGGCGATGACTCGATGTCGCGGGAATGTCGCAAAAGAGGTGAAGTCCCCGGAGCGAAGCGGAGGGCAAGATAAAGAGGGGCCACCTCAATTGGCTTAAAGCGCGAATTACAACTGGATTTTCGGTGGCTGGCCATTAGGCTTTACGGAGCGGGATTTGGCGCGCCTCCGCGCGCCGGGTCCGCGTTTGCCCCGGAGGTCCCAATGCCCCCCCGCGACGACGAGCCCCGCGGCTCGTCCCCGATCGAGCCACGCCCAGCGGACGAAGGCCGCGGCCGCTTTCGGCCGAAGATGGGCCGGCGCGCGCGCGACCGGCTGGCGAGCGGCTCTCCCGGCATCGCGCGTCTGGTGCTCGGCGGCCACGGCAAGCGCGGCCGGTCGCGCGCACCGGTCCGCGCGCTCGCGGCGGGCGCGGGTCCCGGGCGCCACGCGCGGCGCGTCGTTATCCAGGCGCACGTGCACCGCTTGAGGGGAGGAGGGGCGAAGGCCGCCGCCGACCACCTGGCCTACATCGAGCGCGACGGAGCGGAGAAGGACGGCTCGCCGGCGGTGCTCTACGGCCCCGACGGGCACGTGCCGCGCGAGCGGTTTGAAGAGCCGCGCCTGAACGAGCAGCACCAATTCCGGTTCGTGGTGTCGCCCGAAGACGGCCACGAGCTCGACCTCCACGACTACGTGCGTCGGTTAATGCACCGGGTGGAGCGCGAGCTCGGACGGCCGCTCGAGTGGGCAGCGGCCAACCACTACGACACCGAGCATCCGCACGCGCACGTCGTGGTGCGCGGGGTGGACCTCGATGGCCGCCGGGTGCTCTTGTCGCGCCAATACATTTCGCACGGGATGCGCTGGAGCGCTCAGGAGCTCGCGACGGAGCTTTTGGGGCCGCGGCTTGAGTCGGAGATTCAGCGCACGCGCGAGCGGGAAGTGACCCAGGAGAGGTACACCTCGCTCGACCGCGAACTCGCGCGCTGCTCGACCGGGAGCCAGGTCGACGCCCTTTCGGTGCGCCGGCAGGCGCGTGGCGACCGGGAGGCGCAGCATCTGCTCGACCGGCTCGAGCACCTCGAACGGTTGGGCGCCACCGAGCGGGTCTCGCCGAGCAGCTGGGCGTTCACGCCGGACTGGCAAGCGCAATTGCGCGCGCTCGGCGAGCGAGGCGACATCATCAAGCAGATCCACCGCGCGATGCCCGGCGGCGACGTGGCGCGCTTTCACGCGGTCCGCCCAGGGCAAGGGTTGCCCGACGGGCGCGGGGGCGTCGACGAGCAGGTGCAGGTCGGCCGCGTCGCGAGCAAGGGCCTCGAGGACGAATCCAAGGGCGTCTGGTACGCCGTGCTCGAGACGCCGACGGGAACGGCCTACCACGTGCGCTTGACCGCCCGACAGGCGGAGGCGACGCGCAGCGGCGACCTGGTGATGTACGGGACCGCTCGCGAGGCGGCGGTGCGTCCCACCGACCGGCACATCGCGGAGGTCGCCGGTCGCCATGGCGGCTTCTACGCGCGCGCCGACGACGTCGACCGGGCCGATGCCGCGCGCGCGGCGGCTGGCCGCCTTCGGGAGCTTGCACGCCAGGGCCTGGTCACGGCCCAAGACCCCGGGCTATGGCGCGTACCACCCGACTTGCTCGAGCAGCTCGAGCAGCGACACCGGGACGCGCCTCGCTACCGGCTGTCGATGCAGCCGGCGCCCATGACCCTGAACGCCCAGGTCCGCCACCCCGGGCCCGTCTGGCTCGACACCGTGGACGCGCCCGCCCTCACTGGGAGCGGTTTCGGAGCCGAGGTTCGGCAAGCCCTCGAGCGGCGTCGCGACGCGCTCCGCGAGCTCGGCATCGCGCCGGACGACGCGCACCGAGACGCCAAGCTCCAGGAGCTCGAGAGGCGGGCGGTGGGAAGGGAGATTGAGAAGCGCATCAGCGAGACGTTCCTCGAGACAGTCC
>JBEKFX010000179.1:0-8444 GCA_050013115.1 Polyangiaceae bacterium
GTCATCGCCAATTGATTCGCTTGGCAAGTCATCGAGGAACCGATGGCCGCCGGAAAACTGTTCACCGATGTGATTGGTGAACTGCCGATAGCGACTCTCGGCGCTCTCTCTCGCCGATTTCTTCTCGCTCGCGGGGACCATCGGCGTGTGCGCAAACCAAAGCCGGACGAATACCCCAAAAGCCTCCGATAAGAGTTCGAGATCGCGCTGACTTCGAGCGATCGCCCGACCAAGTCGGTCCAAGCGTCGCAAGAAGAGCGCAGCGTCGCTCGTGCCGTCGAGGTACTGTCGGAGGGCGGCTCCGACGACAGCGCTTGCCGTCGCGTTGCTCGCCGCGCAGAACTGCTCGAGCCGCTGAGCAAGTTCGGCATCCACGTAGGGCAGCAGTCGCACGCGTCCACGGCCGTCACCGTTGTTCATAACGGGATCTCGTTCCGGGCAGTCGGGGGCCCACTGGATTCGACGTCTTCGGCTGCCGACACCACCAACCGGTCCGGGGCCGCGAGAAGCGTCTCCCATTTGTCTTCGGCCGATGTATGGCCATCGGCCTGCAGCCGGGTGCCGACCGGCCCGGAAACCGAGATGCCGTTCGTTTCAGCTGGATGGCCCGAACCGATTGTCGTCCGTTCACTCGGACGCTCAGAAGCGGCTGGCCCATCCCAATCGCACGCGACCGGGCCCGACAATTCACGCGCTTGCGCCTCACCGCCGTCCGGAGGCGCAAGCCCGTCGCGCCCCTGGAACCGCCGGTCGAGAAAATAGCGCACCTTTCGCGCGCGATACGGGAGAAGTCCCCCGACGAGCAGTATTCCGTCGTCCTCGGGCAGCTGGTTGACTTCCGCCGGCGTGAGCAGGGGCCGCCCGAATTCCGCTTGGCCGAGGAGATCCGAGATGCGCTTGGCGGTCTTGTCGTCGTTCGGGGCGTAGGCGAGCCGGACGTGGCAGTTGTCGAGGATGGAATTGTTCGGACCGTATGCCTTCTCAAGTTGATTCAGCGACTGCGCGATGAGAACGGCCTTGAGCCCGTAGCCAGCGATGAACGCCAGCCCGCTCTCGAAGAATTCGAGCCGGCCGAGCGAAGGGAATTCGTCGAGAAGAAGGAGCAGGCGGTGCTTGTAAGCGGGCTTGGTTCCGACCTGCATCGACTCGGTGAGGCGCCGACCGACCTGGTTCAACATCAGGCGGATGATCGGACGGGTCCGTGCGAGGTCGCTCGGCGGAACGACGAGGTAGAGACTCACCGGCGCATCCGCGTTCATCAGGTCGGCGATGCGGAAGTCGCTGGCCGACGTGTTTCGGGCGACGACCGGGTCGCGATAGAGGCCCAGGCAAGCCATGGCGGTCGAGAACACACCCGAAAGCTCGTTCTCGCTCTTGCTCATCATCTCGCGCGCGACCTGCGCGACGGCGGGGTGCGGCGCGCCACCGACATGGGGCGCCTTGAGCATCCGCTCGAGCGTCTGCGTCTGCGTGGCCGCGGGGTTGGAAAGAAACAGGGCCACGCCGGAGAGCGTCTTGTCGCTCTCCGCGTAGAGGACGTGCAAGATCGCGCCCGTCAGGAGGCTATGCGCGGTCGTTTGCCAGTGGTCGCGCGATTCCTTTTCGCCGGTCGGGTCGACGAGGATGTCCGCGACGTTCTGGGCGTCGCGGACTTCGTTCAATCCCTTTCGGATTTCCATAAGCGGGTTGAACCGGAGCGAATCGACCGCCGTCGGCTCGAAGCGCCACACCCGGCTGAATTGGCGCCGCCATCCCGCCGTGAGCGCCCAATTTTCCTTCTTGATGTCGTAAACGAGGACGGAATGGGGCCAGCTGAGGAGGGTCGGCACGACCACCCCGACCCCCTTGCCCGATCGGGTCGGAGCGAAACAGAAAACGTGCTCGGGCCCATCGTGCCGGATGAGGCGTCCCGCCTTTCCAAAGACGGTTCGCGCCTTTCCGGCGCCGTCGACGGTGGTGTCGAAGACGGCGTCGTTCGTTTGACAAAGGACAACACCGGCGTCGCGCAAGAGCCCGGCCTTCCTGATCTCGTCGTTCATCGCCCAACGGGCGCTCCCATGGGACCGACTCGGAATCGACCGTTTGCGGCGCAACGCGCCCACGGCCGCGAGGGCACACCCCGTGAGGGCACCAAGTGTCGTCATGCCGCTCGCATTGCGAAAAAGCGTGGCTGACCGCGACTCGTACCGGTCGCTCCACGCGATCCAGGCCCAGGGCGGGTAGATGGGTAGGGAGCCGACGACGACCCAAGGCGGCCCGAGCTCTGAAGGGAAGCGAAGGCCAGCGGCGACGGACTCGGTCGAACCCCAGAGTCCAGCGAGCGACAGCAGCAGCAGGGCTACGACGGAGAACGTTCGCATCGGTCCTCCGGGCCGCAGGGGGTCACCGCGCCCCCTCTTCGCCTTGCCGGTGCGTAGTCGTCCGGCGCCCCCAAGGCTCCCGTGTCCACCGGTTCACGAACGAGTCCGCGTCCCTCGCGCCTCTCCTCATTAAGGACAGCCGCTCGCGGCGGAGCGGCGGCTCGATCTCGAACACGGCCATCGAAACGAGCTCCTTCCAAGACGGGGCTTCCTCTGGTGCGGCGTAAAGATCGTTGCGGACGAATGGGGCCGGGCGCTCCGCGCGAGCAGGTCCAGCCCCCACGCGCAATCTGAGACCCCAACTCATGGCTGTCAACTTCGATATCAATTCGGTCCCGACGCGCGTCGCACCAATGCCGGTTTCGATCGGCTGGCGGCGGCCCAATGCCCTCCTTCTGTGCCGGATATTTCAGACGCGTCTCAGGAAAGGGGGTGGCTAGCAACTGCTAGCCACCCCCGGCTAATGGCTAGCCACCCCGCCTGAGTGCGATCGAATGATTGCAGCTATTTAGCTATCGCTTTGACCCGGTTTTGTGCTGGCCCGCTAGTTGCTGATTACGTAGGCATGAGCGAACGCGCCCCCCGGGGCCCACCCTCGGCCCCGTAAACCGCCCCGGAAAGAAGCACCTCTCGGCGTCTCTTCGGCCGGCCCTCCGTTGACGGGGCGCAGTGCTGGAGAAACGCCACTTCGAATACGGATTTATCCTCCGGGATAGCCGAATACGAATGCTCCGCCCATAGCGATCCAAATCGACGACTCCGCGATTCCTTAGTTGTCATGACGTCGCCGAAATGACGTCGCCGAAACGCCGGTTTCGGTGTCACTCGGAGATCTCCATGTCCACCGACCCTCAACGAACTGAAAGCCAGATGCGACGTGCCGACGCGCTCGAAAGCGCCCTGGCTCCACTCAGCGCATTCCTCCACGACGACCGCGTCGTCGAAATCCTGGTCAATCCCGACGGCCTCGTCTGGGTCGATAGGCTGGTCAGCGGCCTCGCCGAAACGGGAGCCCGCATGACGCCCCTGCAAACGGAGCGAATTATTCGGCTTGTGGCGTCGGAAATCCGCGTCGAAGTCAACGCGCAGCACCCGTCCTTGTCCGCGAAGCTGCCGATGCCCTGGAGAGCGCGATTGCAGGCGGCCATCCCGCCGATCTCCGATGCGCCCGCGCTCGCCCTCCGGAAGCCAGCCCACATCGTCTTTTCGCTCGACGACTACGTGAAAGACCGCATCCTGTCGGACGCCCAGCGAGACGCACTCACCGCTTCGGTGCACGCCCGCGACAACATCTTGATTGGCGGCGGCACGGGGTCGGGCAAGACGACGTTCGCGAACGCGCTCGTCAAGGTCATCTCGGACGAGACGACCGATCGCGTGCACATCATCGAGGACACGCCGGAGATCCAGTGCGAAGCGAGGAACAAGCTTCAGATCCTGGTGCAGCCGGGCGTCCACTCCTGGCGCGACGCCGTGATGGCGGCGATGCGTTTCCGGCCCGATCGCATTCTCGTCGGCGAAGTGCGCGACGGCAGCGCGCTCGACCTTCTCAAGGCCTGGAACACAGGCCATCCCGGGGGCCTCGCGACCGTCCACGCCAACGACACCCGCGCGATGCTGGACCGGCTCTGCCAGCTCATCGAAGAAGTCGTTTATGCGGCTCCGCGAGCGCTGATCGCCCAGACCATCCAGGTCTGCGTCCACATTCAGCGCGATAGGACCCACCCGAGCGGTCGACGCCTGTCCGGACTCGATCGGGTGACGGGCCTGAATGCCGATGGCAGCTGGCAGCTCGAACGCATCGCCTGACCGCCAAACGAAAGGACCCATCCATGATCACCCGTCATTCCGCTGTCGACCTGTCCAGCGATTCGATGCGCGCGCATCGGCGCGTGACTCAGCTCGTCGTCGTGCTTCTTCTCTTAATGATCTCCGCCGCGACCGCCCGATCGGGCGGCATGGGAGGAGGCATGCCCTGGGAGGGTCCCCTCAATCAGCTGCTCGATTCGCTCACGGGTCCGGTGTCGCGCGTCGTCGGCGCGGTCGCAATCATCGGCCTCGGCGTTGGCATCGCCTTTTCGGAAGGCGGATCGATGATGCGCAAAGCCCTTTGGGTGGTTCTGGGGCTCGCGATCGCGTTCAACGCGGTGTCCTGGGGCCTTGGGTTTCTCGGTTTCGCCGGAGGGCTCCTTATATGAATCGGCCGGACGGTTTCGAGGTCCCGCTTCATCGCTCGCTCGTCGAGCCGATGCTCCTCGCCGGTCTTCCGCGAACAGTCGCACTCGTTCTTTGGACGAGCGTGGGCGCGTTCGCGTTCGGCCTCCACCAGCTTTGGGTGCTCCCCATCGGCGTCGCGCTCCACCTTGCCGCCGCCGCGGCCACCAAGGCCGACCCGCACTTCTTCGACATCGTCCTCGTCGCCATCCGGACGCAAACGCGTCTTGACCCGTGAAAGGTCCTCCCCATGCTGTCGCTCCGCGAATACCGTGAACCGACCAGCCGGTTGCCCGACCGGCTGCCGTGGGCCTGCCTCATTGCTCCCGGCGTCGTCCTGCAAAAGGACGCCATCTTCCAGAAGACCGTGGCCTTTCGGGGGCCCGATCTCGCGAGCGCGCTCGACTCGGAGCTCGTCGCGGCGAGTGCCCGCATCAATAACGCGCTCCGCCGGCTCGGTTCGGGCTGGGGCCTCTTCGTCGAGGCGCAGCGGTTCGAGTCGAGCGCCTACCCCCAGTCGAAGTGGTCGCATCCTGCGGCGGCCGTCGTCGATCTCGAGCGGCGAACGGCCTTCGAGCAGGCCGGGACGCATTACGAGTCGAGTTACTACCTGACCTTCACGTGGCGGCTGCCGCCGGAGGGGAGCAGCCGTGCGGCCGCCTTCTTTTACGATGAGGGCGGCGGCCGCGGGATCGCGAGCGAACGCACGGCGCTCTCGCGGGAGCTCCGGCACTTTGAGAAGGCGGTCGCCGAGATCGTCGACATCCTCGCGGGCGTCTTCCCCGAGGTTGCCGCGCTCGATGACGACCAGACGCTTTCGTACCTGCACAGCACGATCTCGACCCATCGCCACCTGGTGCGCGCGCCGCAGGTGCCGATGTACTTGGACGCGCTCTTGCCGGATATGGCGCTGACGCCCGGGGACGTTCCGCTGCTTGGGGACCATTTTCTTTCGACCTTGACGATCTCGGGGTTTCCCGGGTCGACGTTCCCCGGCCTTCTCGATGCGCTCAATCATTTGCAAACGGAATACCGCTGGATGACGCGGTACCTGTGCTTGGGCAAGGCCGAGGCCAAGTCGCTTATCGAAAAGTACCGAAAGCAGTGGTGGGCCAAGCGCAAAGGCCTCTGGACGATGATCAAGGAGGAGGCAAGCAAAGAAGAAGCCGCCCTCATCGACAACGCCGCCGCGAACAAGGCCGCCGACGCGGATGGCGCCCTCCAAGAGCTCGGCGACGATCTCGTGTCGTTCGGATACCTGACGGCGACGGTCACGGTCTGGGATCGCGATCTCGAAGAAGTCCGTCGCAAGGCCCAGCGGGTGAAGGAGACCATCCAGTCGCGGGGCTTCACCGTCCGGGACGAAACGCTCAATGCAACCGAGGCCTGGCTCGGGAGCCTGCCCGGCCACGTCTACGCGAACGTTCGCCGCCCGATCGTGAGCTCGATGAATCTCGCGCACCTCATGCCGCTGAGCAGCGTGTGGGCAGGCGATTCGGTCAACCGCCACCTCGAAAGCGTTTGCGGCGTGGGCGCCCCGCATCTTCTTTGCAGTACGACCGGCTCGACGCCCTTTCGCCTGCATCTCGCGGTGGGCGACGTCGGCCACACGCTCATCATCGGCCCGACCGGCGCGGGCAAGTCGACGCTCCTCGGCATGCTGGCGCTCGGGTGGCTCAAGTACCCAGGCGCCCAAGTCATCCTATTCGACAAGGACCGATCGGCGAGAGCCGCCACGCTCGCCGTGGGGGGAGCCTGCTACGAGCCGGGCAGCGAACGCGCGGCGGTCGCGTTCCAGCCGCTCGCCGACATCGAAGAGCCAGCCGAGCGAACCTGGGCGGCGGGGTTCATCGCCACGCTGCTCTCGGCTCAAGGGATCGCCGTCGACCACGCGATTCAGTCCGCGATCGACGACACGCTTCTCGGCTTGGCGAGCGCCCCGCGCCATGAGCGGACGCTCACGCTCTTTGCGAGCCACATCGGATCGCGTGAGCGGCGCCTTCGCGACGCGATCCGTCCGTACACGCTGGACGGCAACTTCGGTCCGATCTTCGACGCCGACCGGGACGATCTCCGGGAGGCGCCCTGGACCATGATCGAGATGGGACACCTCATGGGCATGGGGGAGGGCGTCGTCATCCCCGCGCTCGAGTACCTCTTTCACCGCGTCGAAAAGCAGTTTCGAGGCCAGCCCACGCTCCTCATCGTCGACGAGGCGTGGCTGTTTCTCAGCCATCCCGTCTTCGCGCGCCGTCTTCAAGGGTGGCTTAAGACGCTGCGAAAGAAGAACGTCTACGTCGTCTTCGCCACGCAGGAAGTCGCCGACGCGACGAGCAAGCCCGATCTCCTTTCGACCATCTTGTCGGCCTGCCACACGAAGATCTTCCTCCCGGACGACGAGGCGCGAACGCCCGCGATGACGCAGGCGTACGAGGCCGTGGGCCTCTCCAGCGCCGAAATCGACATTCTAGCCAAGGCGCAAAAGAAGCGCGATTACTACTATCGGTCGGTCAAAGGCCGGCGCCTGTTTCAGCTGGGCCTGGGCCCCGCGGCGCTCGCCTTCGTGGGCGCGTCGAGCGAGGCGGACCAGCGCTTTCTCGACGAGGCGACCGGCTCACGTTCGGAGTGTGACGCTGCGTGCGCCCTGCTCGATCGGCGCGGCGTGACCTGGGCGGTGGCCGCGCTTCGCCGCGAGCTCGAGCGATCTCCACCTGCGGCCGCGTCGGATGCGGACACCGTCACGGTGCCCAACCTCGCCCATGACGCTCCGACGGTCGTCGTGCCGGTGATGGCGACCGAGGCCGACGCCGTTTCCGACGATGCCGTCGATGAAGACGCCGTGACCCTTCGGCTCGAGACGCGCGTGGCGCCTTCGGCGCCGCCTCCACTTCCAGCGTCCCCGCGCCCTGTCACTCGAAGGAGAGCGCCATGAAGGCGATCACGCGACGACGGATTCTCTCGGGCGCTCTGGCGTGCGCTGCACTGACCGCAGACTTCGCGCACGACGGACTGGCACGCGCCGACTTGGTCGGGGGCGACGTGGCCATTCTGACCGGCATTCTCACTCAGTCGATCATGCAGGTCTCGAACCTCGCTTCGATGGTGACGCAGATCATCAACGAAGTGCGGATGATGACGACGATGCTCAAAGCGATTGGCTCGGGATCCATCCCGGCGCTCGTCCAATTCATCGGAGCCGCGCGAGCCTCCTACAGCACGCTGACCTCCGGCGTTCGTTCGATGAGCTATTCGCTCGCGCGGATCGACGGGGAGTATCAGCAGCTATTTCCGAGTGACCAGCCGCCCCCGGGCACCACCGTCGCGCAGCACACGCAGCAGGTGCAGGCGTGGCAACAAGAGATTGTCGGAGCGTCGCAGATTGCCGCCCGCCAGCAAACCGATCTCGCGACGCTCGACAGCCACGCCCAACAAACGCAGGCCATTCTTCAGCAGTCGCAGGTCGAGGAGGGCATCGTCGGGCAGCTGCAGCTCATCACGCAGATGATCGGCATCACCAACGCCCAGCTCGTTCTCATCAATCAAACGCTGTCGACGACGGGTCGCGTCTTGACCGATATGGCCGCGGCGAGCGCGTCCGGCGAGCAGCTGTCGCTCGCGAAAAAGGTCGATAACCGCGCCGGATACACGAACAAAGGCCCGACCGTGGTCATCCCCCACATCTTGCCGTGAGAAGCCGCCCATGAACTTCAACACGCTGACCTTGACCCTCCAGAACTTCATCACCGCCTTCTCAGGCGGCTACGGCCGCCTTCAGGGCTCGGCGAATAGCCTGCTCGGGATCCTCGTTGGCATCGAGGTGGTGCTGCTGGGTCTCTGGACCGCGCTCGGTGGCGGCGACAACGTCGTCGG
>JBEKFX010000180.1:0-7576 GCA_050013115.1 Polyangiaceae bacterium
CTTTCTTCGCAAGGAGCCGCTCTCGCTCCCCCACCAGACTCACCATCCCGGCCCCGTATGGCTCGACCGCATCGACCCGGCGAGCCTGGCCCCGTACGGCTTTGGGTCCGAGCTTCGCGATGTGGTTCGAGTGCGCCAGGACGTGCTGAGGCGGCTCGGCGTCACGCCCGAGAGCCCCGACCGCACGGTCGCTTTGCGGGATCTCGAGCGGCGGGCGGTCGGAACGCAAGTGGCCGAACGCTCCGGACAGGCGTTCGTCGAGAGGACGCCCGACGGCTTTCGCGGGCGCGTTCAGATGGAGGAGGGGCCGACCGGCGTCTCCTACACGATCATCTCCGATGGTTTGCGCTTCGCGGTGCTCGAGACCACGGCGTCGCTTCGCGCCATCCGCGCGCCGAGCTCCCAAACGGGTCCGGCGTGAAACGCGACATGAGCTGCGAGTCGAGGACATCGGAGGACGACTCGACGTCGACCCCGCTGTTGCCGAATGAGTCGGTCCACGGCACGGCGAACCAGACGGGCGGGTTCGCGCCGGTGAGATCGACCGGCGACGTGAAGAACGACTGCGCGTCCATCGCCAGCCCGGGCATGAAAAAGGGAAGCGGCTGCGGGCCCGATGCGGTTAGCAGCTGATTGACTCCCTGGTCGAGCGTTTGCACGTCGGCAAGGACCCCGGGGGGAGCGCCGGCCAATCGAAGAGCGAGTTTGCCGGACGCGTCTTGATCGTCTGCACCGCGGCGATGCCCTTCTCGAGTAGCGCGGTTGCGTGCTGTGCCGACTGGAGCGAGGCGGAGAGCGTGGTGCTGCTGCCCGGCAGCAGGTGAAGGATGTGCGCGTTGAGCGCCGCAACGTAGGTCGTCTCCTGGCCCGACGTGTCGAGGGCCAGCGACGCCTGGATGCCCCAGTCGTAGGCCGCCGCCGCCTGGATCGTCGCCACGGCCCACTCGAGAAAGGACGCGAGCCCATAGAGCTCCGGCGACTCGATGTGGATCGTGCCGACGCCGCACCCCCGGTGACGTCGAACTCGCCCATGGCGCCCGCGCCTTGTTCGAGCGCCGAGACCACCTGTTGGAGGCGCGGCGCGATCGCCATGGCCGCGTGGACGAAGTCATTCCCGTTGAGCGTCGGGTCCGCCAAGACCGACGAAGCGGAGGGCCCGTTCTTCTGGGCGGGCGCGTACGGGATGGCTGCGAGGACCGCGTCCGACACGGACTGGCAGGACGCGTCGCGCGTCGAAAGCTGGTCGAAGATGCCGCCCTGTCCCCAGAATTTCGACGTGTCGATCGGCGCAGTGAAGCCGAGGCGCTTGAGGACCGAGGTCACGTTCGGGTCCTCCGGAAGAACGGCGACGGTGCTCAGCGCATAGGCGAGCGCGAAGTCGGCGCGTGACGGGTCGAGCGAATGCGCGTTCGAGAACGCCTGGCTGGCGGCGCGCAAGTTGCACTGCTGGAAAGCGGTCAGACCGTCCTCTACCTGCTGTACGGAGAAGCTCGCCGAGGCCGATATCCCACCTTTTTTTGCCGAGCCCGAGTCGATCGAACGACATCCGGCATTAACGAGCCGGGCGGCTTCCATGAGGTCTTGGTTTGCAACGCTTCGTCAAACGCGGCTGCGGCTCGCGACACTCGCGTTCACCGCAATCCTCGGGCCTTCGTGCGCGCGAGACGGGACCGGCGCGGGTTCGGGCTCTGGGGAGTTGGCCGGGAGCGGCAATTCGTCCATGGGTGGCAATTCATTGGGGTCCGTCGGGGCGATCATTTCATCGGGCAGTGGCTTCGGCGATCTGGACGGGAACACGGCCCCTGTCGGCCCGATGGTCTGCACGGGCAACGGCTGGAACTGCAAGATCGACGCATGCGAGGGTGGTCCAAAGACGACCGTGACGGCCAAGGTCTACGACCCGGCCGGTCAAGTGCCCCTCTACAACGTTGCCGTGTACGTGCCGAACGCGAGCCTCGATCCGATTGTGACGGGGCCGACCTGCGACACCTGTGCGACGCCGGTCTCCGGCAGCCCCATCGTTTCGGCGCTCACCGACGCGACCGGGCAATTCGTTCTTCAAGACGTGCCGGTCGGCGCGAACGTACCGCTCGTGCTGCAGGTCGGCAAATGGCGTCGCCTCATCGCGCTTCCCGAGGTCAAAGCCTGCCAGGACAACGTCTTCGACGATCCGACGACCTTCCGGCTCCCCGCAAACCAGAGTGAAGGCAACCTCCCTCAGATCGCACTGGCGGTCGGCGGCGCCGATACCCTCGAGTGTCTCCTGAGGCGAATTGGCATCTCCGACGAGGAGTTCACGAACCCGAACGGCGGTGGACGCGTGAGTCTCTTCGTCGACGACATCTACGGCACGGCGGGCGTCGACACGCCGACGTCCTCGTACGCGACGGGTGCGGCGTTCCCGAACTTTTCGGGGCTCTTTGCGAGCGTCGATTCGGTGGCGGACGGCGGCCTGGTCGATGACGGGATCGATCCGCTCGGGAGCTACGACCTCGTGATGGTCGCCTGTCAGGGGAGTCAGGAAGCCGGACGAGCGATCACCAGCGCAGAAAAGCAAGGGCTGAAAACGTTCGTCGATACCGGCGGTCGCGCGTTTCTGTCGCACTACAATTACAGCTGGCTTCGAGGCGGTGAGGTGGTAGACGGCAAGGACGTCGCTCCGTCCGCCGAGGGCGCGTCCATCGATCTGCAGACGAAGTACACGCAGACGCCGTTCCCGCCCATCGCCGTCTGGGAAGATCCGACGGCGCTCACTTACGCGCCGGGAGGCGACGGGACATACTTCGTCGATACGACGTTCCCTCGCGGAAGCGACATGGCTGCGTGGCTCTTCAACGTATCGGCGTCCGCGACGCAAGGTTCGATCGATCTCGTCAACGTGAAGGACCCCGCCACGTCGGTGATCGCGGGGGTCGCTCAACGATGGATCTACGAGGAGGCCATGGGTACGCCGTACATTTCGGCCAACACGCCGATCGAAGAGGCCGCCGATCCCGGCGCGCAGTGCGGGCGCGTGGTCCAGACGGGCATTCACGTCGCATCGGTCGTGTCCGATTCGCACGCCCCCTTTCCGTCGGGCTGCGTGACGGATGAGCTCACGCCCCAAGAGAAGGCGCTCGAGTTTCTCTTCTTCGATCTGTCGTCATGCGTGACGAACGAGGCATCGCCGCCGCCTCCTCCCCCGGTGGTCCGCTAGCTACGACAAGCCCAGGTTGTCTTCCCCGCGCGGTCCGCAAGGCACCGACTCGGCTCTCACCCAGCACTCGACCCTCTGCGGGCCCGGTTTACGCGATCGACGTTGCCCGGCATAGGATGCCTTGGATGCGAATCGTCGCGGTGCTCGCCACACTGGCTCTCCTGACTCCGTCCAGCGCGATCGCAAGCCCCTCGACGCGGCTCCTCTACACGCGCTCGGCCGATGCCACGGCGTGCCCTGACGAGCCATCGCTTCGCGCAGCCGTCGCGGCCCGGTTCGGCTACGACCCATTTTTTCCGTGGGGGAAGGGCGCGGTGGTCGTGCAGATCTGGCGGGAACACGGGCGCCTCCGTGCCCGCGTTCAGCTCGTCGACGAACAGGGGATCGACCGCGGAACGCGACAGCTCGCATCCGATGAAGAGGGGTGCGCCAGCCTGTTCGATGCGACGGCTCTTGCCATCAGCATCGCGCTCGATTCGGTGGATCCAGCCCCCTCGCCGTCCGTCTCGGAGCGCCCAGCGCCGATCTCCGACGCCCCATCGTTCGTTGCTCCGGCGCCCGTCGCCTCGTCCGCACCCGTCGACGACCCGAACCGTGCTGCCGTCTTGCGCACGCCTCGGCGGGCGCCCATCCGCTGGATGGCCGGTGTCGACGCCATCTTGGCGCGCGGGACGGCCCCGACGTTCGCGCCGGGCCTCGCGTTCTTCGCAGCCGCACGGAGGGGCTTCTGGTCGATCGGTGTCGAGGCGCTCGGCGACCTCTCGTGGCCCTCCAAGCGGGGGAGTGCGGGAATGAGCGTGCAGTCGTCGGTCTTGGCCGGTGCGGTGGTCGCTTGCTCACACTGGGGACCGGTGTTCGGGTGCCCGCTTGCTGAGCTCGGAGCGCTCATCGCATGGGGCGAAGGGGTGAGTGAGCCCCGTAGCGCCAGCAGCCTCCTGGCCGCCGCGGGCGGCCGGGTCGGCCTCGAATGGCCGCTCAGCAGGGCGGTGGCGCTCGATGTCCGGGGCGATTTGCTGGGCAATCTGAATTCCCCCCGAGACTTCCTCTTTGACGGAAAGACCGTGTGGACGACCTCGCGGCTCACCTACGATTGGGGCATGGGCTTTTCGATTTCTTTTCTGTGAAGGGTGGCCCTCGACGACCCAATGGGGAAGGTGTCCCCGAGCGCCCAGCCGGCCAGGCCCGACTTGGCCGGGATATTCGATGAGCAGTTCGGTTACGTCTGGAGCACGCTTCGGCGACTCGGCGTGCGAGAAGCCGATATCGAAGACCTCTCTCACGAGGTTTTTCTCCGCGTGCACGCGCGCCTCGCCGACTACGATCCGGCGCGGCCGATCCGTCCTTGGCTCTTTGGCTTCGCCTACCGCTTGGCCTCCGACTACCGACGTCTCGCGCGCCATCGCATGGAGCTCAACGGTGTGCACGTCGAAGCCGAAGACCCGGCCCAACCCGTCGATGAGCGTATGGCCGTAGCCGAACGCCGAAAGCTCGTGCGCTCGGCGCTCGACGCGATGGACCTGGAGCGCAGGGCCATGCTCGTCCTGCATTACGTCGACGGCGTGCCGGTGGGCGAGATCGCCGAGGCGCTGGCGATTCCCTTGAACACCGCGTATTCGCGGTTGCGCCTGGCGCGCGAAGAGCTCGCAGCCGCCGTCGAGACGATCGCCGCGCGAGAGGTGCATCGTGCCTGAATCGATCCCCCCTCTTTTGCCATTCGAGCTCGAGGAGCTATCGGCCGACGGACCGCCGCCGCCTGACGCGCAAGCACGGGTTCGGGCCAAGCTCGGCGCTGCCATTCCGCACATGCAAAGCCACGGTGGCGGCGGACCGAGCGGCGCACCCCCCGGCTGGCGTGCAGGCATCGCTTGGCCGATGGCCACGTTCGTCTTGGGCGGGGTCGTTGGCGCCGCTCTGGCTGTCTCGCTCGAACGACCACCCCCACCGCCCCCGCCGCGGGTCGTCTACGTCGAGCGGTCGGCGCAGGCACCGGCGCTCGGCAGCCGAGAACCCCCGCGGACCGAAGTCGCCGGCGCCACGATCGGCAACGCCACCCCGGTGGCGGGCCCCACGACGAACGCCACCGCGACTTCCAATGGCGGCACCAGCGCGGGCTCCCCGCTCCAAGCGCAGCGCTCGCAGCTCGAGGCCGAACGGCGCGTGCTGGACGGCGCCCGCGCGGCGCTCGTCGCCGAACTCCCGGACCGTGCGCTCGAACAAATCGCAATGCATCGAGCGCGGTTTCAAAAGCCCCTTTTGGCCGAAGAGCGCGACGCCCTCGAGATTCAAGCGCTCGTCCGCACGGGCCGCTCAGGCGAGGCGCGTGACCGCGCCCGGGCGTTCCACGAGCGCTGGCCGGAAAGCCTCTTTGACTTTGCGGTCGATTCGGCCATCGCATCCATCCCGTGAAGGACTGGCGCGATCGACCCAATCTTGTCCTGAGGTGATTGCACGATGAAAAAGAGAATGGCCCCCATTCTGGTCTACAGCCTCCTCTGCGCCTGCGACGGCCGCGAACTGAATCTCGGCTCGACGGGAAGCGCCGAGAGCGCGGTGGCCGACAGGGACGGAAGCCCGGTGTCGGGCGCGGACGGGAGCGCCGGCAACGCGACGGCCACGGCGTGCGTGCAGCCGGGCCCTCCTGGAGCCGACGCCGGTCCCTGGGACGCCGGCGCCAGTCTGTCCCCCCTCCTCGGGGTGTGGTCCGGATACGTCGAGAACTACGCGTTCCCATCGGGCTCGGATGCGCTTTTGCTCACATTCACGACGCAAGCGGACGGAACGATCGCCGGGACCCTCACGTTCGGCCAGGAATCGGCTCCTGCGCCTCCTGTGGACCCGACGGTCGGCTACTGGCCCAACGGCGCCGCCCCCGCCGGTTTATGGCCAGGCGAACCCTACGGGAATATCGAACCCGTCGCCGAGGGCTTTTCGTATACCGTGGAAAGTGTTCAGTTCGACGGCAGTCGTCTGCGCTTCAGCGTGAATCCCATCGAGGAATACAAGCCCTGGTGCGAGCTCCAAACCTCTTACAGTGACCCGACACAACCCTGCTCGTACAACTGCGCGCCGAATGCGGGTTGGGTCCCCCTGGGCTTGGCCGATGCCGGCCTCCTTCCGGACGGAGCGCCTCCACCGTACAACGGCAACTCGACGTCCAACACGTGGACGTCTCTCTACGATCCGGATGGCGGGCCAACCATCACCATGAATGCCGGGAGGGTAACGCTTTGCCTAGCCCCTCCTTCGGGCCGCGTGTGCTCGTGCTGGCTGGGCGGCTGCACAGGGAACGTCGAGAATACGACGTTCGACATGGCAGTGACCACCGGACATCTCGACGGAAGCTTCTTGCCGTTCCAGGGCTCGGACCACAACATTCATTTCACGTCGGCCGCCGGAGATCCGTAATCGTCCGCCGACCCCAGGCGCATGGCCGAATCACGCCGTCGATCGAGCTCACCGACGGCCAATGGCAAGCTCATGGAAGGACGATTCGCCCCGGCGCTCCGTTGGCGCCCTGCTCTGTGTGACAGGAGTTGCAGTCGCCGGTCATCTGCGGGGTCGTCATCGCAGCGGTTTTGCCATTGTAGGTGATGGTCGCGGTGAGATCGGCACGTTGAGGCACGGCAAATAATAAATATTGCCGACGGAATTGGGTTCGAGGGTGATTTCGTTGTTCGTCGCATCCGTGATGACCACCGTGACGCCCGTCACATCGATTCCTTCGCAGTTGTCCGGTTCGTGGGCGGTGCGGTACACGGTTCCCGCAATCGAGAGCGTCCCACCGTGGCAGTTGGCACAGTCTTCCCCCGGAGCCATGGTGGGGCCGTCGCCCCCGGAATACGTCTTTCCGCTCGAGCACTGAACCGGCGTGTCGTACGCAGCAGCGTCGAAAAGTGCAACGCTGCTACTCGACGAGAGCGATGCTGAAGAAGACGACGATGATGCCAAGCTTGGACTGGACGTCGAGCTTGTGCCCGACCCCAAACTCGAGCCGGTCCGCGAGCTCGTGCCCGACGCCGAGTTCGTGCCCGACGCCGAGCCCGTGCCTGACGCCGAGCCCGTACCGGACGCAGAGCCACTCACACGACCGCTGACCGTCGAGAACGAGGCCGGCGAAGTGCCCGAAAGACTTGTGGCCTCTGCTTGCCCAAGTCGCCTCTGCGCGTCGCCACGACCTACGCCCAAAACCAACGGGAGTTTTTTCGCCGTTGCTTTGCCGATGGTCGATTCGAGATCGACAACGGCCGCGTCGAACGAAGAATCCGACTGTTTGCCGTCGCGCGTCGCAACTTCCTCTTCACCGGCTCGACTCGCGGCGGAGAGAGACTCGCCATCGCCTTCACGCTCGTCGACAACTGCCTGCTGCTCGGCGTCGACCCC
>JBEKFX010000181.1:0-16922 GCA_050013115.1 Polyangiaceae bacterium
TGCAATTTACCAGGTTGTGGCTTCGGACCGTCCGCGGCACTGGGTCGTTCTGGGCAGCGACGCGCTGCGACGCATTGGCGTGAAGCTCGACATGCAGCGGGCAGAGATCGAGGCCGGGAAGGACATGACCCTCAGCACTGACTACCCCGGCGCTGGGCGAGCCGTCCTTTGAGCGTCGACCTTCGCATGCGCTCCGGGATGGACGTGATGAGCGGGTCAACGGCGCCGGCGAGGAGCAAGCCGAGAGAACTTGAGATCTAGACGAGCGGAAAACGTCGCTAAGGGAGAGCTCTCGTCGTCGAGGAGCCGCGGGCGCTCGTGCCGGGGGGCCCAGCTACGCCGTCGCTCTCCGCCGCCAGGTCTCCGGCATCCGCCGCCGTATACAGCTCGGCGAGCGGCCCGCGCAACTGAAAACAAGGGGTTCCGGCTTGGTACAGCCGGAGCCCTTGGTGCAAACGCTTGGTACATGGTTCCTCGACGAACCCGCGCGTTTGAACATCGGAGCGCTGGCCCGTACGATGGACGTTAGGCTGGCGACTCGCCGTCAACCGTCAGGCGATGCCCGAGAGCCCAGCGCCCTCCGCATGGCCGCTTCAGGTTCGGTTCGCAAACCACGGCCGCCCTTTCGCGTGCATAGGAGGCCCCGAGAATATTCCGAGGGTCAGGTGCAGGTGATTGGCCCTTCGGCGGGCGCCGAATTCTCTGGCCGGCCCCATCCGCTCATCCGCCTTCACTGCGTCGCCCAGGCTCCGTCATTGGTAGCCGCAGCTCGCGCGCGTGGAGCACCCGCGGAATGGGCGCGTACGCCATCGCCCGCTCGATGAGGTTGCGCAGTTCGCGCACGTTCCCCGGCCAGTGGTACGCCATGAGCGCCGCCACCGCGTCAGCCGCCAAGTGCGGCGGCTCCGTCCCTTCGGGGGCCAGGCGTTCGATGAACAGCCGCGCCAACGAGAGGACGTCCTCCTTGCGATCGCGCAGGGGTGGCACACGCAACGGCACGACGTTGAGGCGGTAGAAGAGGTCCTCGCGGAAGCGCCCCTCGCGGACGAGGGCGACGAGGTCGCGATGGGTGGCGGCGATGACGCGCACGTCGACCCGGCGCGGCTTCTGCTCGCCGATGGGGAGCACCTCGCCGTTCTCCAAGAAGCGGAGAAGCTTGGGCTGCATCTCGAGCGGGAGCTCCCCGATCTCGTCGAGGAACAGCGTGCCGCCCTCGGCGGCTTGGACGACGCCGAGGCTGTCGCTGGTTGCCCCTGTGAACGAGCCCCGGCGGTGGCCGAAGAGCTGGCTCTCGAAGAGCTCGCGCGGGATGCTGGCGCAGTTGAAGACGACGTAGGGGCGCTGGGAGCGCGTCGACAGGTCGTGCACTGCGCGCGCGACGACCTCCTTGCCCGAACCCGACTCGCCGTCGATGAGGATGGTGGCCGATGAGCGCGAGAGCTGGGCTACCTCGGCTTTGAGCCGACGCGTGGCGGGGGCAGCGGCGACGAAGCCGGGCAGGACGGTATCGACCGCAACGTCCTCTTCGGTGACGGGTGCGCCGCCGTCCGTGACCAGCGGGACGACCATCGCAAGAAGGCGAAGCGCGGCGCGGTGCTCGGGGTCGAGTGCGCCGCGAATGCCGAAGCGACCGCCGGCGCCGAAGTCGACCATCTCGTCCTCACCCGTCGCGGTGTGGCTGCCGCTGCCGAGCACCTCGCGTCCGGGGAAAACGTCGCCCAGGATCGAGCCGAGCTGGCGCGGGATGAGATCAGGTTGGAGACCAGGGATCGACAGACGCTCCACGGCGACGACCAGACGCTCCGTGAGCGACGGCTCGTGCAGCCGCTCGGCGGATGGAGGAGCGATGACTTGGAGGGTGAATCGATAAAACTCGGGAGCGATCGTGGCATAACGACGCGCGAGCTCCTCGTGCAAGCGAGCCTCTTGCGCTTCTGCGCCGGGAGCTCCGCCCGCGACCGCGATCCGCGCGAGGATGACGCGCGCAATGAGCATTTGGGTCAGATCGCCGACGACGCCGAAGGTGGCGACCGTGGTCTCCAGCTTCTGCCGCGCCTCCGCGAGGCGACCCTGCCGGATGAGGAGGAATCCGTGTTGGCGCATTGCCATCGCCGAGCACCACACAGACGGTCGCTCGCGCAGCAGCCCCTCCGAGCAGTCTGCTGTCGAAGTGGGCTGCGCTCTGCGCCCGAAAGACTTCGGTGAGCCACGCTTCTCGGTCTGCGCGCTCGCTCTCTCCGCCATCAGCCGCGTCGTTCTCGCCACCGCCACCTTGACCTGGGCACGCCATGTCGTGATCCTACGCACCAGGGTTCGATTGCGGAAAGGCTGGCGGCCGGTCTATCGACCGCCAAGCGGCCGGACGGTGTGCCGGCATAGTGCTACCGGCCCTGGGAGTCCGTGACATACGCCGCGCGCAAGTGCTCCACGAGCGCTCGGACCGCGCGCGTGCCTCGATGCTCCTTGCGATGAAGCGCGTAGACGTTCACCGGCCTGCCCCGCCACGCCGGCAGGACCACGTGCAGCGCGTTGCTCCGCGTCTGCTCCGCGACGAGCCACTCCGGCAGGAGCCCGATTCCCGCGCCCGCTGTCGCCAGCTCTCGGATCGCGTGCGGCGCGTTGCTGCGAAAGACGACGTTGAGACGCACGCTCGCTTCGCGCGCTTCATCGACCAACGTCCACGTGTCGGCGAGCCCCGCGATGGCGTACGTCAGCGCGTCGTGCTTCGCGAGCGCCTCGGGCGTCTTCGGTTCGCCGCGTCTCTTCAGGTAGGCTGGTGACGCGACCAGGAGTCGGCGAAACGACGCGAGCGAATGCGCGACGACGTCGGCAGTGGGCGCCGGGGGGTTACCGACGCGGATGGCGACGTCCACGCCCTCAAGCGCCAGATCGAGCAAGCGATCCTCAAGGCGCAGATCAACTCGAAGTTCCGGGTGCTTCGCCATCAGCCCGGCAAGGTGCTGGACAACGCGCTCGAGACCGAACGTGACCGGCGCTGTGATCTGGAGCGAGCCTTCGCGACCGGTTCCGCGCCCAGTGGCCTGCGCTTCTTCGACCTCGCGAAGTACACGAAGACACGCCTCGTAATAGCGGCGCCCGTCCGCTGTGATCTCCATGCGTCGGGTGGAGCGCCGGAGAAGCGACCTTCGAAGGCTCGTTTCCAGCGTTGCGATCTGCCGGCTCACCGCGCCCGACGAGATGCGGAGCTGCTTTCCAGCCGCCGAGAAGCTGCCCGCTTCCACGACGCGCACGTACGTCGCCATCTTGTCGAGTAGGTCCATCGGCCGAAGCTGCCCCATTCGTGACCTGATCGCAAAAGTCCTCTTCGGCCGAGCCAGCTACCGACCCCCCGTCGAAGGGCGCATCTTCGCCTCGAGCCAAGCGCGTTCGAGCGCGAACGAAGGAGCAGGAACATGTCGAAGGGATTCGAAGGCAAGGTCGTCCTGGTCACGGGGGCCAACTCGGGGATCGGCGAGACGGCGGCGATCAGGCTGCAAGAGGCGGGAGCGATGGTCTTCGGACTCGCGAGGCGCGAGGAGGCGCTCGCTGCGGCTCGGTCGCGGCACCCGCGCATCCACTGGCTGCTGGCGGACGTGACCAACGAAGGGCAGGTCACCACGGCCGTAGAGACCGCCGCGAAGGAAGGCGGGCGGCTCGACATCGTCGTGAACAACGCCGGCAGTGGTACGTTCGCGCCGCTCGAGCAGTCGACGGCCGAAATGGTGCGCAGCCAGTTCGAGGTGAACGTGTTCGGTCTCACGTTCGTCACGCGCGCCGCGCTCGCAGCCCTGAAGGCGAGCCGCGGGAGCATCGTGAACGTCGGTAGCGCTGCCGGCCACAAGCCGATGCCGGGCGGCTCGCACTACGGCGCGACAAAGGCCGCCGTGGAGTCGCTCACGCGTTCCTGGGCCTTGGAGCTCGCGCCGTTTGGCGTCCGCGTCAACGCGATCGCGCCCGGACCGACGGATACGCCGGTATTCGAGAAGCTCGGCGTCCCCAAGGAAGCGATCAGCGCCGTGAAAGCGCAGTTCGTGAAGCAGGTGCCACTCGGCCGCATCGCCAGCACCGACGAGATCGTCCATTGGATCGTCGCGTTCGCCGATCCGAGTGTCACCTGGATGACGGGGCAGGTCCTTTCGATTGATGGCGGGATGAGCCTGACTTGACCGGGCGGAAGCGGTCCGTGAGGTCCGATTGACGGGCCGCGCCGAATAGCTTAGTTAATCAACTAACTCGGATGCCGGCCGCCTGCGCCTCCGCCGACAAGCGCGCTAAGCTCGTCGCCGCAGCCAGGGGGTTGCTCCACGAGCAAGGCTTCCACCGCACAACCCTCGCCGACGTTGCGGATCGCGCGTCGGTGCCGCTCGGCAATGTCTACTACTACTTCAAGACCAAGGAGGCCCTGGCAGAGGCCGTCATCACCGCGCACGAGCGCGCGCTGTGCGAAGTGTTCGCTTTGTGGGACGCGGCGCACCGGGACCCGCGAGCGAGGCTCCGGCGCCTGGTGCGCGCGCCGCTCGACACTGCAGACCGGGTCATCCAGTTCGGTTGCCCACACGGCAGCCTTTGCCAGGAGCTGGAGAAACTCGGCGAGGACGCGCCGCTCGCTCGTTCCGGGGCGCGCCTGCTCGCGGTGTACATCGACTGGAGCGACGCGCAGTTTCGTGCGCTGGGATGTGACAAGCGAGAGTCGCGCGACCTAGCGACCCACCTGGTCGCGTCGGTCCAGGGGACCATGCTGCTTGCCAATACACTGCGGTCGTCCGCGCTTCTGGCGGCGGGGCTGCGCCGGGTGGAGCGCTGGCTCGACCGCGCAGGCCCTTCCACCTCGCCGTCTGGAGCCAAGCCCGCCGCATGAGGAGCCGATCATGAGCCAGGACCTTTCCGGCGCTACGCTGAAGAGTAGCATCGACACCCTTGTTCACGGTGTCGCCAGGCACGCCCCGCCGGGGGTCCTCGCAGGTCTGCTGCTTGCGTTTCTTGCCCTGGCGTCGGACGGCTGCTCGAAGCCGGCAGGAGACGCGGCGCCGTCGGCGTCCGGGACGATCGCCACCATGACTCCGTCAGTCTCCACCTCGGCCAAACCGTCCGGGCTGACGATGAAGGAGTACAGCGACCCTCCCGCCGACCGGATCGGCACGCTCGCGCCTGGCACAGGAATTCCCGTCGGACAGAAGGTGCCCGACATCCACGCGCGCGACCTCGCTGGCAAAGATGTGTCCCTGTCGTCGTTGTACACCAAGGGTCCCATCCTGCTTGCGTTCTACCGGGGCGGATGGTGCCCCTACTGCAGCTCGGAGAACCACGCGCTGGCGACGGCCTACCCTGAATACCAGAAGCGGGGCGTCACACCGGTCACCGTCAGTGTCGACACGCCCGACGCCGAGGCGAAGACCAAGGCGACGTACACGATTGCCTTTCCGGTGCTCAGCGACAGCGACGCTACGATGATCGAAGCGTTCCATGTCGTGAACCACGTCGACGACGCCACCTTCGCGAAGATGAAGGACTTTGGCCTGAACATCGAGAGCTACTCGGGCAAGACGCATCACGAGATCGCGATCCCCTCGCTCTTCCTGATCGACCGCTCGGGCGTCGTTCGCTGGGCGCACTCGGATCCGGACTTCAAGGTCAGGCCGAGCACGGCGCAGATCCTCGCCGCGATCGATGCGACGAAGCTTGCGAACAGGTAATAGAAACAGGCTCTCGTGTCGAAGGAGGTGTCCCATGGTCAAGATCGCACTACTCGCGCGTTTGGTCGCCAAGCCCGGGAAGGAAGAGGAGGTCGCCGCGTTCCTGTCGAGCGCGCTGCCGCTCGCAGAGGCGGAGGCAGCCACGATCGTGTGGTTCGCGCTCCGGATCTCGAAGAACGAGTTCGGCATCTTCGATGCCTTCCCCGACGAGGCGGGGAGGAAGGCTCACCTGAACGGCCCGATCGCCGCCGCGCTCATGGCGAAGGCGGGAGAGCTCCTGGCCGAGCCGCCGAAGATCGAGCAGGTTGATCTACTGGCGGTGAAGCTGCCAAGGTGATGCCACCCAGAGATGGTGAGAGCGGCCGTCTTGGTGGAAATAGGCGGGATAGACGAGATCGATGGCGAGGTACCCGAAACGTCCCGAAACGAGCATGGGTCGTTGGTAACAGCATTCGAAACGCCGCGACTGCGCCCTCGCCCACACCGCCGCGCAGCGGTGCTGGTGCGACGCTGAAAAGGTGCGGAATCAGAGCCCATACTTCTTTGTCTTTTCGTATAGGGTCGAGATTGCGATTCCGAGCGACCTCGCTGCCGCGGCTCTGTTCCCGGCGAGCTGCTCTAGGGTCTGCCGAATAGTCTCACGCTCGACCTGCACTAGAGTGCGGCCGCCGAGGGGCAAGTCGCGCAACCTTGCTCCCCGGCCCCGTCCGGAAGGCCGACGCCCCATCCCCGACAAAGGATGATCCCGATGCGTAATAGCCCCGCCGAGGGGCCTCATCGCACTCAGTAGCTCGTCGAGGGGCGCTTCTCGGAGTTGTCGGAGAACATCTTCCGCCAACTGCGCGGTCAGTGGCTCAAAAAACGCCAGCGGCACGGATACGCCTTCCACGCTCAGAGGAACCTCGTCGCTCAGACGGGCCTTGCCGCTCGAACGCGCCGCGCGCGGTCGTCGTTCGAGGCCAAGCGCGCGCCGACACGCGGAGACGATTGCGACCGAAACGAGTGCCGCCCGGCGATTCCCGATCCATGGCGGTCCCGCCTACAATTTCATGGATTTGGGACGGTATCTACACCGAATTGACACAATGATGCCACAAGCAACGTAACTTTCCATCTGTGACGGCACAACCGACGGTGTTGCGTCGTCACGAGCCGGCGGCCGTGTCGCGCGGACGGCTGACGAATCATCGAGTTCTCTTGGTCCGCCGAGCGGTGGTCTCCGTGGGTCGTTGAACCTCGAAAAAGAAACGTAGGGAAACTCTCGTTGCGTATTCCGGGCATGGCGATCGCCCATTTCGGGGCATCGCGATCAGGTGTTTCGGCGCATCGCGATCGGAGCGAAGCGACGTCTCTCTTGGTGTCTGGTTTGGTCGTTTGGGTTCCTCAGGCTTCCGTCGGGACGGGCCGGCGAGGGCGATCTTGTGGGCGCCGTGGAGGACGCGGTCGCAAATGGCATCCGCGACGGTGGGGTCGGCGAGGAAGTCGTGCCACCTGTCGTGTTTGAGTTGACTTGTAATGATCGTGGCGCGGAGGCCGTAGCGGTCTTCGAGGATTTCGAGAAGGTCGCGGCGCGCATCCTCGGTAAGCGGTCCGATCGCAAAGTCGTCCAACACCAGGACATCCACCTTCGCGATGCGAGCGAGCAGACGTGGATGCGTTCCGTCGGCGCGAGCGAGGCGCAGCTCGTCGAAGAGACGCGGGACACGTCTGTAGAATACCCGGAAGCCTTTGCGGCAAGCTTGGTGCGCGAGGGCGCAGGCGAAGTAGCTCTTCCCGGTGCCCGTCGCGCCGGTGACGATCACGGTCTGATGCTCGTCCACCCAGCGGCAACTGGCGAGTTGTCGCACCACCCGAGAACGCACGTCTCGCGCGCAACCTTCGCGAAGCAAAGCTCCGGATCGCCGAGGCGTGCATCGAGGGGGTCGACTTCCCACGCGAGCGCCAGCTCGATAAGACGGTGGTGCCGCGCGAGCATTTCTGCGTCGACAAGCAACGCGAGACGCTCGTCGAACGATAGCGCGAGGGTGTCGGCCGAATGGTCTTGTTCGAGCCATGTTCTGGCGAGGACGCGCAGGCGAAGCGTTTGAAGCTTCTCGATCGTGGGTTCTCTCAACATTTATTTCATCCTTTCTTTCGTATTGCTCGTTTCGTTAGAGATCAGTGGTAGTAGTCGGGGCCACGCACGTTCTCGTGGGTCATCCCCGTCGCGGCGAGCGCTTCCGACTCGGGCAGCGGCTGTCCATCGAGGTTGTGCTCGAGGATCGTCAGGACCGAGCGATAGCTGCGTGCGCCGCCGCAGAGTGCGCGCCGACTCGCGGCGTCGAGTCTTGCGTTGCCGTACTTCTTCGCGAGGCGAAAGAGTCCGAGGCAGGAACGGTACCCCCATTCCGGGTGACGCCTCTCGCGCAGGATCAACTCGCAGAGTGCGCGCACGTTGGGCCCGACTTGGTCGGCCCAGCCGAGGATGCGCGACGGCGTCCATTCGGCGTGCGCGCGATGACTGCTCGGCATGTGCTCGGGCTTCGTCGTGAAGCCGCCGCGGACGTAGCTTCGAGGGTGCGTGGCGACGCGCTCGCGTCCGTGGAAGATCTCCACCGTGCTAACCGTCGCGCGCAGCCACAGCTCGATGTCCTCGTGCCGGAGCGTGTGCGACGCCGAGTAGAAGTGATCCTCGAATGCGACGTGGTAGTCGATATTGAGCCCGACCTTCTTCCACGTCGACGCCTCGAATGGTTCGGCGGGCAGCGGCGTGAGAGCGGGCTTGTCGAGCCTCTCGAACAGCTCGCGTCGGCTCGCCTTGTACGTACGCATCGTGCGTCCGTTCAGATCGGCAGTGAGAACCGCGAGGCGAGCGTTGAGCGCAGCGAGGCTCGTGAACATCTCGTTGCGGATCCGCGCGAGCAGCCATCGCTCAGCAATCTGAACGCCGACCTCGACCTTAGCTTTGTCGCGCGGCGACTTCGGCCGTGCGGGCAAGAGCGTGGTCTCGTAGTAACGCGCGAGCTCGGCGGTCGTGCGCTGCACGCCCGGGTCGTAGCGACAGGCTTTGACGACGGCGCTCTTGAGTTGATCGGGAACGATCGCTCTCGGGGCGCCGCCAAGGAAGGTCAGCGCGCGTGCAACGCTGCCGACGAAGTCAGGGACTGACTGTGTGCGCGTCGCCTCGGCGAATGTGTAGTTGCTCGCGCCCAGGACGGCGACAAGGAGCTCGACCTCGATGATCTCGCCCGTCGTTGCATCGACGATGCGCGGCTTCATCCCGGCGTAGTCGACGAACAGCTTGTCGCCCGCGACGTGCACCTGCCGCATCACAGGCGACCGTCTCTTGGACCACGCGCGATAGCGATCGCAGAACGTGGTGTATCGAAGGCCGTCGGGGTGCTCGCCGAGGTACTCGACGTGCAGCAGCGCGAGCGTCACGCCCGGACGACGAAGCTCGAGATCGAGCGCCGCGCAGTCCGGCTCGGGACGCATGCATGCTGGCGCCGACTTCGGGTAGAGCTTGGCTTGCAGCTCCGCGTCCGTCAGCTTCTCGACCGCGACGGCGTCGAGGCCGAGCGCACGGGCCGCGGCGACCACGCTCGAGACGGTGCTTGGGCTGACGCCCGACGACGTTGCGATTTCGCGGTGGCTCCTGCCCAGCGCGAGCTTCTGTCTAAGGATCTCTCGTACGTGCTGCATGGGGAGTCTCTCTGTCGCCATCCCGCTCTGTAGGCGGCGAGGGCTGGAGACCCCAAGAGAACGTCACCGTGTCAGCTGATCGCGATGCGCCGTTTTGTCCGATCGGCATGCGCCGGAATCGGTGATCGCGATGCGCCGTTTTGTCCGATCGGCATGCGCCGGAATCGGTGATCGCGATGCGCCGTTTTGTGCGATCGCGATGGGCCGGCGCACGCACTAGCCACCCCCTCTGAGTGCGATCGAATGATTGCAGCTATTTAGCTATCGCTTTGACCCGATTTTGTGCTGGCCCGCTAGTTGCTGATTACGCAGGCATGAGCGAACGCCTCCCCCCCCTGGGGACCACCCTCGGCCCCGTAAACCGCCCGAAAAAAGCATCTTTCGGCGTCTCTTCGGCCCGCCCTCCGTTGACGGGGCGCGGCGCTCGAGAAACGTCACTTTGAATCCGGATTTATGCTGCCAGACAGCCGAATACGAATGGTCCGCCCATAGCGGTCCAAATCTACGCTCCGCGAATCCTTATTCGTCATGACGATGCCGAAACTCCGGTTTCGGTGTCACTCGGAAATCTCCATGTCCACCGACCCTCAACGGTCCGAGAGCCAAATGCGACGTGCCGACGCGTTCGAAAGCGCGCTGGCTCCCCTCAGCGCATTCCTCCACGACGACCGCGTCGTCGAGATCCTGGTCAATCCCGACGGCATCGTCTCGGTGGATAGGCTGGGCAGCGGCCTCGCTGAAACGGAGGCCCGCATGACGCCCCTGCAAACGGAGCGAATTTTTCGGCTTGTGGCCTCGGAAGTCCGCGTTGAAGTCAACGCGCAGCACCCGTCCTTGTCGGCGAAGCTGCTAATGCCCTTGCGCACCCGCAACATTCGCAAGAAGGCGGCGCGCGTCGGAAACAACGTCGAACGGCGTACCCTCGAAGACGAGCTTCGGGCCATCGCCGTCGAGCGCGTGGACCGCCGCTCTCCGGCTTCGCCGCGCCTCGTCGCCGACGACGCGACGCCAGAAGCGGTCGGCCGGCTCCTCGCCGAGCAGCATGGACGGTTGGGGGCCTTTTCTTCGGAGGGAGGGCCCTTCGCCATCCTGACCGGCCGGTATTCGGATGGCCGGGTCAATTGCGAGCTCTTCTGCAAGGCGCACTCGGGTGACGCCTACGACCTATACCGCATCGGCCGGCCCAGCATTCACCTCGCGGCGCCCCTCCTTACGATTGGGCTCACGGTCGAACCGTCGGTCATCGCAGGGCTCGCGTCGACACCCCCGTTTCGCACCCTTGGTCTTCTGGCCCGGATTCTCTACGCTCTGCCGCGATCGAGGGTGGCGGTCGCCAGCCAACCCGGCGCCGGTCACCGACGCCGTCCGCGACGAATACGGTCGGGTGGTGAGAGCGGTCGCGCAGATCGGCGAGGAGTTCGACACGCACGGGGAACTGGTCGCCCGACCCATTCCGCTTTCCGACCTGGCGCGCCGCCGGCTCATCTATTTCAAAGTGGAGATCGGACCGCACCTCGGGCCAGGGGGCGATCTGCAGGCCATGGCCGACTGGGGCAACAAGCTTCCAGGTCTCGTCGCCCGACTCGCCGGGATCCTTCATGTCGGCGACCACGCCGCGGACGCCGTGAAACGGCCCATTGAGAACGAGGCGATGGGCCGTGCTCTGGCCATCGGCCGGTACGCCATTGAGCACGCCCGTGCGGCCTTCGGCCTGATGGCGCCGATCCGGCCACGAACCTGGGCAAGCACATCTGGGCTTGGTGCCGTGGCTCGGACGCGGGCCCCATCACCCGGCACACGATTCATCGTGCCCTGCAGGCGCGCGTCCAATGTGCGGCTGAGCTCGATGCTGCCATCGCCGCCCTCGTCGAGCGGTCGCTCCTGCGCGAAGTCCAGAACGTCGGCTCCCGTCGTCCCGGTCGCCCGTCGAGCCCTCTTTTTGAACTCAACCCCCGTTCGAGGCAGTGACACAAATGACAAGAATGTTTTTGTCATTTGTGTCAATGGATTTGGGGTCCCTGACTTTTCACTTTTCCCGTCGTCGGCCCCGCTCCGAAGCCCTTTCGAGCGATCGGAGGCGCGCCCGGAAGGCCACCTCGGATCCCGCGAACCAATTGGGCGACGTTCCCCCGAGCGCATCGGTCCTGCGGTTGACCGCTTCGCGGACGCAAACCTCAGTCCGTCAGTGCTTCGTGCTCCGAATCGAACGGGGACCTTTGCGGGCAGGCCGTCCGCCCGGTACCCGACGGGTCGACCACATCGACAGACACGGGTGGATGGTCGCGGCCGCAGCGCGGTGTAGCCTGTCGGCGTCCTCCAAATTTGTGCTCGATGAAAGAGTCGGAGAGCCGCAGCCGACGCGCCGGATAACCTCGCGGCAATCCTTCGATCCTCGTGAGCCACCCGATCGCGATGTCTTCGAACGGATCGCGAATGGGGCGTACGTCGAACCAAAGCTTCACCGCCGCGCGCCTCACGCGTCGGCACGCACGGAGCAAGGACCATGAGCATCGGCCGCTACCTTTTGCTTGAGATCATCGACGCAGCCGAGGGCGATCCCATCCTTGTCGAGCGCGTGCGCCGCGTTCTCGGCCTAGAGCGCGCCGAAGAAGTCAAGGATCCGTCGACGGCCTACCTGGGAGCGGCCGAATACGCCCGCCACATCTCGCTCAGCGAGCGTACGGTTTGGGATCTCGTGTCGCGCGGGCTTCCCACCGTCGGCGCCGGCAAAGCTCGCCGGATCGACGTCGCCCGGGCGGACGAGTGGCTCCGGCGCAAGCGCGGCGAATTGGAAGGGGCCATCGAAGCGCGAGCGCGACTAGCGGCACGGCAGACGGCCGGAAAGACGTCGCGATGAGGCGGGTACGAGATACTCGAGCGCCCCCGCGGACGCCGCGACCTTCTTCGAGCGCGCGGCGGGCGTCGAACTAAACCAGTTCGGGACGACATGCCTGCTGTCGACGACGCACCACAGCTCTCGTTCGAGCGCTCATGTTCAGAAACGGGGTTTCGAAGCAATCGTTCAAGCGGCGGAGCGTAAGTGATGAGCGCGAAGGACGATCGGGGTTGGAATCTCTTTCGGCGAGGCGATGACCAGTGGGTCTTGCAGTTCCGGACGGCACCTGGGAAGTGGCGCGCGACGCGTGTCCCGCGCGAGTGCAAGACGGAGCGCGCTGCCGAGCGCTATGCGCTCGCGTGGCTGGAAGAGTTCTGGAAACGAGCCCCCAAGCCTCCGCCGATCCCTGAGACGGGCGAACTCGGGCCCACGATCCGGACTCTCGCCGATCGGTGGCTCGAGCTCTGCGCGAAAAACCCGAAGTGCTCGCCCGCGACTCGCAAGCAACACGCCGCCTGCATGGCCGCGCACGGGCTCCCGTACACGGAGCTCGCCGCTGTGCCGATCGGCGAGCTCGGGCCCTCCACGCTGCGGGCATGGATCCGCAAGATCCGAGACAACGGAAAGGTGAAGTCGAAGTGGGAGACGCGCGACGGCCAACGCGTTCGCACGCGCGTCCTCGGCGGTCCCCTCGCGCCGTTCACCTGTCGCAATGTCGCCGCTAGTTTGACCGCCTTCTTTGCAGACGCCCTCGCCGAAGAGTGGGTAAGTCTGCCCGCGAACCCCATGAAACACGAGGCCGTGCGACGCGAGTTGCCCGAGGGGGCCACACTCGCGGGCAGCCACACGATCGTTCACTTTTCGCGCCCCGTTGCTGAGCGCTTGCTGGCGAGCGCTGCGATGCCCGAATGGCGAAGGGTGCGCACGCTTCTCGCAGTGACGAGCGGGATGGCCGAAGGCGAGCTTTCGGGGCTTCGATTGGACGACATCGACCTTGAGGCGGACGTGCCGCTCGTTCGGGTGACCAAGGCTCTCGCACTCGAGGGCGATGGCGGCTGGGCGACGCTTCGCAGGACGAAGACGCGTAACCGCGTGCGTGTCCTGCCGCTGCACTCGCTCGCTGCTCGTGCGCTTCGTGCTTGGAAGGCGGCGGGATGGGCCAGGTGGGTGGGCCGGGCTCCCGCGCCGACCGATGCCGTGTTCCCGAACGACAGGGGCGAATCGTGGCGTCCGGACATGGCCGTGATGCTCCGAGCCGACCTTCGAGCCGTCGGCCTGCCCGATACGTACGAAGGGCATCCCTACACGGCTCACGCTACGCGCAGGAGCTTCGCCACGTGGCTTACGGAAGCTGGCGTGGTCGAGGGCACGGTCAAGCGCTTGATGGGCCACGCGAGCACCGGCGTCACCGCGCAGCACTACACGGCCCTGGTCCTCTCGACGCTTCAGGCTGCCGTCGAATGCATCCGCCTGGACCTCTTGTGCGGCCAGTTGATCGAGCTCCCGATGCGCGCGGTTGCAGGGTCGGAAAGGGACCGCCAAACCGTTGGTCTTACTGCGGGTTTTACTGCGGGTCTTACTGCGGGCCGCAGTAAGGAGCCGGAAGAATCCCCAATGATTTCTAAGGCGCCCCCGGCACGAATCGGACGTGCGACCTTCGGTTTAGGAAACCGCTGCTCTATCCACTGAGCTACGGGGGCAAACTACAATAGTTTCAACGTTTTATGTGCTCTTCGGACACGCTGCTTGCCAATTCTTACCGCGGGATGCGGTAAGAATTGGCGCACCCATGTACCGCTGATCGGCCTTCCGCGCACCCCCCGCCGCGGCCAAAGGGAGGGCTGCCTCGATAACGAAGTCGCCAACACGGGCCGCCCGCAGGCACCCAGGTCGAGCTGAATCGGCCTCAGGGCGAGAGGACAGCCTCTCCCGTGTCGGCGCTCACGAAGAAGTGGCCGAAGATGAACCGAACGCCCACCCGTGCAGCCCGGTTGGAGATCGGGTAGGAGCACCGGGCGATGGCCAAGGTCGGACGCAACGATCGGTGCCCGTGCGGCAGCGGCAAGAAGTTCAAGCGATGCTGTCTCGAACGAGTGGAAGCTGAGGAGCGGGCAGAACGGCTGAGAGCGGAGAGCGAGCGACTGGCTGGGGAAGTGGACGGAGGGCCCACGGTCGCCGCCGCGGTGCTGGAGCGGGCGCGGGAGGTTTTGCAGGAGTCGCGGGCGTTGGATGAAGTCGACGGGCTCGCCGAGCGGGTGCTCGAACAGATCGATGCCGGGCAGTACGACGAGGCCGAGGCGACAGCTCGCCAGCTCGAGTCGGAATATCCCCACGAGCCTCCGGCAATCGAGCGTCTCGGGCAGGTGCACGAGGCGAGAGGGTCGGGCGACGTCGCGGCAGAACAGTACCGCCGGGCGGTGATGCTGATGGACGAGCTAGGCGAGGGCCACTACTGCGACTGTTGCCGCGCGCGCCTGGTCAAGGCGATCCGTCGGCTCGACCCGGATCGGCCGGCGCCCGCACTGCTTTGCGATCCGCAGTAACGATCTCGAATCGAGCTCGTTCGGCGACATCCTTCCCGAGACGACCAGCTGCGTTGAGGATGCGTCCGTGCTCGTGGTGCGGAGCCGTCTTCTTCATCTGCCGTTGCTGCGATCGAGGTCGCGCGTACTGCGGTGAGGCATGCCGGTCGCGCGGCCGCGCCCGGAGCCGGCGCGGGGCCCGTGCCCGTCACCAGCGCAGCCCGGAGGGCCGAGCGGATCATCGCGCCGCGTGAGCTGCGCGCTCGCCGTCGCGGCGGCGTGACGGATCAAGGTTCCCGCCCGGAGGCCCCAGAACGCATCGTCGCGTCCAAGGAGATCGCCGATGGGAACAACGAGGGCGAGTCGCTGCACCTGCGTGCCTTCAGCGGCGCCCTCGTCGTGATCCACCCGACGGCGCGATCGTGATCCACCGCGCCGCGTAGAGTCGTCGCTCGGGGGGCGCGATCGTGATCCAGGGGGCACGTCACCGTAGACCGGGAAGTGGGCCCGCGCGATGCGTCGCCGGCTTTGAGGGGCGCGCCGAGGGGGCGACGCGATGATCTCGGCCGAGCAGCGGGCGGAGATCCGTCGACTCTTTTGCGCCGAGCCCTGGAAGGTCGGTACGATCGCGTCGGCGCTGTCGGTCCACCCCGACACGGTGAGGCGGGCGATCGAGGCGGAGCGCTTCTTGGCGCATCTGGCGCGACCGCGGCCGACGAAGGTCGATACGCTCCTGCCCTTGATCCGCGAGACGCTGGCGACGTATCCGCGGCTTCGCTCGACGCGCCTCTTCGAGATGCTGCGTCCACGTGGGTACACCAAGCGACGCTCTTGCCGCTGCCCGGCTCCCCGGTGACCATCACGAAGCCGCCGGGCTCGCTGGTGCAACTGCGGCGGGTGGTGCGCCGCATGCGGCCAGCGCGAACGGAGGAAGCGTACCTGCGGGTGGGCACCGGCCGAGCGCGTCGTCCATTGTCGTGCTTCGTGATGGTGCTCTCGTGGTCGCGCGCCATCCACGCGCTCTTCACGTTGGGTCAAACGATGGAGAGCTTCGTGCGCGGCCACCTCGACGCTTTCGGCTACTACGGCGGTGTTCCCCGGGCGGTGCTCTACGACAACTTGAAGAGCGCGGTGCTCTCGCGGCGCGGTGATGCGATCCGGTTTCACCCGCGGCGACGAGACCATGACGGTGGGCGAGGCACTCGCCCGCGAACGAGCGTACTTGCTGGCGCTGCCCTCTCACCCCTTCGAGGCCGATCTGCTACGCGTCGTCCGGTCTGACAAGACGCCGTATGTGCACTTCGATCGCAACCTCTATTCGATTCCGCACACGCTCAAGGGCATGCCGCTCACGCTGGTGGCCAGCCTGACGACGGTGCGGCTGCTCGACCGGCCCGATCACGAGATCGCGCGGCACACGCGGTCGTGGGGTACGGGGCAGGTCGTCGAGGATCCCCGCCATGTCGAAGGGCTGGTCCGGTACAAGCATGCGGCCCGCGAGCTGAACGGACGCGATCGTCTTCGCGTGGCCGTTGCCGAGACCGACAGATTCTTCGACGTGCTGGCGCTGCGCGGCGACAACCTCGGGGCGACGACCTCGCGGCTCTTGTCCTTGCTCGACGCCTACGGGGCCGAGGAGCTTCGCGCGGCCGTGGTGGAGGCCCTGGGGCGGAGGCCTTCGGCGCCGGCTCCGTGGCCCACATCCTGGAACAGCGCCGGCGCGCCCGGGGCCTCGCCCCACCGGTGCGCGTCGAGCTTCCCGACGACCCGCGCGTACGCGAACTGCGCGTGCGCCCCCACCGACTGGAGGAATACGATGCCCTCGGACGACACGACGAAGACGACGAACAAGGCGACTGATCTGGCCGCGGCGCTGCAGGCGCTGGGGCTGTGGCGCATCGCCGAGGAGCTCGACGACTTCGTCGCGCGAGCCACCAAGGCGCGTTGGTCGGTTGTGCAGATCTTGAGCGAGCTGGGCCGGCTCGAGGCGCAGGAGCGCGCCCGAAGGAGCTGCGAGAGGCGACTATGGCGCTCGAAGCTCGGGCGCTTCAAGGCGATGGCCAACTTCGACTGGAGTTGGCCCAAGAAGATCGACCGAGCGGCGGTCGAGCGCGTGATGTCGCTCGGCTTCCTCGAGCGCGCCGAGAACGTCGTGCTCGTGGCGCCGCAGGGCGTGGGCAAGACGATGAT
>JBEKFX010000182.1:0-12146 GCA_050013115.1 Polyangiaceae bacterium
ATGCCTTCTCTCGTCGCCGCCATTCGGCCCACCGCCGCGGTCGCGTCTGAGAAGAAAGTCGCGTAAGAATTCCAACAAGCCGCCTCTACTACCCGAAGTTCAACAGGCCGCGGGGCGTTCCCTGGGTGATTGCGCTACTGCGCCTGTAGCTGAAGGGGCGAGCCCTCCGCACGGCGCGACCGTAGCAGAACGCCTTGGCTTGCCGGACACGGGTGCCGCCATTACCGCCATCCGATTGATAGGCAACAGGCTTTTGCGAGGTCGTGAATCGATCCGCACCGGGGGCCACCTCCCTACTCCGGGAGCGTCTGCTCCGGCGATCTGAAGCCGCATTCGACGATCGTGCTCGACGCACCGTGCCCATTCGAATCGTTTGGCCCAATCGTCGCTCGTAGGAGCAGATACTTATCCACGATACGTGGCGTGATATCGGTTCGCGACCACCCCCGGAGTCGTGAACTCAACGGTCATGAAGGACATTTGGGCGGCGCCCCGGCAGAGTATCCTTGACCGATGGACAACGAGGCGAAGCGTGCGTTTGAACGCAAGGGCGGCGACGCGCACGATCAGTATGAAGCGAAGGCGTCATGCATTTTCCGTATACCGCTATTTGGTCGGCCGGCGCCGTCCATGCCGGTTCCCCCCAACACGCCGGTCGACGAACTGCTCGCTGCACTCAGTGGCGGTGATCGGCAAGCGGCAGTCACTCTGAAAGCGCGACGAAACGAAGCTGGTACACGCGAACTCGTGTCAGGCCTCGCCGAACAGACCCGGGATCCAAACATGGCGTTGGCGGAGCTGCTCGTGCGGCTTGGAGGCCGCGGGAGTCGTGAAGCGCTTGACCGCATGCTCGTGGCCTACGCGTCATCGCCACGGACGTTTGATAAAAATGAGTCAGGGAGATGGGCAAGCGACGCGATTCAGGTCGCCGGGTATGTACTTGGGCTCACGCCGGATGACGATCGGGCCGCCGAATTGCTGGTTCGTCTATTCAGGCATCCGACATCCTACATCCGAATGCGATCGGTCTGGGTGGCAGCCGCAATTTATTCTCACGGGTGCCAGCCCGAGGTGGGCACGGGTGCCATTCGAACCGTGGCGATGGACCGACTCTTAGATGGACTGCAGCAGATCGCCGACGAAGAGGACGATGAGCTCTTCATCAAGGCCATTCCCGCGTTGGCTGCTCCTTGGGAGGCGAACACGGCCGCCATGGTCGCACGCTGTGAGACAATCGTGAGTGGGACGAACGCTGAACATCGGCGCCAAGTCATTGGCCAGCTCCTGCAAAGTCACTGGCCGTTCCGCTTTATGCCCATGATTTGGCGTTGGCTCGCGAAGGAGCCGTTTCTTCGCACGAGGATCGAGGTCGCTTGTTCGTTGTCGGGCGCTGTTCCGTCGGCGCTGCTCCTCGATTTGTGCCGGGCCGGTCTCGCGGATACGTCTCCGTCGATCCGTTACCGGGCCATGCTTCTCCTCGATCAGGTCGAGGAAGAGGTCCGCCGCCAGCTCGTGGCCGCGGCCCTTGAGGAAGAGCCCGACCCGGAGTTGCAAGCGGAAATGGCCCGCATATTGGAGTGTCGATGAGGGACGACGGCGGGGCAGATGCGCGCACGGCGACAGTCGGCTTGCACGGGTGACAGGTGGCAGGCGGACGTTGCCCAGACGTGTGCGGGCGGGCGGCACGTCCAGCGAGGCCCTGGCGCCCCCCCGAAGGCGAAGAGCCAGCGATTGTCGCGGAGCCGCAGAAGAGGTTGGGCCCATTTTGGCCAGCAGCGAAAAGATGAACGTGGCGGTGCCGTTGCGTCGGCTCGCGAACGAGTCCCGCCGGCTATACTTTCTCATCACCATGACCAACGCGGCTCGAGGCGTGCTCCGCGGAGTGACGATTACGCTCGACGCGCCAGTTCCTCCGCTCGATGGGCAACGCGTGAGGCTCGTCATTGAGCCGGAAACACAAAGCCACGTGAGCCGTGACCTGTCGCCTGCCGAGCACGCGGTTTTGCTCCGCGAGTGGGCGACGCATGGGCCGCGGGGACCGATCGACGACGTGGACTTTCCCGAACCCCCGTATCGAACGGGGTGACATCCGTTGGTTTGCGATCCGATCGGTCCGACAAGCGAACGCCCGTGCTCGTACTGGGCCGACGGGCAGCGGTACCGGTGCTCTCTCGAATGGTAGTCGTTCCGCGCCGGGACGGGGCAGGGTCCAAGGTGAAACCGGCAAGTGGGCTCCGGTTTCGCCGGTCGCGACACTCGATGCGCATGCGACGTGCCGATCGAGGCACGCGCGTTTTTCCGGGGGAACGCTCAGCGGAAGAGGGGGCCCCTTCAAAGGTGGGATCTTGGATCAAACTGGCCGGCCGAACCTCAAACGCCAACAAGGGTGATCCGCTTGTTGCCGAACGTGGCGACGACCTCGAGCTCGCCACCGAGTGCCTCGACGTACTTGCGCAGCGTCGACAGCTTCCGGCCATCTCGCCGCTCAAAGCGCGATAGCTCGGCTCGAGTCATCTCCGTGAGCTCCGAGAGGTCGTTCTGGGTCTTACCCGCCTGCTCGCGAAGATCGCGGAGCGTCAGCTCGACGAGCTCGGCGCTGACCAGTTTTCGTACGCGAACCTCCTGCGCTTCAGTCAGATTCTTCTTCTTGATGTCCCCCCGGCGATGGGTTCTCGTTTTTCTCTCCGTTCTGTCGTTCATGGGCCTCACCCGTGGCCTTCCAAATTGTTATCTGCAGCGGTCTTCAAACGTCATCGTCCAAATACGCCTGGTAGAGGCGATCTGCGCGAGGGACGTGCTCTTATACCCGCAAACCGGGTCGTCAATTTTCCCGACGACGTACCTGTTGGACCCGCGGAGATCGTCGTCCTCGCGCAAGAGTCCGAATCGGCGGCGACAGACCGCGTGCGCCTGGCGTGAGAGTTTCAGCGATCGGCGCTTTCGCCAGGCCACCGACAGCGCCGAGCTTCTTCGCGCGCAACGAGACATGCAGTGAAACTCGTCGTCGACGCCTCCAGAGAACGCCCGCTATCGGGCTCCGTGATTCCGGCTCGCCCAAAAGGTCCCCGGGCATTGGGCCTGTCTGCTTCGCGATTTTCGCGAGCATCGTCGGACCGAGTTCCTCGCCGTCATGGAACGCAAATGTGTACGGAGCCCATCCCGGCCGAACCAAACGACAATGGGACCCTCGCTGGCGTGCAATGGGCCAGCCTATTCTGAGTAATGCCGCGAGTACTCGTTCGGCTCGCGTTGCACTCCAGTCCGACAACTATGCCGCCTCGGGCGCGTGTACAGCGAGACTCAGAAGTGAGCGTGGGTCGCGCTCACCATGTTCCACCTCATCGGCCAGCGTTGTGTACGCTAACGCGAGCATCTTCGCGAGGGCCTGCTCCCGCGTATCGCCGTAGGCGAGAACGCCGGGGAGCTCGAGCACACTGCCGATCCAGCGACCGTCCTCTTCGCGATCAAACTCCAACGTCAGCTGCATGCGGAAATCTAGCGCTGACACGTTCCAGATGCCAGGCGCGGAACTGGCCACGTTCGCGGCCGACGTCGCCCGGCGGTGATCGCACCACCATGATCGCATTCGCCGCTGGCTCCTCGGCCTCCGACGTAAAACGCGAGCTTCATACGCGCGCGAGCAGCCGGCCGATCACCTCGTCGCCATCGATGAGCTGACCGGCCTTGGCCTGGGCGATGCCAGGCGTACTGTGGTCAGGGGATCGCAACCGAGGTCGTTCGGTACGCCTTCGACGTCCGACGAGAACCGCGCGTCACCGCCCTGATCGACGCGCCAAATATAGCGCCGATAAGGGTCGCCGCGCACGTCGGGATGACCTACGAGGGGGACACTGATTTCTTCGGTAAGCCCGTGGGGCGTTACGCGCGAGCCGCCCACCCCTGACCGGCCTCGCCGCCCGCCCGGGCCCCAGGGCTGTGATGGCTACAAGCGTCAGTTGACGCGGGCGACCGCCACGGACCGGCCAGAATAGCCAGCACAGGGAACCTAATGCAGAAGAGCCGCCCGCGTTCTGTCCGGGAGCCGCTCGAAAGGGCCGTCCCTACCGGGACTCAATGATACATGCTATCGACGACGGAAATCCGAAATCTCGTACTCAGTGGTCGGACCGCGTGGGTGTGATCGTGTCCGCGATACCTTCAATGGCCTCGTTACTCGCGCGAACGGCAACTGCGATTCGATCGCACGATTTTCGAGCGAGAATCATTGGTGCCCCCCCTCGTGGCGTATCGATGATTTCGTATCGCAGATTACTTAGGGCTCGACGCAACCGAGAATGCAGTACCGTAGACAACGCCGACAAGGACCCTTCTCCGCTGCGGCGCACCGACACTGAAGTGCGGAATTCCGGGACCCCGTTTCCCAGCCACATCGCATGCACAGAACTTTCCACCATCAAACCTACGCCGCTTATGCAGATTCTAGCTCGCCGGACGAATCCTATGCCACAAAATTGCCAGGCAATCGTCGACCCAAGCGCGGCGTGTTGGATGCGCCGCCACTCGCCGGCAGAGTGCTTGCGTCGCGCTCGCCGACCATCCGCGCTCGTGCGGCTTGGCCAATGTAGCGCTCCCGCTGAGCGCAGCCTCTCAAGCAGCTTCAATTCCGTCCTAACGGAGCGCACATCAGCCAACGGCCGCCGCAACCAGGTTTCCGTGCCCGCGTTAGTTTCCATACGATAGCCCCCATTAATAAACTTTCGAACCAAGTGGGCAGACGGCATCGGATTCTGTAACCCAGTGAGTCGCACGCGAGCGCACCACGCAACATCGTCACACTGGAGGTACCAGCCGACATCCTTCTGCTCACCGACTTCGGCAAACACCTCAAACCAGGACGGAACAAAAAATGCGTGCTGAAGAAGCTCACCATTCATTTCGTCTACAAGAGCGCGCGGTCCAACCGCCGAGCGGGTGGCGGGATCGTCGCGGTTCGACTCGTCGGTGGGCTCCACCACCGTCACTCGCGGGCTGCGAGCCTGCCGAACGAGTTCTTGGCCACCACGGGCAGGCGAAGGACGGAATGGGCTGAGGGAGCGTGAGCCATCACGTGCGTGCCGGCCATTCGCTGACGACCGTACCTCGGTGCACGAATTTTGCTCCGCCGAGCTCCAATAGGACCTCACCGGTGAGATTCGTTACCCACTGGGCGGCGTACGGATAGAGGTGTCCGTACACTCTACGAAAATCGTCTGCGACTTCATATCGAACCCGAACTCGAACAGGTTGACCTCCAGCCGCCATCACTCGATCGACACTCGCCGCGTCGAGGTGGAAGGACCAGCCGTCGTCGTCATTCTGCACGTCAATGACCAGGGGCGGCTTTGAAAGCCATGGTGGGGGTCGAGGATTGGCGTACAGAGCCAACGCGGCTCCTGCGAGTTCGTCAAACGAATCAGCGTCCACAGCACCGAGGTTCGTCGAGAACGAAGCCGTCACATGATCAAACCGAACAGTCGCACGACGAACGGTCAGGGCAGAGGCTCGGAGCGAATTCAACGCAGCGCGTACCTCGGGCTCTCGTGTTCCATCCGGTGCCGCAACGTCGATCGAGCTCTGGACGCTGTTGCCGCCCGGTTTCACTTCCACGCGCGAGGTAGCTAGTCGCCCGAGATACTTGGTGGTAATCGCCGTCATCATCTGGTCAGCCGGAAGCTCCCAAACCTTCGCATCGAGTTCGGTGCCAGTGTGAAGGTAGAGCGCAACGTTGATGCCCGTTGCGCCACGCGGCGCACGCACGCGTTGCGCATAGAGATACATCCTTACGCGGCCTCTGTCTGTGCGAGGAAGTCCCTGTCGCTTTGGGTGGGGTCGCGGACGCCGCTTGCCGACGCGAGCACGACGACGGTGCCGATAAGCTTTCGCCCGTAATACAGCTCGCTGCGCGCACCGGGCTTCAGCTCGCTGCTTGGAGCTTCCGGCGAGAGGAATCCGACGAACGCGATGATCCTTTCGGGCTGGTCCTCGTCCGACTCCCCGACCGGTTCGATGACTAGATCCCACTGACCAAAGGGATTCTCAGGCGCATCGCTTGCGAGCTTCGCTTGGGCCAGAAAGCGCCCTCGCGGACGCTTGCCAGCCGGTCCACTGAACTGAACCTCAGCGACTGTCTCTCGCTTCATGCGTTCTGCTCCGGCTCTCGCTTTGGAATCGTCACAACCTTGCGAATTTTCGACACAAATTTCAGAGCTTCCTCATCGGCGAAATGTGCCGGCCCGATGCCGTCCTGTCGTTGATTGTAGCAGGGGACATCGGCGCCGGGGGAGAACTGGACCTCGAGAACGTGGAACTCGGCTGGGTCGAGTCCCTGCTGGAGCAGGCGCCCAAACGCCTCGGCGTGCTCGTAGCAGCTCCACAAGTGCTTGCCCTCCATGCCGCTCGGTCCTGGCCCGAGCTTCCCAGTCTTATGCCAGTCGGCGAATTCGGCGCCGCAGACGGTCCGGAAGAACGGCAGCGCCATGTTCGGCACGTTAACAGGCGGACCAGGGCACGGAAAACCTTCACGTCGTTCCCCGATCCGCTCGCTCATTGGCATGGTCAGCGGTTCGACAACGCACGCCGCACGCGCCTACGAAAGAGCGTACGGTCTGCGAGAAGACGCTGGCGAAGAAACCTTCACAGCGGGTGTGGCGGCAGTTGTATGTGGAGAGCGCCGGTCGAATCCCGAGGTCGCTCCACCCCTGTACCGAAGTTTCGGGTGCGGGCTGAGCGCCAGCGGAAATTCAACGGCTGTCGGCCGGTCGACGGTAATTGCTCATTTTCGTCGACGGATTGGGGGTCCCAGACTTTGATCTTTTCATTGCAGCGACATGCTCTACGCGCCCGCCGCGGAACTGGAGCCGGTCTTCGGTCGCGGCGTCTTGCGGAGCAGAACGGGGTTCGGTTGGCTTGTCCGAACATCTCATCGCGACCTCCTGGGGCCGCCGGCGACGACGGCCTCGGTCAGTCGGCTGCGGAGAGTTTCCAGCACGTCGACCAGGTCGACGAGGAGCCCGCGTACACGAACCGCATCCACGTCGACCAAAGCGAGCGCGGCACGAGCGAGTGCTAGTGCGACGGCGCGAACGGGATGGAGCGCATCGTCTGGGGAATCGTCTGGGTGATCTGAGAGACCATGATTCGCGGGGTTACGCACCAGTCCCGGAGGGGTCTCGGACGACCCATCTGCGACGATCCCCTGCAAATCAAGCCGAATCATCGATTTTGACGGTGGCTCATAACCCGAAGGTCGCAGGTTCAAATCCTGCCCGCGCAACTAATAAAATCAAGCACTTACGTAGATCCCCCCAAGTGCTTGCCGGCGTCCGTTGACGCCACGTTGCCATGACCATCGCGACGAGCGCGTCGTTCCGCGCGTCCGTTGACGCCAGGTTGACGTGAGCGTCGGCGGGGCCGTGTTTTTCCGTGTCCGCGGCTCTGTGTGTCCGCGCCTCGGCGTTGGCTGATGCTTGCTTCTGCGCGTCGGCTGAGCCCTCGGCGTTGACGCTCCACTTGCTTCTTCTGCCCCGCGTGTCCGCCGCCTGCGGTTCGAATCGAGAGTCGCCGAGTGCGCCGTTCTGCGGGTCCGTTGACGCCAGGTTGACGTGAGCGTCGGCGGGGCCCTGTTTCTGTGTGTCGGCGTTCGTGTCGAGTGAGCATCGAAGTGCGCGAAGTCGGTCGCATCCGCTTCCGCCCTGCGGACCTCGATGCGTTCGCCGACCCGTGAAAGGACATCGAGTTCGCTCTCCATGGATCTCTCGTGCGGCGCATGCGCCGGCTTGAGCGCTTCGACGAGTCGTCGTTGCGCCCCGGAGCCGAGGTGGGCGTATTGATGCGTGCTCTGCTCGGAGCGATGGCCGAGCTGGGCCTGCACCGCCTTGACCGATTCGCCGCCCGTGACGGCTTGGCTCGCGACCGAATGGCGCCCCACCTTGTGATGGCTGAGCATTCGGAGCCCGAGCTTCTGCTGGACGAGCTTGAGGGGCCGGACGTGGCTGTCGATGTAGCGGGGGAAGACGCCGGTCTTCGAGAAGAGAAAGTCCGGCCCCGCGTAGCCCTCGCCGACGTGCCAATCCACCGCGGCCAAGACGTCCGAGGTGAGGTCGAGCACGTAGGCTTCGTCGTTCTTTCGAGGTGCGAGCCGGGCATCCCGGGTCTTGGTCCCTCGCTGCACGGCTTGGTCGACAACGAGTTGAGGCGGTTCGTGTCGAAATTGCCGAAGCGCAATCGCGTAAACCTCTCCGGTGCGGAGGCCGAGTCGCGTCGTGAGGTAATAAAAGAGATACCACTGCGGCTCGAGTCGAAAGAGGCCCTCGAGCAGCTGGTCGCGCTCTTGACGGGTGTACCAGTCGACGTGCTTTTTGGGCACCGATTCCATGGGAACATAGGGAACGCCCTTGAGTCGGCTGCGTTTCCAAAGAAAGCGAAGAACGGCGCGAATGAGAATCAGGTGATGGTTGATCGATCGGGGCCCAAGATGTGGCGGAAGCCGGCGCTTGAAGGCATCGAGTGCCGAGGTGTCGATCTGCTCGACATAGAGGTGTCCGAGCGCGGGCTCGATTCGCCTCCAGACGTGCTCGTAGGCATCTCGGGCGCGGTCCTTCATACGCGTGGCCGCCATGTACAGCGCGTACCCCTCGCGAAAGAGCAGCTTTCGCGCGCCCGAGAGCAGGTCCTCGCGGGCTCGCTTCTCCGCGAGCAAGGCTTCGGCTCGGGACAAGAAGCCCCCTTGCCGCTGCCTTCCGAAACCCGAGATGGTGAAGTCGTACTGCCATGATTGAAGCAATTTTCTAACTGCCATGCGCGTTCCTTTCCGCGCGGAACGAGCGCATCGCAGCATCAGGGTCGGTCAGAAAGAGGTCTAGCATGTCGCGGCGGAAGCGACGCAGGCGCGGCTTGCCGTAGACGGGCACCTGCCCGGCGCTGACGAGATTGCGCAGATAGCCGACCGACCAACCGCAGTACGCCGCAGCCTCGCGATACGTGAGCCACGGGGTCGGGAAGGGGGATCGCTCGCGGAGGGGATCGAATTGGGGCACGGTCGACGACCTCTCTTCGCCGGTTGAGGGAACGGGATCGCCCGAGGGGAGGCCGGCGCCTCCGTCAGAACGAGTGAACGCAAACGACGCGCGAGCCATGGGTGGCCCCCGCATGTGGACGGACGTTTCGGCCACCGAGGGCCAAAGGGAATCACGCACGCAGGGCCGGAGATCGATCGATGTTCAAGACAAGCGCATCGATTCGGGACGAAGGGCAAGCAAGGGATGCGAGGGCCGTTCGCAGCCGCGTGGGGCCAAGGGCGCGTACCCGATCGTGGCGTACGCTGGCGCATCGCCGGGGTGCAAACGGCGGGTTCTGGAAGCGGCGCCGAGGCGACGTTCTTCGCAGCCTTCCGCATGGATATACTGGCGGTGCGCGAGCGGTGTGCTGGGTCACACCTACCTAAACAGCAACTACCGGGCCACACCAAAACATGGCCCAAAATGAATCTAAATAATTGAAACCACTCGATCGCGGATCAGGGGGTGGCTAGCAATTATCCAGGGGGGGTGGCTAATAATTAGTAGCCACCCCCCAACCTCTAAAACGTGTTTGAACTTGAGGCGTGCTGAATCAAGGCTTCGCCTACGCGGAGACGAAGCCAACACTTGGCACTTCGAACGCTCCGGAAAAGGGCCGAACCGATCTCGTGGTCCGCGAAACTCGTGGCCGCCTCTCGCCTGAGCATTGGAAGCTTGGCGTTCGACAAGCATACCGCTTTCGTCATGGTCGCCCGAGAAGGTTTTCGGGCACCGTTGGTTCCGGTCACGCCCACGTCACTTGCGCCATCGATTCTTCGTCGGGTGGTGGGGATTCGATGGGCGGTGGGAAGAATGAGCCGATTGCCGTTCGGGTGGGTGCGAACATTCGAAGACCCACATGGGTTTCACGTTGACTTTCGCAGAGTAATCTCAGGTCGATAGCGTAGTTCGACTCACGAGCGGTTGCGTCGTTTCGAAAAAAATAACGCAGCAGGCCGAGCCCGGTTCCGACTCAGGTCCACTTCGCCACCAGCGCGGCGCACGCCAAGATGCCGCCCGCGCAAACGGCGACGACGCACCAGCCAATCGCCTTGTCTCCCATCCGGCCATGGGGTTCGCGGCCATGGGCCTATCGGCGAGACGGCGCGCCATCGCGACGCTTGCCTCGGCCACTTGGGCCGAGAGGGTGGGCTGCGCCTCGGCGGCATCCTCCTGTGTTGCGGCGGCGAAGGTGGCGCGCGCTCGGTCGCCTTGGCGGCCTGACCGGCGAAACCGGCGGCGCAGGCGCGCCAGAATGAGTCATAATACTCGAGCGTCATCACGATGCTCAGCGCATCGCGAAGCCGGCAAAAGCGTTCGCGCTCCTTATGGGTCGCCTGCTGGCCCGTCAGCTCTGCGAATGCGCCTTCGACGCCCATTCCCGGCCTCCGCGCTGGACAGACTCGTCGCTCACCCTGAAAGCGTATTCGAATCCTGGCCCGAATCCTCGCCACGTTGTGGCCGCGTTCACTCAAGATCGCGACCCCGAATCGTCCGCCGCCTGACGCCGTCCCTGACTTCGAAGGAGCCGGCGACGCAGCTCAGACCAGGACCTGAATCAACATTTTTCGTACTTCGCTTCGGCACGGACTCAGACCGGCCAGGTGACGAACTTGCCGCCGCGACTCTCGACCGATTTTCGAACGTTCGGGCCGTTGCACAGCTCAATTTCGTCGCCTCGCCAAATTACCCGTTACGAACCACGTGCACGTCCGCGGTGCGGACCGCGCCCATGAATTCAGTGAGCAGCTCGAAACTGTCTCGCTTGACGGTCGTTCATCCAGAGTGGGACCAGTTTGCTATCGAGTTCTGTCGGGGCTCTGTCCAGAGTATGACCGTACTGCGTGATGGCCACATTGTTGCGGGCAGCCGTGCATACGATGAGCCTGTCTCGATATGTCACAGGCGTTGACGAGATCGACATCCGTCGCCCTGGTCGAGGTTGACGAGCACGACCGGCAAGAGCTCTTTGTAAGCCTTCCATACGTCCGGGTTCGACGTGTCGCTCTCGACGAGAGCGACTTTGGCACCTGTCTCGAGCAGGTAATCCATTGTGGCCGCGGCCATGATCGACTTGCCGACGCCTCCTTTGCTGCCCCCAATCCAGTAAATGGGCCGGCGCCCATCCACGCGTGGTTGCGTGATGCTGCTCGTGTTCATTCGAGTTCGTCCTTTCCTTGTGGCCGATTCGAGCCCCGGATGTGACCGCGGAGCGCCCGGGACAGTCGCGAGACGAATCGCAGACCAATGCCGAGCTACAGCTCGCGCTCGTCCGGGTTCGTGGCTCAGATATTTTCGGTGTCGGGTCGCGGCACGAAAGAAGAACGTCGCTCGTAAGGCTGCCCGGTCGATTGCGACGCGGGTGTGGCGGCCGTCCGATCGCCCGTCCGGCTCCTATCCGGTGTCGTCGCTGGGGTCTGATTCGTAAGGACCTTTGGTGTTGACGCGGCCGGAGCCGGCTCCTGCCGCGGAGCATCCCGTACGCCGCTCGATACTGCGCCTCGTTTTCGAGCTGGTTCATGGCCGGTATTCCTCCGGCGCACTCGCTTGGGACTGGCCTCACTCAGTAAGGTTTTGAGCAAGCTTACGCTCACGGACACGCCCGACTCCGAGAGCATGATCGCGATGGTTTGAAGACTGTAGCCCTTCGATTGTGCATCGCGGATCTGCGGGACGAGGATACGGACTGCATGCGACTTGGTGACCTCTTCGAGCTCGGGTAGAGGCGCGGCTTCAAGGAGTTTCTGAGCCCGACTAATGGCGTCGAGTCGAACTTTCGTCCTCGGCTGCATTGAAAAATAACCTCCGGATGCGTTCCGGTCTGTAACCAGTACGTAGCTAGGACAGATAGCTTCGTCAAAAAGTAATTGCGCAGCAACGGGCCGACCCGGAGCGAAAGCGGAGCGCAAGATAAAGAAGTGGAGCTACGCATGTTTCAACTTGGCAGAAGGACTTAGGAAAGTATAGGGCCACGAGGGTATGGCGTGGCTCCACGACGTCGCTAACACCATGAATGCAAAGGCAAAAAGGTAGAGCCATCCGTGAATGACCGCGACGATCTCCCGATTTTTCGGCCTCGGATGGGCGATC
>JBEKFX010000183.1:0-7326 GCA_050013115.1 Polyangiaceae bacterium
GCGATGAACGTCCGAGCCTGAGTCCTCCCGGAGGGCTTTTTGGAAGAAGAATTGTGCGCCACGGAACCGAGAGCCGATATGATCTCGTCCCTTCGATTACGCAACAAGAATGAGACGGGCGCTGCTCTTTTTTTGTTACGCGGCTTCGCGCACGTACCGCTTACGACGTCTCGCCCCGCTCAACTCGATCCCCTCGAGCATCAGCGCCAATTCCGACGAGTCGATCTCGACATGCGTCGCCGTTCCTTGCGCTGTCCGGGCAAGGCGGAACGTTCCAGACTCGAGACGCTTTTTCACGATGCAAAATCCCGTGCGGTCCCCAAAAAGGCTCTTCCGGAAGATCAGTGAGCGTCAAAAATCGCGAGAGTCCGTGGGCCCACAAGCGTCGAGCATGGCGCGGTGCTCGGATGCGTAAAGGGTACGCGCGCTTCGCGCCCTTGACGCACCCTGCGCGTCGCGCCGTGATGCCTCGGCGGGTGAGAGCGGAGGGATGCCGCCGGCGGGGGCTCCAGCTCGGGATAGTTGCATGGAATGAGTGCACGGTGCACGAAGGGGGTTCCTACGCCACCCAACGCACACCATGCCGATCCAATTTGTCCTGCGCCGCCTCTATCCGCAACCCGGTTTCGTCTTCGGTGCTATCACGCCGGTAAGGCGTCACGGATCCCTTGTCGGATTGGACGTCGCTGTCCGTGCCCGCAAAGGTTCCAGAGCCGTCTGCTCGCAGTGCATGAAGCGACGGCCCTTGTATGACCGCGGTCCGGTTCGCCGCTTCCTGATGGTGCCCCTTTGGGCGCTCACGGTGACATTCGTCTATGCCATGCGACGCGTCGATTGCAAAAGATGCGGCGTCCGCGTCGAACTCGTTCCCTGGGCCGACGGCAAGAGCCCCTGCACGCACGCATTCACCTGGTTCATTGCGAGGTGGGCCAAGGCGCTGTCGTGGCAAGAAACGGCGCGGCGCTTCGCGACGAGCTGGGACATCGTCTTTCGCTGCATTCAGCGGGCCGTCTATTGGGGCCTGGAAAATCGGCCTCTTGAAGGCATTCATGCGATCGGCGTCGACGAGCTGTCCTGGAAGAAAGGTCAGAAATATCTCACGCTCGTCTATCAGCTCGACGCCGGGGCGCGACGCTTGCTGTTTGTCGGCAAGCACCGCACGGCGGAAACCGTCCGCGACTTTTTCGACATCCTCGGCGAGGCCCGCTCTCTTGCCATTCAGTTTGTCGCAAGTGATATGTGGAAGGCGTTCATCGTCGTGGCACGCGAGCGCGCAAAGAACGCCGTTCACCTCCTCGACCGATTCCACGTCGCCCAGCTGCTCAGCAAATGCGTCGACGAGGTTCGACGCGCTGAGGTCCGGGCGCTGCGAGAGCGTGGACGACACCCCGTGCTCACCAAGACTCGATGGCTCCTGCTCAAGCGACTGGAGAACCTCACGGCCAATGAACGACCGCGCCTGCGGGATCTGCTCAGCATCAACCTCCGAACCACCCGCGCCTACCTCCTCAAGGAGGCGCTGCAGCCCTTCTGGAAGTACAAGTCCCCCACCTGGGCCGCGCGCTTCCTCGACCGGTGGACCACGATGGCTATGCGCTCTCGCCTGCCACCCTTCAAAACGTTCGCCACCACGCTCCGCAAGCACAAACCCCTCATCTTGAACTGGTTCAAGGCCCGCCAGCTCCTCCCACTCGGCGACGTCGAGGGATTCAACAATACAGCACGCATTACGACACGAAAACCGTACGGCTTTCGAACCTATGAACACGCCGAAATTGCCTTGTATCACGCGCTCGGCGACCTTCCCGAACCCGATTGGCTCACCCACAGGTTTGCCTGAGGAGGTTGAAAACGAATGCGCCCGGCTGATGGACGTTGGTGTCATCCACCGTCGACACACAAACCCGTGTGTCGAATCGGCTTGCGCGCATAGTCTGACGGCAAACCGTTGCAGATGAGATCGACCTCGGACCCGTCGCAAGCGCACCCCGGGAGGTACGCGTCGCACGTGATGGACGGCGCCGGGAAACATTTGCCCGGGGACCCACATCCGTTGCTCTCGAGGAATCCGCACACTTCGCCGACGGGGCAATCCGCATCGGCCGAACATGCCGAAGCGCCGGCATCGGGGGCTGGCGCGCAGATCGGGCACGTATCGCACCCGTTGGCGTCCTTTCCGATTCCCGTCGACCCGTAGGGGCATGCGACACACGGAAGAGCGAGGCAAGCGTCCGTCGTTCCGGAGCCGCTGTCTGTCGAGGGCGGGCACCGACCCACGACCCAGTTGCACGATCCTGCAGAAGCCGGCTCGCACGTTAGGGGAGGGCTGGAGCCGTCTGCACAGATGGGCGTTGGCGGCGGTGCACCGCATTCGCACGAGGACGCCGCATCAGGGGGCGGAGCGCAGATCGGGCACGTGTCGCACCCGTTGGCGTCCTTTCCGATTCCCGTCGACCCGTAGGGGCATGCGACACACGGAAGAGCGAGGCAAGCGTCCGTCGTTCCGGAGCCGCTGTCGGTTTCGCTGGAACCGCCACCGCTGTCCGTCGAGATGGGGCAGGAACCGACGACCCAGTTGCACGATCCTGCAGAAGCCGGCTCGCATGTTGTGGGAGGGTTGGAGCCGTCTACACAGATGGGCGTTGGCGGTGGTGAACCGCATTCGCACGAGGACGCCGCGTCGTGGGGCGGAGCGCAGATCGGGCACGTGTCGCACCCGTTGGCGTCCTTTCCGATTCCCGTCGACCCGTACGGGCACGCGACGCACGGAAGCGCCACACACGCGTCCGCCGGGCCAGAGCCGCCCGCGGCGCCCCTGCCACCGTCGTCGTCGCCACCGATCGGAATTGTGCCTCCGAGCACGCAACCTCCTCCGTTGGCGCCCAAAAGAAACGGAATAAGGAGCAGAGCGGGTGCCGTCCACGTCGCACCGGTACGCAATTGAAGAGATTTCATGCTAACCCATCCTGGCTTTGGGGAGGAACTCCGAAATGGAATGTCGGTTCCGGGGCCGGCCTGTGGATCAATCTGGCAAGCCCGTCTGCCCGCGTGTCAATGCGAGGTTGAATCCGCGCCGAGCGCGGCGCAGCCCAGTCGCAAGCGCATCGCCAACGGCGATGCGGGCCACACCGCGAGAAACCGTCGGGTTGCTTCGTGCACCTCGGCCTGGCGCCCCAGCTGACAGAGTGCAGAGACACGCGCAGCCTGCGCCTCTTCGGCGAGCGGGCCGGCTTCGAGCCGGCCGCCCTCGCGATCGAGCAACGAGAGGACCAACTCCGGATGGCCCGTCCGAAGATTGGCCCGCACCCCTCGCAATCGTTCGAGATCCTCCGCGAGGGGGGCAACGTTCGCCGCTCCAACCCCCGACGCGGGGGTCGTCGTGGCCGCAGGCGTTGCGGTCGTCGGAGCCGTCGCGGATGGTTCCGCGCGCTCTCCCCGGGGGCCGGATCGTTCCGTACTCGACTCGAAAAAACGTACAGCGAGCGGCGTTGCGGACGTGGTCCCGATCCTCGTGTCGGGCGAACGCTCTGCGCTGAACGTCCGGAGCGGCGTGGCGGCCGGCATTGGGACCGGCATGGCGAGCGGCGTTGGGACCGGCGACACGTGGACCGGCGACACGTGGACCGGAACAGGTGCGATGAGCCCCATCTCCGATGGGCCAGGAGGAGGGGCCACGATCGAGGTGGGTGATACTGGAAGAGCACTGGGGCCCCCCGTTGCCGGAACGATGGGGACCTCGGTCGGAGCGTCCCGCACCAGGGCGTGGGAAGCCACGGGCGGAACCGAGCCGGGCGGCTCCGCCGGTGTCGTGGCGGTCCGAAGCACCAGTAAGGTGCAGACCGCGAGGGCGCCGAATACAGCTGGAACGCCGATCGGGCTCACCCATGTGGCCATGCGCGCAGCGGCCTTCGACGCGGCACTGACTGTGCTCGTCGTCGCGACCGCCGCTCCAAGAGCGATTGCGCGTCGGAGCACCGAGCGGTGGACCCGCGCCCGCGTGTGCCAAGGCAGAGGGGTCTCGCCCCGCTTGGCAGCGTCGATCAAGGCTCGGGCGCGAGGGTGCAAATCGCTCATCGAGCAGCCCTCACGTCGGCGGCACGTCTGCGAAGCACCATGCGCTCGAACTCCTGTTTCGCCTTTCGAAGCCGCCAGGCGACCGTATTCACGTTGACCTGAAGGGCGAGAGCGATCTCGGGCACCGTGAGCTCTTCGAGTTCGGAGAGGACGAGCACCTCACGGCGCTCTTCGTTCATTCGCAAAAGGATAGCGTAGAGTTCCCGCACCGCCTCGTCTCGCTCGGCAGCCGCGAGCGGACTCGGCGAGTGGGTATCGGTCAGACTGTCGGGCTCGAGCAAATGGGTTGCGGGGTCGGTCCATCGGCCCTTCCGACGGTGCGCTCGAACGACGCGGATGAGAATCGCCGAGAGCCAGGCGCGCACCGACGTCCGCTCTTCAAACTCGGGGAGCCGTCGATACACCACGAGGAACACTTCCTGTAAGACGTCCTCGACGGCACCGAAGGGGACCCCCAAACGGCGGGCGTTGCGCCACACGAAGGGTGCGTACAAGTGGTACACCGAGTCGAACGAAGGGAAACACTTCGCCCCATCGACCCGCCCTTGCGAGATGGTTCCCCGATGGGATTCGGCGGCAGAAGAGTCGAGGCGGGGTTCCACGCCGAGCGAATGAGAGGCCATCGGCGTCTCAATCGGGGACATGTCGCACCCCGGCCCGATCCGTGGAGAAAAATCGAAAATCGGGCTCGATGGTGAGGGCCGCGAAGGCGGGCGACGGATGGAACGCCTGAACAGGGCCTGACGCGTCCACGTTTTCGAGCACGAACGTCGGGCGGACGAATGGTAGGCCGGCGTCGAGCCGAAAGCGGACGTCGATCCCCGAGACGACCGGAGTCGAGACTGCGATTCCCGCGGTGAGCGCGAGCCACCACGAGGCGCCGTCGCCGGGAAGCGTAACGCCGGTCCCCCGCCCGTGCATGTTGCCGAGTTCGCCGCCGACGCACGCCGCTACGACGCGCCCGAAGGGAAGGCACGCCGAAGGCTCGATCATGGCAAGCCAAACGCTGGCGCCGACGCCCCGGGGCGCGCCTGCCGCGGAAGAGCTCGAACGCTCGGGCCACCAGACGCCGGCGAGCTCCCATCGCGGCCCCGTTTCGACGGCGAGAAGAGCCCCCGCACCGTACGCGGGAAATGGCAGCATGCCCGCTCCGACCGCCGCAACCGGCCCGGCGAAGAGCTGTGTGGGAGAGCGCCGGCGAGAGGGCTCGGGCGACTCGCGCGCCAGCGCTTGTGTCGTCATGATTTCCGGTGGCGCAGCGGCCACCGGCACATCGGAGACCCCAGGGCTCAGGTCGAGCGTGAAGGCGACAACGAACGCGAAGGCCTCCGCGAGCGTCTCGCAAGTATCCGCGTCCATGCGCTTCGTCTCCGAGGCTCCAGGCGAGTCGAGCTGGACGCGCAGATGAAAGTGCCCTTCGACCTCGTTGACCGTGCCGCTTGCCTTCAGCGCCGCCGCATGACGCAGCGTATTCGAGCGCCCGATCACCGACGCGACGCTGGCCTGCACATATTTTTCCCCCGGGCAGCTCTCGGGAGCATTCCACGCGATAGACACCATTCCCGGCAAGGAGTCGCCTTGCGCATGCGCCATCCGTGCAGAACAGAGCCCGGCCCCCAGGCACCCGCCCAATCGAAGTGTGCGCAGGCCTCTCTTGTTTCTTTCGAACAAGGCTCCACCGATAAGCACGGTCCATGCCGTCAATCCTTCGCGACCGCCCTGCACGATACACGGCGGCGCGGCCAGCCAGACGGACGACCCGACGTGGGTCCCGTTGTGCCAATCTGTGCGGCCGTCGGATCGGCCGATCACGCGGCGCTCGTTCGGAGGATGAGCGGACCGCGCTGCGTGTGACACCGGCCTGTTCGTTAAAATTGGTCTCAGGATCACGCGAGTTGCGCGACAAGCGCGCTCCCGAGACCGGCGTGCGAATGCACCGGAGCTTTGTCGTACGTATGTTACGACGCTCAGGAAACGGCGTCAGAAGACCCTCGAGGTCAGCCCCTCAAAACCAGACATGCAAACCACGGCCACGCACAACGCTTTGGGTCACCGCGATGGCCTGGTAGGCGCGATCCAGATCGAGAGCTCGCCCGGCGCTCGGTAAGAGGAGGCGCCGATGTCGTCACGCAAAAGACGCAGTTGAGCCGCGCGAAGCTCGGGGGGCTCGTCGAAAAAAAAGCGCGATGGCCTCGGCGTTTTCGCCCGGGTCATCGGCTGCTCGGGCCTGCTTCAGATACAAGATCGTCGGTTTCGAGGTCCACGAAGAGGAGTCCATCGCGCTCCGACATCAAGGCATGGCGAGATTCGTGGGAGGCCCGCATCAACGCGGGGCAGTACTCCCCGACGACGGTCAACGATTGGATCGCGGTTTTGCGAGTCATCACGAAGAAGATGAAAGCCGACTTCGACTTACCCGTTGACCCGTGCTTGGACATCGAGTGCGTCTCGACCAAGGGGCACCGCACGTACACGTTCGAGGAGCCGAACTCCCTGAGCGTGGACGAGCTCAGTGCCTTCTTCGAGATCGCCTCGGAGAAGTACCCGCAGCACTTCGCGGTGATCCTTTTGGGCTCGGTCACGGGCCTTCGGCCATCAAGCCTGTACGCTCTCCGTCGCAGCGGCGAAAACGCGGACGTGAAGTGGGATCAAGGCCTGCTCTTGGTTCGACGTTCGCGCGGCATCAAAGGCCGGGTCATGGAGATGGCCAAGACCAATCACGACCAGGTCATCAAGCTGCCCGACTTCGTGATGTCGGTCCTTCGCTGGCACGTCGACAAGCAGCTCGTAACACGGGACATGGAGAGAAGCGATCTTCTCTTTCCCTCCGAAACGGGCGGCTTCCGTCACAACTCGGCGCTCGCCAAACCGTTCCAAGCGATCGCGAGACTGATGGGGCTAAAAAAGCAGATCTCGCCCAAGGCCATGCGACGCTCCTTCCAAGACGCCATGCGGGAGGCACAGGTGGCCGACGTCGTCGTGCGAAGCATTTCGGGGCATCTCACCGAGCAGATGCAGCAGCATTATTCGACGGCGCGCGGGCACGAGCAGCAAGCGGCCATTGCCCGGATCATCGACCTCACGGGTCTGACGCAGCGGATGCGCGAAGGAACCCTTGGAAACGGACCGCCGGTGGACAGCATCGGTGGACAGCACAAGGGAGCCGGCTGACCGGCTCGCGAAAGTGATTGGAATCACTTGCTTTTCTTGTAGGCGCGATTGGGATTGAACCAACGACCCCTACCGTGTCAA
>JBEKFX010000184.1:0-7292 GCA_050013115.1 Polyangiaceae bacterium
GGACCCGACGACAATTACTCGAACCGTGTCGCACCCCATCGAGGCCCTGCGAACAATCCACCTGGAGGCACCCTGCAAGAATAATTGACGCCTACCTGCAGAAATAGTTGACGTCGATCACTTGAACCCGTCGTGATGCCCGCACCGCACTCGAAGCGCGGTTGCAGCGAAACGCACGTCAGCGGTTCGAGCTAAGTCGAGACGTGGGAGCAAGGAAGAGCCAGAAGTGACGATGGCGTAGCGCCTACGGTTGTAATACAGTCAACATCTGCGGCAGCCAGGTGGCGCCAAGAGCCGCCCCAAGCCTCGTGTCCGAGAAGCACCCTTTCTCGGACGTGACCCGCCGGCCCTCAAGGACCCTATGCCCGCCCCTCTCGCCCGCCGAACGCCCACGGATGTTGAGTCCATCGAGCAGCTTGTTGAGAGCGCCCGGCGCTACGTCGCCGAGGGCAAGGCGAAGAGCACCCGACGCGCGTACCGCTCGAGCTTCGCCGGCTTCGACGGGTGGTGCACCTCGCGCGGCCTGCGCGCTTGCCTCGCGCCGTCGGCGACGGTCGCGGTGTACCTCGCCGCGCTCGCCGACGCCGGCGCCGCCGTCTCCACGATCGAGAAGACCCTCGCGGCGATCGCGCACGAGCACCGCTCGCGCGGGTTTGTCTGGCCGCGCGGCGAGCCCGCCGTGCGCGAGACGATGGCCGGCATTCGAAGCAAGATCGGCACGTCGTCGACGAAGAAGGCGCCTGTCAGCGACGACGAGCTCGCGGCGCTGGTCGCGACGCTCGACGAGGACCTCGTCGGGCTTCGGGACCGTGCGCTGCTCACGCTGGGCTGGTCGAGCGCATGCCGTCGCTCCGAGCTCGTCGCGCTCACCGTCGGCGACGTCGAGCTCCAAGCCGAAGGCCTCCTCGTGCGCGTCCGACGCTCCAAAGGCGACCAGGAGGGCAAGGGCTTCGACAAAGGCGTCCCGTACGCGTCCTCCACCGCGCTGTGCGCCGTGCGCGCACTCCGCGCATGGCTCGACGCCGCCGGGATCACGGAAGGGCCGATCTTCCGCGCCGTTGACCGACACGGACACGTCGCGAAGACGGCTCTCTCGGATCGGTCGGTCGCGCGCGTCGTGCAGCGCGCGTCGTGCAGCGCGCGGCGCTCGCCGCGGGCCTCGATCCTTCTCGCTACGGCGGGCACTCGCTCCGCTCCGGCTTCATGACCACCGCGGCCGAGAAGGGCCGGCCGCTCGAGGCGATCATGCGGCAGACGGGCCACAAATCCGAGCGCGTCGCGCGCGGCTACATCCAGCACGCGACGGTCTTCGTGAACAACCCGGCGAAGGGGCTGGTGTGATGGGCGACGGACCGTCGGTGCTCGTCACCCTTCGCCTCAGCGCGCGCGATCGCGCCCTGCTCGAGGGGCTCGTCGAGCGCGAGCGCCAGGAGCTCGAGGAGCTCGGCGTCGAGGTCTCGCTCTCGAGCGTCATGCGGAAGCTCATTCGGGCCGCTGCGAAGGCCTCCGCCGTCGACGTCGCCGGCGTCGAGGCAGCGGCGCCGGTCGCCCCGCCGGCGAAACCCGTCCCGATCCGCGCGTCGGCCGACGTCTCACAGGACCAGGTGCGCGCACTGCTCCGGCGGAAGACGGCCGAGCGCCGCGGCCTCGGCGCCGAGCTCGCGCGCAAGCTCGGCGTCGAGCGCGCGCAGGTGTCGAGGTTCAAATCCGGGAACGAGCTGTTTCCCGCTCGGAAGCTGGCCGAACTGTACGCGCTCCTCTCGGAACCATGAGGCGAGCCGCCGATCCGGCGGTGCCCAGGCCGCTGTTGCACGTGCTCCGGGTACGCGATAACGACTGCGATCACGGCCGGTACGAACGACGAGGGTCACCATGACGAAAAAGCAGGGCGCGGCGACGAAAGTGACGAAGAAGAAGGCATCGCCACCTGCTCCCGCCAAGGTCGCGCCGCCGAGTGAGCGAGGAGCGAAAGCCCTCCCGCCATCCGCAACGAATGCGCCGGCGGCTCAAGAGTCCCGGCTGGCCAAATTTCTCGAGGAGCGTCGGCAGCAGCAGACGCGGAACGAGACGGTCCACGACCGGCTAGCGAGGTGGAAGGGCGCCGTCGACGACCTAATGGATCTCTTTCGGGCCGTCCTGGCGCCCGCTGGCGACCAGGTCGAGGTGGAGACGTGGAACGTGCTCCTGAAGGAAGAGAACGTCCGCTACAACGCTACCGCGCTGACGATCGACTTCGGCGACCAGAACGTTGTGGTGGAGCCACGCGGTCTGAACGCGGAAGGGGTCGGCGTGGTGAAGGCGACGTCCGGCGCGCGAGCCTTTCGGTTTCTCTGGACCGAGGCGCAGGGATGGCGCTTCGAATGGATCAACCCGGAACGGCACGACCCCGCCGAGCCGGTAACGAGCGGAGCGATCGAGCTCGTGATTGAGGTGCTCCTCGCGTGAGCAATCTCGACGCGGCGATCGCTTGGCACAAGTCGGAGAAGGCTCGCCTGCGTGCCATCGACGAGTGGATCCGCGCAGGCATGCAGATCACGAGCCCGCTCAAGCCATTCGTCGCCCCATACGCGTCGAGCGATGGGCCGACTGAGGCACGTAAGAAGTTCGCCCTCGATCGGTTGCGGGAGGCGACGGAGGACGAGGAGAGGGTCGCGCTCGTTCGCATCTTCGCCGCCTTCGAAGCCGACTTTCGCATGGCGCTGGCCCAGATGCTTCATCGGGCCTGCGTGCGCCTGCGGCCTGCGAATGGCGCCGTGCCGCCACTCGAGGACGACCTGAAGCACCTTCCTACAATGCTGCACTGCATGCCGCTCGCAGGTGTCTTCGAGCCCAGCTTCTCGGCTTCGGATCGGAATGCGTTGGAGAAGCTGCGCGCCTTCCGAAACACCGTGATGCATCAGGGCTTCGCTGAAAAGCCAGCCGACGATGTCGACGACGTTGCCACACTCTGCACGCGCGTCGTCGGCGTCTTCTCGGAAGGCCGAGATTCGGCCGCGCCGGCATAGCTGACACGCTCGCTTGTCGCCGCTCCTCGCCTCGGGCTTCGAGCGTCGCTCGCTCAATTACTCAAATGCGCTGATGAGGGCGACCTCACGGGACGCTTCTTTTCCGGAGACTCGGGCACTCAGGGGCCCGGACCGAGGGAGCCTCCTCACCCGAGCGTCGTGCTCTGGCAGCACCCGCATCGCGCATGAACCAACGCTGGAGGGCGTCCGCGAGACTCGCCGTCTAGGTCTTCTTTCTCGGGGAGGCGGGGAGATCGAGCTGCGAACCTTTCCGTTTTCCGGAACTCGATCGTCGCTTCTTCTTAGGAGACTCGCTTCGCGCGAACGTAGCCCCGATCATGTAGGCCGACGCCTCCAGATCGGCATGCCGGCACGACTGCAGCACGACAACCTCGAGCGGGAGGAACTTCTCAGCGATGCAGTCCACGATGATCTCGCGCTCAGCGCCAAAGTGCATCGCGTCCCGCCCGAGCAAGAGCACCGGGCCCGCCTGAAGCCACGAGATCAGCTTCTGGAACATGCCCCCGCCCTCGCTCCTCACGTGCGCGCCATAGCGGCTCAGAATCGAGTGAGAGTTGCTTGAGCTCCCGACGAAAGCGTTGGCCAGCTCCAGGCTGCGCTCGTACCTCACGCCAAACTCGTTGAACATCCGATCCACCGCGTCAGGCGAGAAACCCTTGCCTCGAAATGACGCGAGGAGGCGGATGTCGAGGACGTGCTTCACGCGCGTCTGCTCGAGCATGCAGCGGAAGCCATGGAAGTCGAGGGTATCGAATCCGACGCTGAGAAGCCTGCCGCGTGCTGGCCGCTCGAAGCTCGATCCAGCTGGCTGCGCAAACCACGCCCCCAGCATCAGTTGGTCGCGATACTCGCGATGCCGCGTTAGGAGCGCTAGCTCGACGGGACCGCGCGGCGATTCACGCTGGCGACCCTCGCCGAGGATGACGGAGAAGCGTCGCTCAGGCACTGGTGTCCTCCGTGGCCCGCGGCTGCGCGCCTTCAGTGACCTCGTCGACGTGCTTGGCGATGAGCTGTTCGAACTCGAGGTGCGATCTCGTGAAGATCGGATCGATGTGGAGGGCGTTCTGTTCTTCGCGCAAAGAGAGGTCGCCGTCTTTCTTCAGCTCCTCGCGTTTCTCGAAGAGGGGGGCGTAGCGCCTGGGCGCGACCCCGGTGAAGAGACGAAAGTGAACCTTCGACGCGTCGTCGCCCGGACGCTGCGTGGACTCCATGATGGCATCGTCGTGGAGCGTTGCCGCTCGACTCTTGAGGTAGGGCTCGATGTAGACAACGTCTCTGATGCCGGCCGCGACGATGTGTCGCGCGCAAGGGTGGCACGGGTAGGTCGTACAGTAGAGGGTCCCCCCTTCCGTCGAGGTACTCCCTGAACGAGCAAGGCTGACGACCGCGTCCATCTCCGCGTGGACAGCGCGCGAGAACTCGAGCAGATCGTTCAACGGCGTCTTACGGAGTGCTGCCGCGATCGTCTTGGTAGCGGCGCCCTCACGCAGAACGCCAGCCGCCCGCAGCTCCTCAACCGCTTGCGAGAGGATCTCGGCTTTCACCTTGTCGTTTCTACAGAAGCCCGTCTTCTCGCCCTTTGCCCCGTCGAAATAGCGGAAGCACCTGAAGTCGACGCCACCGCCAGTCTCGTCCTCTTCGTAGAGGCCCCCACCGAACTTCGGGACGTCGTTGGTCCCCGTGGCGATCAGTTGTCCGCTTGCGTCGAGGATTGCCGCCCCGACCTGTCGCGAGAGGCATGCCGATCTCAGCGATGCCCCCCATGCGGCGTACATTCCCCGCTCGTCAGCGGTGGGTCGGACGACGTCGCTCGTGAAGACGATCTGCAGGAATCTCCGAGTCGCATGATCGAGGGGACGGGACTCCTTGGTGGTGACGTTCTCCTCGTTGTTCACGAAGAAGTCGCCGTTCTTCAGCGTCTTCCGAACGTGCTGACCCGTGTCCGCCTCCTCGGCTTCGTCGCGCTGCATGAGCGCCTTGATCTGCTCCGTCGTGGCCCCCTTGTACTTCGTCAGCAGCCGCGACTCTCGAAGCTCTGGCCCGCAGACGACGCTGATGACGTAGAGCGAGCGACCGTAGAGCTGCCGCAACGCGTCCACCTCGTAGGGGTTCTTGAGGCTGTCGAGGATGTACGCGGTGCGATCGCCATCCTTCTTGTCGCGCTTTCGTTCGTCGAACAGCCGTTTGATTGCGAGCGCCGCCGTGAAGGTGATCCCGTGCTGCGCGCGTAGCCAGTTCCCAGCAGCCTGCAGGGCCGAGGTGCGCTCGATCGAGCCGGCTGCCGCGTTCTGGATGACCTTCCCTCGCGCCGGGTCGATTTTTTCCACGGCGCTCGCGATGAGATCGCTCATCTTGATCACGAGCGGCTTGTACTGGAAGGAACCAAGGCCCTCGGCGATCACCTTCGCGACCCAGCTCGTGCCCGCCCCCGCGTGGCCGACGACCGCGAAGACGATCTCATGGGACGTCGCTGCACGGATGGCCTCCGACAAGCCGTCGGACCTCGACGACGCCGACGGCACGATCGGCAGGTGAAGGGCGCCCTGGGACATCGGAACCGCTTGGCTGAAGAGACCACGAAACGGGTGCGCAGTACACCCGCGACCAGGCGGTCTACCGCGTTTCACTGCTGGCCGCCATCCCCGGAGGACTAAGAGATCCGCCTAGGCGACGAGAAGCGAGATCGACCGGACCGCGCTGCCGGAAGGGTACAAGCTCTAAACTCCCGTTCAGCATATAACTACTGGATATGCTTGCAACAATGTGCGCTGCGCTGGCCGTAAGGCGACCGGGCTGCACCGCAGACTGGACGCTCCTGTTCTGGTGGATAAATGTTCAGGATGGCCGGCGCCGAGCTCGGGCGGTTTCCACGATGCAGCCGTCATCGAGGCGATCGACCCTCAGCTTTGGCTGGAGCTCTTCGACGTCTTCGGTGAGCCTCGTGTATCCGCTGTACGAGCTACCCGGCGGAAGATGTCGTAGTTCGCGCCCACAAGGGCACTGCGGGGATCCAAGGCCAAGGAGGGGACCGATGTTCGAAAAGTTCTGGGCGCCGAACGGCACGACTATCACGAAGCGCTTTGTTGCGAGCCTCGACGTACTCGGGTTCAAGCAGCGCCTCGCGCAAGAAGGGCTGGGCGCCGTCTTCTCGAGCTACCAGGGCCTCCAGATCTACCTCAAGCAGGGGGGCACCAAGTTAACAGTGCTCGGGACCTTGTTCGGAGCGACGGTCGGCCTGACGAAGGAGGCCCCCTACGTCCTCCTCAGCGACACGATCATGCTCTGGTGTGATGAGCACGGCGACGTGGCTAGCTTCGTCGAAGTGTGCGCGAGCGTCACTGCCAGCGCAACCGAGCGCGATGTGTTCCTTCGCGGGGCCATCGCCTTTGGTGACACGATCATCGACCCGCCAACGAACACGTTCATCGGGCAGCCGATCGTGGACGCACATCTTGCGGAGACCGCGCAGGAGTGGGTCGGCCTTGGGGTTCACCCGACCGCGCTGAACGGCCTTCGCGGGAGCGAGAGCGTCGTTGAATACAAGGTGCCCATCAAGAATGAACACCCCCCCGAGCTCACGCACGCCATCACGTGGCATCACTATCTCCAAGCGAGCGATGCCCTCGCTCGGCTAGCGGCAGCGCGAGCCAAGGCGGGACCCAACTCGCGCAAGTACGATGAGGCGAGCAAGTTCGTTCGAGCCTTCCCGCTGGACGCGGAGAACTCAATGTGATCCCCCGTTCCAGGGACAGCGGAACCACTACGAACGATTATGCTGACTCCGACGACGATGTGCGCATCCAGCCGGCCCGCACAACCGGCCAACGATCTCGGCGTTCTCTCTGTGCTCTCGGTTCATTTCCCGTTTTCCAACACGTCTGCGCCTTGCGTGGATTTCCACGGCGTGAATTCAGCTAACGCACCGATGTCTGAACTAAGTGATCGAAATTGCTTCGTGTATTCCACTGATAAGGGTGTACGGTGCGCCTTGGCGCCCGTTCCGGTGATGGCGAGGTGAGGAGCGCCCGCTGCGAAATCGAGCGAATTTCACGAGGCGATCGCGAAGTGAACCACGCGATCTCTACCGTCAGCACGCCCTTCCTTCTCACGGATTCCGCAAGCGCCCATCGTCGGACGCTCGAACCTCGTAGGCGTCCGGCCGATCCCGTCGTGACCTTCGCTGGCGGGGCGACTACGGTAAGCGGGGGACCCGCCGCGTTCCGGCTGCGACGTCCACGGTGGAGTTGTTCACGCGGCCGTTGAAGT
>JBEKFX010000185.1:0-7256 GCA_050013115.1 Polyangiaceae bacterium
GGCGCCACCCCGGAGCTTGGGCGCCACCCCCGAGCTTCGCCGCCGAGCTTCGCCGCCGAGCTTCACCCTGAGCTTCGCCCCCACGGAAGCCCCCTTTTGAAGCGCCGCCGCCGGGCGTTCTCGAGCGCGGCGTGAGCGCCCGCGTTCCATGACGCGCGCCCCCGCTCTAGTGTGCTCGTCGAATGAACCTCACCGCTCGATCCCCGGGCGGGCAGCGAGATCCGCCTTTCATCGCTCTTCCGTCCGGGAACCGTCCTGGGGCTGACGCGGTGCAAAAGCGGCTCGGGCCACTTCCAATCGGGGTTGTGATGCTGGCGGTTGGCTGTAGCCGCTCGCCGAAGCCAGCGCCTTTCTCGACCGGGGTCGTCGGCCTCGGCGCCAACACAGATCGGCCAGGGGTGGCCGCGGGCCTGCTCGCCGACGCATCCGCGGGCGATGCCCTGGCGGCGGCCGTGCCGCGCCTGCGCACCGAGCCGGTCTTCTCGTCGCCGATCGCGGCAACGCGGGCGGGCCCCCTGGCTGTCGTCGCGGGCCTGGTCGTCGGCAAGGGCATCGTGCGTGTGATGGCGATGCGCGACGGCCATTGGATCTGGGCGAAGGACGTCGTGCACGGTGCCCAGTGGGCGCCGGACGCGGAGCTCACCCTCGACGGGGCGGGGGCCGGGATTGTGCTGGTCTGGCGCGCCGGTCGCGCCGAAAAGCGTCCCGGCACCCTCTTTGTGCTCGGGCCGGACGGCGAGATTCACGGAGCACCGGAGGACGTGGGATCCGCCGTTTGCGCCACCGAGGCCGGGCTTGCCTGGGTGGGTCCGGCGCACGCGGGGTCGATGCCGATTCGAACGCGCGCCTGGGCGGAGCGGTCGGGGCGAGACGCCCTCACGATCCCGGCGGGCCGTTCTCCCGCCCTCGTCTGCGGAACGCGCGTGGTCTTCGTAATGGGGGACGGAGACGACGACGTCACGGTCTCGGCGCTGACCCCGGGTACTCCGTCGCCGGATTCGCCGGCCGTTGCGATTCGCGAGAGCGATTTCAGCGACGAGGAGCAAGAGCACGAGGCCTACTCCGTGGATGACGATTTGCGGGTCCTCCGAGTCGGGAGCTCGGGAACGATTGCGGTGAGAAACCTCCGCCCGTCCGGCACCCTCGCGCCCTGGCACCTCGTCAAGCGGCGCCTTTCCTCCGACGACGACGTCGTGGCCGTCGATGGCGACCGGGCAGGCACGATCATCGTGTTCACGAGGGAATCCGAAGTCGACTGCGCCCCGTCGGACGGCGCGGCGGTGCGGGTGCAGGGCTTGCGCGTCGATGAAACGGGTGACTCCGAAACACGGATCGATCTTGCGCCCGCCGACTGCGCCCGCATTCCCGGGCCCATTTGGATTGCCCAGCCGAGCTCCGCGCCGCCGCTCGTCGCTTGGGTGGAGCGCGGCCCGCGGTCTCCCTCGAACGGGGCGCCAATCCACGGACTCGTCTACAGGGATCTCGACGCCCGAGGGGTCCGTGCTGGACGCGTCGACCTGCACGCCGATGCGCTCGTCCAGGCCGGCTGCAGTGACGAGGGCTGCCTGGCGGCCGCTCTCGAGCGCGCCTCGGATGGCGACGAGGCCCGGCCCATGCCCATCTCCCTCGTGCCTTACCCCTGAGACGTCGAAGCCGCGAAGCCGCGATGGCGCCGCGGTCGCAAGTGGCCGCGATGGCCCAGCACCCCCGATGCTCGCCGAGTCGCGATGGTGTTGCGGGCAGGTTACCCGAGGCCCAGCACCCCCCGATGCTCGCCGAGTCGCGATGGTGTTGCGGGCAGGTTACCCGAGGTCCAGCACCCCCCGATGCTCGCCGAGTCGCGATGGTGTTGCGGGCAGGTTACCCGAGGCCCAGCACCGGCCGAGGCCCGCCACGAACGCAGTGGCGCTGCGGGCGCAGGCGCGCGAAGTGTCGCCCGTCAAAAGTCGAGCGACAAGGAGAGACCTCCGCTCGACTTGCCCACGTTCGGGGTCAGAGTCCATCGGCTCGACGGGTGCGCACCGCTGCTGAGCGCGTAAACCGCCCCGTACGCGATGGTTCCGACGGCGGCCGCAATGCCGACGCCGACAGCAATATTTCCGACCGTCGCGTCCTGGTTGACCGCGCTGTTGTCGCCGTTCCATGTCCCGCACGCTGCAACCACGATCGCCGGCGTCGCAGCCGTCGTAGCGCAGGTTTGAGGCAACCCATGGGCCGATTCGTAAACCGAAATTTCCTGGCCGCTCGTGTTCGCCTTGCCTTGCGCGGCGTTCTTCGCAACGAGCATGACGACCGCCACGACGGCGCCCGCTCCCGTCAAAACGCCGCCAACGATCAGCGGCACGACGCTCATAGCGGGCGTCTCTCGGTAAGGCTCGGGGGGGCTCGTGGGCAGCTCTGCCGGTGGGGAAACGACGGGCGTCGTCGTGGGGGGCGGAGGAGCTGGAGCGGGAGCTGCAGATTGCGGCACTTCCGCCGGGGGCAGGGGAGGCGCGGGAAGAGGGGGCACCGGAGCGGGGAGCCGCGAAGACTTCGCGATCGCATGTTCGCCTGCGGCCACCGTGACCGTCAGGCTGTCGGCCCCTTCGGGCCCGCGCATCTTGACGACGTGCGTACCGGGATCGACGAGAATCGGTTCCTCGATCGGGGTCGACCCCAGCGCGTTGCCGTCCACGTTCACATCGGTGCCCCGGGCGGCGACGATTTCGATGCGGCCGAGCTTTGCTTGAGCCTGCGTCAGCCCGTCGTTCGCATCGGCCCGCTGCTTGTCCGTGATCTCTTTGCCGTCCGCCAGAACTTCCTTGAAGTACCGGACCGCTTCCATGGCATGTCCGCTCTTTTGGCAGCTCCACGCCAGGTTGAGGAGAACGGCGGGGTGCTTTTTCAGCGCATAGGCCTGCAGGAATGCCGCGCGGGCCAGCTCAAATTGACCCTTGTCGAAGAACTCCACCCCCTCCTTGAAGCGCGCGCGTGCGAGCAACGTCGTGGGGTCGTCGGTCGCGCTCTGCGCAGCGCATGGCCGCGACGCCAGAAGGACCGGAGAGATCGTTGCAAGGAAGGCGAGGGCGAGGGACCGCGATATCATTGGTTCCAGCGATCCTCGCCGCGCGCCCGAGGTCGTGTAAAGCCCAAGCTCGCCCGAGGGCTCAGAAGGGGACGTCGCGCACGATGGTTTCGCCGTTTCCCTTCGGGTGTGGCGTCGGCCTGGGCGTGGCCACGGGTGCCGCCGCCCGGGCGGGCGCCACGTAAGGCGGTCGATAAGCGGGCGGAGCGGGCGCCGGAGGGGGCGCGCGCGGCGGTGCCGCAGGCGGTGGGGAGGGCAAAACCGGGAAGGTCGACTGCGGGACCGGGAAAGGCAGCGGTGTGACCGTGGCGGGCGCCGCTGGAACCGTGGTCGTTGGCGCGGCCGTCGTGCCCGTCGTGGGCTGCGCGGCCGGCGCCATCGTCCCTCGGTCAGCGGTCGTCGACGCCCTTCCTGCCGGATGGGCCGCGGGGAGCGGGCTGGCGGACCCCGGCGCGGAGTTGGGCGGAGCCGCCGATGCGTGCGCGGCCGTGGCGGGATTGGCGCCGTCGCCCGGTCCCAGTGCCCACACGCTCACCGCACCGACGAAAAGGGTCGCCAAAATGGCAGTCACCCACATCGCCTTTTTCGACCCCTTCGCGAAGGGCGGTGCCTCTGCGAGCGCAACCGAGTCGAGCCTCGAGCGGGCAGTGGACGACACGGCCAAAGGGGCGGCATTCCGCGCGGCGGGGTTTGGTTCGGGCGGAACCCAGGGCACGATGCCGCGAAGTCGCGGATCTTGAAAGAGCTGCACGCCGAGCGGAACGGTCCCCGGTCCCGAGGTGGGCGGAGAGCTCTGAGCCGCGCCCGCGCCGGTGGATTCGACGGTCGGCGAAGACGCCGCCCCTGGCGGAGCGCTGGTCGTCCCATTGGTCGGTGCTTGCGCGGGCGGCGTTTGGGAGGGCTGGGCATCATTGGCCCGAAGAGCCAACATGTCCGCGGGTGACAGCAACACAGGCGCCGCGAAGGGCGCCTCATCGATCTCCCACGATGGGCGAAACGTCGAAGCCAATCGGTCAAGATCTTCCGGACTGATCTCTGCCGGGTCCATCGAAGACTCGCCCCGCGCTTTCGGAACGGGTGGATCGCCCGCGGAAGACATGACCTCTCCCTAGCTTAACATCGCCGCCATCTTGGAACAATCGAGCGAGAAGGCCGCGATCAGACCGCAAGGTCCGCACGCAAGACGTCGTCCCACTCGTCGGCGATTTTCCCGACCGTTTCGAGCAAATCCTCGAACTCCTCGTAATCGAGCCCCGAAAGCCTGCGTAGCGACCGAACGACGATCTCGCCCCGCTCCGCGTCGATCGCGAAGGCGGCATCGGACGTTGCAAGGAACGAGAGCTCGAGCAGTCTGCGGTAGAGGCCGTCGCGCGGACGCGCAGGTATCGGCATCAGCGGGGCAACGAAGAGCAGCACGCCGTGGTCCTCGAGGACGTTGATTCCGACCGAGGCCGATCCTTTGCGGACCAGGGTGTATCCCGTCGAATCCAACGGGTCGAGCCGCGTGCCCGCCCGCTCGTCAAACCGCACGAGATACGCGTCGATCATCGAGCGCGCGCTGGGGAATGTCTGCCCGCTCGCTCGGTCGGAGTAAATTGGCTGTACGGTCAACGGAGGCTCGGACACGTGGATCTCCCGGATTCGAACGATAACCCCCGCTCGCCCCTCGCCCCAAGGTCCATGGCGGCGCCCGGCGTAAGGGAGATGACGGCGGCCGGCCCAAGGTCCATGGCGGCGCCCGGCGTAAGGGAGATGACGGCGGCCGGCCCAAGGTCCATGGCGGCGCCCGGGACGTTCGCCCGCTCCGCTTTGGCTGTCACTCTGGCTCTCGAGGCGGCAGCCGGGTGCAAACGTCATGCAGATGACCAGGCCTTGCCGGCATCTGCCGAGTCCGCGGGCCGTGATCTCGCCCTGGCTCGGACGATGGGCGACGAAGGGGGCGCGCTCGGTTCGCGGCCATCGGCGCTGGCCGTCGTCGACCGGGTCGTCGACCAAGCGCTGCGTGAAGGCGCGGGAGGGCGTGCCGCGCAGCTGCATTCCGCTGCGGCCAGGGTGCTCGAGCGACTTTGGAGGGTCTACGGAGAGCGCCCCGACGCGCTCAGGGCCGTCGATGAGTACACGGCCGCCGCCCGTCAGACGACGATCCCGGGCGCATGCGAAGCGGCGCTCCGCGGAGCCCTGCTCGCGGGCGACTTGGCGGAGGACGCGTCGGTCGCCTACGTCGAGCTTGACCGCGTCGGCAGGCGCTTCGATGCCTTCTCGTCGCCGGACGCAGCCGGTACGAGCTGTCGTCAGCTCGCCGATCGCAGTCTCGCGCTCCTCGGTCCGTCGCGCCCGCCCGAACCGGTCCTCGACGCGGTCGATTCACCTCGCACGAACCTCGGCCCTCCGCCCCGCGTCGCGCGCCTCGGTGTGTGGCCGGGGCGCGATTCGGCCCGGATCGTCGTCGAAATCGACCAGCCCGCCGCGTACCGCGTCGATGACGAGACGCTCGGCGCTGCAACGGCGCGGACGTTCATCGATCTCGATGGCGTGGACCTCGCGGGCGAAAAAAAAGACCTCCGGACAACCGGCATCGTCACACGGATTCGTGCGGAGGCGACGAGCACCGGATCCCGCGTGGTGCTCGACCTCGACGGCCACGTCTGGCGTCGGGTCTTCTACATGCGCGAGCCCTACCGAATCGTCATCGACGTGGCGCGGCACCCACCGGGTGCCGAAGGTGGCGACCCGCGCGAAGTGGCCCGCGTCGTTCTGGACGCCGGTCACGGCGGGAAGGACACCGGCGCCATGGGGCCCGGCGGCCTCACCGAGAAGGAAGTGACCCTCGACATCTCCGAGCGAGCAGCGCGCATCCTGACCGATCAAGGACTCTCCGTACTTCTGACGAGGACCGACGATCGATTCGTCACGCTCGAAGAACGCACCGCGCGAGCGAACGATTTCTCTGCGGACCTCTTCGTATCGATCCATTGCAATGCGAGCGAAGGGCATGCACGTCGTGGGGTCGAAGCGTACGTGCTCGACACGACGCGCGACGAAATCGCTGCGCGGATCGCGTCGCGCGAAAACCAGACCACGCCGGCGGCGAATGCGGATCTGGCGGCCATGCTCAGCGCCATGCGCCTTGCTGATCAGGCGCAGCGCTCGATGCACTTCGCGCGTTTGCTCGAGAAATCATCGGTCGCCACACTTCGAATGAAATACGAGGACACCGTCGACGGGGGCGTGCACCCGGCGGGCTTTTACGTCCTCGTGGGCGCGCGCATGCCGGGTGTTCTCTTCGAGGCAAGTTACATTTCGAACGCCAAAGACGAACAGCGCCTCGCCACGGCCGAATATCGGCAGCTCTTGGCCGATGCCTTAGCAAACGCCGTCAAAGCCTATCGCGAAGGCCGGTGAAGTACGTCCACGCATGTCGAAGTTGCCGCCGACGGAGAGAGGCGGTTCGAAGAGCGGCGCGAACGGCTACGTGTACCCGTCTTTCGTCGCAGGCGGCGGCGTTTCCGGCAGTCCGCAACCATCAGGGCCGCAGGGGCCAATTCCGTCTCAAACGCCCGTAGAGGGCCTATCGCGAAGGCCGGTGGGCGATCGCTGATCAGGTCCGCTGGCGGATCAGGGCCGCAGGCGGTAGCCGACCCCTGGTTCGGTGAGGAGGTACTGAGGTCGCGCAGGCTCGCGCTCGAGTTTGTGGCGCAGCTGCGTCATGTACACGCGAAGATACTGGGCCTGCTCGACGTGCCCGGGCCCCCAGACTTCGGCGAGCAGGTGACGGTGGGTGAGGACGTGACCGGGGTGCCTCGCAAGCGCTGTCAGCAGCTTGAACTCGATCGGCGTCAGGTGAACTTCCTTCCCGCTCACGACGACCGTGCGGCTCTCGAGGTCCACGCGAATGTCCGCTCCGATTTGAACGACGCCGATCGAGTGGTCGCGCGGGGCCGCGTTCCGGAGTGCCACCCGAATGCGAGCCATGAGCTCGGCGGCGCCGAACGGCTTCGTCAGGTAATCATTCGCCCCCTCGTCGAGCGCCTTCACTTTGCTCTCCTCTTGGCCGCGGGCCGAAATGATGAGGATGGGCATTCGGCTCCACTCCCGCACGCGCCGCGTGACCTCGGACCCGTCGGTGTCTGGAAGGCCGAGGTCGAGCAGCAAGAGGTCCGGGCGGTACTCGAAAGCGCTCCGAATCCCTTCC
>JBEKFX010000186.1:0-7094 GCA_050013115.1 Polyangiaceae bacterium
CAGGAGCAACCCTGTATAGACCCGTGATGCTTTGGGGCGGAACCGTCGGCGCCTGGTAGTTGGGATCGGAAAAATAAATCGTCCCGTCGCTACGAATGGTGAGGTCGTTGGGTGAATTGAACCGGGGACCCCCGACGGGGTAATTCGATACGATGGGTGTTCGCGTCCCGTTCGTCACGTCGAGACTCGAAACCGACCCATCTTCGTGCACGGCTCCGTAGAGAAGGCCGGCGATGTCGACTGCGAGTCCGTTCGTGCCGGGATCCCAGCCGGTCGGACCGACCACGCTGACGATACCCGCCGACGTGATCCGAATGATGCGCGATGGCGGGGTGGGTCCCGCTGGGAACTCGGAAACGTAGAGAGAATCACCCACCCAAACGGGACCTTCGATGGTCGAAAATCCCTTGCCATTCTGGTCGATGCTCCCCGCCGGATCGGGTGGAGGAACACCGGCCACCTGGGTCAGGGTTGCGCCGGAAGGGATTGGACTGCCAAACGGGCCTGCGGGACATGACCACGACGAACCGCCGTCGGCGCCCTTGCCTGCCCCGCCCTCCGCGATGCCGCCGGTCGAGCCGGCCATCGCAGTGGCGCTGGACGATGTCGACGACGAGCCGCTGGGCGGCGACGAGCCGCCGGTCGACGAGCGCGACGAGGCGGGAGCTCCGCTCGACGAGGTCGCGACCTGCGACGTCTCGCCAGCGGAGCTCGTCATCACGCTCGCGCCGGCCGGCTGGGACGACGCCGCTGCGCCGGCCGACGCGGCCACCGACCCGCTCTCGGCGATGGCCCCATGCGTCGGCGAGCACCCTTCGAGCCATGGGGCCCCAAGGCACGGAACAAGGCACGGAACAAGAAGTAGCCCGGAAAGCGCGAACGATCCCCGGTGCATCGAAGCTCGGGATGCTACCACACGACTCGGTGCTCGGCCCGCGAGAACGCCGCCAACCTCTTGCCGGGAAACGAACATGAAGCGGATAAAGGCTTCGCTCGCGCGACGCACCCTCGGACAGCTCGCCATCGGCGACGAGCGATCACTCCGTCACGTTGCACTCTATGCGGACCTCAAGGAAGTCCTCCGAAGGGCAAAGTACGCGTTCAGGCTTCTTCCGGCTGCGCGAACCGATCGTGCGCTCCTCTTGAACTTGACCTTTTGGACCGCAGACGGCGGAGGGGACATCCTCGTCGACCGCCGCATCGAAGCTGATGTCGTCGCGCATGCGGCTTGGCATCATCTCGCTTCCCGCTCGCTCGCGCAAAAGCCGGGAACGAGGCCGTCGGTGGACGCCATGTTCCTCGGCGAGGCCATCGCGAGCGCATTCGACGTTTACCTGGTCGGACGTCTCCTCGGGCACGCGCCCCGTTCGACCTTTCTCCTTACGCAGGTTCCGGCTATGGCCGAAGCCGCCGACGCCGCGGGTTTGCCCCGACGGGACTTTGCATCTCTGCTGGAAAGCCTCGCCGAAGACCCTGATCGCGCATTTGGCGACCTGCGCACGCTTCTTTTCGACACGAGCCGCTCGCTTTTTGCCAGTCGATCCGCGGACGAGGCGTTTGCGGCGCTCGAATGCCTCGATGGCCATCGATTCAGCGCGCTCCTCCATCGATACGAGCTGTCGAACTGGGTCCTGTCGGCCCGGGCCTTCGGCAGCCGGCGCGCCGACGATCGCGTCCGTCGCGTCGATCGAGCGCTCCGCGGGGTTCGCGCTCCGCTCGACTGGCTGGTTAGGCATTGGGTCGAGCCGGCCCTCCGCCAAACGTAGGTGCATCAGGCCCCCCTTGGGGAGGAGGAGCGGAGCCACAAGGACGAAATGGCGCCATCACGTCGGTGCGTCGATGGGCGACCCCGCCGATCCGACGCGTCCACTCGCCGAGGGTGCCAACGGCGCCGACTCGTCGGGCGAAAGTCCAAGGCGAGCTCGGCCCGCGCGGGGTACGACAACATGCGCGGGCGCGCCATGCAGGTCCCAGACGGCGCCGACGAGGGCGAGGGCTCGGAGGACGTAGTACGTCGGGTCAAACTCCCACCAAAAGAAGCCCTGCCGAACAGAACGCTGATAATGGTGGTGGTTATTGTGCCAACCTTCGCCCAGGGTGATGAGGGCCAGGAGGGCGCTATTTCGGCTGTTGTCATCGGTGGCGTAGCGCCGCCGCCCGATCATGTGAGCCAGTGAATTGATCGTGAACGTGCCGTGCCACAGGAGCACGGTGGACACGAAAAAGGCCCATACGAGGCCGAACCACCCGCCAACGAGAAATGACCCGACGCCGAGGGCGGTCGGAGGCAACCACCACAGCCGATCGAGCCACACGATCTCGGGGAATGACGTCAGATCGCGCACCCGCGCGATGTCGGTCCCCTGGTACTGGCGAGACAGGATCCACCCGAGATGTCCCCAGTAAAGGCCGTCGCGCTTGACGGAATGCACGTCGCCCGGCAGATCGGAATACTTGTGGTGGGTGCGATGATGGCTCGCCCACCAGATGACGCCCTTCTGCGAGCTTGTCATGGCGAGCACGGCCAAGCCGAATTGCATCGGCCGGCTCGTCCGGAAGCTGCGGTGCGAAAAGTACCTGTGGTATCCGGCGGTGACCCCGAACATGCGGATGACATAGAGCACGATCGCCAGCAGCAGGCCCCGCCAAGACCACCCGAGAAGAAGCACCCCGAGCAACGCCGCCACGTGGACGGCGAAAAAAGGTATCGCCTTGACCGCGGCGATTGACCTCTCCGACTGTCTCATGGCTGAACCTTAGCCGAGTCCTCGTCACGGCCGAGTCACGCATGCAACACGAATCTCCCAGCCGGCTCCGGTCGCGCGACGCGAGCTCATTCGTGCGCTCGTCAGGCCAGCGCGCCGCCCGACCGCGGTGGCTTGACGTGACGCCGACAATCGAAGCCAATGAGAGCGCGAAGCATGAGCAAGAGCCGCCGTGGCATAAAACCGATTTTCAGCCTTTTGCCCGTCGAGTTTCGCAACAGCCTCATCGAGGGTCGAGGGGTCTTCGCGCGAAAGGCCTTCCGCCCCGGGGACATCGTCGTCGCGTACGCACCGAGACAGCGGAGGGTCGCCGCGACTCACCCGGACGCCATCGCAGCGGCCGAGACCAAGCTCACGCTCTTGTCGGGTGCGGGAGAGGTGATCATCCCGGACATCGCCGTACCCGGCGGCTGGTTATGTAACCACAGCTGCAATCCGAACGCTGCGATTTTTTCCGACGGAGCGGGCCGCATCCAGTGCACCCGGGATATCGCGCCTGGCGACGAGGTCACCGTCTTTTACGGTTGGGTCAGTCACAACGAGCCCGAACGCGATCCTTGCCATTGCGGCTCCACGCGATGCCGCGGGTACATCAACTTCGATCTGACCGACGAGGACGCCAAGCACATCCAAATCCTTGACGGAAACCGTGTCGAAATGGACGAGGTCATCCGGCGGCGACTGGCCGAGTATGGCTCCTTTCTGCATTCGATCGGACAAGACCAGGTCGAGGAGACGATTGCGACAACGCTCGTGCGATTGAAGTTGCGGAAACCGGGCAGCCGGGTGTGCGCTTTCTGAGGTCAGCACGTCGCATTTCAGCCGCGTCGACTGTCCGGCCGAGCCAATCTGGCGGCCTTGTCGGGTATCTGCCTCCCGTTTCAGCCGCGTCGACCTCCGTCCGAGCCAATCTGGCGGCCTTGTCGGGTATCTGCCTCCCGTTTCAGCCGCGTCGACCCTCCGGCCGAGCCAATCCGGCGGCCTTGTCAGATCTGGTCGCCTTTCAACCGCTCGCCGACATCGGACGGACCGCCCCGGGTCAATCTGGGTGACCCTCCTTCCGGCGTGATGTGCCTCGTGAGGAGGTGGCTTTCCAAAGCGCATGTTTCGCTCCTCCGAGCCCGCGACAAAGTGACCTCCGCTCGATGGGTCGAGCTCTGTCCCCCCGGAGACCGCCGGCCAAGAGCCACGACGCACCAAAGAACACGCCGCACCACGCTGACCCACGAATCGTTGCCCATGTGCTCGCGAAGCGAGCGCGGGCGAAGCACTGTCGGCGTCCCAATGCACCGATGGATCGACAGGTTCTTTCGCAAGCCGCGCCCGATCGTCTTGGCGGCGATGGCACCCCTCGCATGGGCCAGCGTCGACAGCGGGCATCTCGGCGCCCTTCCGGCTCCCTCCGGCCCGCGCGGGGAGCGCACGCCCATGCAAGCCGCCATCGAGCGTACACCGGTTTGCGTCGGGTCTTCGGTGCGGAGCGCGGGCGATCTCGCCGGGGTCCTCTACTATCGGGCCGTGGCGATCGACGCCCGTCACATCGAGGTCGGCTACTTTGCTTTCTTCTCGGAGGAGCGCCCGTGGGGGAACAACTGGCTCACCTGGAGCGTGCTTCCGGCCCTTGCCGTCGATCTCGTCTACTCCCGTACGCTCTTGATTGCGCCCGGACTCCAGCGATTCATGTACGGGCCTGGGGACGTCGAAGGCGTTCGCGTAACGTACGAAATCGAGATCGATGACACGCTCCGCTTCGAGCGCGCCGTAGCCGACGACGGCACCCACGCGCCGCGACCCATCTCACGCGAGGAAGCCTTCGCGATCGATGGCGCGCGGCCCACATTCTATACGGACGTTTGGAGCCACCAGTTGGGTGGCGCCGGCGCGCGGATGCGCAGCGACCTGGCTTACGATCGATGTTTCGAAGACGGAACGATACGTCCCCTCCCCGATGCGGTCGCGGATCGGTTTCACCTGGACGTCAGGGCGACGCCCGCCCACGTCGAGTGGTCCGCCGCACAAAGACTGGACGTATCGAGCCCGGTCGTAGTCAGCGCGCGCGCAGTGCATCAGGAGGCGACGGCGCGTTGACTGCTGCATCACCCGTTGCGCCCGCACGCAATCGAACCTGGGGCTGCGGTCCGTCCCTCGCGATGCGAGAGAGTCCGCGGCAGACCCAGACGATGCCGCCGGCAAGCGTGGCCGGAGCCCATTCGACGACGCGATAGACCAAGGCAAACGCAAGCGCCTGGTCATGCCTGACGCCGAGCGCCACGAGACCGAGCGCGGCGCCGGCCTCCATCGTGCCCACGTGCCCGGGCAGTGACGGCAAGGCAATGGCGAGGTTCACGGCGGCCAAGACCGACAGGATCGTCAAGATCTCCGGGGTGAGTCCGACGCTCTGCAACGTGGCGGCCACGAGAGCGATCTCCACGCCGTCGGCCGCGAGCGACCATGCAAAAGCTCGAGCGAGTCGCCGCGTTCCAATTTGGAACCGGCGGCCGACCCAGCCGAGCAGCGAGGCGGCACCGGCGACGACAAGAGAAAGCGCCCAGAGGGGAGTGCGCCCACCGAAGTCGGCGGCGAGGGCCGGCGCGCAGAGCAGCGTCAGGGTGATGAGCTCCACGAGCTTCTCGGCGCCTTGCGCGGCGAGCACCGCCCGCAACGGATGGCCGGCCGTGACAAACTCGCGCGTCTTCACGATCTCGCCCGCCCGCAACGGAAGAACGTCGTTGGCCGCCTGCGCGAGGATCAAGCGGGAGACGACCGTTCGAAAGGGCATCTTCGTCGGGCCGAGCACGGCAACGAAGCGTGCAGCCCGAACGGCCATGCGAACGCCGAGCAGCGGAGGCACGGCCGCCAAGAGCGCGCGCAGATGTGTGGTCCTCAGAATGCCGACGAGCTGACGGATCGAAACACCCCTCACCGCCACGATCAAACTGCCGACGACCACCGCCAGCGTGACGATTCGCACGGACCGCCACGTCACGCGATCCATCGGCATAGAGCCGGCCCGAGGAGCCCGGCCACCGAGCGTGGCAGTCGGCCCCACGCGCCGACGACGAACGCGGCAACTCCGCTCTCTCTCGGGTCGAGCTTGGGGCGACGATGCCGCGCAGCGTAGAGGTACGTGGCAATCGGTACGACCCGCGGCCGCCACTTCAGCTTGAAGAGGAGTCCCGTCGAGTCGCGCAGAGACGACCCGAAGTCAAGCGTATGGCAGCCGAGCTCGCGCGCCCGGCGCATGATTTCCCAGTAGAGAACGTAGTTCGCGCGGAGACCGAAACACTCCGCGAATGACGAGGCAAACGGAACGTACATCGTGCCCTTGAAGCACGCGACCATGGCGCCCGATATGACTCGACCCCGATGCCGCAGCGTGATGACGTCGACGAAGGGGGCGAGCGCCCGGACGAGGGTTCGAAAAAACTTCAGACCGTAGATCGGTGCTCCCTTCCGGTGCATGTTGGCAAAGAGCACGTCGTAGAAGCCGTCGAGCTCTTGTACCCCGTGGGCAGGCTCCAGACCGACGGCACGGCCCTGCCTCAGTGCCCACCGCTGCTTGCGCGACAGCCTCTCCCAGAGGGCGGTTTCGCTCGGACCGAGATCGAGCTCCGCTGTGACCCAGATGTCGTGCCGCACGAGCCCAGGCTCGTCCGGAGCACCACCGACGAGCTTAAGATGCAAGTGGCGCGCTTGCCCGATGTCTACCCTGCGCATGGCCTCACCAACCAGCGCTCGAGCGTATCGCTCCTCGTCGGCAAGTAACGCTCCGTACGAGCCGAAGAGACCGGTCGTCAGGTACTGGGTGAACGGACGCGGTATGCGCACGAGAGGCAGGATGCCGCGCACGGGCCCCTTCGCATCATCGCGCGCGATGAGAAAGGGCGCTCGAAGCCGGTACGCCTCTTCGGCGACAGCCCTCCAGCCGAACAGATGATAGAAGGTCGCCCCCGGTTGGCGCTCGACGTAGGCGTCCCATGCCGCGCCGTCCTCAGGCTGCGCGACTTCGACGAGGACACGGGCTGCGGTTTCATCGAGTGCATCGAGACGGGCCGCCATCCGAACCGAGCGCTTGCACGAGGCCGGCCAGTTCACGGATCAGCCGTTGCACCTGCCGCTCCTCAGTTCCGTGAAGCGCCTGCTCTGCAATTCGAGTTTCGCATTGGCCCTGCTCCGTGTGACGCCGTCGACTGCGCAGGCGGCCGAGCCGTTCACACCGGCGAGCTCAATCGCCGCAGGGAGCGTAGGAAAGGCACGGATCGCCAGCCCCCAGGGCACCAGTCCGCCCAACCCCGCCTCGCCTGCGCCCAACCCCGCCTCGCCTGCGCC
>JBEKFX010000187.1:0-11479 GCA_050013115.1 Polyangiaceae bacterium
ATTTATGCGGGGCGCTTTCTGGAGTCTGCGTCCCGATTCGGCGCTATCGTTCGTTTGCGTGACTGCTGAGACTGCGGATCCGTATCGCTCTTCGCGGGCGGCCTCCCCCGGCCCCTGCGTGGCTGTGCGGGTGCGGGACCGCCGCACGTACATTGCGGTCATTCTCCTCTATTTTGGGTCGTTCCCGGCGAGTGTCGCGTTGTCGTTGATCGGCACTTGGCTGTTCGGCGATCGCGGCAGCTGGTTGGCCGTGCTGTTCCCTATCTTCTGCGCGGTTCAGGCCTGGAAGCTTACTAGCGTGCGGTGTCCGCACTGCGCTGCGCTTCTGGCCCGCCATCGTCGAAACCGGTGGGGCCGCAACGTCCCATTCGACTTGCCAAATCCATGATCTGGTGGTTGCGTTCGGTAGCCACGTAGGCATTCCGTGAGGCGCAAAATGCCGCTGGCGCCGGGACCCGGGCAACGGTCGCGGGCTGCCACCCCGGAGGAACGCCGTTACGCCGCGGAGACGAACGGCCTTTGCGGCCGAGGTAGATGTTCATTTCCATCCCGAGAGGATTGACGCAGGGTTGGCGAAGGCTGCTCGCAGCATTTCATTGATGAGCCCCACCCGGAGGTTCAATCCTTCGTCGCCAAGTTGGTCGGTATCTTGAGTTTCGGTGGCGATTGACACGAGAACGGGGGCGCGTGAGAAAGGATGCTCCCATGACCGTTTGGACGAAGGACGGCGCACTCATTCGCGTCCTGCGCGGGGAGGATGCGACTGCCTTTCGCGCTATTCGCTTGCGTGCCCTGCGTGAGGATCCGACACCTTTCCTCAGCACGTACGCAGAAGAGGCCAACGAGACGGTCGAACAGACGGCTCTTCGCTTGGCGGCGGGAAGCCCCGGCACCGAGGTGCTCGGCGCATTTCGCGCAGACCTCCTCATCGGTACCCTTGGTTTCTATCGTCACACTCGGACCAAGGCACGCCACCGCGCGTCGCTTTGGGGAATGTACGTCGCTCCGGAGGAGCGGCGGCGCGGGGTTGCTGCCGCCCTTCTCGAGGAAGCGGTCGGCCGGCTGTCGGCGCTCGGGGACGTAAAGCAGGTCGAGCTGAACGTGGTGCATACCGAGACGCCCGCGCGGCAGCTTTACCTCGCAGCCGGGTTCGACGTTCAGGGGAGTCTCCAGCGGGCGATGAAGGAGGGCGAACGTTACTTCGATGAAGACCTGATGATCCTGCGGCTCTCCTGATGGACCACGACGAGGCGCCGTGTCGGAACGGTGAAGGCCGTTTCAGCACGCAGAGCCCGATTCGGTCGCTCGCAGTGGTCGACAGCCGAGCTCTCGATCGTCGGGATACAACCCGGCCCACTGGGGGCGAACTCCCCCCAAAAGTGGGACCTCGAGACCCGTCGGAGACGTTGACTAAAATGACTAAACAGTTCTGTCATTTGTGTCACTGGATCTGGCCGGAGCGAACTTTGAAATTCGCTTCGCGAGCCGCAGAAGTGCCCTCTTTTGGGCATCGAACTAAAGAGAGGGCACGGGACGGCGCAAGATGCCTCACCTTCCCTTGATCGCATCGACGACGAGCTCGGCTATGTCCCCGGCAACGTCTGGGTCATAAGCAACCGGGCCAATTGCATCAAGCGCAAAGCGACCATCCAGGAAATGGAGCTATGGGCCGCGAACTGGAGGAAAGCGCTCGACGAAGAGGTCTGCTTACAACGCTTACCTGGACTCAAAGGGGCCTTCTGCCGAGCACGCACGTCTCAATTATGAGGACGTGGATTCCCCCGAAGGGTACTTCGAGAGCCTCGTCGCCAGAGGGGAACGGCTTGAGCGGCATCGGGGCGGCCCGGAGGGGCTCAAGCGTAGATTTGGGGACGCCGCCCTCAGCTCGTGCCGTCGATTGCAGACGGCTACCGAACGCGCATGCAAAAAGAACGGAAATCGCCCCCGCCGATGAGCTGACCACGCGGCCGGGACCAGCCCAGCGATCATCATTTGTTGGAGTGACGAAGCCGCTCCGCGCCGAACGGATCAAGGAGTCGGCCCGTGAAGGGGATATCTTGTCCACACTTCGCGTCGTAGAGGGTCCGTGCGAGGAGGTCGAGCAAATCGGCACTTTCAACGTCGCGCGCCCACGACGCGTCAATTGCGGACACCCCCGATGCCGCGCCTGCGATGGCGCCGGCAATGCATGCGATCGAGTCGCTGTCGCCGGAGGAGTTGGCACCCAGCAGGACGGCCGCGCGAAAGTCGCCCTGGGCACGAAGGACGCACCAAAGAGCGGTCGCAACGGCCTCTTCGCCCACCCAGGCGCCGCCGAGAAGCGAGCAAACGTCGTCCGTCTCAGCTCCGAGGGTTTGCTCGACACGGTCGAGCGAGGCAAGCATCTCGCGGGCGCCGATCGATCGGGCAAGCGTCGGCTCGCACCCCACGTCGATGAGGAGCTGTTCATCCACACGGTCGACATGGGCGCGGACGGACTCGACAAGCCCGACGAGCGAGTCGGCTTGAAGGGCCGACGCGACGGCCGCCGCAGCCGCAACAGAACTCGCGATCCCCGTCGGGTGGCGGTGGGTCAGGCTGCTCTGCGACGCCGCGGCACGGACGAGCGCGTCCGCGTCGTCGCCGAAATAGAGGCCGAAGGGCGCCGCGCGCATGGCCGCGCCGCAGCCCTTGGACTTGGCGACTCCGGCTTGTCGCCAGTTTGCTCCTTCCGCCAACGCGAAGCAGCCGCTCATGCATGCGCCGCCCGGAGCGCGGTCGTTTTGCGGGGATTTCGACCATGCGACGAACTCGTCCGCGAGCGTGGTGCGAGTAGGTAGTCTTTGACCGGTGGCGCGACCAAGCCCCGGAAGTCAACGTAGATAGTCTTAGCGGTTCCGCTGTTGCTGAAACGGGGGACCCTATTGAGCTCGGCGCCGCCCAATTTCCGGCTTCTGACATCACCCAGTACCCGCCTTTTGCCGTTGCCGGAAGAGATCGTCGACGACCCGTACGCTAGAGACGTCTCACCCCGGGTCAGGCAAAATGCAGACCATACTCGAATTCCATCGATATCCAGACGGCGGTCAGGCCATGCTCGGATAGGGAAGTCAAAGACGCGGTCATGACCAGCAGATTCCTCGGTAGCGACAAGGCTCAGCGGCGACCGCGTCGGGTTCGACGGGGCCTGGTCTTCATGGCCGTCGTGAGCTCGTTCGGCATCGAAGCCGTGAACTCCGCGTTTGCGGAGGACGCTCCAGAGTCCATTTTACTTCGGTACCATGCATCGGAGGGCTGTCCCGACGAGACGGCCTTCGTAGCGCGTGTGGTCGCGCGGACAAGCCGAGTTCGCCCCGCTTGGCCTGGTGAGCCCGCGCGCACATTCGCCGTCGTGGCCGACGCCGGCCCTCCGCCATCCGGACGCGTGACGATTGGCCGAGGCGACCAGCTGGAGGGAACCCGATTGCTGCGGGGTGATACGTGCTCCGACGTGGTCGACGCCATGGCCCTTGTCGTTGCGCTGGCTGCCGATCCGGGTGCGAGCGTACTCCCGGACGAGGCTCGGCGCGTTCCCACAGCCGCTGGGGATACCGCGCCGGCGCCCGACGCCAGTCGCTCGATCCGGGTGGACGCAGAGCGGCAGATCACATCCATGTCGATGTCGACCGGTGCTCAACGCGGGCCTTCGATGAACCCACCGGTTGCCGAGCACCGCCACCCCTCCGGGGCACTCACAGAGCGTTCCTTCTTTGCAGGTGGGGATCTCGTCGCCGCCACGGGTCTCGTGCCGAACACGTTATTGACGGGATCTCCGTATGTCGGTTGGCGCGCGGGCCGTTCGTGGCTCGACCCATCATTGCGCATCGCGTTCCTCCGGACAGGTAGCGCTCTTATTGACGTGTTCGGCGACAGCTCGGCGAGCTTCACTTGGACGCTGGGACGTCTCGACGCCTGCGCATTGGCCCTGCCCGGGCGGATCGTTCGCGGAGCGGCGTGTGCTCGCATCGAGGCCGGAACGCTCGAGGGGAGGGGCTTCGGTATCGCCGCCCCAGCCGACAGGCTCCGACCTTGGTTTGCCGGCGGTGCACTGCTGCGCGCGGAATGGTCTTTGCCATCGCGGTTTTTCGTAAGCGCAGACGCCGGTGTACTCGTTCGCGTCACGAACGAGCGATTCATCTTTCTCCCCAATGTTCGCGTCAATGCAGTGCCGGTCGTCGGGCTCAGCGGCGGAGTCGGTCTCGGTGTCGATTTACAGTGATCCAACTCGGCGACGGCGGCCATTCTTCTCTCTGCGAGTTGCCTACGCCATGACCATTCGCGAGCTGCGCCCCGCGGTCCTGCCGGTCGATACGCCTCCGGGCGAGGCATCGTCGTCCGGTCGATCCGACGCCAAAGGGTACAGCGCTTCGCCGGTACGCCTACGCGAAATCATCGACAAGCATTATGATTTTGTCTGGCGTACGCTTCGGCATCTCGGCGTCGAGAATGCGAGCGCGGAGGACGCGGCTCAGCAGGTTGTATGCATTCTGGCGCGTCGGCTTGGCGAGATTGCGCCGGGAGCCGAGATGTCGTTTCTCTTTTCTACGGCCGTCCGCGTCGCATCAGAGGCTCGGCGCGCGGCAAGGCGCCGCCCGGTTTCCGACGCCTCTGACGTCGACGCACTGCCCACCCCACTGCCGTCGCCGGAAGAGCTCGTCGACGAACGGTGTGCGAGAGAGGTCTTGCGCAACGTACTCGAGGCGATTCCGCTGGACCTGCGCATCATCTTTGTCCTCTTCGAAATCGAGGAGCTAACGGTGGCTCAGGCGGCTGCTCTCGTCGGCATTCCAGTCGGCACAGCGGCGTCGCGCCTCCGGAGAGCGCGCGAGACCTTTCATGCCATCGTCCGCCGAATGCAGGCGGCGCAGCGCGGCGGCGTACGCGGAGGTGGCCCGTGAAAGACCCTGCGCGACTATCCTCCTCAGCGGATCTGGAAGTCGAGCGCATCCTTTTGCGAGCTGGACGCGGGGGCGCTCCGCCCGGCCCCAAGCAAAGGGCCTTACTCCTGGCTTCGGGCGCCGCCGCAGCTTCGTCGAGCCTGACGGTTGCAGGGGCGGCGGCGGAAGGTGGCGTGATCGCGGCCAAGGCCGGGGCGATGGTCTCGCTGAAACTAATCGGTGTTCTTGGGGTGACGAGTTTGGGTGTAATCGGTGGCGCGATTGGGATCCACGGGGTCAACTTTCACCGATTGCGGAGTATGACAACGGTCGCACGGTCTTCGAGTGATCCGAACGAGCACGGGGGCGCCGCAGGGCAACCATCGGAGAACGACGAAAAATCGCTATCCGTAGTGGCCGACCCGGCGCGCAAGCCCACCACGGCGGCTGCGCCGCCCGCGGCCAAGGGGATTCCGGTCGAAGGTTCGAAGAGCCCCTCCAGCGGCGAGGCCTTCGCGTCATCTGCAGTCGAGTTCGTTCCAGCGAGCGCCTCGACGCTGCGCGCGGAGCTGACGACGCTCGATGAAGCCCGGGAAGCGATATCGGCGCGCAATACGACGCGTGCATTGGGGATCCTCGATGGTTACGACCTGCGCTTTCCCACAGGCGCCATGAGACCCGAGGCAACCGTGCTCCGGATCGAAGCCCTGTTGATTCGAGGCGACCGAAGAGGAGCCGAGCGCTGCGCCAATGGCTTTCTCGGCAGCAGCCCCAAGAGCCCCTACGCTGCTCGTGTTCGGTCGCTGCTTGCGGGAAAGAATCCGTGATCGCGCCATCCCCGTCGGGCCATTGCTCACATGAGGCATCGAGCGGAGGTTCTGAAATTGAAGATGTCATTGCTTGTGGCCATGGGATCGAGCAGCCTCGTGTCCGTTCTCATCGCGTGCGGCGGAGACGTGTCGCTCGGCGGCCCTGCCGAAGGTGAGAGCACTTCGAGCGCGAATACCGGATCGAACGGTTCGAGCACAAGTGGCGGTTCATCCTCCCCGGACAAAAGCTTGAGTGCGAGCACGGGATCGACGATGTCAAGCTCGCGCACGACTTACCTTCGCAGCACGACGACTGAGGCGGATGGCAATTCTGGTGACTTCGCGCCCGACAGTAGCTTGGAGGATGGGACTGAGGGCGCAGGGCCGCCTGATGCGCCGACGCAGATCGACGTCACGCCGGCTCCTGCCGGTCTCGCGGGGTTCGCCTTCGTCGTCAATGGGGTCATCCAAGTACCGATGACCTGCCCTAGCGATGATTGGGAGTTTCCCCCAACCGCCGGTACAGACGCGAACGGTGCATGCACCGGAGGTCAGCCATCCCAGCCACTCTCCTTCGATTCGGGGCCGCCGCCTCCTCCCGTCGTCGATGCGGCGCCGTCGTTTCCCCCCTGCCCGGGGGTGGCTGGCGCACTCTTGATTAATACCGGAGAAGTCCCGATCGCCTACCTCGCGGCCGCCTACTGGAGCCTACCGTCATCTTACCGGCCGGGCGTCTTGACCGGAAATCCCGAACAGGTCGCTGGCGTTCTTCCTCCGGGTGGCCAGGTGGACATCACGTCCGTGTACAGCGGTGGAATCACGGCGTTGCTCGGGAGCTCCGACCCGTTCTCCTTCTCGGACTCCGCTTATGCGAGCGACGAAGGGACGGTCCCTTGGCCGGGCGGCGTCTCCGGCAGCAACGGTTCGACACAAATGTGGATCGCGGAGATCGAGGTGCGTGGCACTTGCGGGACCGCAACCCAACTTTGGTGATTCCCGTCGGGCATCACGACAAGGTCCCCCACCCCTGCCATCGGGTAACCGGCAGCTGACGTAAGAGACGGCGGCCCAACCGCGGCCGAGGCATCAGCCACCGCGGTCGCCGTCCCAAGAGACGCCCTACATTGCAGCGCCGCCGTTGATCCAGTTCTCGATGATGGTCACGTCCGCGGCGCTCAAAGCAGTCATGCCTTTGGGCATTTGCGCTCCGCAGGCTGCGGGGATCGCCTTGCGCGAGAAGGTCGCGCAATGGGGGCGAGAAGGTCGCGCAATGGGGGTCGCCCCGCCAAGCGCCCGCGTCTCAAAACCCACCGGTTTTGAGCGTACAGTCACGCTGCAAATCCGATGAAAAGCCTCCCGAAAGTTCTAGGTGGGCTCCATCGAGAGGCCGCAACCTCAGTCGACCTCGCACGTCCCGAGGACCTCGGTGGGGTCGCGGCGAGTAGGTAGTCTTTGACCAGTGGCGCGACCAAGCCCCGGAAGTCAACGTAAATCGCCTTAGCGGTTCCGCTGTTGCTGAAACGGGGGACCCTATTGGCTCTGGACGTCTCCGTGAGTCTCCTCGACGGAGGAGCCGGATGGTGGAAATCTCCTCGTCCGGATCTGGTGAGGGCCCCGGGGCCAGTAAGAGCCCGGGGCTACTCGACGGCGCTCACCGCGGGCTGGCGCCGGCAGTTCAGCCGCGTCTGGCGTTTCGAGCCGACGGCCCTCGATTCGCTGCGCTTCAATCCGCTGCTGGAAATCCGGAAAGGGTGGAACGAGGTACGTGACGCGCAGAACGTCGCCGATCTGCTCGTCGACCCCGCCGGCGAGAAGGACACGCGCGACCACTGGCAAACCACCGCCCACAGCCTGCTCACCGGCGCCATCCTGCACGTGCTCTACGCCGAGAGCGAGAAGACGCTGTCCGGCGTCGCCCGGTTCCTGTCCAACCCGGACGCCACCCAGACGCAAACGCTCGAGCGGATGCTCGAGACCCGGCACCTGGGCGACGCGGCCCATTCCGCCGTGGCCCAGGCCGCGCGCGAGATGCTGAGCAAGAGCGACAACGAGCTCTCGGGCGTCTTCTCGACCGCCTTGGCGTGTCTCGGCCTCTACCGCGATCCGGTCGTCGCCCGAAACACGTCCGTGAGCGACTTTCGCATCGCCGACCTGATGAACGCCGAGGCGCCGGTGAGCCTGTACCTCGTCGTGCCGCCGAGCGATCTCGCGCGTACGCGGCCCATCCTCCGCCTGATGTTGAATCAGATCGGCCGCCGCCTGACCGAGTCCCTGCAGGTCGGGCCCCGGACGGCGTACCGGCACCGGCTGCTGCTTCTGCTCGACGAATTCCCGTCGCTCGGCCGGCTAGAGTTCTTCGAGAGCGGGCTTGCGTTCATGGCCGGCTATGGGCTCAAGGCTCTGCTCATCGCGCAGTCGCTCCATCAGCTGGAGAAGGCCTACGGACCGAACCACTCGATTCTCGACAACTGTCACATCCGCGTCGCCTACGCCCCGAACGACGACAAGACCGCCAAGCGCCTGTCGGACCTGCTCGGCCAAGCCACCGAAAAGAAGCCCCATCGGAGCTACTCGGGATCGGGCCTCATTCTCACGCATCGCACCGAGAGCGACCAGGAGTTCGGGCGACCGCTGCTCACGCCGGCGGAGGTCAACCAGCTGCCTGAGGACGACGGGATCCTGCTGGTCGGAGGGCTTCCGCCGTATCGCACCCGCAAGGTCCGCTATTTTCTCGACCCGCGGTTCAAGGGTCGCGATGCTCTGCCGCCTCCCGATCGTCCCGAGCAGCAGGCGCGAGAGCTGCTTGGTTCTGTGACAGGCGACTGGGACGGGACCGTCGAGATCCTTCGGAGCGAGCCTTCACGTCCGGCGGTCTCGCTGCCCGAAGTCTCGATCGCTTCGGACGGGCCGCCGGCGGAGGTCGCGGCGGCCCACGCCGATCCGACGGCCGCCGCCGAGACGCCTGCGCACGAGCGGGCGACGGGCGCGATCGCCGAGGACGTCCGGGAGCATTTCTTTGCCGCTCCAGGTTCCTCGGCGCGCGGGGCCGAAGAGGCCGACGCCACGAAATCTCCCACGGTCGAGAAGGAGATCCCGTTATGAACAAGGTCGTCCGTCGCCGCCGCGTGCGGCTGCAGCCCTACGTGGAAGGGGCGCTCGCGGATCGCCTCGAGCAATTCTGTGCGGCAACCGATGTGACGGTGAGTGCGGTCATCGTCGCCGCGATCCGGCAGTACCTCGATGGCACCAGTGATGCCGCGCTCTATCTGCGACGCCTGGATCGACTCGGCCGCGCCCTGGCTCGGGGTCAGCGAGACGTCGAACTCTTGTCCGAGGCGTTTGCGGTGTTCGTGCGCGTCTGGTTTGCGCATACGCCGGTTGTCCCCGAGAGCAGCAAGAAGGCCGCGCGGGCGAGCGCCGAGATCCGCTATCGACAGTTTGTCGAGCACGTCGCCGAACAATTTTCCGGGGGCCGGCGGTTTCTCGACGACTTGCCGTACGAGTCGATCGGCGACGACAGCGAGCTCGCCTCGGTGGCCGAATGCGCCCACGTGGATCACCCCCAAAGGCGAGGCGAGCCGGACCGATCCGGACCCTGAGAAGGCCGACCCCCTTCCAGCAGGGCTTCCGACACCGAAACGGCAGACATCCCCGAAGTGGAAGATGCCGTCGAGAAGGTCGACTGCGGCGGTGGCCGCGTCACCCAGGAACATGACCGGGCCACCCGACGCGGATGGCTTTGGCCGTGAAATCCAGTCGCGTGAGCATGGCACGAAAATGGGCGTGTTCGAGCGCCCGTGGCTGCTCTCGCGCCCGCGTACGTTCCCCGTCGCCCGACCGAAACCGTCCTGTACGGGTTGGTGCGCGAGAACTTGGAATCGTTTCTCGCGTACGCGCGCGAGCACTACGAGGGAGGGCTTCCCCGCTACGTGGAAGCGGAGCTGCGCGCGTACTTGGAGTGTGGAGTCTTTGCGCGCGGATTCACGCGTTGCCACTGCGATTCGTGCGGCCACGACTTGCTTGTGGCGTTTTCCTGCAAAGGAAGATCTCTCTGCCCCAGTTGCTGCGGTAGACGTATGGCCAACACTGCGGCCTACTTGGTCGACCGAGTCTTGCCGGACGTGCCCGTTCGGCAATATGTTCTTTCGCTGCCCTACGAGCTGCGCAAGCTCGCGGCGTTCAAGGCCGACGTTCTCACGGCCCTCGGCCGCATCTTCGTCGAGTCCATCTTTGCTCGCTACCGCGCTCGCGCCCACCGTGAGGGCCTCGAGGATGCGCAGTGTGGAGCGATCACGTTTGTTCAACGATTCGGCAGTCTGAATCTCAATGTGCATTTTCACGTGTTGGTGCTCGATGGCGTCGTCACCCGGGACCCGGACCGTCGTGTGGTCTTTCATCCGGCGGCCGCTCCGACGCCGGTTGAGCTCGAGGCGCTGGTGGAGCGCGTGATGAACCGCAGCGTGTCGTGGCTGCGCCGCCACGGCCACGTGCAGGACACGCCGCTCGAAGAGCGATCAAACGAGCCGCCGGCGCAGACCGCCCTCGACGCGTGCGCGGACATCGCCATGGGCCGTGGCACAGTCGCGACCTTGTCGAACGACGACGACAAGTCGAAAGACGACGACCGCGAGGCGCGGCCCGAGGGGCTCGTCGGCGCGGTGGAGCGAGACGGGTTCAACGTGCATGCCGGCGTCCGGATCGAAGCGGGGGACGATCTGGGTCGCGAACGACTGGCGCGCTACGGGGCGCGACCTCCGCTCTCGCTCGATCGACTTCGCAGGTTGCCCGGCGGGCGGGTGGGGTATCGACTCAAGTACGTCCGTCGTGGGCGGGGCAAGTACCGGATCATGACTGGCCTGGAGTTTATGGCCCGCTTGAGCGCGATTATCGCACCCCCTCGGTACCCTTTGGTGCGCTATAGCGGAGTGCTCGGGCCCCGCTCGAGCTGGCGACGCGACGTGGTGCCCAACCCGCCCGAGGCGGCTCCCGCCTGCCATCGCGCGCCCACTTCACCGCCGGTGTCGGGCGCGGCCAAGCCGGTCACCGAGCCGATGGCGGGTCCCGGCCCCGCGCGGCCGGGGCCAGCGGCGCCGACAGCGGGCAACGTCGAGAGTGCCGCGCCGGCCGCCGGTTCCTCGACGAAGGCGGGTCCGTCCGCGCTCCCCATCTTGGCGTTCCGGGCAGAGGTCATCCCGCTCACGCCCAATGTGCTTGCTGTCAGCCACTGGGAACGGCTACTCGGCGGCGCCCTCTACGCGGCCTCGCCTCGCGTGGACTGGCCCAAGCTCTTGAAGCGAACGTTTGACGTGGACGTTCTCCAATGTCCGAAGTGCCACGGCCGACTGCGGGTGCTCGCCGTGATCACCGAGCGCGAGCCCGTGCGCCAGATCCTTGCCCATCTCGGCCTGCCGACCGAGGCGCCGCCCGTCGCCCGGGCGCGCGACCCGACCGACGATGCGGTAGACGCCGAGCCGTCGGACCAACTCGAGCTCCAGCTCGCGTGAACGACGAGCCCCGAGTGCGGCGTGCGGATGCAGCGCCGCGTGGGCGACGTGCGCTTTGGATGTGGTCAAATTGGTTCGCCGTTGCAGTGACAACGGACGCCCCTAAAACGTTATATGTCACCGCGGCGGTTCCGCGTCTCTTGGTCGGCCGACGCGCTTTGGACCGGCTACTCGCCCAGTACGGCCGCACGACGCGGTGGGAGACGCTCGCAGCCGGCCGGGGGTGGTGGCGAGGCCACGTCGGCATCGCCCACGACCCGGCGCTCGAACA
>JBEKFX010000188.1:0-7019 GCA_050013115.1 Polyangiaceae bacterium
CAAAGAGCTCGCTCTCGATGAGGTTTTCTGGAATGGCACCGCAATTGACGGTCACGAGCGGTTTGCCGGCGCGTGGGCTGGCGTCGTGCAGCGCCGCGACGACGAGCTCTTTGCCTGTGCCGCTCTCGCCTGTAACGAGCACAGTACAAGAGGAGCGCGCCACCCTCTGAATCGTATCGAGCACACGTCGCATCGACGGGTGATGTCCAATGATCTTTCCCCGGCTGGTCGGGCGCATCGTCGGGCGCACGCGCACTTCGACATCGAGCGACGCGAACGGCAGGATCTTCGCGGTCGAATCTTCAGTCATGAGTTATCGCTCCTTCGGTTCCCCTGTACCCGGGAAAGCGAACGCGACATCTTGCAACCGTTGGACCGCATGCAATTTCAGCTACTTATGTCGCATCCGCAGCCAACATGGGTAGAGCGAACCCCAGTTTGTGGCGTCGCGATGACCCCCCCCTATCGTGGTGATCGATCAAAAGGCTGCATTTGCGTTTCAAGCGCGATTCACGAATGACCCACCTGATACCGTGCAACCATGTGAGGCACCTCACGACGAACTGCGCGCAGGTCAGGACCCACGCGAACTGACGAGCGCCCATAACACGGTGCCAATGAGTGTCCAGAACACGGGTCCAATCGCGTCATCTGGTGTGGAGGTCGAGATGCGCCCTTCGATTGCAAGGTCACGGATGCACCTGAATCGGTAATTTGCAAACGACGAGCCGTTCTTTGATACCCGCAAAATGTCCATTCTTTCATGACGAAGCGACTGACGAGTCCATGTCGAGAGCGCCAACGGCTTGGCGCGGGCGTCATCGGCCCACCATCGGCGGTTTGTCGCGGGGCGACACAGTTCGCGCATAAACTCGTACCCTTCCGCTTGTCGGACCCTCCACTGGAGGCCGAGAACGACACGATTTCGATACGAGGTCCGCGGCCCAGACGGCACGGTGGGACGGCGCCCTCCTGGTTCCGCGGGTCCTCGGCCGACTCCGAGCAAGGGGCCTCTCTTCACACGAGGGCGGGCCCGATCGGCGAACATGCGCCCACGTTCTCGCACCGGAAGGTGCGATCGCCAACATGCCGAACGACGAGTTTGGCTCTAGGCGAGCCCCCGAATGTTTTCGAGCAAAGGGGCGACGAATGCCGTCGTCGGGAACGCCTTCAGTTTCTCCAAGCGCTCGCATGCCATGGCGTCGAGGTCGTCTCTGCTGAGCAGGCTGAGGAGGAGGTCTGCGAGCTCCTTCTCGTCGGCCTGAACGAAGCACGGGTCGATCCAGTGGGGCTCCCTCGCACGTTCGCCCGCCACGAGGCATCGATTGTTGACGGCGTAGAGCACGCGCGCATAGTTGAGGTGCGAGTCTTTTGCCTGCTGCAGCGTGAGGATGATGCGCGCTCGCGCGATGAGATCGTTGCGGTAGATGGGCAGCGCGTCGAAGACGACCCGCATCGGCACCTTCTTCGCGACGAGGGCCTCGAGGAGGCGCCGGCGATGTTCGGTAATGCTCCCGAAGAAGAGGACACCGATATCCTTTTCGGCCTTGTGATGGATCTCGGCGACGGCGGGGTGGTAGCCGATCTGGAGGTGATCGGCGGCGAGTCCGAGGCGCGCGTGCTCCGCTACCTGAGGCACCGACCAGTCCCAGATGCGGAGAGCCCCGCGGAGCAGAGGCAGGTAGCACAGCTTCCAGTGGCCTTCGCCGCTCGAGTTCACCTGACCGTCGCGAATGACCTCCGACTGGAGGAGAATGTACTTCGTCTTCGCCTTGAGCAAACCATCGACGCTCGCCGGATCGGCGATCTGGTGGCCGCCCATCACCAGGTTGATCCGGGTCGCGTCGAGGTTGTTGCGGGTGAGCGTGCAGTTGTGGCCGAGTGATTCGATGCCGTACTGCAGACAGCGCATCGGATCATAGAGAAAGTGGGCGAACTTCGCGTGCGGCGGTTCGATCATCGCAATATTGAATTTCACGGTTGGCCTCCCGCACTTTGAACCGACGACGCGGACGAGCCAAAGTGCTCATCGAGGTCGCCTGCGAGCGGCAAACGACCTGCTGTCGAAGGCCCGCAATGGCGCTTGACCCCGAAGGGCCGATTCCAGCGCCTCTATGCAGCTCGCGTTCCATGACGGGCTCGAGGGAATCGACGGCGAGAGTCGTGTGTCGCAAAACGGAAATGGCCGTCCGCGCTTCGGCCGCTCGGACCGGCGGCAACGCCCGCCACGGCGTCCTTGACCGAAGATTGCCGGGCAGTTCGCGTCAGACACCCGCCGCCAAACCATCGACGCTCGTCAATGCGGTGACGCCCGCCGGCACGCACGTACCCGCTTCCATCAGCGAGCCCGATCGGACATCTCCGAGCACCGGCCCGGAGCGGTCGTCCGCCGCGGCATCGGCATCCGGCACCGCCCGCCGCACACCCTGAGGTCATCGACCCCGCGCTGCAGGCATCTCGCAGACGAGCAAAATGCGGGGGCACGCACGTTGCTTCGCCGTCCATCCGCAAGGACACGCAGGCGCACGAGAGAGGAACTGATGAAGGCAGCCATTCGTCCGCGAATCAACCTGGAAAACCGTACACCGCTGCAGGAGGTCATTCCGCTCGCAACGCCGATCACCCTCTTTGTGGACCCCGCGAGCGCGTGCAACTTTCAGTGCACGTTCTGCCCCACCGGAGACCGCGAGGCCATCGCGGAGACTGGGCGCTACCAGGGCACGATGAAGTTGCCCCTCTTCAAGAAGGTCATCGACGACCTCGCCGGTTTCGAAAAGAGTGTGCGCGTGCTTCGTCTCTACAAGGACGGCGAGCCGTTCCTCAACAAGAACCTCGCCGCGATGATCGCGTACGCGAAGGCGAGCGGTCGGGTCGACACAATCGACACGACGACCAACGGATCGCTTCTCGACCCCGAACGCGTCAAACCCGTACTCGATGCCGGCTTGGACCGCATCAACATTTCGGTCGACGGGATGACGAAAGAGCAGTACCGGGACTTCACGCGATTCGAATTCGACTTTGAGGCATTCGTCAAAAACGTAGCCTTTCTCTACGAGCATCGGGGCCAGTGCGAGGTCGCGATCAAAGTCCCCGGCGATCTGTTGACGGAGGAGCAGAAGGCCCTCTTTTTGCGCACGTTCGGCGACCTCTGCGACCGCATTTTCATCGAGAACTTCGCGCCTTGCTGGCCGGAGTTCGACGTCGAGTCTCGAACGGGGGTAACGATTACCAAGGGCATTTACGAACAGCCCACCGGCGATACGGACACCTGTCCGTACATCTTTTACTCGATGTCCGTAAATGCCGACGGCCTCGTGAGCTCGTGCTTTCTCGATTGGGGCCGCAAGCTCGTCATCGGCGACGTGCGGCAGGAGTCTCTGCCGGCCATCTGGCGGTCCGACAAGATGAATGAGCTGCGCCTCCTTCACTTGGAGGGAAGACGGCGCGAGCACCCGGTTTGCGGCAACTGCGGACAGCTTTCGCATTGCCTCCCCGACAACATCGACGCCCACCGTCCCAAGCTGCTCGAGCGGATGCGCAAGGACCTCGGGGCCAGCCGGCCCGCGGCGCGAGAGTACCGACGCCTCCCGCTCCTCGACGCCAAGCCATGATCCGGGTCCTCCATCTCACGGCACATCTCGGAGGCGGCGTTGGCCGCGCGCTCGCGGCCCTCGTCGAGCAGACCGAAGCCTGCGGGCTGCTCGTGCGCCACGAGTTCGTCTGTTTCGAGGATCTCGAGAAAACGCTCTTTGCCGACCAGATCCGGGCGGCGGGGGGCACCGTCGACATTCGCCCCGACCCCAGCACATTGGCTCGACGGATGGAATCGGCGGACGTCGTGCAGCTCGAGTTTTGGAACCACCCATCGACCATGGGTGCCTTGTGCGCGCTACCGCCACTCGAAGCGCGGCTCCTTGTGTGGTGCCATGTCTCCGGCCTGCGGACGCCCGTCGTCCCTCCGCGGCTCATCGACCTTGCCCATCGCTTCGTCTTCACTTCGGCCTGCTCGCTCGAGTCACCCGCGCTCCGGCGTTTACCAAGCTCGGTTCGCGAGCGAATCGACGTTGTGTCCAGCAGCGGCGGATTTGGCCACGTGTCGGGCCTGAGGGACGGGCCCACCGGCAAGCTCAAGCTCGGGTACGTCGGTAGCCTGCACTTCTCGAAGATGCACCCGCACTATGTCGACTGGGTGAGCGGCATCGACGCCGCCGTCACGCCAATCCGCATGATTGGCGATCCCGTGAACCAGATCGCCCTCGAAGCGCAGGCGCGCGCACGGGGTCGTCCCGACCTGCTGGAATTCCGCGGCTACTGCCCGGACGTGGCAGCCGAGCTGCGCCAGCTCGATGTCCTCGTCTACCTGCTCAACCCGAAGCACTACGGCACGACCGAGAACGCTCTTCTTGAGGCTATGGCCATGGGGGTGGTCCCGATCACGCTCGATAACCCTGCCGAGCGAACCATCGTGCGCCACGGCGAGACCGGGCTGGTCGTCCGGACCGCCGAAGAGCTGGCGAACGCGATAGGGCAGCTCGCGGCGGACCCGCGTGCCGCCGCGCGAATGGGCCGCGCTGCAGCGTACGACGTCCGCTCTCGATTCGATCCCGTTCAAACGGCGCGCCGCTTCGCCAAAATCTATGGTGCCGTCGCCGACGAGGACCGGCACGCACTGCCGTTTGAGCAGATCTTCGGGCTGACCGCCGCCGACAGGTTCCGGAGCTGCCTGTCCGAGCCAGCGCGTTTTCCGAGCGAGGGCGGAGTCCGTCTATCCGAGTCGGAGACCGACCGCGCCGCGCTCTTCGACCGAACCAAGGGCAGCGCTTTTCACTTCCACGCCATGCATCCCGACGACGCGTCCCTCGCTCGCTGGGTCGAAGAGCTGGACGCCGCGTCGTGATAGTCGAGCTGCCGCGAGGACGCGCGCAGGCGCGAGCCGCCCTCAGGCGGATCGCCGAGATCGAACCGGCTGGTGGGCCTCGCCCGGTCGACAAGCCGCTCGTGCTTTTCGGCGCGGGCAATCTCGGACGTCTGGCCGCCGCGTGCCTGCGTAAGCTGGACGTCGCCATCACGGCCGTCGTCGATTCGAATGCGGCGGCGCATCGCGAGAGCGTTTTCTGGCGCGAAACTTCCGTGCTCGAAGAGCGGCATGTCGGCGAAGCACTTCGGCGCTCGGCGATGCTCGCCGTATGCGTCGCGGCATCGCCCTACGAACCCATCCGCCGCGCGCTCCAGGATCGTGGCTGGCTCGACGTCGTGCCGATTTACGACGTGACGGAGGCGTATCGCGATCGCCTTCCCCTCGCGAACGGCTGGTTCACGAGGGGGCTTTCCGCGCCGGAGACAGCCGCCATCGGCGATGTACTCGACGACCTGGAGGACGATACCTCCCGCGGGCACCACCTGCAGTTTGCTGCCTGGCATCACGCGAGGCACGAGTGGCTGTTTCCCGACGCGCCCGTCTCGCTCGACGAGCGCTATTTCCCCCCGGAGGTCCGTCGCCTCCTGCGGGTCGACGAGCGCTTCGCGGACATCGGTGCCCACGCGGGTGAGGTGACCGCGCGTTTCGTCGCCGTGGCCCGCGGCCGCTTCGAGCGGGCATGGGCGCTCGAGCCGGACAGCGTCAACCGGATGGCCGCGGAGTCGGTCTTCGACAACCTTTCCGCCGAAGACCGCGGCCGGATTGCACTCTTGCCCGTTGCGGTGGGGAGCGGGCGGGGAAGCAAGCGCTTCGCCGAAGGCTATGGGTACGCCTCGCAGTTTTTCGATCGGGGGACGAGCGTCCGAGAGGTGGTCCCCATCGACGACCTCGGCCTCGCCCCCACGTTCGTGAAGGTCCACCTGGAGGGCTGGGAGCTCGACGCCCTGCGCGGCGCAACGCGCACCCTCGAGCAACATCGGCCAATCGTAGCGGCGACCATCTATCACGATCGGCGTGGGCTCTGGGAGACCGTTCGATGGGCGATGGATACGCTGAAGGACTATCGCTTCTTCGTTCGTCAGCATGCCTACCTGGGAACGGGAGTCGTGCTCTACGCGATTCCGAGAGAAAGAGAGACCGTCTAAAGCGCGTCAGGCGCGCGCACCGGTGCAGCTCGGTCTCGTGTCGCTGCCCCGCAAGCGGCTCTCGAGCCGGAAGACATCCCCCGGACCGACGCTCAACTGAGGTTACCGCCGAACTTCAGGCTCGAGGCCCGGGGTGACGAGCCGATTGCACCGCTGCCGTGGCCCCGCGGAAGCCGGGCAAGGGCAGGCTTTCGGCGCGGAGGCGCGCGGCACCAGGCAGAATCGCCAGACGGCGCGGGCTGGACGGACGGCGGTCATGGGTCACTTGTCGCCACCTCCCACCGGATCGTGAGGGCGGCGGAACGCTCATCGAAAAACCGAGACCGCGGCCGTGATTGCGGTGATGACGGCCAGCGTACCTCCAGCCGCCCACAACCAGGCGTCCGGCGCGTGCCGCGGAACGAGCATGACGTCGAGCGACCGCGTTTCGTTTTCCGCGACCTGAACTTTCTTACGATAGGTATCCATGCCCTCGGCCGTGATGCGGACCTCGTGGCTGCCGGCCGAAACGTGTCCCTGCCATCTGCCTGTTCCGAGCACATGATCGTCGATGGCGATCGCGCTTCGATCGACGCTCACGATCCGCAGGGTTCCAACGTGCGACTCGACTTCGAGCTGGGCATCGACGGAAAGGGGCCCCGGCGCGCGGACGACGATGTCACGCTCGAACGTGCGATAGGTGGATTTCGTGACCCGAAGGTGGTGCGTGCCGATGTCGACGAAAACTTCCGACCCGAGCGGCGACTGCCCGATGACCTCGCCGTCGAGCACGATTTCGGCCCCTGGCGTCGAAACCGCCAGATGGACCCGGGCGACGGCGGCTCGGCTGGCCGCCAAGAGCTCGTGCAGCCGATTCGCTTGATCTGGCGTAAAGAGCCCCTCCCCTTCGGCGAGAGCACGGGCGTAGAGCGTCGCAGCGCGCGCGTGCTGTTGCAAATCGTCCTCGCACAGGG
>JBEKFX010000189.1:0-6974 GCA_050013115.1 Polyangiaceae bacterium
CCGACGCGAGCGGCGCACCGCCCGAGAAGACAGGCACGATTGGCGCGTCCACTGCGGGAGGCAAGGGGTCCCTCGGGAATGATGCCGCGCAGGCCGAAGAGCCGGACAGCGCGTCCCGTGATGCCCCCGGATCTGCAGCGCAAGGACGCCCTCCGTTCGAAGATGATACGCTAGCGGCAGCGTCGCGAGAGATCTCCGCCGGTGAGCGCATCGTCGGCATCGGGGTATTCGCGTTCATGGCCACCGAACCTGCCGTGCGCCGAAGATGGCCCTGCCGCCCGGACGGACCGCGTTTCTCGGTCATTCCCTTGCGAACCGGATCGCAGCGGAGTCGAGACGCACGACGGCCGTGGGCCAGAGATGGACGACACAGAGTTGTTGCTGAACGTGCCGACGCCCGGCGTTGACTCTGCCGGGCTGTCGGGGCACCAAACGGGAGGGGACCATGGCTTCGGCAAGCGCCCGTTCCCATCATTCGGGCGATCGAGTGCAGGCGGAAGCGCCATCGCAGCCAAGCAGAGCGGCCCGACAACTCATCGTGCGCGCGCTACACGCCGACCTCCGGAATTGCCAGCCTCCGTTCCCCCGTCCGGACTCTGGCGGCAGGCCACCCCCGGGCTCGGTACGCCTCGCGCCAAAGCGTTTCCACTCCTTGAGGCACGTAACGCGCTGCAGCTTCTCCCTGCGGGGGGTGTCGCCGGCAAGATCGTGCTCGAAGAGCCTGTGGCGTGAAACGCTGCTGTCCAGAAACCCATCGTCGGCGATTGTCACACAATTTCGGCCGAATTGCAGACTTGAAGGTGCAGCGATCCCCCGGGCAGTCTGGGCGCGGTCCAATGCCTCCCGGCGACGGTCCAGTTCATCATCGCGATGGTCGCGCTGGCGCTCCATGAGCGGATGGTGGGGGCTCGACTACTTGCAGCGCATCGGCCGGCGCGGCGGTAGGTTCGGGAAGGCTTGTTCTGCGACGCCGACACGTTTCTTTACTTCGTCCAGCCTGTCACGACTGATAGGTACGCGCGTGCTCGCCGGGTCCGATAGCAGTGCGACATACTTGCGATCACCCTCATGATGCAGTTCCCGAACGAATCCCACGTTAAGTATGGCGCTGCGATGGACGCGAATGAATCGTGTGTCGTCGAGACGGCCCATAAGGCGGTCAAGAGAGTCGTCGGAGAGTACCTCTTGGCCGTCGACAAAAATGGACGCGTAGTGGTCTCTAGCCAAAATGGCAGCAACACGGTCGATGTCGAATACTACGTACGTAGACCCACTGCGCACGGCCATTTTTCGGGGCCTGAGCTGCGATCGCGCAACCGCGGCGCGTACCGCTTCGGCCCCGTAGGCTGAACGGCTCCTCACGCGGTCCAGGGCGACCGCCAAGCGACCTTTGGTGACCGGCTTCACGAGATAGTCGACTGCAGCTACCTCGAATGCACGAATCGCATGCTCGTCAAACGCGGTTACAAAGATGACGGCCGGGCAAGGCTGAACGAACTCGGCGGCAACCGATAGTCCGTCGAGCTCCGGCATCTGGATGTCAAGGAACACGACATCTGGGCGCAACTCATCGACTAGCGAGATCGCTCGCAGACCGTCGCCCGCTTCACCGATACACTCCACGTCGACGTGAACACTCAACAGCCGCTGCAGGCGCGCCCGAGCGGGGTCTTCGTCGTCGACGATCAACGTTCGGATCATGACGCGGTACCTTCGAAAGGCGGGTCGATTGGGATCAATATGACAACCCGGGTGCCCCCATCCGCTCTGTCGGTTACGTCGAGGCTCGCTTTGCTTCCATAGGCCAGAGACAACCTGTCCCTGCAATTGGCCATAGACTTCCCAGAGCCTCGATGGGTCGAGTGCCCAAGTCCTACGCCATCATCCTCCACGGAAAGCTCGACCTGCGGCGCGCGTAGGCGCACGCTTACGGAAACGCGGCCGCCCCGAGCCCGCGACGAGATACCGTGCCTCACCGCATTCTCGACAAACGGCTGCAGCACCAAGATCGGCACCAGAATCGGCTGAGTCCCGATCGCCGCGTCCACGCCTACGTCGGCCTGCAGGCGCTCGCCAAAACGCGCCTGCTCGAGCCGCAGATACGCTCTGCAAAGGGTGATCTCTTCGCGAAGATCGTGGGTAGCCGCTCCCGATGAGCGGAGCAAACCACGATAGAGATCCGACAATTGCAAGACGACGTCCTCAGCTTGCTCCGGGTCGGTGTGGATGAGCGAGGCGACCGTATTCAGCGCATTAAAGAGAAGATGGGGGTTCATCTCGGATGTCAACGCCGAAAGGCGAGCCTGTAGCTGTGCCGTTTCGTGGTCTTTAACTTGCGCCTCCGCGGCTTGGGCTCTTTCCCTTGCATCGCTGCGCAGACGCTGGAAGGCGTAGAGCATAACCATCGCGAGTCCGAAACCGATGGCGACGCGGTAGGAATGAAGGTCCGGGCCCCAGGAGAACCCATAGCTCGGCGCACCGGTACCATATCCCGTCGGACCCCAGGATACGCTGTAGCTCTTCGCGGTAGCCGCGCCCGCGAGAAACCCGAGCGGCAGGGCAGCCGGCAGGATGACGACGGCCAGCAACAGGTACCAGCCGCCGCTTTGAGGCGGCGGCCGGCCCCGCAGGCGGCATACGTAGGTCACGAGCCTTCGAACAACGAGAGCGGCCGCGTAAATCTCGAGTGTCACGACGTCCGCGATGACGAGCGTAGCGAGCCAATACACGAGCACGTGGCTCGTGCCGAACATGAAGGTAATCGCCCCCGCAAGCGATGGGTTCCAGAAGGCCAGCGTCGTGAGAAGGGCACCGTTCGCAGGCGGTCGCTGTGACTCGAGCGGAGCCATGGCGTGAAGGCGTGCCCTCACTGCGTTCGCTTCAACGTCTCCTCTCGATATTGTACCACCTGCTGCTTGTCGTACTCGGTCTCGGTGACGCGGACGCGGTCGGCTGAGTCGACCGCGATCGTGGTCGCGACGGCGCGGCCGTCTTCTCGCTGTGTATATTTTTGGCAAATTTCATTCGCGAAGCAGCCCCCGTGTCCCGAGCCACTGCTGGCTCGAATCCGAAAGCCCGTGGTGCCCTCGGTCTCGTCCTCTTCCCAGAAGGGTATTTCTTGACCATTGGCCAGTGTCGCCTTTCCGTCGATGCGAACGTGAGCACCTGTCTGACTTCTTGTCAGCGAGACGGCGAAGGTTCCGAGCGTCGCTCCTTGGACGCTGTATGCCGTCCCTGTCCCTTCCCACACGCCGAGGCCATCGGCGGCGGCCGCGCGACCGGCAAGCAGAGCAATCGCGCCCGTGAGTATGAAGGAGGCGGATGCGAGAATCGTCATGGTCTTCATGAGCATGTCCTTTTGTTCGGGCTCTCAGCGGCGCGGTGGACCGTACCTGCACGGCGCGACGCGCTTCGATCCTATACAAGCGCGTAGGCGCGAGGGCCGCCGCCAACCTCTGCGCGGCCGATCGTGTGCCCTGGGTAGCCGAAAGAGGCTTCCGAACTGCCGCGCCGCGGTCGAGCAGCGTGAGCGGCGTTGAGGAAGAGGACGGAGTGGCCGGCGATGACGGCCTGATGGGCGATATTTTGGGCATCATCGTCATGCCCAAGCCGTGAGGCGCGACCAGAACGACGTTGCTTTGGTGGGCGAAAAAGTCGAGCTGGACGGCGGCTTCGACCCGGGACCGATCGATGCGCGTCGCCCAATTTCCAATCGTAGTCGGCGGGTTTGAATCGCCCGAGACGGCTTCGCGTCGTGCGGCGCTCGAGACTTCGACGAGCGCGATCCTTTTCTTCGAGGTCGACAAGATGCTCGATGAGCTCGCGCGCGCCAAGTCGGCGCTTTTGAGCAAGGGCGACGAGGTCGTCGAGGTTGTCGGCGACGTGGCGCAGGCCGAGCGCGGTCAGCCGGCCGGACAGCTCACTCATGGTCGCCTCCGCATTTGCGTCCGAGCTTGTCGTAAGGGCCAAGCTCGCCCCGGCTTGACGACGAGGGCAGCGCGCCGGTGTGTGAGAGCATGCGGAGGAAGCGGCGGTTTTTGCAGCCGCTGGCGCGAGAGCTGATCGAGGATGTGCGCGACGGACTACGCGCCGACCGCGCTGCGTGAGAGCGCATCGGCGAGCGCGGCGTCGAGGTCGCGAGGGCCGTAGCGATCGAGCAGCGTGAGTAACAAGGCCGTGTGACTCGAGAGCCGGCTGTTTCGCTGAGCCAGAGCGCCGAGGAACGGCACGGCGGCCGGACAGCACGACCGAGGTCGGTCGCGGCCGCGAAGCTCACGCACTCGCTTCTTTTCAGCGCCGAATGCTTCGAGATTGCCCGAGTCTTCGATGCGCTGGCCCCGGTCATAGCTGCGCGCGTGACAGGCGATCTTCGCGGACGCCGTCGAGCACGCGCACGCTAGTCTCGCCGGCGGCGATGGTCAGCGTCCTTTGCGCAAACGCGTGCGGGACGGGACCGAACAGTCGCTTCTGTCGAAACGGACGTACGGCGCTTTACCGACAGAGACCGGACGCACCAGCTCCATCTCAAACCGGTGCTCGCGCAACGCACGAGTCGCGGTCGCTCTCGGGCAAGCCAGTCGCGAATCGTCTGGCCGTGCCGACGGGCGCAAGGTTGCTCAGGACCCGGGTGAGGTCAGGCCACGTCTGCGAAGGCGGCGGAGGAGCCGGGTTGTTGCAGGACCCCCCGACCGCGGCTCCCCGCGTAAACGCGCGCTGCCCGCCCCCGCCGGCCGCTGCGTACGCCTACTCGGCTTCACTGGGCAAGAAACCTCGGTCCCAGAAGCAGAAAGCATAAGACTCCGCCCACTTCCCGCAATTGATGGGGAGCGCTTCGTCGGCGCCAGGGGTCGGGGTCCATGCCGCGGCGACCTCCGTCCCGTCCTTGGCGTTGCAGCTGCTCAAGTTCTGATCCGTCGGTGCGAGGTAGCTGACGTCGGCGCTGTTCCACCGTGGCTCGTAGCTTCCGGGGGTCACGCTGTTGGCGAGCCCAAGCCCGCCGTTCAAGTGAGCGTGCTTGCCCAAGTCCTCTGCGGGCACGAAGCCGGCGCCACCGTTCCACGCGGCGACGAACGCGCGGAATCGACCCACGGTGACGTCGTGCTTGTCGAGTCGAAATGTGCTGACGCTTGTCCGATCCGCTTCCGACGTGCCCCCTCCGCGCTGTCCGCGATCCGCCCGTCGGCGGTGTTGGCATAAATGCGCGTGAACGAGCCAGCCGGAACGGTGGGGCTCGTGCAGCAGCTCTCAAGGCCGAAGCCACACGCCGTCGTTCCTGATCCGCCTCCCGAGCCCGAGCTTTCGCCGGCGCCCGAGCTCCCTGCGCCCAAGTCGCCGGCGCCGGACCCCGACCACCGTCGCCGGAATCCGGGCTCGACCTTTGGTCCCGCTCCCGGAGTCGTTCGCCGAGCTCGGAGACGGTGACCCGGAGCTGCTCGCTGCGAATCCCGAGTCACTTCCCGAATCCGCGCTTCCGACGTCGATCGCGGCATCACCCCCGCCGCCATCCTGCAGCGTCCGCGGGTCGAGCCCCAGCACGGCGTCGCACCCGGCGAGGGTCGCGAACGCGGCGAGCCAAGAGCCGCCTCGGGCGCGCCCACCGATCACGGCCGCGCGCATCGGAATCCCTCGTAGAAGGCTTCCGACCCGGGCTGCGGTCCGCGGCTTTGGGCGTTGAAGTTGCCCAGCCACGCGATCGGCGCATCCCAGATTGCGATAGACCCGCTTCTTGCGCGCAGACGCGTCTTTCGGGCGCATTGACGATGAGCGAGGTGCGGAGGCACTGCTCGGGGTCGGTCCCCGAACGCGATTTGGGTGACCAATCGAGTCAGCCCGTCGAGCCAATCGCTCCCCGCACCTGTCGCGCGGCGTCCAGCATTTCGGAGAGGTCTGTCCCCGGGAGGTGCGGCGAGAGCAGTTGCCACGCGTCAGCCACGCCATTCACGAACTTGAAGGGGACGCGATGGGGCATGAGCGCCGTCAGGGCAATACCCACGCCCCGGACGATTGACGCGCGAAAGCCACCGCCTTCCGCGACCACGACCGCCACGGCCATCTTGGCGACGATCTCGCGGCTGAAGGTCGCCAAAACCCGCCGAGCCGCGTCGTCCGGTGGCGGCGACGATGCTTCGACGATAAATAAGCACGTCGCCCTGCCTGGCGCTTTTGCGGTCAAGATTCGGGCCACCGCGTTCATTGCCGTAAAGGCTTGCGCGCATGCTTTGCCGCGCCAGACTTGAATGAGCGTTTCGCCCCAGACGCCCACGGCGTGATCCGCGTCGACCACTTTGATGGACACTTTCTCAGGCACGGGGAGCGTTGAAGGTCTCACGGCGTCCCAGAGCCCGCAACCCAGGCCTTCGGGGGCGCGCACCGGCGAAACGTTCCCGGGCTGCGCCCGGACCGCGACGATCTCCCGGACGCGGTCTTGATATGTAAGGCAGTCTTGATATGGGAGACACAACCTTTTCGTGCGTCAGGCGTTAAATCCAACCCTGGACGGGAGAGTTTGTCCTGGAAAAAGTTGTCGGGTTGATGAACCTCGATTTTGGCGTACTTAGCCTCAGCGGCCGCCCAAACTCCGAGATCTACGCCGCACTCCGCGAGGAGAAGCTTGACTGCTGGTGGAACGTCGCCGAGGAGCTCTACGAGTATGTCCCGGCGATGAGGGCAATCGCCAGCGAGGTCTTGTGGGCCCAGATCCCGGACTTTGGCGCACCGGTCAACCTTGAGCTGTTCGACGAGCAGTTGAATCAGGTTTGCTCATGGCTAGCGCGGGGAGGTCGCGCACACGTGTCGTGCTACGCCGGGATTGGGCGGACGGGACTCGCCATAGCGTGTATCGGAGCTCGCTCGCTAGTGCACCGCGACGGAGATACGGTCAAGCATCCGCCGGTGACTTCGAATGATGGCCTGGGCGGGCTTGGTCCAGCGGAACGGTGTTGGGTGGTCATTCCAACCGGTCAGGTACGCGTCGA
>JBEKFX010000190.1:0-6964 GCA_050013115.1 Polyangiaceae bacterium
TGACGGGCCATCTCGAGTTCCGGCTCGAATCCGATTCCAGCGCTCAAAAGAGTTCGGGCAACGGGCAGCGGCTCGGACGCGATGAACGTCCGAGCCTGAGTCCTCCCGGAGGGCTTTTTGGATGAAGAATTGTGCGCCACGGAACCGAGAGCCGATATGATCTCGTCCCGTCGATTCCGCAACAAGAATGAGACGAGCGCCCGCTCTTTTTTTGTTACGCGGCTTCGCCCACGTATCGCTTGCGACGCTTCGCCCCCGTCAACTCGATCCCCTCGAGCGTCAGCGCCAATTCCGCCGAGTCGATCTCGACATGCGTCGCTGTTCCCTGTGCCGTCCGGGGAAGGCGGAACGGTCCAGACTCGAGACGCTTTTTCACGACGCAAAATCCCGTGCGGTCCCAAAAAAGAAGTTGGGCCATGTGTCCTCTTCGATTGAGGAATACGAAGAGATGGCCGCGGCCGCAACGCGCGCAGAGAAAAATGCGCAAGCCCTCGTCGACGTTGCCCGCTCGCTCCGAAACCCCGGGCGGCCAAAAACTTGTCCCGCTCACGCCGGCGAACGATGCTGCGACGAAAAAGCGATGGCCAAGATCGGACGCAATGAACTCTGCCCCCGCGGCAGCGGCCGGAAGCGCAAACGGTGCTGCCTGACGGCTCTGGCCATCGAGCCTCCCACCGCGGTCGATGGCGTCGCGCAGACCGAGTCGCATCCCCAGCTCTGCCCCTGCTGTATCGACGAGCTCAACGAACGCGCGGACCACATCCTCGACGAGCTTCTCGCAGGCCGGGTCGACCAGGCAGAGGCTCTTTGCCACGACTTCCTTCGTGACTTCTTCTCGCAGGCCGGGTCGACCAGGCAGAGGCTCTTTGCCACGACTTCCTTCGTGACTTCCCCGGCCAGGCTGAAGGCATCGGCCTGCTCTCGATGGTCTTTGAGGACCGGGGACAGCGTGAACGCGCCCTGGACCTCCTTCGCCGGGCGAGCGACATCGCCCACGCCAACCCTGTCTACGACGCCGACGCGATCCCTGATGCGCCAGAGAATCAGGGAGCTCGAACTTCCAGCCTGACAGCCTAGACGCACGGCCTTCTCAACCACAGGCTGGTCCGAACCCGGGCTCCGGCGATTCCGGCGAAACTGGGTCCCTCGGGGACCGGTGGCGACACTCAACCCCGACAAGCGAAAGACAACCAAAAGGAGCCCGAGGACGCGACTCGGACTCGCCCCGGTTGCCTCGCCCGAGCTGGCGACAGACTCATGGACGAGTGCGCGCATTCCGGACGGCGATCTCGTCAACGACATCCGGTGCATGAAGGCTGAGCGGGCTCGTCCACATCCTCGCCCTGCCCGTAGCGGCGCGGGCTTTTCGTTCGAGAATTGGCGCAGAATGTCTCGTTGACGAACCGCGTCTTTTGCACCTTAGCGTTGTCGGCACGACGAGGTTCAACTCGGCAATTACGGTGCGGGCGAGGGTCGCGAACACTGCCCGGAATTTTTCTATCACTATCGGATCCCACGCCTCAAGTCTTCGGCAGCTCCGCGAAGCCGATGATGGTGCCGCTCAGATCGCGCACCCAGATCTCGTCGGCGCCGTAGAACGTCCTTCTCCGCGGCACGAGGACTTCCGCTTCGCCGAGCGACGCTATCACGTCATCGAGCGACGCGACGTCCGCGTAGAGCACGTGCGTGCCACCCGTCTCGGCGACCTTCGGCATGTCGGCCGCGATCGAGGCGCGCGTCTGGAGCATCAGCTCGATGCCGTCACGGACCAAGATCACGAAGCCGAGCTTGTCTCCGTGCGGGACCTCGACGGTCTTCCCGAAACCAAGCACATTCGTCCACATCGCGAGCGCTGGCTCGATCGCGTCCACTATCACAATCGTCGTCAACTTCGTTACGTTCAGCCCGCTCGCCGTCTTCCTCGTCATCATGGCCGTCTTCCTCATCGGCGCCGCCTGAGGGCGATGGCGTTCGACGGAGGCATGATGGCATCGATCAACGACGCGGGATTGAAGGAATCCGATATGGCGCGGCGCTCGCGGACGAGGGTGGTCGGCGAGGCGCGGGTAAGCTCGCCGACTTCACGCCTCTCGATCGGGGACTTCACGCCTCTCGATCGCGATCGAGGAGCGGCTCGCCACCAGGCCGAGGGCGGAGGCGACTGACGCCACGACGAGACGCGTACGCGAGGCAGTGCGGGCTCGTGCGGCGCGCCCGCCGGCGCGCTGATCGACCAGAAGCACTCGACGCGATCCCGCAGCGCGGGCGACGGGCGTGCTCGACGTACCGCACGGAGGGGACCGTTCAGGTGAGGTAGAGCGCAACCAATGTCGGTCGCGCGGAGGGGCAGCCGTGTCGGGGGCGGTCAGCTTGCGGTCGCACAGACCTCCCAGGAGCGCGCCACGGTTCGCGCTGGCCGCCGCAGAGATCGATGGCGCGGCTTCTGAAGGGCTCGCGCTACGGGCGCACCGGCCAAAGCCATCCAGGAGCTGGCCGGTCACGAAAACCTGATGACTACACTTCGTTACATACGCCTTTTCGCCCTCGGCACGAAAGAGTGCCATCGGCCTCTCAACCTGCGCGCCGAGGACGACGATTTTGGAGACTCTGTGGAGACCTCGTCAAAATCGATGCCCGGTTTATCGTAACTTCAAGTTATCACTATTGAAAATAAGCGACCCCAACGGAATTGAAAATCGAGCAGAGCTCTCAAATCGCACAGAATCGCGGCAAATCGAAGGGGTCGACGCCGCGACGTCAGATTCCTACCCAATGCAAACCCTTGCAAATACGTGCGACGCAAATCGGCCGGACGATTGCCCGGACGATTCAACTGAGCTCGAACGGGTGCGACAATTGGTCGCTGCCGCCGCCGCGCTCACCACGCCCGCGAGCCCCTTCCGCGTCCTACTGGCCGAGGCTCTCGCGGGCCTTGAAACGATGGTTCGTCGCAACACGGGTCGGGTTAGAACGCAAGGATGAGCTCGTTCCTCTCGCCAGCCCGGTGACGACTACTCCGTTCGCTGTCGCACTCGCGCCTGCCGTTCCAGTTTACGCCGCGGCTAGCCCGGATCGGACGCGAGCGGGTCCGATGAGACCCAGACCGGCGCCGCGGGCACCCAAGCTCTAGTTCCGCGTAAGCACCGAGGGAGTCGGTTGGCGAGCATCGCCCAGCCGAGTGACGATGCGAATTTCAAAGTTCGCCTCGCCGGATCCATTGACACAAATGACACATTTATTTCCTCATCTAAATCAACGTCTCGGACGGGTCTCGAGTGCCCAGCCTTGGGGGGGATTTGCCCCCAGCGGATGCCAATGCCCGCTCCCAGTCCCTCGCCCGCCGGTTGGAGCATCGTTCCACCCTCGTCGGCTACAGCACAAGCGCAAGCCGGGGCTCGCCGGTTCTCGAGGCGAGGGAAGTCGGCCCCTTCGGCCGAACACTTGGTCTCACGGGGGTTGCTCTCACCAATGCTTTGGACGCGCAACCGGGCATGTGGTGCGCGCGCATTTCAACGAGAGCTCGGCCGTCGACTACGACGAGCGACCGAATCGGTTCTTGCGTGTATCGTCGTTGGGGCACACGACCGTCTCGTCGAGACGCTCTTCGACGACGATGCGCGTTACGGGCGACTCGGAAAGCGTCGAACGCTTTCTCGGTGACGACCTCGCGCGCACCGTGCAAACCGTGAGAAACGGCACGGCCAACCAGGCACCTGGATTGCCGAAGAGGCAAGTTCCGACCAACGACAGCGCAACATTGGCCGATAGGGGCGGCAGATACGGTTCAGGCCTGCAGGCTGGCGAGCATGAGGCGCCCGCACTTTGCCGCACTTCTGGCCCGCCATCGTCTGCACCGGTAACGCACGCGATGAGGTGGCTGACGAACGCAGCCGTCGGACGATCGGTCGGTTGTGTCGAACAGGACGTTGCGTTGGCGTAGAGAAAAGTGACCGCAATGTACCTGCGACGTTCGAGCGCCAACACCGCCGTGCAGGGGTCGGGCGCGACCCGCGCAACGAGCCGCGGTAAGGGTCAGTAGTCACGACAGACCAGGGATAGCGCCAGACTGGAAGACAACGCTCCCGAAAGCAGGCCGACAAATAGATGGGGATAAGCAAATGTGGCCGTTCGCGTCGTTCGCGTCGCACGGCGTTTGACCCATCAGTTCTCGGATGCCAGCCAGTCTGCAATCCAGATCAAAGACCAACCCCGAAGTCGTGGTCCGCCTCCGACATCGAACGTACGTCGGGTGAATCATCGTCGACTTGTTCGCGTGGCAGAATATCCAGAGCCGCGAGATCTTCTGCGTAGCGCCGAACGCGCTCATTGGGATGCCGTAGAAACCGCGCCAGATTGTTCCATTGCGAGCGCCTCACGCGCCCCGTTTCGCATTGAACCATGCGATCCATGCCCCGGACCGCCTGCCGGAAAGCCAGTTCGTCAGGGCCAAGCTTATGACAGTCTTTGCAAAGATGGCGCAAATGGCCTCGCCCGGAGAAATGCTCGTTCGGCTTCATGAGCCCGCAGCACCAGCAGAAATGGCCTTTGGCGCTTCCTCATCGCTGTCAACGGCGACGCTCAGGAGGGCGACCGTCGCACACGCGCCCGCTGATCATCAGAGCGATGACGTATGAGCCGATGCCAGCGTCGCCAACGACCGCCTCCACGCGACGTCCCATCGAAAGTGTGCTCCCAGGCAGGCATCCGGCGGCACGACATCCGCCAAACCCCCATCGCTTCTGCGTACGAGCGCACGCGCCGCCCAGACGGGCAGATCCATCGCGAGCATGGGTGACGCGATCGTTGCGCCGCGAGAGTATCCCGAACCCATTCGTCACTCTTCGCCCAGCCTACCGTCGCCGGGCAGCGCCGTAACAATGAAAGAGCCCTCGACGCCCGCCAGAAGGGGGCCCGGAGCGAGGCCCATGACCCCATGTCCTTGTCCGAACGGCGGCGAGTCCTCTTCACCAGCGAGGCGAAGGAAAGCTTGAGGGCTGCTACGCACGACAAGGATGTCTTCGTCGCATTTGCCGATCACTACTCCACCTGTCGGGTCAGTTCCGTCGGCTCGACGATCGTCCTGGATGTCTTCGTCACATTTGCCGATCACTACTCCACGGGGCTTGGATGAGATCGCGAGGAAGAGATCATCGTGGACAGAACCCCCGATGCGCCAAGGACCTTTCGGATTGCGGCGGTCAGGAGCGCGAGCTCGTCGTCGCCGATAACAAAGGCCGGAGTGAGATAAACGACGCGCCCCATCGGGCGGATCCAGACCCCTTCGTCGGCGAAACGCGAACACAATGCAAGCGCGTCCACCGGCCGCTCGAATTCGACCACGCCGATCGCGCCCCTCGTCCGCACGTCGATGACGCCGGATAGCTCGCGGCATGGCGCCAGGCCTTCGCGCAGACCGCGCTCGATCCGAGCGACGTCGTTGGTCCACGAGCCTCCCTCGAAAAGGTCAAGGGAGGCATTGGCCGCAGCGCACGCCAACGGGTTCGCCATATACGTCGGTCCGTGCATCAGCGCGGCGCGCGGATCAACGGAGCAAAACGCGTCGAACACGCGCGCGTTGGCAATCGTGGCCGACAGCGGCAGTGTGCCGCCCGTCAGCGCCTTCGACAGAGTGACGATATCAGGTGTCACGCCCGAGCCTTGACAGACGAAGAGCGGACCGGTCCGACCAAAGCCGGTGAATATCTCGTCGAAGATCAAGAGGACGTCGTGCCGGTCCGCCAAGCGGCGCAGCCGAACGAGAACCTCGGCATCGTGGAAGAGCATCCCGCCGGCACCTTGGACGCCCGGCTCGACGACGATCGCGGCGATCTCGCTTCCGCGCACACGAAGCAAGTCGTCAAGGGCTGCCTCATCGGCGTGTTCGCGTGGGAGCGCGAGCACATGCTGAGCGGGCATCACGCCCGCGAACAAGGCGTGCATGCCCTCCTCGGGGTCGCAAAGCGCCATGGTGGCCAATGTGTCGCCGTGGTAGCCGCCGAAGAAGGAAACGAAACGGCAGCGACCCCGCTCGCCACGATTCGTCCAATACTGCAGGGCCATCTTCATCGCGATTTCGACTGCGACCGACCCGGACTCGGCGAAAAACACGTGACCGAGATCGCCGGGGAGAAGGGCGGCTAGCCGCGTGGCCAACCGATACGCTGGCTCGTGCGCCAGTCCCCCAAACATGACGTGCGGCGCACGCGCGAGCTGATCCTCGACGGCTTTGCGAATATGCGGGTGGTTATAGCCGTGGCACGCCGTCCACCACGAAGCGATTCCATCGATCAGTTCCCGCCCGTCCTCGAGAACGATTCGCGCGCCTTTCGTCTTCGCCACGCGAAGCGGCTCCGGCACCCCCTTCGTGGGACAGTAGGGGCGCCATACGTGCTTCGCACCGACGAGCCAGTCTTGCATGACCGACCTTCAGCCTGCGGATAGCGCCCGGCAAGGCGATAATGTGAAAGGGTCAAACATGAGCTTGAAGGGTGGAGCGGCGACAAAGAGAGCGGGCTTATCGTTTCGCGGGACCCGAGCCCGTGATCTCTCGGGCCGGGAGCGCTAGCGCGTTGACCCACGAACGACAGGTATAATGCCATCGGTCAGGGCTATGCCCACTTCCGACGCGAGGATCCCCAGTTTCGCGAGCGCATTGTCGGTGCTCTCGGCGACGCCCGGACGGTGGTCAACGTCGGCGCAGGTGCCGGCTCCTATGAGCCAGACGATCGTCACGTCATCGCCATCGAGCCGAGTGATGTCATGGCGTCGCAGAGGCCCCGTCACTTACTGTAGCCCCAGCGATCCGGGCCATCGCTTTGGAATTGCCACTCCGCGACGGATCGGTCGACGCCGCGATGGCCATTCTATCCATCCACCATTGGGACGACGACCGCGAGCAGGGCGTGCGCGAATTGCGCCGCGTTGCCCGTGGCCCCGTGGTCCTCTTCACGTACGATGCACGCGT
>JBEKFX010000191.1:0-6933 GCA_050013115.1 Polyangiaceae bacterium
AACGGAATGGCGATGCCCAACTGGACGCCGGCAGCTGCCGATGGTGCGCAGTGGACCGCGACCCAGGGGACGCCGCTCGCCTCTTCAGCCTCGGCAACCTTCACGGCATCGAACGTTGGTGCCGCGTCGATCCTCTATCCGCTCATCGCCGCCGGCGTCCAGAAAAAGACGCTGGTCATCAGCGGCCTCGATCACCAAAATATCGCCATACCGACGCCCGCTTGCACGACGGATTCCGTGCCCGGCGGTCACGGATCGGGGACCGGGTGCTTTCTCAACATGGTCGGCGTCAACTGCGAATCGACCGACCCGACGCGGACGAGCCTCGACCAGCTCCTCTTGCCCGTCCTCAATGCGGGCGGAACGCCACTTTTGCCGACTGGGCTGCAAATTGGCGTGCAGGGCAACAATGGCATTTGCGACAACACGAACTGCAACTTCTCGCGCATGATCTCGTGGAACAAGGGCGCGGCGATGCCCAACCTCTACGACCCCCAGCAGGTCTTCCTCCAGCTCTTCGGATCGTCGCCCACGACCGGTGCGCCCACCACGGCGTCGACCGCAGCCGCTGCCCTGCGCTTCGCGGAACAGAAGAGCGTTCTCGATGCAGTCTTGAGCGAATCGAATTCCCTGTCGGCGAAGCTCAGCCCCGGCGACAACCTCATGCTCCAGCAATACCAGACGGCCGTGCGCGACCTGGAAACGTCGCTGCAAAACGTATCGACGGCGGCGCCGCTCACGTGCACCGAACCCGCGGAACCGATGGCGGGACTCGGGCCGACCGCCGCCACGGGCGGCGGTCACGGGGTCATCCCGAGCTCGTTCATCACGACGGACGTGCCTCTCTTCCTTCAGTTCATGTCCTTGGCGTTCACGTGCGACATCACGCGGGCGATCACGTTCATGATGGGAAACGGCACCAGCAACAACGACTACCAGTTTCTCATGGGCACCTCGACCGCGCACCACGCGACCTCGCATCACGGCGGAAGCCCCGCGAAGTTGGCGGCGTTGACGCAGATCGATACATGGGAAATCACGCAGTTGGCGACGGTGCTGAGCGCACTCGACGGCGTCATGGAGTCAGACGGCACGACGGTGCTCGACAACACGACCGTCTACGTGTCGACCGACATCGGCGACGGGGCGACGCACAACCATTGGGACATGCCGGTCCTCCTCGCGGGCGGTGCCAGCGGGAACATGAAGATCGACGGCCGCCACATCAATTACTTCACCGCGGCCGATCTGACGCTGCCGCGGGCGTCGACGGTCCTCGCCGCCCCGCGAAATGCGAATCAGTCGACCGCGCAAGTGCACTCAACCATCATGCAGGCCCACGGCCTCACCGCGACGCCGTTCGGGCAGTCGGGTACGGCTGCGGCCTATGGGCCGTCAGGGCCGCTCACCGAGCTCCTGACCTAAATAAAAGGCGCCCGACCCGGTCCCTGGACGCCTGGGGGGCCGCCACCCAGGCGATTGAATCGCCCGTGAACGCCGCCAGCGCCTCCTGTGGGAGACGCTGGCGCGCTGGCTTTGTGTCCTTGTGTCGCCACTCCCCCGGGCGCCCGGCCGCCTCCGACTGGCCAGAGTCGGCGCGCCGGTGGATCATGAGGTGGCACCGATGGACCGGCCTTGGCAAGAAGCAAACAAATACAAGCAGGTGATCCAGCATCAATGGATTGAAATCCGCGAGACGGAGAGGGGCCGTGGCATCTTTTCCACGGTCGCCCATCCGAAGGGCACCCTCGTCGCCGCCTTCGTCGGCCAGCCCATCACCATTCCTCTCTTTCGCACGAAAGAAGAGGCGGAGGCGTTCGAAAAATCGAAAGATGGGGAGTACGCGGTGACGTACGCGTGGGACGCGGGAAAAAACGTCTATCGCGCGGTACGCCCCGATCCGGACAAGATCGGGGGGCATCTTGCCAACCACTCGTGCAATCCGAACGCCAAAATCACCGAGCTTTATCGAGGGGCTCTCATGATGCGCGCAACCCGGCCCGTCCAGGCAGGCGACGAAATCACGATCGACTACCACTGGCAGAGACCCGCGCCGATCCCATGCTTGTGCGGCTCCGACCCGTGCACGGGCAATATCGGCCTGACGTATACCCTCGTCGACGTCCCCGTGGGGGACGGAGCCACAAATACGTATCTTAATTTCGATCCTGCCCAAGTCATCAAACTTTTGCAAGTAGCGGAAGCCCATCGCAATATCGATGCCCTGCGCGTCTTGCGGATCAGGGATCAATGGATGGCAAAGGAAGCGCTACTCAAGTATTTTCAAGATGCCTTTGGGAGCGGCCGCCGGGACGCATGGCTGACGCAGAACTTTCACAGGCTCGCGCGAAGCCCGCTGTCGAGCGCGGTCGGCTGAGAAGGCCTCAGCGCGGTGCCCGGCGCGTCGTGAGGTCGCCGCTTCCCCAATAGACGTAGCTCGCGTCGAGGACGAGAAGCTCAGGCCACCAAAGATTCGCGACAAGGAGCGTGGGCGCGTCGTCGCCGGGCCGAAAGCGCATGATCGATCCGTCGTATCCAGCGCGGCTCCCCGTGTTCGTCCAGTAAAGGCCGCCCGCGTCGACAGCGAGGCAGTAGGGACCGGCCTGGCCCATCGCAATCGTCTCGGGTGCTGCGCCGCAGCCGCCGATGGAGCAGCGCATGACCGTGCCGGCGACGGGACGGGTCCAGTAGACATAGGTCGCGTCGACAGCCATGAAGGCCGGAGGGGTGTCTTCGGAGGCCAGCAGGATGGGGGCGGACGAGCGGTCGATGGGTTTCCTGCCAGAAGTCGCCGTTCGCATCGGCCCAATAGGCGTTGCTTGAATCGAGGGTGTAGCGGCGGGCGATTCGCACGAGTCGGAGCGTGTCGGACCAAAGAACCCAAGACCGGGCCCACGGCCGAACCGGTGGACCGTCACGCAGCGAACGGCCGACCCGTGCTACATAGGGCGAGGGTGTGCGCGGGCGCCAGTCCGCCAAACTGAAGTTCCCCCCGTCATGCCGAGCCGGGGACCTTCAGGCTAAAGCCAGATCGAAGGGACGTCGATGACTCCGACCGCAATGAGCCCCGTCGTACCGCAATGAGCCCCGTCGTCATGTTGGGCAAGCCCGTGGCCGACGCGATCGACGCGCGCGTCCGTACCGCCGTCTCAGAGCTCATCGAGAGGCACGGGCTCGTCCCCACGCTCGCCATCGTGCTCGTTGGCAACAATCCGGCCTCCGAGCGGTACGTGAAGAGGAAGATCGAGGCCTGCGCCCGTTTGCAAATGCGCGCCGAGGTCAAGGCGTTTTCCCCCGAAATCCGGACCGATGACCTTGTCGGCGAGGTGGCGCGCTTGAGTCGAACGCCGGATATCCACGGGATCCTCGTTCAACTGCCATTGCCCCATCACATCGAAGAGCATGCAGCGGCAACCAACAAGTTCGACGTCTTCGACGCCATCGCCCCGGAGAAGGACGTCGACGGCGTCGGTCGCGTCGCGGTCGCCTCGCTCTATCGCGCGCAGCAAGAGCGCATGCTTCTCATGCCAGGCACCGCCCTCGCGGTCCGCCGCATGATCGCCCACTATGGCGTCCAGACCGAGGGGCGGCAAGCGGTCGTCGTTGGGCGCAACGACATCACCTCGAAGCCGATCTTGCACATGCTGGGAGGGCGCATGTGCAACGCCGCGGCGGTCTGGTGCCATCGGCACGTGAGGGTCGAGGACCAGAAGCGGCTCATTCGCGAGGCCGACATCCTCGTCACGGCCGTCGGCGCCCCGGATTACCGGATCACCGCGGACATGGTGAAGCCGGGCGTCGCGATCTTCGATGTCGCCACGCGAATCGACGCCGCAGGCAAGATGCACGGCGATGTCGATTTCGAACACGTGCACCGCGTCGCATCCTTCATCACGCCGGTTCCCCGGGGCGTCGGCCCCGTCACCGTCGCGGCGCTCTGCGAGAACCTTCTGCGAGCGGGGCGCTTCATCGCGGGCGTCGGCACGCCGGGATACGTCTTCTGAGAGAGTGTCGCCCACCGAGAATGTCGTTTGGGCCCTCGGCGATTGGCCCCTGATCGAAAGGGGCGACATCGGCCCCCCGAGCCGGCCGCCCGGCTTGGATTCGTTTGGGTTCTCAGCGATTGGCCCCTGATCGAAAGGGGCGACATCGGCCCCCCGAGCCGGCCGCCCGGCTTGGATTCAGTTCATGAGCCCACCGTGGAACCGGCCGAACGCGTGGGCAAGCATGACGGACATGACAAGGATGCCCGCTCCGAGAACGAGCACGTGCGGGGTCTTGCGGAGATCGAACCGGCCGACGCGGCCGACGAGCAGGTAGCCCACCGCGAGGTTGAAGAATCCCCAGAGCACGTTCACCATCGATGAGGACAGGCCCTCCCCCGGCGGAGATGCAAACGGGCTTTGGAACGGGTGGCCCGAGATTCCATGGCCGAGATGGGGGATCGCGTTCACAAGGAAGGCCCCCCCGAAGAAGTAGGCTACGTAGTGGTACCAGCGCATGGTTCTCTCCTTTCGTTGGTCATCGTATGGTCCGTTCGCATAGCCCGTATCTGACACGCTCGAAACGCGCGGGGCATTCGCGTGAAACCCCCGGCGCTCCAAACCCAGCGGAGAGCTCGCTCGGTCCAGTGCTTGCCATCGTGTCGGAGCTTTCTGCCGCCTGCCCATCGCTGGCCTGGGAGCGTTGTCGGTAGGGGGCGGCCGGTGGCCTGAGTTGACCGAGGAGGCGTCCGATGCGGCCCGCCATCGAGATTCGCGGCGTCGAAAAGTCCTCCGGCGCCGTGCGGGCGCTTGCCGGCCGCCCCAGACGCCCACGGCGTGATCCGCGTCGACCGTGATGATGGCGACCTTTTCAGCCACGGGGGGAGCGTCGAAAGGTCCCACGGCTTCCGAGCGGTCGCAGCCCTCGAGGCTCGAGGACGCGCGCGAAGGCCTTGGCGGTCGAAGCCCTGCCTCCACCACACATGAATGACATCGTCGACGGGCTCTGGAGGGCGTCTCAGGGTGTCCGGGCGCACCGGAACCCCACCGTGGGGTCGCGAACCGACGGGATTCGCTCGTCGGAGACACTGGTCACCATCATTTGGAGGCGGCTAAGAGAAACATAATACCCGCCACCACGCGTATCCCTTCCCATATTATTATTCAAAAAGCCGACGCAATTCGTACAAGGTGCCGTGTTGGCGCTCAGCGTGGCAAAATCGAGCATCCACTCATCCAGCTCGCCGACCATATCGAGCTGCCCCCAGTAAGAGGCTCCCAAGCTGGCCCATCCGACCGGCGCAATGCAGTTTCCAGCCTCCGTACACGCTCCGTATAAATTGTTGTAAATCGCATACTGGTTGGCCGTGCCCGGATCGGTTGAACCCCAGGGGTACTCGCGCTGCTGGGCACCGCCCGCGGAGACGTATTCCCACTCTGCGTTGGTGGGCAAAAAGCCCCCATCCCAGATACAGAACGCGTACGCTTCGTACCAGGTCGCGCAGTTGATCGGCAGGTTCTCTTGGCTGCCGGCCACATTGGTCCACGTGCTGAGCGGATTGCACCTGTTCAGGTTGTCGTTCCATGTGCTCGCGGCGCCTGGTCCCGTGGCGATTTGCGCGTTCCAATCGGTTGCATCCCAGCCCGTCTCGTAAATCTGGTTCGCCCCGGTACCCTGACCCAGTCCAAGGCCGCCATTCAAATGGGTGTGGGTACCACTGCCATTTGGAGGGGGCGCGCCCGCGCTGCCCGTCACGTAATTCACGTACTGCCTCAATCGGCCCACCGTCACCAAGTACTTGTCCAGCCGCAAACCACTGATGGTGGCCAAAGCGCCCGTCGCCGGAAAACCGGCGTCGCCACTCGGATACAGCCGGTCGAACGTGCCGCCCGTCACCTCCAGGCTCGTGCAGCAGCTCTCGGTCCCGCTTCCTCCGGGTCCGCAGCTGGTCGTGCCGGCTCCGACCGCTGCGCAGCTCGGACCGGTCGTCGTCGCGCCAACGCAGCCCGCCTCGTCGCAGGTCGCCGTCGCACACGTCCAGGGGCTGCCCCACCCGCCGTCCGAATCGCAAGTCTCGACGCTGCTCCCGGCACATTGGCTTGCACCGACTTGACAGAGACAAACGCCTGCGCCGCAAGACGGCGCGCTGCCGGGGCAGGCGAGAGCGCTCCCCCACTGGCCGTTTGGCCCGCAGGTTTGCACGCCGCCGTCCGAACATTGCGTCGTCGAGGGCGTGCAGCCCGCTGGGGTCGTGGTCGTCGCGTCTGCGGGTGCTGCATCGGCGGAAGGGACGTCCGGGCTGCCTCCGTCCGTGCTCACGGCGGTCGAACCAGAAGCACTCGAGCCGCTCGAGCCGGATACAATGGACCCAGAGCCTGTGGAACTGGATCCGTTCGACCCCGGTGCATGCGACGCGGAGCTGCCGTTCGCTTGCGAGACGACCGACGACGAACCTTGTGGGCCCGCGTGAGACGCTTCCGTGCTTCCGCCGCACCCGACGAGAATCTCGGCGACGGAGCAGAAAAAGAAGACTCGGTTCATGGTCCATCGGCGTAAAAACCCCACCGACTCCCATTCCCCCACGCGTGTAGGTCGTCTCAGGATTGTCCGAGAGACCCGCTGCGATCCCCATAAGCGGCCGCGACGAAAGCAAGGGCGCGATTCTTCGTTTCGACTGCCTAGAAACAGCATGGACCCTTCTTGCGTCGGAAAACGGTCGCGACGGAAACGGGATTCATCTCTCGCAGTGTCTCCGGGAGGGTACGGATGGTCCACGAATTGCGGAAACCCCACGGATGGTCCACGAATTGCGGAAACCCCGCGGTTCAGAGACCCGGGTCAAACCTGGGCGTCGTCTCGTCTGGGGTCGGGCGGCGGCTGGGAAAGGGGGCGGCTCGAAAAACTGATTGTGCGTTCAGCTGCCCGAGTGCCGTCGATGCCGCATTTGTG
>JBEKFX010000192.1:0-6852 GCA_050013115.1 Polyangiaceae bacterium
CCGCCCGCTGTCTGCTGGATGCCCCGCATTCCGGCGCGCGCTGCGGCTCCGTCAGGCGGAACCGCGAGGACCGCGACGCCTCGTATACCAAACCGGCGTTCGAGCCTCCCAAGCGGATCGATTTGGATGTCGAACCCCAGTTGTTCGGCGTGCCCCTTGGCGATGATCTGCGGCACGATGCGGCCGATGGTGGTTGCCGGCACGGCAAACCCAATACCCGCATAAGCTCCACTCTTGCTGAAGATCATCGTGTTCATACCAATAAGCGTCCCGGACGAGTCCAGAAGAGGACCGCCGCTGTTGCCTGGATTGATCGCAGCGTCCGTCTGAATCATGTCGCGAATCGTGACACCCCCAACCCCGTGAACCTGACGACCGAGGGCGCTGATCACGCCCGTCGTTAGGGTGTGATCGAGACCAAAAGGATTGCCGATTGCAATTGCCTTCTGCCCGACATCGAGGTTCGCGTGCTGACCAACCGCAACGGGCTTGAGAAGCTCGCGGGGGGCGTCCACTTTGAGCACCGCGATGTCCTTTCGGGGTTCGACTCCGACCAGTCTGGCGTCGAACGTCTTTTGACCCTGAAACGTGACCCGGAGCGCGCGAGCCCCCTGCACGACGTGGTAGTTCGTAACGATGTGGCCGGCTTCGTCCCATACGAATCCTGAACCGCTCCCGGCAGCAACCTCTTGTTCATCGCCGAGAAAGTCGACCACAAGGCGTGTCTGGGTCACGAAGACCGTGCTCGGCGCCACAGCCCGAAAGACGGTAACGGTGTTGCGCTCATCCTCCGTTCGGGCGCCGGAACTGAGCGAAGGCGGGGGCGACGGCGTTGGGGACGGGAGCCGCGGCTCCGCGCTCGACGTAGGCGACGGTGGGACCGACGTCGTTCGGCACGCGAGGACGGCCGAGAACCCCAGGAGCGCAGACAGAATGAGGCTCTTGGAAAGGACGTTACGCCGTGGCATCGCGCTCTCGGTCACCATCTGCCGTGTTCATCGCGTGTCCATCCGGTTCTATTCCTCGACGCGAAGGAGAATCATGGCGGCATTCTTTTTCGGAGGTCGCGATGCACCTGGCTGACCATGCCGCTGCGCAGCCAGAAAAATCTTGAGCGCCCCTTGACCGTCGATCGGGCGTGATTAAAAGCGTTTTTGGGTTCACGGCGTTCGACCCCGCCCGGGCGGTGGTTTCCCTCCGTGTTCGGGCAGGGTCGGCAGGTCCCCTTGTCGGGGGCTCGTGTCGCGCCGCGGACTCGCAGACGAAAGACAACTGAACCCAAGGAGGTGTTCAAATGCTGACCAGATGGGATGCCGTCACCACGTTGGATCGCATGTTCGATGATGTCATGGGGTCCATGCTCGGCACGGCGACGAGCCCGCGCACGTTCGACCCGGCCATCGACGTGCGCGCCAACGAGAACGAGGTCACTTTCATTTGCGATGTTCCAGGCGTAAAGCAGGAGGATCTCGAAGTCACGCTGGAGAACCACGTCCTCACGATCAAGGGGACGCGCAAGTTCGAGAGCAAGGACGACGAGCAGGTCATGCTCGGTCGCGAGTACGGTTCCTTCACCCGCGCGTACACCCTGCCGGACTACGTGGACGACGCGAACCTCGTCGCGAGCCTGGCCGATGGCGTCCTCACAATCCGTATCCCCAAGCAAGCCAAGGCCAAGCCGAGAAAGATCCAGATCGGCAACGGCCACTCCAAGCAGCTCAAGGAGTAACAGCGTGGACAGAAAGGAGGTCGAAGCGCTCGGCCGTGATCGGGCCGCAGCAGTCCGGCAATCGCTCGACTACCTCCGCCAGCGTTCGTTGCATCGCGTCTGGTGGAACTCCGCCCGCATCGCCCTGCGACGCGGGCAGTCCGGGGAGTCTTCTCATCAGCCAAACGGCCATCGCGCCATCGGCAAGCGTGTCTGAGCCCTGGCTCCCCTCTTTCGTCAATCGCTAGGAACAGCACAACCGGAAAACCCGAAACGCGAATTTCGCGCACGCTGGGGGCGGCACCCTTGTTGGGCGTCGCCCCCTTTCTATTGTCCTCCCTGAGCGACGGCGTAGCGCGTGCGGCACACCTTGTGAGGTCCCACGCTCGTGGTTAAGGGCGCAGCATGGTATCTCGAGACTACTACGTCGTCCTCGGCATCGCCTCGAACGAGACAGAGCAGGGAGTGCGCGCGATCGGTCTTCGGGACGCCAACGCCCGTGACGTTGCGCGCCGCGATCGCCGCCGCGAGCCGAGGCACCCCTGGCCGTGCCGCCTGTGCAGCACACGATGTCGATCGAGCCGGCGGTGATGCCCGACCGCGCCACGGTATCGTCCAGGCAAAGGAGACTTGCATCCGTCGCCCGGCGCGAGGCGATCTCAAAGTCCGTGCGGGTGATCCGCTCGTGAACGTCGATGCTGGGGTAGACGAAATCCACGTCCGCGACATGGTCGCTCGACAGCGTTCGCTTGGCGCGCTCGATCGATTCGAAGAGCTGGAAGCCGAGGGCGTCATCGACCAGGGTCGCGAGTTGGTCCAGCTTCTTTCTGTCGTTCTCGAGGAGCGCCCAGCTCCGCACGTTGCGGAGAAACTCGGCGATGCCCGGAGGACGGAGGATCGAGAGGTAGGCGGGCGAGCACAGCTGCTCTACGATTGGGGCCGGCATCTGCAACACGTTCGACCCCATGGGTACGCGATACACCACGTCCGCGCCGAAGTTCTTGCCTCATGGCCGTGATGCCGGAGCGAGCCAGACGGTCCAGCTTGAAGACGTAGAGCTTGGAGAACTTCTACCCGCCTTCGCGACGCTGGACGCGCGTGCCGAGCGGCAGAGGCGCCACCGTCATCTGCGGGCGGAGAGACGGCAGGCACCCGTTGGTTCCCCCCCCAGATTCGAGGGCGAGAAACGGAGCGGCAGCGGAAGATGGACATGACACCATCCCCTTCATGATTGATCACATCGTCCTCACGGTTCAGAACGTCGACCAGAGCAAAGCCCTCTACCTGAAGGCTCTGAAACCCCTCGGCTATGGCCTGGTGAAGGAGTACCCGGGAGGCGCAGGATTCCGTGCCGACGGCCAGCCGTCATTCTGGATTGGCGATGCGCGTCCCGGGTATTGGACCGACGCGCACGGTGTGTCGAAATCGCCGACCCACGTCGCCCTGCAGGCTCCGAGTCGCGCCGCGGTCCGGGCGTTCCACGCGGCCGCATTGGAGGCAGGAGGAAAGGACTACGGGACGCCTGGGATCCGGGCGAGCTACCACCCGAACTACTACGGCGCATTCGTGCTCGACCCCGACGGAAACAATCTGGGAGCCGTCATCAACACACCCGAGTGAGGGTCTGTCACTCGCTACGCGAGACCCATTCACGCGACCCATTCGTGGGTGCATTGACTCATGGACTCACCTGCGCTCCGTCGCTGTCGCCGATGGCATGGCGTCGCTCATCGCGTCGCTTCGTCCGGCGGCGCGCCCTCGGTGCTCGCTTTCGCGCTCGAGCAGCTTGCGCTTGCGCTCAATCCCCCAGCGATAGCCCGAGAGCGTTCCGTCGTGACGGATCACACGATGGCAAGGAATCGCGATCGCGAGCGTGTTCGCGGCGCAAGCGCCGGCGACGGCGCGCACTGCCTTCGGTGCCCCGATACGCTCTGCGATGCTTGAATACGTCGCGGTTGCGCCGACAGGTAGATTTCGCAGCTCCTGCCACACCCGCTGCTGAAAGGCAGTGCCTCGAACATCGAGAGGTAGCGCAAGGCCGCGCGCGGGCTCCTCTACAAAGCCCACGACGGTGGCCACGAGCTTCTCGTAGTCCGCATCGCCACCGACGAGCTGCGCGTTTGCGAAGCGATCTTGAAGCTCGCGCACGAGCAACTCCGGATCATCGCCGAGCGAAATGGCTGCGACACCCTTGTCGCTGGAAGCGACCAGAACGGCTCCTAGCGAACATTGGGCAACGGCGAACGTGATGACCTCGCAGGCGCCGCCCGAGCGGTAGGCGCTCGGACGCATGCCCAACATCTTGGTCGACGACGAATAGAAGCGTCCGGTCGAGGCGAATCCCGCCCGGTAGATGGCTTCTGTCACGGTGCGCGCAGTTGCAAGACCCTCGCGCACGCGAGCGGCCCGACGTGCGGCTGCATAGGCCTTCGGCGAGAGGCCCGTGGCTCTCTTGAATAGACGATGGAAGTAAGAGGGGCTGAGGTCTACGGCATCCGCGAGCTCTCCGAGCGATGGCGTCTCGACGGCAGCGTCAAGAATGCGGCAGATTTTTGTAATGATCGCCGCGTTCTCGGCATCGACCGACATGCCTTCGGGATTGCAACGACGACACGCGCGAAAGCCGGTGGCCTTGGCGGACGCCAGGGTGTCATGGATTCGCACATTGCGAGGCTTGGCGGTCCGCGATGGGCAAGATGGCCTACAATAGATGCCGGTCGTGGCGACCGTGTACCAGAAGAGTCCGTCGGCGGACTTGTCCCGCGCGACGATCCGCGCCCAACGCGGATCTTCGACCACGGCCTGCTCGGTCTTCAGCTCTTTGTTCGACGTTCGCATCGACCTTCGGTGTGACTTCACGACGTCCCGGCCGCCCTCCGTCTCTTGCTCTCAAATCCAAGGGTGCCCGTCCACGACCTGATTCTCGCGCTCGCGAGTGTCGCGTGGTCATCGTCGTCGCACTTGGTTACTCGGTAAGGCTGCGAGCGTCCTGAGCGTCGAATGGTCATCGAGGACGCGTATGGTACCGGCTTTTGGGAGCTTCTGGACGGCGCCCGGCTCGTGAGCGATGCTCACCGCACGGGGCCAAGGGGTGCCGGCGACGAGCGAGACAGCCAGCGGCAATCGCGTCGAGGGTCCCACACCCCTCGGTGCGCCGTATCGCGAGCCGAATTGCGGCAGTGGGGGGCCGGGAGCCGTCCCCGGCGAACTCTCGATCGTGACCCCCAATCGCGACCGTGGGCCCGGTGTTGTCGCACTTCAGCTGGTAGGCGCTCCGCTGGCGATTGCCCCGCTCTCGCGCAAATCCCGGCGCTTTTCGGCCAAGCCGGGAGCGGAAGCCGTGACATAGGCCAAGCGCCCTCTCGTTTTTGCACCCTGCGCCTCGCGAGCAAGATGGCTGCGCCGCCGGACAAGGGCGCCGCGTAGACGGAGCCGGACGCGTCGGCCCAGTAGACCGAACGACGCGCGCGGCAAGACGGGGAAGAGGATCAGCGCGAGAAGCCGCAGCGCCGCCTCGCGGGAACGGGCCGGGCAGCGACGCTTCGGGATTTTGGGCGCCAAACTTTGCGTGCGAAGTGCCAATCAGTTCCTCACGCGTGCCGCCTTGGTCCTTGCCCACGCCCATGTCTTCTGAATACGATGCGTCGCCGTACAGGTTGAATCGTGGGAGGTCATGGAGGGCGTGCCTCAAGACCGTCTCCAGCGTCGTGGGGTTCGTTGCGAGCGGGTTGCAATCGGTCTCGGCCGACGGGCTGGGCGAGGCCGAGCACCCGCGTGGCTCGCCTGTGGACCAATCCATGGATTCGCTACGCTCCGCCACCGATTTTTTTGCACCACTCGGGACAACAGCGCGACGGGCGCAATTGCGTGAAATAGCCTTTCGCCAGTAGCACTGGTACGCTGGCACTCAGCGACGGACCATCCCAGTCTCTGATTGGAGTTTTATGGGATTTTACGATCGGTTCTTTTGCGTTTGCCGATATTCATGTTGGCGGCTCGGTTGGGGCTTGCGCGCCCCGCAACCAATCGAACCACTCTGCTCTGGCCACTTCGGATCGGCTATGTCGCACACCCACGTCCTGCCCACGTCGGCGCGCACGGCGAATGCAATCAATGGCGCGGATGCGCCGTGAAAGCGTCCACAGCTGCGACCGCCATGGCGCTCGTCGTCGTAGGCGGCCCCGCGGCTCGCGCTCAGACCGAGTCCGAGAGCAATCCGAGCCCAAGTTCGCGGGCGTCCGATCGGGGGGATCAGGTCGCCCGGCTCGAACTTGGGTACCGCGGCGTCGTCGTCACTCCGTCTTCATTGAACGAATACTTTTCTGGCGTTTCGGTGGCTGTTTTACACACTGTCCACACGGAAGAGCGTTTCGCCTTCGCGCTTGGCGTCTGTTGGGACTACGGTGGCATGAACTGGGATGTCGTCCCCGGGTCCGAATCGCAGTCGTCTCTCCACGTCAACCGATTCACGCTGCCTCTCGAGGGACGGGTACACTTCGGACGCTGGGGATACGTGTTCGCCCGGGTCGCCCCGGGTTTCGCATGGGATTTCGCCGAAGCCCACGATCGGCAGACGGTCAGTGGCGTCCTCGGCATTCAGCCGATTGCGCTCGCGGTCCTCACGAAGTCGATTTGGCTGTTCACCGTCGACGCGAGCGCCGGTTACACAATCCCCGTGGTATCACTCCCCAATCGCCCGGGACCATCCTTCCGAATCTGGCTCCAGGGCGATGCCGGCTATTCGTGGGTCGCCATCAATCGCCTTTTGCTCGCGCCGGTAACCAACAACGGGCAGACAACCCCGGGCGTCGATTTGGGGGTGCTCGGGGTGCTGGCCGGCCCATTCTTCCGAGTCGGGCTCGCCGTCGGCTACTGAGAGATCCGAGCTCTGCGCGAAAAACGATGTCGTGGAAGACATTTCTGGTCCGGCGCGCTGGTGACGTCGCGGATCTGGCGGCTCGGATGCCGCTCGAAGTCGATGTGCGATCGCGACGCCGCCCTCCTCGCGCGCTACCACGCGACGTTCGCGCGGGACAAGGGCGAATACCCCGAGCTACTCTCGACACACACGGCGCGCCCAGCGCGACAACCGCACGGCGCTCGCATTCAGCCCCCTACAATCGCCTCCCAAGGCTCAGGACATA
>JBEKFX010000193.1:0-6679 GCA_050013115.1 Polyangiaceae bacterium
CAAGGCTCGCGCCCGCTCGTGCCCCCGCTACCACCTTCACCTCGACGACGTGGCCGCTCGGGTGACGCAAGTTCACGGTGTCGGCGGTGGGCTCGCCATCCATGAGCGCCCGCAGCGCGGGCTTGCTTTGCAGGGTGCCGGTCACGTGCTCGAAGACGACGCGGGCGAGGTCGGTCGTGAGAGAGACCACCGACACGCGAACCGGCTCACCCGGCCTGAGCGCCGAGAGGTCACACGTCAGGGCCGCTCGCACCGCGAGGGCCGCGGCGAGGAGCGACTTTCCGACGCGGACGCCCGAGAGGATGAGGAGCTCTAGCGGGCGCACGCCGGGGGGCATGGTCGACACGTCACCAATCGCGGCGAGCACGTCGGGATGACCGGCGAGATCGCCGAGTGGCAGGCCATCGGCGATGCGGCAGATCGCGCGCTGAAGGGGAGACGCTGTCGTCAGCCCGAACGCACTGGGGTGCGTGAGGAGCTTCTCAAGCTCGAAGGTCGGCGCGGCGCTCAGGGTCCGTCACGAGAATCCCCGGCCGCGTTGCGGCTCTGAAGAAATGCCGGCATCACTTGCCGTCTCCGTTCACGCCGATGGCGCGTGCAAGGGCAGTGTGCGAGCTCGCGACCGGCGCAAATGCGGCACGGGCCTCGGCCTCGCGGGCGCAAAGCTCGTGCGCCGCCATAAGGTGCTGGCGCGACGTCTCGCCGAGTTTCGCGCTGCGAACGGCGAGATCGGTCCCCTTTTCAATCAACTCCGGATCCTCCGAAAACGAAGCGGATGCGGCGAGGTCGGAAAAGTACCGCGACCACGCGAGCGCGAGCGCCGCGGACGCGACTATGGACGATGGGCCAGGGCCGCACACACCTCCGCCCACGGTGCGAGATAACTCGGCGCACTGGACGCGCCGGAACGTCGCGGCGGCTCGGCGGTATTCGCCAAAGGCTTCGTCTTCCGGAAGCTTCGACAGTCCAAGCCGCTGCGCGAGACGAGACTTTCCACCTTTGGCATGCCCGCCCTTGCGGGCCAGCGAGTTCCCTGGCGCGAACCGGCCGCTCGGTCCACGGTCCGTTGTCCGTTCCGGACGGGCATCGACGGGCACGCCTACGGGCAACTCGTCTGCTGGCATCACCTCGACGTGAGGTGTACCAGCGCCTCGACCATGCCCGCTCCGGATCCCCACGGCTACACACTGCCCTTCGTCGCTGCCTGTATCTCTGCGATAGCTCCGTAGACGAATGCGTCGGCCAGCTCCTCGGCTCGTTCCTTTCGCCAGTCGCGGCGGTCCGTGGCGATGTCGAGGCGCCCGTAAGCGCGTTGACCGGCGAGCAGCCGGCGAGCGATGAAGGCCAACACGCGGACCGCGTCCGGCTCGAGCTGGGCCGCGATCTCGGCGAGGTCTGCGGATGGGCCGGAGTCGAGCACCACCACCCTCCCAACCGTAGCATGGTCACCTGGCTCACCGGGTTCTTCGACGGCTTCGCCTGGCGCGAAGCTCGCCGGAGGCGCAACACTTCGCCGCGGGGTAGGGGCCGCTGCCATGTCAGTTGAGCCCGAACTTGACGAGCGAGAGTGCCTGCCTCACCTGCCGGCCCCTTCCGTCAACTTGTCAAACCACGAGACGGGAAGCGCTCGGACCGAAGCACGTAGCGCTCGAAGCGCTCGGCCGTCCTCCGCAAGTGCAAGGAGCTCGGCGCACTCAGCCTCGGAAGCAGCGAGCCTTGCGCGGAGCTCCGCAACGCGGGCGTCCTCGTCGACGCGCTCGAGCCAGGCCACCGCGGGCGATGGGGATAGGAGACCGCTCGCGTGTGCCCCGGACTGGATGCCCTGGTCAGAGGTTGACGCGGCCATGGCTCCCTTCGAGCTCGATGGGCTCGGCGTACTGTGCGAGACCTGAGTCTCCTGCGATTACGTCGGCCATGATGGAGAGCTCGATCACTTCCGCGGCCAGCCGGAACACCTCGCGATCAGATAGATGCGAGTAATAGGCGATCCTGCCGGGCGGACAGCTAGCGATGCCGTCCTTGTGCACTTCGTAGAGCTTGGCGTTTACGGCTTTGAGCTTGGCATCGAGCTCCGGAAACTCGGGCGCGGAGTATTCGCGGAGCGCCATCCGGGACTTCTGGAGTTTGTCGCGAAGGGCATTCGCGAGCGACATGCGCTCCCGACCGTCAGCGAACTCCTTTCGCCACTGCTCGACGTTGCGAAGCTCTAGCGCGGCCATCGCGAACCATCGCGCCATCATCGGCGGGTAATGTCTCGACTCCGGCTCGTTCATGGCTTGACCGCCTGGGGCGCCGCGGGAGACGGCGCGACGTAGCCAAGGCCTCTGACTCGGGCCATCAGTTCGGCGACGCGCCACGCCCGCGTAGCGAGCTTGGCCGAGCACGTCGAGACGGCTTCGGGCGCGCAATACCCGTCGAGTCGACCGCCTTCGGGCGACGTCACCCGGACAAGCGTCCTCCCCTCGGACGGGTGAACGCGGATCTCGAAGCCTGGCGGTAGGGTCGGAGCGCAAGGCGGGGTGGGTGCGGTCGCCATGGGTCGAATCCTTCGGTCGGGGTAGCGGGTCAAGAGACGTCGTTGTTATCGTGTGAGAGGTCGGGCGCGTCGCCCCCGCTGCTCGGCTCGTTAGGTTCGCCTGGGCCGCTCGACGTCGCGGCATCGTCGACGGACGCCTTCGCGCGTGGCGCGCGTCGCACGCCGAGCTCTCGCTCGAGCTCGTCGAGCCCGCGCTCCAAGACGCTGCGCACGACCACGGGATAGGGGATCGTCAGGCTGGTCCTACGCTGAGCCGCTTCGGCCAGCTTGGAGAGCCGAGCTGCGAGCGCGCGGGGGACGCGGACGACGTCGGAGGGGGCCGCCGCGCTACCTGGCGCCATGCGCTTCGCTGCCAAGTCGACTCCGTTCGCGGTGGGTTCGAGTTCCACCACAGAATGTTAGCAGGTCCGTTTCCGGCACGCCAGGCACAATGCGCCGAAGTTTCGTCAGCCGGGACAGTCATCACAAGTCGACACAATCGACACACGCCTAACCGGATGGTCGACAGGCCGGACGCACGGAGCTCGGCGAGCGTCCGCGTCGAGCGTTCACCCGGACGCCGTAGGCGGACGCTACGCGGCAGTCCGCAGCAAGCTCGACCGCAACGCCGGTTCTATACGCCTCGCTGGCGCGTCTTCGAGCTCGCGACGTGCGAAGGCCGAGCCGACGGGCAAACGCGCGGCGTTGCCAGACGTGGGGGACTGCCGCGGCCGCCGATGGCCATCGTCCGAGCGGCTCGAGCCTGGCGCGGTCGATGGCGAGGTCGGGGCGACAGCCCCACGACACACGACTGTCGATGGGGCGCACCTTCACGCGGCTCGAATCGCTTTTATTTGTCCAAGACCAACCGATCGTGCGAGCTTCGCATGTGATCGGAGAGGGCCGTTGCGGGGGTTTGAAAGTCACATCGAGGATATTGCGGAACGCTGGCGTGGCAGCGTCGTAACCGACGAACCTTGGAACCGGGCCAGCCTGCGTAATTTCGAGACCGGCGAATCGCAGGCCTTTCCAGTTCGCAACGCCGCCAACACTACAAGCGCCTTTGCAAAGCCTGGTCGTCGGGACGCCACGGTGCCACGTGCCGCGAACGAGAAGATCGCTGCCGATCTCGCTTTCGAGCTGATGCTACCGGTCCCTCCGGCACTTCTGTGGCACCGCGAGAATCCTCCAATAACCGAAGAGGAGTTCGCGTGCGTCTCATTGACCCCATTTGAACCGGCTCACAAGTGGCGGGACGTTCGTAAAGGATCACAACAGATGATCGCCAAAATCGTGGCTGGGCTGCAAATGACAGCCCCGGCGATGATGCCGTTCGACTGCTGGCTGGCGAACGCAGATCGGGTCAACGAAGGAAACGTTGTGCTGCAGGAGGATCTCCGAGCGGCATCTCCAGTCGTTCGCGCGGCATACATCGACTATGCCTATACAATGACGTACAGTTGGGGAGAGCGTGGCGAGCTCTGGAGGACCATAAATGTCCCAGCGGTCGCCTACCCCACAGAGGTTGGGGTCGACGTGGGTGCGATATCTGCGACCATTGACCGCATCGAGCGATTGTCGCAGGGTGACGTGGAGGGCATCGTTTCACGGATTCCTGAAGAATTTCTGACTACCCAACGCAAGGTCACAACGATCGCCGGGCTCGTCCATCGGAAACAACGCCTCCGGGAGGAATTCCGGCGCGTTCATCCAACACTCCCGTAGGAGCATAATGACCGACGCGCAATTCTCCGTGGTCCAATATCGCCCGGACCCATCCCGACCGACGGTCGGAGCTATCTTGCTTGGCGTCATCGTCGAGGTGGAGACACAGGAGACATGGGCGGTCTGCCTTCAGGCCCGTGGTTTCCTCAGCGAGAAAGAACTTCAGCGTCTTGACGGGATCGGTCGAGACATTTTTGCCCGCCCCTTTGAATATCTGAAGCGCGAGGTGGAAAGTGTTCTTGGCGCGCCCGACGTTGAGGAGGGCTCCGCTTTGCTCATGCTGGCACAGCAGCATGAGTGGTCCCTGTTTATCTCAAAACCTCAGCAAGTTACCGTAGACTTCGGACCTAGCCTCACCGAAACGTTAGAGCGCGTGACCCGCGAGCTCTACCAAACTCATATCGTTGGCGCCCGACCGCCACAGCGCTCACGTGCAGCCACGACCTCTTCCGTTCCTCCTAGACCATGGGCTATCCCGCCAAGCATTTGGGAGCTACGCCTAACGGTACCAAATCGATCGGAATCCCTGTTCGCGCCGTAATTCCAGCCCGCGCACAATGTGAAGCGACTGCCAGTCACTGCAAGCGTTGCTTGCGCTTGGGACATCTCCTGGTCAAGCAGCCTTTCGCGTAACGGCGCGCTGAATCGTCATCCGGGGCACGCCGATGGCGCTCGCGATAGCGCGAAGGCTTCGACCCTCGGCCTTCATGCGCTTGGCCGTGTCGACTTGAGCGGCCGTCATCGTTGGCGGTCGACCCCATGAGCCGCCCTCGGCCTCGACACGTTCACGGGCGGCCGCGATGCGCTCGCCGATGGCGTTCCGCTCCATCTGAGCGCCCCAGGACATGACCGCGATGATGATGTCCGCGCACGGGCCATCGAGGTCGAAGCCATCGGCGACGGAGACCACCTTGACCCCCGCGGCTCGGAACTCGTCCAACGTCGCGAGCGTGTCTCGGATGCCTGACCGAGCGAGCCGGTCGAGCTTGAACACGTAGAGCTTGGAGAACTTGCCAGCCTTCGCGTCGGCGCGGAGCTGGCCGAGCACGGGGCGATCGAGCGTCTTCGCGGACTTCTTCTCGGCGTAGAAGGTGGGCGAGTCTCCGCGCTCGGCAGCCACGCGCTCGATGGCGGCTTTCTGGCTCTTGTGGTCCTGAGCTCGGCTACTGACGCGAATGTAAGCGGCGACGGTCATGCGGGAAGCGTAGCCACTGTCCCAGTAGTGTACAACCGGGACACCAGCTTTTCCTACAGTCGACAGGCGAAAAAGTCCAAGCGTTCCGCGAACGGCTTCGGAAGAGGATTGTGGGACAGCGATTCGGGCAGGACGCCGAGCATTCGACACTTCGACCTGTCGGCCGGTCAACCCACGCGAACTTACGGGGGCCATCGACGGGCACGTACCAGAGGTTGTCCGGCTCTCCGCGTCTACTTCAAACAAGGTGGTAAAACATGCGCAGGTTCAACCCTGGCGATTGCGTCGTCCGTCGAGGTTCAAAAGCAAGCGGGACCGTCGAAAGGGAGTTCCGTCCGCCAATTGCTGGTCCGCCGATGCGCGCTCGGTACGAAGTCCGATGGAGTAGGGACGTCTTGGCCAAAATATCCGTGTGTTGTCAGTGGCTTCCTTTGATGCACACGCCGCTCGGACTCCACGAGTGCTCTTTGATGCAGACTTCGCCGTAACCGCAATTCGCGTCGCTGAAACAGATGGCCCCGGGCGTGGCATCGGCCGAAGGCGCGGCGAATATGACGCCAAGCACGAGAGCTACGGCGACGGACAGGCATAGTTTCATAGGTCCCCTCCGCTCCCACCTAACGGCCACGCCCGCTTGCGGCTTTAGGCGCCGATACCATGGGCCGGAGCTTCGACTGGCGCTTTCGTCGTCTCCCGCGCTCCGCGGGAACGGGAAGTTCCCGGTCAATGGCGCGTGCCCGCTGTGCGACCGTGTCGGCACGCTTTGTGCTCGACAGGAGCTATGTTCCTTCGGCGACGAACCGTACCAGCAGTCGAGAAGTAGCTTTACTCCACAACGCTTGATAGGAAGCGGCGACAACGTGTACGTTCGGGTGGCCTCGACAATCGATGCGGTAATGACAAAACTTCAGGGCCCGCCCGGCTGGTCGCTCCGCTCGCCGAGCATCCTCCAAGAACGATAGATGAGCTCATGATCGAGTTTGAATACGACGAGGAGCGGGCACGCCACGCGACGCTTTGGCTGCTCCAGGAGCACGGGACGCTCGATCACATCAAGCTGCTCAAGCTGGTGGTCCTGGCGGACGTCGAGCATCTGAAGAGGTACGGCCGACCCATCGTGGGAGGCGAATACTTCGCCATGGAGCACGGCCCAGTTGCGTCACAACTGTATGACGAGTTGAAGCTGCGAAGCATCCCGGGCACGGCGGCGGTGAATGACTTCACGCTGCGAGGCGTTGAGTCTC
>JBEKFX010000194.1:0-6654 GCA_050013115.1 Polyangiaceae bacterium
AACGCGGGGCGGTCGCTGGTCTCGATGCTGGCGACGCACGGCTTTCGGACGCTCCAGGCCTCGACGCGAGCGGGCCCTCTCACGCGCGCCGTGGGTCACCAGCCGGACCTCGTCCTGCTTGACGTCAGCCACGCGGCGGTGGACGGCGTCGCGCTGACGACGCGGCTGCGTGATTGGACGGTCGCTCCAATCGTCGCGATTCTGGCGCGCTCCCGCGAAAATCAACGCGCCGCCATCCTCGACGCGGGAGCCAACGATTACATCGTCCGTCCTTTCGCCACGGCTGACCTGCTCGCGCGCACGCGCGTTTGGCTCCGGGAGAAGGCGAGGATGCAAGCGCAGCGTTTCGCGTCCGACGTGTCCACCGAGCGGCTGCGAATCGATCGCGATCGGCGCACCATGTTCATCGACGGCCGGGAGGTCCACATCACCCCGCTCGAATGCAAGCTCCTGCTCGCTCTCGCGCACAACAGTGGGCGGGCGATGACCGAGGAGCAGATTCTCGCGGCGGTCTGGGGCGCGAAAGACGCTACGCGTGCGCAGTATCTGCGGACCCACGTCCGGCAGCTCAGGCAAAAGCTGGAGCGTGATCCGAGCCGCCCCCGGTACCTCGTCACTGAAGCCGGGGGATACCGTCTGAAACTGGGGTAGCGGCCACTCATGACGCGAAGGAGTCGGGGGATGTCGGGGGGGAGCTGGTGTAGACTGCGGGTGAGGCTTGCGCTTCACAGCGGTTCAGTATGACGGATCAGGAGTCCCTCGGTCTACGCAATCGGGTCACCATCGTCCTCCAGCGGTCGTCCATCGGGCTCTCGCTCATCGCGGGGCTCGTCGTGGTCGTGATCGCGACAGGTGCGGGCCGATTGGTGCTCGGTCACCGCGTGCCCGACATTGTCATGGTCTACCTCCTCGGCGTCGTGATCGTCGCCATGCGCTTCGGCTACATCGCCTCGCTCATCACCGCGGCGCTCAGCGTTGCCGCACTCGACTTCTTCTTCACGCCTCCGTACTTGAGCTTTGCGGTGACCGACAAGCGTTACGTGCTGACGTTCGTCATCATGCTTCTCATCGCGTTCATCATCAGCAACCTGATGGAAAGAATTCGACGTAGCGCCGAGCACGTCCGTGAACGCGAACTCAGGACGGCTCGTCTTTACGGCATGAGCCGCGAACTTTCGATTTCGCGGCTCACCGACGACATCGTGCTCGTGGCATGCCGCCATCTGAGGGATCTCTTCGCCAGCGACGTCTCCGTGCTGCTGCCCGTCGGGGGGGGCTTTCGGCGGTCGGGTCCCGATCTGCCGCCCGAGGCTGAGCCAAACGACTCTGCCGTCGCCACCTGTGCCCGCGAGATCATGGCGGCCGCTCCCTCGGACCCTCCGCGCGCCGCGCGGACGGCCGCGGGTGATGAGCTCGTCGGCCTTCGAGCTTCTCGCGGGGTACTCGGCGTGCTTGCGATCCGCCCGCCGATCCGAAATCTCTTCGCGACCCCCTCGAATCGAGAACTCCTCGACACGTTCGCCAGTCAAATTGCGTTGGCGATCGAGCGTGCCCAGCTTGCCGAGGATGCTCAGCGGGCCCAAGTCGAAGTACAAAAGGAGAGGCTCCGCAACGCTCTCCTGAGCTCGGTCTCGCACGACCTTCGGACGCCTCTGGCCGTCGTCAAGGGTGCGGTCACGGCGCTCCTCGACCGTCACACGGAGCTCAGCGAGTCGCGGAGGCAGGAATACTTGGAGACCATCTCGGACGAGGCGAGTCGACTCAACCGTCTCGTTCGGAATCTCCTCAACATGACGTCCCTCGAGGCGGGTGCATTGCGGGCGAGGAAGGAATGGCAGCCGCTCGAAGAAGTGGTCGGCGTCGCGCTCAATCGGCTGGACGAGCAATTGACGGGGCGTCCCGTACGAGTCGATATCGCTCCGGACGCCTCGATCGTCCCCTTCGATGCCACGCTGCTCGAGCAAGTTCTCATCAACCTCGTGGAAAACGCGATTCGCTACACGCCTGCTGGCAGCCCCATCGAAATTCGAGCGGTTCGAGTCGATGGGGGGGTGGAAGTCGACGTCGCCGACCGGGGCCCCGGCGTCGCCCCCGGCCAGGAGGAGCATATTTTTGAGAAATTCCGACGCGCGGCGCCGCGAACGACGGGGGGCATGGGCCTCGGCCTCACGATTTGTCGCGGCATCGTCTCGGTGCACGGCGGGACCATCTGGTGCGAAAACCGGCCCGATGGAGGCGCGAGCTTCCGCTTTCTCCTCCCACGGGAGAAGGATATCCCGGCCATGGACGGTCTGCCCGAGGCCGTCGCGGACGTTTGAGAAATCGCCTGGCAAAAAGCAAGTTGTGATGGCCCGTGCTCCCCGCCGTCGGCGACTCTCCCACGTGACGAGCCGGCGCGGCCAGACTCAGTGGATTTCGCCCGCAAATCGTCAGAAAAGCGCTACACCGGATTCTCGTCAGAAACCCATGAGAAACGGGACTTGGATATGAATTGATATCATATTTATCCAGCAGGCGGGTCTCTGCTCTTACACTCGTGGCGATGAAGGCTACATTGCTGTTGCGCCGGGAGCATCGGAATATCGAGCAGTCGCTCGCGCTGCTCGGTGCGGTCTGGGACGTGTCGGGTGACGATTTCGATGCACTGGCCGCCGATTTGACGGCGCACCTGGCCGCCGAAGAGAACGTGTTTTATCCGGCGGCCGACAAAGCCCTCGCAGCCGGCCTCGCATCTCACCGAGCCCAGCACGCGCGGGTTCGCGCCGCGATGGTCGAAATTTCGGGCCCGGCGCACGACTCCGCGACATTCCACCGGCGCCTCTCGGCGCTGTCATCGGCCTTCGCCGCGCATGCCCGCATGGAGGAAGGCGCCGTACACCCGTCGCTCGAGAGCGCTCTCAATGATGCGTCGCTCGAAGATCTGGGAACGAAAGTTGCCACCTTTCGTGACGCGGTCGTCGCCGCGTGTCGCAGCGCCGCGCGCGCGGCAGAATGATGGAGGACGAAGGGGCTCGCCCTCTCTACCACCTGCTGGCGCGCGCTTGAAGCGGCGGATCAACCGAGCTTGCGGTTGTCGAGCGCAAGCAGAACCTCGTCCACGGCGACGCCGCTCCAGCGCACGAGCTCGGGATCGCTGGCGAAGGTTCGCGAGAGCATCCGGTCGACGTAAAGCGTTCCGTCGAGATGGTCGATCTCGTGCTGCATGATGCGTGCGGGCCAGCCTTCGAGATGTAGGCTGAGCGGCTGGCCGGATGGGTGGAGCGCCGTCACGTCCACCCCGAGAAACCGGTCGACCAGCGCGCCGTAGCCGGGCACGCTCAAGCAGCCTTCGAAAAAGAGCGCTCGATCGCCACCGATCGGTCTGACCTCGGGGTTGACGAGGACGGTCAGCGGCAAAGGGGTCCGGCGGCGCAGCGCCCGCCCATCTGGGGTCAGCCGGGTCATGCGCTCTTCCGTGTCTTCGGCGACGAACACCCGCAGCGGGACACCGATTTGCGGCGCAGCAAGCCCGACGCCGGGTGCCTTCCGCATCACTTCGACCATGCGGTTCACGAGGTCGCCGAGCACGGGCGTGCCAAAGAGGAGATCGGGGACTTCCTCGGCCCTTCTGCGCAGCACGGGCGCGCCGGCTGCCACGATGGGCGGCACGGGGGGGGCCGACGCCAGCCATGCATCGAGATCGAACGTCATTCGCCGGCCTGGACAGCGTAGCACCGGCCCCAGGAAGGGCTCGGGCCCCCGATCGCATCGACTTTCCGGCGGGTCGGCCCTTTTCGCGGGCGTCGCCGGCGCCAACGCGTCACCACGTGGCGCCGGCGCGCTCGACTCGGCAAGGGTCAGCCCCCGCTCAGCAAGGGTCAGCCCCCGCTCAGGGTCGGCCCCCGCTCAGGGTCGGCCCCCGCTAAAGGGGGCCGACCGTTCCCGCCCGCTGCGGTGCTTCGCCCTTTTGGGCACGGAGCATCGCCCGCGGTCCGATCGTGCCGTTTACAAATCGTGCCGTTACATTTGGAGCGAGGTGCCGAACTGCAGCTTGTTCGAAGCCGTCCCGTTCATGTCTTCGTGCTGGTAATTGAGTAATATGCGAAGGTTGTAGGGCTTGATCACGTACTGAAGCTGGGCATCGACGATGGTCCAGGACGGATCAATCGTTTGCTGCACGCGAATGAGAGGCTGAAACTTGCCCGGGCCGATGGCCTCGGGAAAGAGATACGCGCCGAGAACGTAAAAGCCCTCTTCTGGCCCCTTGCTGAGCCCGTTCTGGGCCATGAGGAGCGTGGGTGTTGCTCCCGTGACGTAGCCGGGTGCAAACGAATAGCCGTCGTCGAATTTGTAAAACTGGCCTTCGAGCGTGAACGTGCCGACATCGGTGGCCTCCTCCGCGAGCAGATCGGCCATAAAGAGGAAGGTATCCTTGGGGGCTCCCGTCGTCGTATCGATGGCTCCCTTTGGTTTGTACTGCCCCCCGAGACCCAGCGTGACGACGCTGGCACCGCCGTAGTACGTGCTCTGGTTGAAATAGCCGGGCTCGCTACCCTGGAAGGAGTAGGCCACCCGGGCCGAATAGTACGTGTGGTAGGCAGACGCCGCCGGGTCGAGGCCATAGGCGCCGACGAAGTATTTCAGCTTTTGATCGATCGCCATGCCCCACAACGTGCCGCCGTAATCGCGGCCCGTGGGGCCGTCGATTGGACCGAGAGGTGGCTTGCCGGCCGCGTAGAAGCCTGGATAATTCCACGGCAAGATGAAAAATGGGCCGCTGAAGTTCGAACGGTCCGACGGAACGAGGAGGCGGCCTGCCCAGATGTTAAAGTAGTCGCTAGGGTGAAAACGGGCAATCATATCCATGATGGCGACGGACGCTTGCGTCCCGTCCGAGGTATCGCCGGCGAGGGCGTCGACATTGAAGTTCGCCGTCCACCCCATGTAATCGGTCAGGTCGCCGTGAAAGCGAGCCTCGGCATAAGTCGTGTCGAGGTGCACCTGCGACATCTTTTTCGGCTGCTCGGGATCCTGCAGCTTGAGGCCGACGCGGACGCCGAAGTTCATCGCGATGGCTGGCTTGGGCGGCGGCGGGGCTGCCATCGCCACGGCGTTGGAGGATGGGGAGGGGGCCGGAGCCATGGGAGGCGGCGGCGGCGGCGGTTCGGGCGCGGGCGCGGGCGCCGGCGGCGGGGCGGGCGGCGGCGCAGCCGCCGGAGGATCAGCCGGAGGCGTTGCGGCCGGAGGCGGGGGCGGTGGCGTTGCGGCTTGGGCAACCTGGCTTGGACGTGACGCCGGAGTCGTGGCGGCAGTCGCCGGTGGTGTCGGCATGGCGCTCGGCGCGGCCTGCTGCGCCATCGCGACGCCGGTGACGGAGAACTGCAGAAACACCGCACCGCATAGCGCACTCAACAATCGCGATCCGATTTGTCTTCGACTCATCCCGATCTCCTCTCGTGGACGGTTGGCGCATTCGTCCTCGCCCTGTAGACGCGACGGCAGGCTCGTCCGAAGGGTCGGTCGTAGTCGACAAAAGATTTCCTGTCGATTTCGCCGGGATAAATGTTTGACGCCGAGACTCGCGAATCAGGGAATGCTGTCACACGTGTTCGATGGCGCCGTTCCGGGACGTTTGGCCCTAATCGAAGACGGCCGCAAAGGCGACTGGCTCGACGCGGCTTGAACGCGTCCCCCCGGCACTGCTCGAGGCCTTGCTGGCGCCGCGTCGGTCGATCAATCAATCCCGTGGGGCGTCAGCCATCCCAAACCCCCGAGACATCAAGCCGAAACAGGACACCGGGTAGTGACCCATCGCTGGAGGCCTCGTGAGATGACGATGGATTGGTTTCGTTCGTGGGCTCGGCATTGGTCTCTTTCGTCTGTCCCGTATGGGATCTTCTTGCTGCCGTTCCTTTTATTGGCGACGTCGGCGTCCGGTTGCAAAAAGCCCGAAGCGACGACGTCGGAAAGCTCTGCGGCGAAGGAGCTGACCGTCGGGTTCATCTACGTCGGGCCGAAGGACGACTACGGCTACAACCAGGCCCACGCGGAAGGCGCGCGCGCGCTCGCCCAGATCCCGGGCGTCCGCATTCGCGAGGAGGAGAACGTTCCCGAGACCGTCGCCGTTCAAAAGACGATGGAGAGCATGATCACGCTCGATGGCGCGACGCTACTCTTCCCGACGTCTTTCGGCTACTTCGATCCCCACATTCTCACGGAGGCCGTCAAGTTTCCGAACGTGACGTTTCTGCATTGCGGGGGGCTTTACGACGCAAGCAAACATCCAAAAAACGTCGGGAGCTACTTTGGGTACATCGACGAAGCGGAATACGTATCCGGCGTCGTGGCGGGGATGACGACGAAGACGAACAAGCTCGGGTTCATCGCGGCGAAGCCGATCCCGCAAGTCCTACGCAACATCAACGCGTTTACGCTCGGCGCTCGGTCCGTCAACCCGCAGGCAACGACCGCAGTCGTGTTCACGGGAGATTGGTCGATGCCGGTCAAGGAGGCGGAGGCCGCCAATAGCCTCATCGACCAGGGCGTGGACGTGCTGACGGCCCATGTGGATTCGCCGAAGGTCATCGTCGAGCTCGCGGAACGCCGCGGCGTTTTCAGCACTGGATACCATGCGAGCCAGGCGGCGCTGGCGCCCAAAGGATACCTGACTGGCGC
>JBEKFX010000195.1:0-6613 GCA_050013115.1 Polyangiaceae bacterium
CGGGAGAAACCAGCTCATGAAGCGCCGCGGCGGCGCCGCGGCAGGAGTCGGCGCCGCCGCCGCTCGCCGCGACCAAAGGGCCGAGGGAAGAAACGGCAAAACGAGCGTGACTCCGGCAGCGGACAAAAACACCCGGCGCGACTTATTGACTCCGATGCTCATCTGACATCTCCGCCTTTCACGCTGTTCGAGATCATTGCCCGCCCCGAGTGGTCAAGAAGGCCTGGCTCGTGGCGACCGCTTGCAGGGCGCTGACCCATGTTCCGCCCTTCTGCAGCGGCTGCGCGACGGTTTCGACATAACCGAGCCCGTCGGCCGCATCGAATGTCCGACCGATTCCGAACGTCAACGCTTCTTTGACGACGCACTGCACGAAGCGCGGGTCGGCCGCGATGGCTTGGGCCATCCCCTGCGCGCCCGTGACCGGTGCGCCATTGATGCCGTAGAGACTGCCGCTCGCGTCGATCGTCGTGCCGTTGTCCGTCGTGCGATAGGCCCCCGTCGCATCGAAGTTCTCGAAGGTGAAGCCGATGGGGTCGATCGCGTTGTGGCAGCTGGCGCACGAGGGGTTGGCGGCGTGCTCGTTCAGTGCCTGGCGCACCGTGAGCCCGGAGCCGAGCGTCGGCGGGGTCAGCGCGGGCACGTTGGGCGGCGGCGGCTGCGGCGGGGTGCACACCATCTGCGCGAGCACGTATTCGCCACGCTTCACCGGCGATGTTCGCGTCGGAAGCGACGTCGTCGTGAGGAAGGTTTCTTGCGTGAGGATACCGCCCAACCTCTGGGTGCCGGCGAGACTCAGTTGCGTGAATGTCGTCTGCGTCGTCGGGATGCCTTGGATCCCGTAAAACTGCGCGAGCCGACCGTTCGCGAACGTATAATTTGCCGTCAAGAGATCGGTGAGGGGTGCCTGCGTCGTGATCAAGTTGCCGACGAAGGCCTCCGTTTCCGGACCGATCGAAGCGATGAGCGTCGCGTCCGCGTTCGGAAACGTCGTCGGATCCGGCGCGACGTTCGACGCGATGTTGTTGACGCCGATCCACTGGTCTGTGAAGCCGGACATGAACCCGGAAAACTTCGGGTCCGCTATCATGCGGGTCACCTGCGCCGGGACGCCCGTTCCGTTCGCGAGTTGGCCAGCTGCAGCCGCCTGGGTGAGTGCAGCATCCGGCATGCTGGACCAGAGGAAGTACGAAAGGCGGCTCGCCACCTCGTAGTCGCTCAACGGCGTCACCGCGGACGACGATGGCACGATCGCCGGGCTGCCGAGCTCGACATGGTAGAGGAAAGGCGTCGCCGTCAAGACGTATTCAAAAGCGGCCGTTACCGCGCTGGTCGCCGGGTCGGGTGCCCCGGTCGCGGTGGAGGCCTGCGCCAGGGTGAGAACAGCCGTGCCGACCGCCGCAGCCGTCGACACTTCGGCCGTCGTCACAGGCCTTCGCCAAGCTTTCGGCATGAATGTGGTGAGGACCTGGGGCAAGCAGGTCGCCATGTTCGCAACGGTGGGGGTGCAGGAGAAGACGGCGGTCCACAACGGGTCGGTCGGCGCCCGCGTCAAGAGCTCGTTAATGAGCGTGCCCGCTGCTGCAAATTGCTGCTTCAGAAGGAGGTCGGAGTAGCTGAGCACCGCGCCGACGGTGTCGAACCCATCGTCCGAGCCGTCGCCCGGGAAAGTGTTGGCCGCCAGCGTTTGCGTCGTGCCGAGCAAGTCCCGCATCGTGTTGTCGTACTCGCGGTCGTTGAGACGCCGAAATGCGACGCGCCCGCTGTCAAGCGGGCCGGCCGGTACGTTGTTCAGAGTCGGTGCCCCCGAGGCCGACGCGCCCGCTCCGCTGGGTGTCGTGCTGCTCGCGCCGGGGGTCGTCGATCCATTGGGGCTGGAAGGGCTCGTGCCCACGCCATTGACCGAAGTCGGGCCTGCCGCTCCGCCGGGGCCGCCTCCGGTGCCAACCACGCCGTCGCAGCCGGAGGAGACCACCAACAGTGCGGCCAACCAGAGGTCGCGATGCCCTAACACGCTCTTGTTCTTCCTCATGAAAAACTCCTCCGATGGCGGAGGATGCGGGTTTGACACCACGCGCATCCCCTGGGCATCCCGTTCCGCGGTAATTGTTGACCGTCATCAGAAACTGATGGCGGCGCCTGGCTCGACGAGAGGATTGCTCTCGATGTTCGCGCCGTGGCCTCCTCGAATCGCCGTCTCGTTCGACCGCTTATAACACTACGTGCGCTCAACGACTATGGTTGGCTCACAAGATCAACCGAACGTTTGTTTTTTGTCATCAAGCTTCGAAAAGATCCCGCCGGACTGGATACTCGGTCGATTTTGTCCCGATTGGCAGGTGGCTTCAGCAAAAGGGGGACTCGCTCGGGCAATCATGGATAAAAGTGGACGAAAATGGACGACGTCGCGGGACAGGTCAGCGGGGTCAATCATGGCCGGACCGTTCCAGTAGGAGTGAATCAGCGGTTTGAGCTAGGGGGGCGTTGGAAAATAGCGCGGTGCATGGTTTCGTGGCTTGGGTGACCGGGCGCGATGATCAAACACCCTTCCGAGCGGCGGAGCCGTCGGCTTTCTTTCGGCCGGCGGCCCGGGTCGTTCGTGAGCGAGAATCGCGCTCGTCGACTGCACGCACCGGCAGGCGTTCCCAAGGGTACACGGCGCCGGATCGTGTCGGCGCGGTGCGCCCACGGGCTCGGCGAAGGACAGCGAGCGATTCGCAGCGTTCCTCCAAGGACGACTCGCAGCGCGGTGGCTGCGCACACCGGGCCGAGATGCCCATTTGTCGTCGTCGGCCCCAACCGGTAGAAGAGCCCGCGAAGAACTCTCTATGCCGACGAATAACGAGACCCCGCCGGACATCGTCGACCGGAAGAGCGCGAACGAAAAGTTTCGTGGGCTGCTTGAAGCCGCACCGGACGCCACGGTGATCGTGACAGAGGACGGACGCATTGCCGAGGTCAACGGCCAGATCGAGCACCTCTTCGGCTACGGGCCGGACGAGCTCGTTGGCGAAGCCATTGAAAGGCTCATCCCCGAGCGCTACCGCGCGCAACATCGCAGGGTTCGCGACGCCTTCTCGATGGATCCATTGCGGCGGCCGATGGGTGCTCGTGCAAACCTCTTTGGCTTACGAAAAAACGGCACCGAATTCCCTGTCGAAATCAGCCTGAACCCCCTCGAGACGGAGGAGGGCCGCGTCGTCATCGCCGCCGTCCGGGACGTCACCGATCGCAAGGAGATGCAAGCGCGCCTGGCGCTCTCGGACCGCCTCGCATCGATCGGTACGCTTGCCGCAGGCATCGCGCACGAAATCAACAATCCGCTCGGCTTCGTCGTCAACAACTTGGAGCTCGTAGCCGAAGAGCTGCGTGATGTGGCGGGTTCGTCCCCTTCAGGGCGCCTGCGCACGATGATGGAGCTCGTCGGGGACGCGCGGGAGGGGGCCGAGCGCATCCGAAAGATCGTCCGCGGGATGAGGGTCTTTAGCCGTGCAGACGAGGAGCGGCGCGAACTTCTCGAGATACCGCGCGTGCTGGATGTCGCAGTCAACATGGCATTGACCGAGGTTCGACACCGGGCAAGGTTGGTCAAGGACTACCAGCCTGTCGCCAGGGTCCTCGCTGAGGAGTCGAGGTTCGTGCAGGTCTTCGTCAATCTTCTCGTCAACGCCGCGCAGGCGATCCCCGAGGGTCAGGCGGAGGAGAACGAGATCGTTCTCAGCACCAAAACCGAGGGGGCGCACGCCGTCATCGAAGTGCGAGACAGTGGGCGCGGCATCCCCCTGGAGGTGATCGGGAGGATCTTCGACCCGTTCTTCACGACCAAGCCCGTCGGCGTTGGAGTCGGATTGGGCCTTTCGATCTGCCACCGGATCATCGCGTCGCTTGGCGGAGAGATCACGGTCCGGTCGCAGGTGAACGCGGGCACCACGTTCCGTATCGAGCTGCCCGTCGCCCCCGTCGATTCCGCGCCCGACCAATTTTTGGCCCCTGGATCGCAGCCCAGCCAGCCATCCCGAAGGGGACGCGTTCTCATCGTGGACGATGATCCTCTGGTGAGAGCCGCCCTTGGAAGGGTGCTTCGCGATCACGACGTATCGCTGGCCCGCGGCGGCAGAGAGGCACTCGACCTCCTCGCTTCGGGCCTGCACTTCGACGTCATCTTGTGCGATCTCATGATGCCGGAGATGACCGGAGTCGATCTCCACACAGAAGTCGGGCGAAGGTTTCCGGGGGTCAGCGACCAGATGGTCTTCATGTCGGGCGGTGCCTTCACCGCGGCGGCGAGGGACTTTCTCGATCGCGTCCCGAACCATCGGCTGGAGAAGCCGTGTGACGCGCAAGCCCTTCGAGCGGTCGTCAACGGGTTGCTCCGCTAATGCGTCTCGAGCGTCGCCTGCTCCGGGCCCGCGCTTGGACAGGTTGCGCGCGGTCGGGCGACCTTCAAACGTCCTCTTCGTCACGATCGACGCCGTGCGACGACGTCGTGGCCCCGCGCGGAGCCGCGGACGCGAAGCCCCGGCTTTTTGCGACCGCATCCGGCAAAGAATCCAGGCCAAAAATTCGGACCGAATGATTTTTTTCGACCGAGCTTGAGCGAGGGGCCGACCCACGGAGGACATCTTGACCAATCGGTCTGAGGCCATCATCCTGTCTGTCGAAATGAAACGTGCTGATGGTCGACGACCGTGCCGCGTACGTGAAGGAGTGGGCCGCGATACGTTGCTGAGGCTTCGAGCTGGGATCTTTTTCGTGTCGCTCGGAGCGGTCGCGTGCGGGAGCAGTGCGTCTTCCTCCAGCGCCACGCCCGGAGGCGCCCAGTCAAGCCCCACGCCCTCCTCGAGCAGCGTGGGTGCAGGCGGCACAACAGCCTCTGGCTCGGGTGTTGCGGACGGCAATTCGGCATCGGGAAGCACGGGGCCGGCGGTTGGCTCGCCTGGGAGCAGCAGCACGACCAGCAGCAGCACGACCAGCAGCACGTCGTCGAGCGGGAGCGAGAGCGGGGCTGCCTCCACGCCGAGCGGCGCGGCAAGCAGCGCTGGGGGTTCCGCCAGCGACGATGGCGGTGCGAGTGGCGGCGTGACGGGCGCTGACGCGTCGAGCGGCGTCGGAGATGGCGGCAAAACGGATCAAAGTGCCTTGCCGGCCATCACGATCCATATGGCGGGCGACTCGACGATGAGCGACTACACGGCAGCGACCACCCAAGAGGGCTGGGGCCAAGAGCTCGGGCAATATTTCATCAGCCAGGTGACGATCGACAACCAGGCCCAGCCCGGCGCGAACATCGATACCTTCTACGCCGGCCGATGGAAGACCCTGATCAACAACGTCAAGGCCGGCGACTACGTGATGGCTGCCTTCGGAATCAACGACAGCGGGACCACGCACGGACCCGTGGCGCCCGCGGCTTTCCAGACCCAGATGGGCGTCATGGCGGACGAAGTCGCGGCCAAGAATGCCACATTCATTCCGACGACGTCATCTCCGCTGCAAGTTTGGGTCAATGGCGTCGAGACGAACATGCGATTGCAACCCTACGTCGACGCAACGATTGCTCTTGGAACGATGAAGGGACTGCTCGTCGACGACCTGAACACGGTCGCGGTCGCCTACTACAACATGATTGGTCAAACCGCCGCTGCAGCGCTCACATTCAATGGCGACAAGGCGCACTTCGACAAAGCCGGCGCAACCGAGATGGCCCTCCTGGCCTCGCAGGAACTCGCGAAGATCGGGAGTCCTCTCGCCGCTTATCTGAAGTAACCGCGCGCCTCATTGAATCGGCGCAATGGATTGAATCGGCGCAATTGAATCACCCGTTTGCCCCGTTCCCCCGCGCGCTCGAAGGATCCAGTCGCATGGGGCGCATTGTACCGGCGCGCCTCTCGCGCACGCGCGCCGATGGTTCTCATGGCGCTTTTCAGCCTGGTGCACGAGCCGCCCAGACGTGGGACACGTCGCCTCGTTCTACGGCTTGAATGGGACGACGTGCCCCAACATCTCGACGACGTAGCGGCGAGTTGACGATGCGCCCTGACGCGCCGATGCTTTGCGCGGACGAGCGGCACTGTCGAACGCCCGTCCTCATGGTTGGGTCCAGCGCATGGCCACACAAATCAGAAAACATTCCCCGGCCGCTCCACAGCTTTTTATGCTCGCTGCGCACGGCCCTGGCGTAGACCGCGCCCGGTATGCGGTCGATCTCGCACTCCGCTGTCTAGGCAGCATCGAGCCAGCAAAGAACGTTCGGGATCTCGTAGACCGTGCGGAAGGCCTACGGGATGAAATGAAGCATTGGAGCACACATCCACCATCGTCCGAGCGGCGTGAGACCGTCATGCGCGGCGCGCTGTCGATTCAAATGGCCGCGCTGAATCTTCTCCGCAAGAGCCGTTGATCAATCTTCTCCGCAAGAGCCGTTGAGAGGAGCGGACCGGCGTCGGAACGACGCGCGGCGTTCGAAGAAAACCAGGGTGAGCCCAGCGCGTCAGGCGATCGCCTGGTCGCTCCTTGGCCTTGAGGCCCCGTCGCTCGACCGCCGTGCGCATCGATGAGCGCAGATCGGCGGCTTTGGGCTGCTCTGGCGGTGGGACAGGGGCCGCGGTGGGAC
>JBEKFX010000196.1:0-6461 GCA_050013115.1 Polyangiaceae bacterium
TGCCGATCCCATCGAAGTAGAGATCCAGTCGCGCCCGACCCGCCGCATCAAGAACGTAGGCCATACGCGACGTTTCGCAGAACTCGACGGGATGGACAAATAAGCTGCGACAGTAGTGTTAATCGCATCCACGGCACCATCGCACCCACGCCCTCCTCGGGCATCGGGAAGTGGCCGACCACACGTAAGAAGTTGCTCGCGCACGAGTCGTTGTGGACGGTTATCGAACTCGAGCGTCGTGCAGAAGGTGGAACAAAACGCGCCAACGCGGGTGGCATCGAACGACGCGACTTGCACGACGCTTGGTGTTGACGTCGATGACGAAGAACGAGAAACTCGACCAGGAAAATCGGACAAGACGAGAACGGCGGTCTTTGTGTCCCCCCAGCGACGGCGTGTGCCGTCCAGGCGTCGTCGTTCGCCGACGCGAACCAATCCTCCTTCGGCTCCCGACGTCGGACTCACCGGCTACCGGCCGCGGTGTCCCCTGGCCAAGCACCTCAAACAAGCGGCACCGCCGCGCCTCGGCGATAAGCGCGCTTGCACATCTCCGCCCCACCCTTACTATCGATGCCAAGTTGCTCGGCGGACGACTGAACTCGGAGGTCTTGTCGTGACACGAACGGTTGTCTACGCGTCCCTGTTGCTCGCGCTCTTCGGCGCACTCGCTTGTGTGCCGCAAGGTCCGCCCAGCAGCAGTCCGAACGGGCCGTATGGCAAGCCCATGCCCGAGGACACCCACGACGAGCAACTCCAGAAGGATATTCAAGAGGGTAGCAACCCGATCCCAGGACAGTCGCCAGCGGGCCGCCGCTGACTCCTCAAGATCGGGCGCCGCGAAGTCCACGATTGGAGAAAGTCCGCATCGGTGGTGGTCATCCGCTTGGCGCAAAGCGGATTGCGCTGAAGGTTTCGCGACTTCAGCGGGGTTGCTCGGCGATCGGGTACCGACCGATGGCCAGTGCTCGACCTGGCGGACCGGGCAGGCTGGGTCTGGCAGGCCCGAGTACATGAACCACGGCATTCTTGCCGTAGGGCGCTCTTTTGCTGTCCGGCGGCCCCTTTCAGTGTCTCGACCAGCCTTTGTTCGGCGTTGGCGACGCGGATAACGTCCGCGTCGGATGAATCCTGCGCCGCAGAAGCATCATCTCCGGGTGATGCGACTGTCCGTCGTTTGGGCTTTTCCATGGTTCTTGTGCTTGCTCCTGAGTTTCGGCGATACCACTTCTCCGCTTTGGATGGATGTTGGCCAGAAAAACGAACGCGCACGTACGGCAGTCGGTCGGATCGCTTCGCGCGCCGCGTCGTCGTCGTAACCGGGCGTCGATTCGTTCAGAGCGACGCAGGCTCGGCGCTGGATGCGGCGATCGCGTGATAAAGGACATCGCCTTCGACGACACCCGTGAACGTCAAGCCGTCGGCCGCCGCGTTCAACGTCTGTCCAATGCCGGGCGCCGGATGGCGGATCGGTTGACAACGGCCAAGGCACTTCGTGGCCGCGCGCACGATGCGGAGGGCGTCCGCTTCGCTCGGCGGTTCGCGATGGTCGTAGACCTCTGCCAAGAGGCCCCGCGCAACCTTTGTCCAGCCGCGCGCATAGAGCGAGCGCGACCCGAAGACGTCCAGGCCGACCAGCGATCCGTCGCAGACCGCGGCGATCCCGACCTGGTCGGGAGCCGGCTCGAACGAAGCAAGTATCGGCTCTGCGCGAGCCCTCACGTGCCGGAAGCCATCATCAAAGGCGACGCTTTGCGATGAAGCGCCGGTCCGGAGCAGGTAGTGGTCCACGTCGCGCCAGACCGCCTGCTGATCACACTCGTGGCCGCGCCCTTGCTCGAGCGACACCCGCAGGCGCCTGAGTTTGGCGGCCCGCGCGGTCGCAGAAATTGTGGTGTCCGAAGACCCAAACGTTGAAGTTTGGCATCGCCAGCGACCGCGCTCCACACAGCTCACGGGCACCTCCACACTCTGCCCGGGCCCGACAAGAAACGACGCGTTCACGATCCGGTTCTGCTTTGCGCCCACGATTTGCTCTCCGTCGACGAGCAAGAGCGGCTGAGTGCCGCCGTGAGTGACCCGAACCAGTGCAACGACGCCCCTCGCGCTGACCTCCGTCACCGACGTCCGTCCGCTCGCGAGAGCCTCATCGAGAAGTTGGGCTTCGGGGCCGCCCGTCGCACCCGCCAAGCGTACCAAGCGCAACGGTCCGGAGGCCATTGTGGTTGTCGGACGAAGCAGGGCAAGCCAGTCCGTAAATGGTATTGGTTCTTTGGAGACGGCCGTCGCCGCGTGTTCGAGCTTCATTTGGATTCCCTCCACGCAGGTGTTTTTGTCGAGATTCGGGGCTTGAGAGCTGGTCCATTGGGCCCGTTCGCCGCCGCTCCTAGGGCAGAGACCTCACAGCGAATCGATCTTAAGGCGGCCTGTGCCGATCCGAATCTGTCGCGAACTGGCACGCCGCTCGATGACGTTCACGCCATCCACCACGCCTCGCGATTCAAAGTGCCGGCGAAGGCGAAAGACATCCACGTTGAGCCGCTCCGGAGCCATGCTCGGATCGTGCTCAAGGTCCTCCACGTAGATCCAACCGCAGGTCGTTTCCGCAAAGCCCTCGGCGGTGTCGATCAGCCTCTGCTTGGCGAGCGTCAGCAGGAGAAAGTTGTGCTTGCGAGCTCCGAGATCCAAGATGAACGTGTCGGAGGCGGCGCGGAGTCGCACGTATTCCTGCCCGGCACCGACGGAGAATGAAAGGGTGAAGCCCTGAAGCTGCATGGGCGAATGGTCGATGCACCCTCGATGATCACCGGGTGAGCATGATCGCATCGTCCGCTCGCTCAATGCGAGGGCCTTCTCGACGTCTGCACGAAAACACTGCACTTCAGCGCTTGCGTTCCGAGGCCAAAGACGGTGCGCGTAGGCAGCTTGAGCCGCCTCGAGGCTCGGATTTTCGGGAGTTGTGATTGATGACTTGAACACGATGATTGACTCGCTGTTGGGTGAGCGCCTCAGCCCCCGCGCCAGGACTCGCGCGGAACACGATCGTCCGTGGACGTCTCGGGCGCGGCGGCGCATGGCCGTTTGGACGTTTCGCCGGTTCAGAAGGACAGAGACGCTTGCCCGTCCTTGTGAACGTTTATTTTCGACCTAAGCTTCGGTCGACGTCGACGCGCATCCGGTGAAACCGTCTCGTAACAGTCAGAGCGCCGCGTGCGATCGTCGAGATTGGCGCAGCCGTGTTCCCTACCAGGGTCCGTCCGATCGGAGTCGAGGGGGGCTCAGAAATGACTGGGGGGCGGCGGACAGGAAGAAAGGAGTCTCGAAGAGCCATGGCCCAGGGCAGTGACCAGAACGGAACCGGCGAAGCGCCGAACGATACCGGCCGCGGCGCAAGGGAATCCGCCCAACCGGCGGACCCATCCGAATCCAATGAAAGCGACCTTGAAGTCGATGAGGTCGTGCGCCGCGTCGCGCGCTCACCCACGCGTATCCCCTGCCTGGAGCCGTTCTGCGGGATGCGATGGGGAAAGTCGGGACGTTATGTGATCGAGCGACGCGTCGGTGCGGGTGGAATGGGCACGGTCTACGAGGCCCAGGATCAGCTTCTGCATCGAGCGGTGGCCTTGAAAGTGTTCCACCGATTCGATGGTGACGACGAGGAGGCGATTCGGTCGTCCGTGCTGCACGAGGCTCGAGTGGCGGCCCAGGTTGAGCACGAGCGCATCGCGAGGGTGTACGACGTCGACGAGCACGAAGGTTCGCTATTCGTGGCGATGGAGTTCGTGCGGGGGACCACCTTGAGACATTCCATCAAGGACGGACGGAGGTCCCCGTTCCACGCGCTCTATGTAGCGATTCAGATCGCCGAGGGACTCTCGGAGTTGCACGACAAGAACGTGGTTCACCGCGACCTGAAGCCCGAGAATGTGATGCTCTCCAAACACGGGCAGGTGAAGCTTGTCGATTTCGGCCTCGCCCGCCACCCAGTGAACGCGAGCGCCTGGGCGGATCACGACGGCCAGCGCCCATCCGCGGTTTCGGGAACGCCAGGGTACCTGGCGCCGGAGGTCGTGGAGGGGCGGAGGCCAGACCCGCGGGTGGACGTCTTCGCCCTGGGCGTCATCGTGTACGAACTTGTAACGGGAACGCGGCCCTTCATCGCAAATGGTGGACTGGATATGGTGACGGCGATGGCTCGTCCCCCCGTCTTCTCTCCGGCGCAGTGGGAGCGGGACCCCATGTCGAGCCACCCACGGCGGCGATTTGGCGCTTCGCTTGCGCGAGGCCACCGCTTGCATGCTCTCGCCGAACCCGGACGATCGTTTTTCGGACGGTTCGCAGGCGCTCTTGGCGCTGCTTGACGTCGAGCAGAGCCACGTCTCGCGGCATCGCTTGGAGACGAGGCGCTCGATCAAGGGCGACATTCTTTGGGTGGACGACCAACCCGAGAACAATGAAGTAGAAATCCGCCGCTTTGAAGAAATCGGATTGCGCGTGACCGCGGTCACGTCGACGACGATGGCGATGCGCTGCCTCTTTCCAAAGCAGGCCGAGACGATGGACGACAGCGCCCCCCGCGGATTCCGCGCGGTGATCTCCGATATGGCGAGAAAGGAGGGACCCCGGGAGGGTTATGCCTTGCTCAACGGCATGCGCGAACGTGGCGACTGGAGGCCGTTTTTCATCTATTCAAGCTGGGATTCTCCGCGGCGCAGACAGGAAGTCATCCGAGCCGGCGGGCAGGGTTGCACGAGTGACGACCAAGAGCTCTTCAACATGGTCAGGTTAGCTGTACGGCCGCCTGACGACGTGTGGGACCGGATCGAGATTGTTCAAGCAGACATTACAAAACTGAGCGTCGAGTCCATCGTCAATGCCGCCAGCGAGTCGCTTCTCGGCGGCGTCGGCGTCTGCGGCGCGATTCATAACGCCGCCGGGCCCGAGTTGCGCGCCGCATGTGCCGCCCTCGGCGGCTGCCGCACCGGGGACGCAAAGCTTACGCGCGGATACGGCCTCAATGCACGTTTCGTCATTCACGCGGTAGGCCCCGCCTGGCGCGGCGGCTCTTCCGGGGAGGCGCGACTGCTGGCCTCCTGCTACTCGCGCTCACTCGCCTTGGCCGGGGAGCACGGTATCCGTACGATCGCCTTTCCGTGCATCAGCACCGGGAGGCATGGCTTTCCCATGAAGGGAGCCTGCCGGATTGCCGTCCGCGCCATCGCAAGCGCCCTTGGAACAAGCCAACTGCCTGTGAAAGTCACGCTCTGCGCCATCTCCCCATACGCTGCAGCAGCGCTCGCGTCGACATTGAACGAGATCACGCCGACGCCCCGGCGCTAGCCTGGCGAGTGGCTCCAACGGATGTCGTGCAGGAGGCGGCCGTCACGATTCGCCGTCATCGTCCGGCTTCTCGAGGAGACCTGCCTGTCGAGCCCGCTCATGAATTTCCTCCGTCACGGACTGAAATCGCTTCCGAAGCCGCGCCGCCGCCCGGCGAAGGGTCTCATCTCCTGCGTCGTCGGGCGAAAATGTGCGGGCGATCTCACTCCAACGCAGTCCTCGATCGACGCGCAAGACGAGAAGCGCGCGGTCATCCTCGCTGAGCGAATCGCGGATGGCGGCAAACTGGTCCTTCACGCTGGTGCGCAAGTGCGGCGACGTTCGCGACCGAACGCCTTCGGCCACTTCACTGATTTCGGATAGAACGACGTGCCGTCCCTCACGGCGATGAGGGGACCGACGAAAGCGTTCCTTTGCGTTTCGAGCGAGTGTGTAGAGCCACGTGCGCATGGCGCAGCGACCCTCGAAGCGAGCCATTCCACGCCACAGGTCTTCGCACGTCTGGGAGAATACCTCGCTCGCATCTTGCTCGTCGCGAAGGACGGTGACCAAGAAGCCGAAGACCTCCGGACCGTAACCTTCGATCGCAAGCGTCGCGGAGCCACGCAGATCCCCACTTTTGCGGAGGGCTTCGATCCGATGCTCGAGATCCAAATTCACGCGCCGACCCAATTTAGGCCGAAACGAAGCGTTCACAAGGACCGGCTTTTCGAGGTCCGCAGGTTACTCGCCCCCCGCGGTGCAAACGCGAGGAGGGCGCGCGTAAACTCGAGAACGCTCGCGTAGCGATCTTCACGCTGAGGTTTGAGGCATTTGAGAATCACCGCCTCGAGTCCCTGCGGAATCTGCGACCACTCCCCTCTCAGCCGTGGCGGCGTCCCGGACTCGATCATCCTCAATATCAAAGCGATTGGTTTTCCTTCGAAGGGCAATCTCCCCGTAAGAAGCTCGAAGAGAGTGACTCCCAACGCCCAGATGTCGGTGAGCGGGTCGAGCTCGCACCCTGAGAGATCCCCTCAAATTTCTCGGAAATTCGTAGCGGTGTGGGAATCCATCTCGACGCTGATTGGTTGGGGGCGGCATGATGCAAACGACGACGATGGAGAGCGAGCAACGCGAAGTCC
>JBEKFX010000197.1:0-6400 GCA_050013115.1 Polyangiaceae bacterium
TCGAGGTGCGCGGTGGGGCCGTGACCAGCGGCGTTCGGATCGTGCTCGCTCAAGGCGGCGCGCTCGTAGGAACCGTCACCGACGAAACGCACGCACCGCTAGCGGGCGTCGATCTGCGCTTCGACCAGGTGAGTCGCGTGCTCGACAACGACGCCGTCGCTCAGACCAACGGCGCGGGCCGGTATCGCCTCGAGGGGGCGCCGGCGGGACCGTTCACCGTACGCGCGCACAAGGATGGCTTCCGGGTCAACCTCGTCTCAGGGCTTCACGTGGACTCCGGGGCGACCCTTCGCCGGGACATCACGCTGGTTGCCCTCGATGGCGGGCCGACGATGGAGTTCGGCGGAATCGGCGCAGGGATCGTGCAGTCGGCCGATGGCCTCAAGCTGCAGAACGTCTTTCCGGACGCCCCAGCGGCACGGGCCGGGCTTCACGCGGGCGACCGCATCGTCAGCATCGACGGCGAACCAACCGACGGCATGTCGGTGGCCGACGCCCTGCAGCGAATCCGAGGCGAACCTGGAACGACCGTCGGCGTTTCGGTTCAGCGGCCGGAGACAGGCGAAATCGTGGATCAGACGATCGTGCGGGGACAGATCGTTCACTGAGTCGTCCTCGGTGTCCATCCGTTTTGTCGCCGCATGCGCGAGTAAAAAGGGGGCGGCACCGACTGCGAGAATTGCATCACGGCCTCTTGCGAAGCAATGCCGCAATGATTCTCCTTCGCGTCGCGGGGCCAACTCCCCGGACACGGGATTAAGGCCATGCCGACCGAGGGCGCGATGCCGAGGCGTAATGTCCGTTCCAAGAGGCTCATCTTCTCTGCGCTGCTGGGGTTCTCGGCCGTTGTCGCGTGTCGATCGCCACCGCCGTCGCCTACATCGAGCGCGGAGCCGCGGTTGCCGTCCTTGGCGACGTCGCCCCCTTCTTCTCTCAGTTCGGACGCGCGAACAGAGGATGAGCGGAACACCATTTCCGTCTTTCGGGCCGTGGCGCCGAGCACCGTGTTCGTGACCCAGACGCGCATCGTGGTCGACTTCCTCGGAGATGAACAAGAGGTTGCCGCCGGGAGCGGCTCTGGATTCGTTTGGGACGAAACCGGGCATATCGTGACGAACTACCATGTTGTCCAGGGGGCGCGCGCGCTCCGAGCGACGTTCCAGGATCAAAAGACGTTCGACGCCAGACTGGTCGGCGTCGAGCCCCGAAAGGACATCGCGGTGCTCAAGGTGGACGCCCCACGCGAGCTTCTTAAACCGGTAACGGTCGCGCAGCACGCGAACCTCGATGTCGGGCAGAAGGCGATCGCCATCGGCAACCCTTTCGGTCTCGATCACACACTTACGACGGGCGTGATCAGCGCTCTCGGTCGTCAGGTCCACGGTGTCGGCGGTGTCACGATTCGCGACATGATTCAGACGGACGCTGCCATCAATCCGGGCAACAGCGGCGGTCCGCTCCTGGATTCGTCGGGAACCCTCATCGGGATGAACACGATGATTTTCAGCAAAACTGGAGCCTATGCGGGCATTGGGTTTGCCGTGCCGGCAACGACCATCGGTCGCATCGTGCCGCAGATCATCGCCAAGGGGCACGCCGAGCAGCTTGGGTTCGACATTCAAATCGATCCGCGCAGGTCGTCGTGTTGCAGTGAACCGGGCCGACCAGGACCGGGCTCCGACATCGGCGCAGTTGCCGCGACTGCGCTGCGGGCGGCCACGCCAAAGACGCTGCTCGGTTCGCCGCCGAACAGTCTGCCCTGTCAGGACGCCGCCTGAAGGGGAATCTTGAAGAGGAACGTGCTTCCGTGACCGAGCGTGCTCTCGGCCCAGATCCGACCGCCGTGCCCTTCCACGATGCACTTCGAGATGTAGAGGCCAAGCCCCATCCCACGTCGGTCCTCGCGGATCTGCACGAAGCGCTCGAATACGGACTCCAGCCGGTCGGCCGGAATCCCCACACCCGTGTCGCGGACCGCGAAGCACAGGTCAGGTCCGACGCGCTCGACATGGACGACAATGCTTCCCCCGCGCGGCGTGAACTTAACAGCGTTGCTGAGGAGATTGATGAGCACCTGGAAGATCCGCGCAGAATCGAGGGGAACGCGCGGCAGGGGCTGGACAATCTCCGCCCCGAGCAAGACGCCACCAGCGGACGCCTGCGCCTGAAAGGCCTCGACGGCCTCCGTCACTGCGGCAACTGGGTCTCCCATCTCACGCGTGACCACGAGCCTGCCCGCCTCGATGCTGGCGACATCGATCAGATCGCCGATGAGGCGGTTCATCCGGGCTCCGGCGCGCTGGATGCGCTGAGCGTACCCGAGGACATGTTCTCGACGGTTGTCCACAGACTCTTCTTTCGCGATGAGCGCTGCGAAACCGACCATCGAGCCAAGCATGTTCCTCAGGTCGTGGCTGACGAGTCCAAGAAACTCGTCTCGCGTCGCAACCGCGTGGTCGGAGCGCGGGCGTTCACGGGAAAGGTCCTTGTCGGTCTCGTCGCGTTCGACCACCATTTCGGCGGCCCGCGTGGCTCGTTCCGCACGAACATCTGCGTCCGCGTTGGCGCGCTCTTTCTGGACAATCTTGTCCTCCCGAACTCTCTCCTGTTCGACGACTTTGGGCGATGCCGCGCCCGGCACGGTATCCCTCGTCCGCCGGTCCGACTTCTTGCGCGCTTCTGCGAGCACTGCGTCGGCGCGTCTACGAGCCTTCTCCAGGACGGCGTCCGCCGTCTCATCGACAACCGTCGGCTCGTCGCCCATCGCGGAGTCTGCCTTCTCGCGTTCGATACGCAGGCTTTCGTCGGTGTGCTCACGCTCCGGGCTGGGCGGTGTGGCGTCGGGCGGCATCGGGCCCTGACCTACCCGCGCGCGCGAAGCGCGCGGATTGCTGTCGCGTTTCGAACAGCCGTCAGCAGATCGTCGGGGTCGAACGGCTTGTGCAGAATGCCCACGGCGCCCAGGCGCTTTGCGACCGTATCAATGGACTCATCCGTAAGGACCGTGATGAGAACAACAGGCAGGTCCCACTTCGTACGCTTCAATGCGGCGAGAACGCCGAGCCCCGAGAGCCCCGGCATCTTGACGTCAGCGACGATTACGTCAGGACGCAGGTCCGCCTCGTCGAGCGCGTTCCGAAGCAGGTCGAGAAGCTCTCGTCCGTCGCGCGCCTCCACGGTTGAGCACCCGCTGGTGTGCAAGGTGGCGGTGACGAAGGCCCGCATCTCGTCGTCGTCGTCGGCGACGAAGACTCGGAGTGGTCTCGGGGGGCTGGATGAGTACATAGCTGCTCCGCGCTGATTCTGGTCAAGACACCGGGGGAGGTTGATCCCCCAGACGGACTTCTAGGTGCGCAAGACTTGGCCCCGCATCCTGGCGCGAGGCACGCTCCCGCGGTTCGGCTTCGTCGGGCAGGCGGCTTGTGAGCAACTCTGGCGTCTCGACCAAGCCCATCGCTCGGTCCGGCCCGTACGCAGAGCCAGGTCCCCATCGACCTGCGCTTTCAGGATCGCCGGCAGCGTAACCACACCGGCCGGCGTAGAGTCGGACCGTGAACCCGATCAGCGAACTTTCGGGTCTCTTGGGGAATTTGACGCCGGAGCGTCGGAGGCTCGTTGAGAAGGCGTACGCCTCGGCGCGGAAAACGGTGGGGGACGGGGAAGCCTCGGCGCGCGTCCTCGGCATGCTGACCGACGCCGAGAGCGTCCGCGATCCGCTCGACAAGCGGGCCAAGCCGTTGAGATCGCCACCCAAGTCCTCCGCGAGGGTGTTCACGGGAACGTGAAGGTTCCTGTCTTCGGCCGGCGTAACCAATTCGTTCCGGAGCGCCCTTCGGTCACGGGGTCGGTCGCGCGCCGTCATTCGGGTACGACATGGATTCCGAACGCCATCGCCATGGCCGGGTTGAAGGGTGCGTCGCCGATTGGAACGATCATCAACTCGGTTTTGGCAGAATGCGCCACGAGCAACTGTTCGAATCCGGCTGGGACGAACCCGTGATACACACGCGTTTCATCGACATCCGCGGTGAATCTCCGAGCGACGCCGCGCTGGACGAAAACCATCGCACCGGGTTCGGCCATGGTTTCAGCTTCGTCACCGATGCGAACTCGCAAGCGCCCGGACACCACATATGCCATCTCCGCTTCTCGCTTGTGAAGGAGCCGCGGAAGGCCGCCGCCGCGCTGGTAAATCGACTCGATGTTGGTGATGTTGCCCGACGTTTGCGCCTTGTCGGCAAGCACGATCCACACGCCGCCCCCAAATACGTATCGCGGACAGTTCTCCCGGCGCTCGACATACGCGGGAACGACGGGCACGTTTTCCTTCGCCACGCTGCTCGCGCCGCCGGCTTGATGGTTCATTTGGAGCCGGCCAGGAATGCCCGCATGCCGTATTTCTTTAGGACTGACTCGGGCGGAAGGTGATCGTTATTTTCGGGATCGTGGCGAATCGGAGCTTCGTCGTACCGCGCCACCTTGCCGCCGTCCAATATGAGCTGCTCGAACCCGGCGGGCGCCAGAAAGTTGAAGACCCGAGCCTCGGTTGAATTGCATTGAAACCCGTGATGCACGAACCGCGGAAGATAGACGAAGGCGCCGGGGGCGGCTTCGATCCGCTGCTCCCCGACGATGGACGTCAGGTTGCCGTCGAGGACGTAGAAAATCTCGTCCGCATCGTCGTGAACGTGCATGGGCGCGCAGATACCGTGAGCGCATCGCTCATCGAGAGCGCCGACGACGCCGCCGGTTTCATCACCGCTCGCGAGCACGCGCCACAGAGTACCCATCATCTGGTAGCTCCGTGCCTCGCGTGCCTCAATCTTGAATGCTCGTGCGCCTTCGTAGATGCTCATGGAAACGATCCCTGGGTAGTGATGTATCCGTTGGGGGCGACATGACGAGTCAAATGAAGCGTTGCGCGCGTCGAGACCAGACGGCACCGGTCCTCGCGTCAGTACGCACGAAGCGGGCCAAACCAAAGAGCACATCCTCCGCAGGGTGTGTACGGCGGTTTCCGTGCTTTCAAGAGCAACGACGAGGGTCGCGCTTTCCACTGAGAGCCTCGGGGAGGCGAGAGAGCGTCCTTCTTTTCGCATTTTGCGAGAGCCAGGGCGCTCTCCACGGCACGCTCGAGCTGAACGGCCCGCAGCCAAGCTCGTGAAGCTCGCCGGGCCGTTCATGGCACCACGACGACGCCTATCAACGAAGACCACCGGATGAATCAGCAACCCCGAGTAAGGTGTGAAGTGGACCCCAAATTTCGGACCACCCATCAAGGTAGTAAACAGGGCCTGCTCCTCGACGACGAGGAGCCAAATCAATGAAAAATACGCGCACAAGGCATACGGCTGAGTTCAAGGTAAAGGTCGCGCTCGGGGCGATTCGAGAGGCCGCCACCGTCCCGGAACTGGCGCGTCGCTATGGGGTTCACCCGACGATCATCTTCAAGTGGAAGAAGGCGTTCCTGGACAACGCGGCGCGCGTGTTCCAAAGCGAGGGCGCCCCGAGCGATGGCGGTGAGGAGCGTGAGGCCGAGCTGCTCAAGAAGATCGGCGAGCTGACGGTCGAGCGCGATTTTTTATCGCGCGGGCTCGGACGGCGCCACTGAAGGACCGACGTGCGATGGTGGACACGGCCAACAAGGTATCGGTCCGCCGGCAGTGCGAGCTGTTGCTGCGCCTACCGCGCTCCGGTCTGTATTACGCGCCCCAGCCGACCGAGCCCGGGAAAGTTGCGCTGATGCGACGAATCCACGAGCTCCACCTGCGGCTTCCGTTCTACGGCAGCCGCAAGCTCGCCATCGCTTTGCGCAAAGAGGGTCACGAGAGCAATGGAAAACACATCCAGCGGCTCATGGGGCTTGAGGCGATGTTTTCTCAAGCGCGCACGAGTTGGCCGAGCCCCGAGCATGCGACGTATCCGTACCTGTTTCGAGGTCTCGATATCAACCGCATCAGCCCGGTCTGGGCGGCCGATATCAGTGTGCCGCAAAAAGCGGCGTAGGAGAAGAGAATGAAATTAACTGGCCTCTCGCAACCGGCTTGCAGGAGCGGGTTGCAAACCACCGCAAGCGGCTTGAATCAAAAGCCCCGGTCGTGAGCGTTGCGGAAAAGGTGCCTAAAGGCATCAGGTGGGAATCAAGAAGGCGAACAACCGTGAACTGCCGTTCAAGTGTCGAAAGTACTCAGATGATGTCGAAACCGGGTTTCGCGGAGGCCTTCTTTTTGGTTCTCGTTCGGCGGCCCTTACCCTGACTCTGGGCAACGTAGGCTTTCAGCAGGTCGGCACTGATGGTGACTCCTCGCTGGGTCATCATCGCGGCCAGGGACTTCCAGGACCATCCACGCTTGGCGAGGGCGCCGATCGACGGAGCGAGCCTTCGCACGAGCTCGAGCTT
>JBEKFX010000198.1:0-9889 GCA_050013115.1 Polyangiaceae bacterium
GGCCATTCCGAACATGCGCGAAGAGCGCCTCTCCATCCTCATGCAGGCCTACGCCGATATCCTTCGGGAGCATGACTTTCTCCGCGATATCTTCGGCGTAATTTGAGGGGATGACTCAGCTCGCTGAGGTCAATCGACCCGAGCCGCTCACATGGCTACTTTCGCTCGGAGTCGATCTCGAAGCGCGCACCAAGAACGGGCACACGCCCTTGCACATCGCCGCGGCTCTCGGGCACGTAGAAGCACTGGAAGCGCTGCTCGACGCGGGGGCCGACATCGGCGCGCTCACCCCTTCCGGCCAGACCGCCCGCGATATCGCAAAGGAAGAGGGCAAAGCGAACACCTTTGGCGCGATCGAGCGACGGAGCTCGTGACTGGGTAGAACGCTGGCGCGCTGGCGGCGCCGGTCAGGCGAAAAATTCGTCCTTTCCAGCGCGATCGAAACGCGTCCTTCCCGATTAAGGAGGTGGACCCGGCCGAATCTCGGCCCCCGGCGCTTCCTTCGTTGCCGCGAGGCCTCGACGTTACGAGGACAAAGAGGCCTCCTCGATGAGCAGACGCATTCTCAATCGAACCAGACGCTTCACCAACGAGAAAGGAGGCCGCAGCAATCGGACCAGACGCTTTGCCAACGAGAAATGACGCTCTGCGAACCGAAAAGGAGACTCGACTTCATGACAAAGACGCGACGCCGACCGAAGACGACGCCTTACCAATCGGAAATGCCGCTCTGCCGAGTGAACTTGACGCGGAGTCGATGAGAAACGACGCGCTACCGATTGAACGAGCCGTTTTTTGGAACCAACCCGTAGCCAAGACCAAACAGCAAGGAGAGTTCCCATGTCCGACACGACCGAATCCGTCCGCCGTCCGACGACCGGGCCCCTTTCGCGAACGCCGTCGGGGCGCTCTGCGCGCTCTGACGGTCGCGGTGCTGTAGGTGCTCCTTGCGAAGTAAGTCGGAGTATCTTACATTCCTTCCATGTTCACGATGACCATGAGCAGCCGCGGTCAATTCGTGCTCCCGAAAGAGGTGCGCGAACGGCTCAAGCTCATGCCCGGATGCAAAGTCGAAGGCACCATCGACGAGCAGGGCCGCCTCGTCCTCATCCCCTCGCTGCACGAGCCCGAGGAGCTCCTCGTCGACAGGCCGGCCGTAGGACGGGTGGTCTCTGTCGAAGAGATGGACCGGGCCATTGCCCGGATCGCAGGCCGTGGTCGCGTTTGACACGAACGTTCTCGTTCGGATTCTCGTCGGAGACGACCCGTCCCAGACCAAACGGGCCGAGCGCGCGTTTTTGGAGCACGCCAAGGGACAAGGCATTTTCGTGTCGATGATCGTGCTCGCGGAGGTCGCTTGGGTGCTCTCCGCAGCTTACGAATGGGACCGCGCGACGATTCACGACCGCCTTTCTCGCCTGGTCCGAACCCGCGGCGTGATTCTAGAGGAGATCGAGCTCGTGGAAGGGGCCCTCGCTCAGTATGCGGTCGGGCCTGCGGATTTCGCGGACTATCTGGTCCTCGGCAAGGCCCAGAGCGTCGGGGCGAGTCTTTTGACGTTCGACAAGCGCCTCGGACGGGCAGAGGGAGCTCGCCTGCTCTGACGGGGTGAGGGACCAAGTCTACCCCATGCGGCACGATGCGATGCCGCCAAACCGATGACCAATCGCCGGGCGCAAAAGGGTACCATGGTGGGAGAGTGATCATCGACGACGGGCGCGCGACGCGAGTCAGGGACCTCTTCGACATTCCGGAGCACGTCCGCAAGACCGACTTCGTCGTCAAGCTCTCGGAGGGTGTCGACCGCTCAGAGGAGACTGCCGCGACGTATGTCGTCACGCCCGCGATCTGCGACGCGATCGACGGGGCGCTCGGACTCGTCAAGACAGCGCTCGACAGCGGGCGAAGTCACGCCGCGTATATCCAGGGGAGCTTTGGGAGCGGCAAGTCGCACTTCATGGCGATGGTGAGTCTGCTCCTCGAGAACAACGATGCTGCCTGGCGCGTGCCTCGACTCCACGCCTTGCGTGAGACGCACGCATGGCTCAAAGGCAAGAACGTCCTCCAGCTCCGATTTCACATGGTGGGCAGAAGTCGCTCGAGGCGGCGATCTTCGGCGAGTACGTGCGATGGGTCCGGGTGAACAAGCCGGACGCGCCAATCCCACCCCTCTTCGCTGATGAGGCGCTCTTCGAGGATGCGCGGCGGCTGCTCGAACAGCTTGGCGAGGACAAGTTCTTCGCGCCGATGAATCCCGCCGCAGTCGACGCTCGATGGGGAAGGCGCGCGGCGGCCGGTTTGTGGACCCAGGAGCGCTTCGCGGAGGCGTCGACGTCGAGCGACCCCGACGCGCGCGCGAAGCTCTTCGACGCGCTCGCGCGTACGCACTTCAAGGCGTTCGCGCAGCAGCGCGACCAGTTCGTGGATGTCGACAGCGGCCTCGCGACCCTCGGGCGCCACGCCAAGTCGCTCGGGTACGACGCCGTGATTCTGCTCCTTGACGAGCTCGTGGCGAGAAGGTCGCGCAATGGGGGGCGAGAAGGTCGCGCAATGGGGGGCGCCCCGCCAAGCGCCCGCGTCTCAAAACCCACCGGTTTTGAGCGTACAGTCACGCTGCAAATCCGATGAAAAGCCTCCCGAAAGTTCTAGGTGGGATGGAACGCGGTCCCATTTGGCAACCACCCGTTCACCACGGGCCTGCGGCCGATATCGGTCAGTGCGGTGTCGAGACTGCCGGAACCGGCAGAGAGACTACTGGACGCTCGGGTGCGGGAGCACACCAGAACGGTGTTGCGGTCGTCCCCGTGAGCGGCACCCCGATCAGGCGGCGACGTCCGGGATCAGCATGTCCTCCGGCTTGCCGCCTTTGGCCAGGTGGGCTTCGTACCACTTCGGCTTCGCCCCCCTGCCCGCCCACGTCTCCGACGGGTTCTTCGGATTGCGGTATTTCGGTTTGACGGCGCTGCGGCCCTCCGCGCCATTGCCGGCGGACGTGCTCGAGGGACGCGGCCTTCCGCTCCGCTTCGAGAATACCGACAGGAGATCCGCAGGGTCGAGGCCCAGGGCGTCGGCCTGCGTGCGGATGCTCTCGGGGAGCTCCGCTTTCCGGCGCTCGTGGCGAACGCGCAGCTCGGCCTGAGCTTCAAGAATAAGAGTCGAGAGTTTATCGTCGCTAAAGGAAGTGAGGTCCATGCCGCAAGGAACGGCAGAGAAACAAAGACGATTCCCGGGATTACGGCGTGCCACTTCGGGCGTTCCCTGCGGCAGCGCACCGCATTCTTAAGCCTCACTTACTCATGGCCATCGTCGTCGTGCGGGCCTGCCTCGGGTTCCGCAGCAAGGAAAGAAACATCCTCGGGCCCGCCGTCCGCGAGCGCCTCGATCCTGAGTCCATCGGGCCGTGGCTCCGCCGCCTGCGAAGGCAGCGGAGCTTCACGGCCGGAGGCATCGCCGCATCGATGCGGGTGCCGGCGCGGGGCCGTCCGGCGTCTCGAACGCGGGCACGGCGTCCCCGACCTTTGGATGGTCGCACTCTACCTGCACGCACTCGGCTACGAGCTCGTGCTTGTCGGGTGGCGGAGGCGTAAGCCGTAGCGTGACGTGCGGCCGTCGCGGCGGTCTGCGCAGGGAAACAGGCCGTCGCGGCGGTCTGCGCAGGGAAACAGGGGCTTGCACAATGTATTATCTAATGGTATTATGCTGGGAGTGTAACTAGCGGAGTTGAGCCCATGCCGAGAAACACCGGCGTCACCCTCAGCGACCACTTCGAGCAGTTCGTGGCGAGCGAGGTCGCCTCCGGCCGCTTCGGCAACGTCAGTGAAGTCGTCCGCGCCGGGCGCGCAGCCTCGACCGTCCGAGGTTTATTCCTCGACGCTCCGCATCGCATCGCATCGAGGGAAAGAAGCGGGCGCAGCGTCTACCTCACGGTCCGATCCGCCCATTTTTGTCGAACGTATGCCTCGCGGCGGACAAGAGCGCATGCGGAGATGCCCACCGATGTACATCGCGTACGCCCGCTCTTCGTAGAGCGCCGCCGGTAAACGAGGTTCCCGGATGGATCGGGCTCGGGGACGCTACCGAGCCCGACTGGCTCACCCGCACTGTTCCGCAAAGCAGCAAATTTTCTGCTGCCTGGCGCCTAATCGCAACTTGCCGGGGCGAAAGCCAACCTACGAAACCCGGGAAATCACGCTGCGAACGGCGTGCCCGGCGGTGATGTGGTTGTTCGCGCCATTCGAACCTGTGTCGTCGAATGCACTTGCGTGGGTCACCATTGCCGCGCGAAGCAGAGCGCCTCGGCCCACCGCGGAAATGGCGAGCCCGGTCGCAAGATAAACGTAAAGCGGCGAAGCGCGATCGCTCCAGCCCATGCGCGCGGCCAGCGTGTGGAGAAGGGCCAGCACAAGCAACATGACGCCGTTTGTCGTGGAGGCGAGCGCCGAAAGGCGAGACAGCTCGACTGCAACGCGCGCGCGCCCCAAGAGCAACCAGCCCGCACACCAAGCGACGGCCGCCGAAGCGATTTCGGGCAGGAGCGAGAGCGCAATTCCGTCGAAACGAAGTGTTGCCATCGCAAACAGCACCCCGGGCACGAGCGTGCTGCCGAGCAGAATGCTGACGAGAGCGGCGGCCCGGACCATCGTCGGCGCCCGGCCCACTGAAACAACGGATTGAGTCGCTGCGCGGTACGGCGATTCGGGACCGACCGTCACGACCGCGGAGGTCCGCCACCGCATTCGGGTGCGGCGCTCCACCAGAACGAACGCCGCAGTGGTCAAGGTCGAGGCCAAAAGGAGAAGCCATGCTGTCAAAATCGCGGCTGTCAAAATCGTGCTCCGAGCTCGTCGACTGATCTCCGAATGTCTCCAGTAGGAGGAGGCAAAACGCTAAGCAACAGCCCCCGGCCCGTCAAGAACGGCAAAGACCTGTAGCGGGGTCTGCCGAAACATCAGTGACGACTGAGAGGGTCGATCCAAAGGCGATTCGGCAGGAATATGCGGCAGGGAGAGTTGGAGCGCGGAGCCCTCAAACGCGCATTTGGAAAGCATCTGGAAACGGCACACTTCCGAAACGGGACCAACTGGGCGCTGGCTCTCGGGGCTCAGCGCGGTCAGACAGCGCGGGGCCCGTCGGAGTCAGGGGGGCCCCGACGACTCAGAAGCCGGCGCCTCACTCGCAACACGACGAGAGCAGCGGTGCTTGGAAACCGTCTCGACATGATTGGGCGTGTGGGTCTTTGAGATTCGAACGAGACGGCACGCGCGGAGACACCCGTGAGGGAACAGACAAGACGGAACTTTAGCGCTGGCGCCCTCGAACGCGCACACCGTGTGTCTTCGTGGGCAACACGCCGCATCGAACATCCTGCTCCGCCGACATCCGCCGCGTCTTGTGGGTCCCATCGCACAAGCGATAGGGTCGTTCTCTTCTTGGTCCGCCAGAACGGGAGCTCAGCCCATGATTCAGCGCATTGTAGCGGGTGCTCTCCGCATGCCATTCGTCGTGTTCGCCGTGGCCGTCTTGCTCGTGGTGGTCGGGTTGCTGGCCTACAAGGAACTCGACATCGAGGCCTACCCGAATCCTGTCCCCCCGATGGTCGAGACCATTACGCAACCCGACGGGTGGAGTGCAGAAGAGACCGAACGGTATGTGACCGTGCCCCTCGAGATCGGTCTTTTCGGCATGCCGGGCTTGGAACACGTTCGCTCATCCTCCTTGTTCGGATTGAGCGATGTGAAGTGTTATTTCTCTTGGGACACAACATATCAAAACGCTCGCCAGGAGGTCATCAACCGTATCCAGTTCGTCTCGCTCCCGGCCGGCATGCAGGCTGGATTGTCACCCTGGAATGCCATCGGTGAGCTCTTTCGGTATCGGGTGGTCGGGAGGGGTTATACGCTCACGGACCTAAAGACGGCGGAGGACTGGCTCCTTGAGCGGCAATTCAAACAGGTTCCCGGAGTCATCGACGTCACGAGCTACGGAGGAGAGACGAAGGAGTACCACGTCGAGGTCGACCCGTACCGCTTGCGCGGACACGGCTTGGGCCTCAGCAGCATCGTCAACGGCATTCAAAATGCGGACCAAAATGTAGGCGGCCAGCGCCTATTCATGGGAGAGCAAAGCTACGACATTCGCGGTATCGGGCTCATCGGCTCGCGTCACTCGGCCGTCCACGACATCGAGAACGTAGTCATCGCTGAACAGAAGGGGACGCCGATCCGCGTCAAGGACGTCGCGGACGTCAACATCGGTCACGCCCCGCGACTCGGTATCGTCGGATACGACAACGACCCCGATGTCGTACAAGGAATCGTCTTGATGCGTTACGGGGCGGAGACCCCGTCGACGCTTGGCGGGATCCATGCGCGGGTCGATTACATCCGTAGAAACCACATTCTCCCGCCCGGCATGGACATCGAGCCATACTACGACCGCGGCGCGTTGGTTAAGGTCACAACGCATACGGTCATCGAGAACCTTGTCGTCGGTATGATATTGGTGACGACGATTCTACTCATCTTTCTCGGACACACGAGGGCGGCGCTCATCACCGCCATCAACATACCGTTGGCGCTACTCATCGCGTTTTGTGGGCTCGTCGCGTCGCACACTTCGGCCAATCTAATCTCGCTTGGCGCGGTGGACTTCGGAATCGTCGTCGATTCGACGGTTATCATGATGGAAAACATTTTCCATCACGTTGGCCCGCACGGCAAAGGCACGATGATCGAACGCATCGAACAAAGCGCGCGCGAGGTCGCCACCCCGATGACGTTTTCAACGCTTATCATCGGCGTCGCGTTCTTGCCTCTCTTCACCATGCCCGGCGTGTCCGGCGTCATCTTCGCGCCCATGGCACGCACCTACGCGTTCGCCATTGGCGGCGCGATCTGCCTCGCCCTTACGCTAACGCCCGTGCTGGCGTCGAAGCTGATTCCTGCCAAGAGCGAAGAAAAAGAAAGCTTCGTGATGAGGCAGCTCGGACGCTTCTATTATCCGCTGTTTTCCACGGTCGTGCGGCATGCGAAGGTCGCCGCAGCGCTCGCTCTCATTCCGATTTTTGCGCCGGTCTTTCTCTTTCCGACGTTGGGGCGCGAATTCATGCCCAAGCTCGAGGAAGGAAATTTCTGGATTCGCGCTACGTTGCCGATGTCAATCTCGCTCGACCAGTCCGCCAAGTACGTCGGTAGAATACGCTCGATTCTCCGGGGTTGTCCGACCGACCCGAACGTTCCATGTGACGACGCGCATCGGAAGTACCCCGAAGTCGTCACCGTGGTATCCCAATTGGGCCGCCCGGACGACGGAACGGATGTGTCCGGATTTTACAACATCGAGCTTTTCGCGCCGCTGAAACCGTTCGACGAATGGCGACACGGGTTGACGAAGGAGAAGTTGACGGACGAAATCAACAACGCGTTGACGGAGGCCTTCCCGGGCGTCCTTTTCAATTTTTCTCAGTACATCAGCGACAACGTCGAAGAAGCTCTGAGCGGCGTCAAAGGTGAAAATTCGGTGAAGGTGTTTGGCGACGACCTCGAGAGCAACGAAAAAATTGCAGACGCGGTGGTGGACGTTATGAGTAAAGTCCCCGGTATTGCCGATCTCGGCCACTTTCGTTCGATGGGTCAGCCGAACATCAAGATCACCGCGGACCGTGAGCTCATTGCCCGATACGGGCTCAATACTGGAGACATTGATGCCGTCGTCCAGGCCGCCATCGGTGGTCAGGCCGTCGTTCAGGTTTACGAGGGTCAAAAGCACTTCGATCTGACGGTTCGATGGAAGCCTCAATATCGGATGAGCCTCGAGGCGATACGCCAGATCACCGTGACAGCCGCAGATGGCGCGCAGCTACCGTTGGGCCAGCTCGCGGAAATACAAATTGCCGACGGGCCCGCGATCATCTACCGAGAGGACGCAGTTCGGTACTCTCCTGTCAAGTTCAGCGTACGCGGCCGCGACCTGGCCAGTACCATCGCCCAGGCCCAGTCGGCCGTCGAGCGTGAGATTCCACGGTGCGACGCCTCGGTCGCGGGGAAGGTCTGTCGGCCATACGACACACGGCTAGAATGGGGTGGAGAAATCAATGAATTGCATGAGGCCGAAGGACGGCTCGCTCTGATCATTCCGGTCACGATCTTGCTCATTACCTTTCTGACGTATAGTGCGGTCAAGACATGGGTGGACACGATTCTGGTCATCACGAATATACCCGTCGCATGCACGGGCGGAGTTCTGGCTCTCCTGCTGACGCGCGTAAACTTTTCGGTATCGGCGGCCATGGGGTTCATTTCCATTTTTGGTATCGCCATTCAAGACGCTATTCTCGTGGTCACCTATTTCCAGCGTCTTCGAGAGACCGAAGGCCACAGCATCGCACGGGCGGCGCGAGAGGCCGCCGAGAAGCGCCTGCGGCCATGCCTGATGACGACCCTCGTCGCGATGATCGGCCTCTTCCCTGCAGCCGTCTCGAACGGCATCGGGTCGCAGACTCAGAAGCCGCTGGCGATCGTCGTCATCGGGGGCTCGATGATGCTGGCCGTCGTGGCTCGCATGGTGCAGCCGCCGCTGCTCGTCGTGGCTCACACATTGCTCGAACGGTTCCGGGGTGGCGGTCCTCATGGCGCGGAGGACACCTCGGGCGATTACGCCGAGGCCTAGAGGCGGCGCTCTCGACGCCGACTTCGAGGACTCTGCTTGCCGATATCCGCATGGTATCCGCAGCAGGGGGGCAGTGCGACCAACCGTCGCCCGAGGTAATGCCGTGTGGTGCCGGTCGAGAACGAAAAGCCACTCGCCGCCGTTTCCCGCTTGGACCAACCAGGCGCATGGCGCCGACCCTCGGACGACCGAACAATGGTACGCTGCGGTAGCGGCGGTTGGCACACAAGGCCCTCAAGGTCATACCACCTTCCCGCTACTCTAGCTCTCCGCCAAACCCTTTCTTTTCGGCACAATTCAGCCGAATTTTGGGGCCATACGAGAACGCTGATAACGCGTCGAACCTTCGTCACCCAGCGTTCTCGGCGCCCAGGGCCTCCTGGACCCGGAGCTCACCACGGAAGCCCTCGACGAGCTCGGACACAAACACGGCCCCGGTCTCGCGAGCGATCTTTTTTCCGAGCTCGAGGCGAGCTCCTTCGTCGACCAGGACCAAGCGCCCGCCGGGCGATCGATGCAGCGCAACCTCGTGTCCCGTGAGGGCGCGCGCCTCGGCGGTGGCCTCGACAACGACAAACCGCCGCCGCTCGTCGCGGATAGCGAGGTGCGCGTCGCTCACCCGGATGACGCGCCCCTGGAAGTGGTCGGGGGGTTCTGCAAGGAAAGCCTCTCCAGTTCGACGCGCGATCTCGCTCCCTACCGCCCGCCGGTCCATCTCGCTCCCTACCGTCCGCCGTTCGATCTCCCGTAGCTTGGCTCCGCGCCCGGGATCGCCCGGCGAGCCCCCGAGTGGACCGAGCGCCTGGCGCCGTTGCTCGATGGCCTTGCGGACTTCCGCGCCAAGCCCGTGGGGCGATAGGGTCTTGGGATCCACCTGGTCGAGCCAGACGGGCCGGCGACAAGCCACCTGGTCTGCGAGCGAGAGCTCCATCGGCTCCACCAAAACGCGGTAGCCAGAGGGCTTCGGATCGGCACGCGCGGCCTCGCGGGTGAGGTTCCGATCGACCGGTCGGACTTCTGGTTTGCCTCGGATGGCAGACAACGTGACGAGCGCCCCCCGCTCGAGCCCATCGACCGCGCGCGCCGGGAGCGGAATATGGTAGACGGCCCCGGCGGGTGTCTCGAGCACGCCGTAGTAGGTCCCCTTGCTCTCGTCGGCGAGCCCCTTGCGCACCAAGCGTCCGACCAAGGGACCCTCCACGATGCCGCCGGCGCCGTCGGG
>JBEKFX010000199.1:0-6275 GCA_050013115.1 Polyangiaceae bacterium
TGCCACCTGGTAGCTGAACGGATGGTTGCGGAACGCCGCAAGCTTCGCGTAGTCGAAGTGGTGGTCCGCTGGGCTGGTGTTTTTCTTTGCTTCGATGACCAGCAGGTTGTGCGAGTTTAACTCGCGTTTGTGAACGATGATGTCCGGATAAACCGTCGTGCCCTTGTCGTCCTCGTCATCGGTTTGGTTCGGGCCACGCCGCCCCGGAATCTGCAACCGCTTTGCGCTGTAGAGGTTGCGGTTGTACTCGCAGTCAACGTCCCAGCTTTGCCCCTCGACTTCCTTGAACAGGGGATCGAGATACAGGGCAAGGCGGTGCGTCAACGTGCGCTCGTTCAGGTCGCGCTTTAGAAGACCCGCATCCGCGACGAGAAGCGCTTCTATGGCCTCGATGAGCCTTGCCTTCGCGTCGATCGGCATCAATGTCGGTCAGCCTTTAGCCTACCGCCGCCGGGATTCCGACCGCCCCGGTCAACCGGGGCATCGCGGAGATGCGACGCACAATCCCCGCAGGAACCACGTCGCCACAAACGCGGCGCTCTGTAAAGCCGCCAGGCATCACCATCGCGCGATTAGGAGCCCGTGAGATGGCGCGGCCGGTCGTGCTGGCGCGCGGCATCGCACGCGGCGCGGGCAACTTCGATCGCTCGCTCACGCGCGACGGGATCACGAATGACGTTGCACCTCCCGAGGACCCATCCGGCCAGGCTGTCGTTCGCCGACATCGGAGTGGACCTGCCACCCCATGCCGGAGCAGCAGTTTTCGGACGATCTGAGCGCCTGACCCGATCTGATTCGCCTGCACACTTCAGGGTCTCTTGTTCGTCTCCACGTAGTCGGTGACGGCTTTCAGGTCGTCGTCGGAAATAGACGCGACTTTCTTCTCGTCTTCGAGCAGGGCAACCAGCTTTGCGCGGGCGCGGTCTTCCGCGGTCTGCGCCTTCTTGGCCACCGACGCCGCACTGTTCACCTTCGCCTTGGCCGCCTTGATCCGCTCCGCGGCCCGCTGGTTTCCTGCGGCGGCCTTCAAGACGAGCTTAACCCAGGTGACGTGGGCCGCCATTTGCCTGCCGTGGGCGACCTTCTTCCGCATCTCCTTGTCGTAGAGGTCGCGCACGAGGTTCGTGACGTTGGGCATGCCGGGCAGAGGGTCGGACGTCACGCTGCGGCCGTCAAGAGCAGGGCGCGCAAACGAAGGCCCTTGTTGAGCGGCTTCTGCTTGTTGCATCGTCCGTGTTACGGCTATTCGTGGTGCAAGCACGTCGGGCAAGAGCCATTGCTGGACCTCGACCTCCCGCCAGAAGGAAACATGAGAAAAACATGAGACCATCGGCGCAGAGTCCGCGCGCTCGGTGCGACCGAAGCACCCCCACACCGACCAAGAGCTGGCACCGATTTGGTTCAACCTTTGCCCCGGCACAGCGAACGGCAGCCCGCGTCGAAACTCTAGGCCGTGGCCGCGGATCGTGATGCCAACCGCCGGGCCTTGAACTTCCGGAAGGCCGCCACCCGCGCCACGACGGGAAGATCGTGTTTTGCCGCGAACGTCGACGCACGCCGTCCGGCACGCATCGCAGACGAGCCGTACGTTCACCGATTTGGCGAGAACTAGCGCCACCGGGCCAGATAGTATACACTCGTTCAGTATTCTGCAGGGAGCATGTTTTCGTCGGGCGGGGCTCGTGCCGATCTAGCTACGTTCCAGGCCTGAATGAGCGACAACTCGAACATCGAGTGGACCGACGCGACGTGGAACCCAGTGCGTGGCTGCACGAAGATCAGCCCGGGCTGCAAGCACTGCTACGCGGAGACCTTTGCTGAGAGGTTTCGCGGCGTGCCCGGCCACCCCTTCGAGCAAGGCTTCGACCTGCGACTCGTCGAGTCCGCCCTGGAGCTACCGATTCGCTGGCGCACTCCACGGCGCATCTTCGTGAACAGCATGTCGGACCTCTTCCATGACGACGTGCCGGAGGCATTCATCAAGCGCGTGTTCGACGTGATGCGCCTCGCAAGCCAGCATGAGTTTCAGGTGCTCACGAAGCGCTCTGACAGGTTGGTGAAGATCACGGCGTCACTGGACCTTCCCGACAACGTATGGGCGGGGGTGAGCGTCGAGAACGAGAAGTACACCACCCGGATTGACGATCTGCGGCGCGTCCCCGCACGCGTCCGCTTTCTGAGCGTCGAGCCGCTCCTCGGTCCGATCCCCGACCTGAACCTCCGAGGTATCCACTGGGTTATCGTTGGCGGCGAGAGTGGCCGACGACCACGTCCGATGTCTGCCGCCTGGGTGCGGACCATCCGTGATCGGTGCATCTGCGAGCGTGTTCCCTTCTTCTTCAAACAGTGGGGCGGCGTGCGCAAGCACGTCACGGGCCGCATACTCGATGGCCGCACGTGGGATGAGATGCCGAACCCGGGGTTGGATCAACGTTTTTCGTCCCAGCGATCCCTGGCGATCGTGAACGGATAGAGCGACCATGCGGTAACGGCATGGCCGCGCCGAAGAGCACCGTCTGGGCCCTAGATCCGCATACGAGGGCGAAGCATGAGATCCTCCGCCTGTACCTCGAAGCATGGGCTCCGATCCTGAGTCTCGGCGGCTTCACGACAATCGCATACGTCGACGGCTTCTCGGGGCCAGGCATCTACGCGCGCGGAGAGAACGGCTCGCCCGTAATCGCCCTCAACGTCGCGCTCCAGCACGACAAGAACATGAAGGGCAAGGTGCTCTTCCTCTTCATCGAGAAGGAGCAAGACCGCGCCGAGAAGCTCAGGGAGATCGTCGCGGGCATGAGCTTGCCGACGAGGTTCCACGTGAAGATCGCAGGAGGCAAAACGTTCGAAGAGGGCTTTCGCGAGAACCTGCTCGACTTCTACCGCAAGAAGTCCCGGCCGCTCCCCCCGACGTTTGCCTTCATCGATCCATTCGGCTGGAAGGGCGTGCCGTTCGACTTGATCAAGACGATCCTACAGTCGCCTAGCTGCGAAGTGCTCGTGAACTTCATGTTCGAGGAGATCAACCGCTTCATTGGTCACCCGGATCAGGAGGGCAACTTCGACGCCCTCTTCGGGACCGCTGACTGGCGACAGATGCTCAACATCGTCGAGCCGAAGAAGCGGCACGACTTTCTGCATGACCTCTACCTGCGTCAGCTCCGATTCGCGGCCGGGGCGAAGTACGTCCGGTCCTTCGAGATGCGCAACGACAAGGACGTGACCGACTACTTCCTCTTCTTCGCTACGAATAACACGAAGGGAATGGCGAAAATGAAGGCCGCGATGTGGAAGGTCGATCAGGGCGGGGAGTTCCGATTCTCTGACGCGACGAACCTCTCGCAGGCGGTCCTCTTCTCGCCGAAACCCGACTACGCGAGCCTGCGGAAAGCGATCGTGCAACGCTTTGGAGGCCATGAAACGACCGTCGGGGACGTCGAGGAGTACGTTCTCGCTGAGACTCCTTTCAGGGAGACGCATTATAAGAAACAGGTACTCGCCGAGCTGGAGCGCGAGTCTCCGCCGAAGCTCGTTCCAATTGGCGCTCATCCCAGGCGCCGTTCGGGCACATTCAGCGATCCAAATATGAGGATCCGCTTCCCGTGACTACGGTGTGAAGAGGCCGACCTGAAGGCGCGCGGTCAGGGGACCCTCGTCTGGCCCCCGGCCAATCCCCCCGCGGGCTCCGCTGCCGAGCACCTCCTCACGGAGGCCGAGGCGGTTGCGGTGGCGCTGCTCGTTCACGAAGATCGCAACGGCCTCGACCAAGGCGATCAGCGATCGCCGACATTTGCTTGCCGTCTTCGTCTACACCCCACGGCCTCCTTCAGCACGCACTCGACGCGGCTATAGACCGCGTCGTAGTAGTTCACGAAGACGTTCAGGACGGCTACGCTATCCTATCCCTTGCGGGCGGTCTGTCTCTCCCTCGGAGATGGCGATTCGGCCCACGGCTTCGGGAGGTGCCTTCGTGGCCGAGCAAGCGAAGAAGATGGACAAGACGGAAGCAGAGCTGGAGGAACTGGCGAGCGACGGCGAGCTACTTCTCAACTACATGAAGGAACAGATTCAAGAAAGGGCTAAGGAAGCCGGGTGGCTGATCGTGCCCGGCGTCGTCTGCCCAACCGAATTCCGGTACTGGACGACGCGCGCCAAGGCTGCTCTACAGCGCCTGGACGTGGCTCAACATGACGCCTTCGAAGGAGAAGCCACGACTTCAAACATGGAGAATGCATTGGGGGTTCTTCATGGAGTGCTAGCGGAGTATAAGGATGGCCACATCCGCGTGCCAGGCCCGAACGGTTCTTCCAAAGGTGTCGATTCGATTCGGCAGCGCGGCTTCTGGCAGTGGACGAAGGACCACTCGTTGATCGTGGTCGGCGGGCTCATCGCCGCCGCGTTTGCTTCGGGCGCCGTCGTCGCCGACAAACTCGCAACCTATGACAAGAACCTAGAATCAACGAGGTTATTAGAGCTACTCGGTCAGTGCAAGGCGCCCGCAGAGAAGAGCGCCAAGCAAAGCCCTCCGCTCGAATTGCTCGCGACGGCCATGGACTACTGTGGGCCACGCGACGCGGGCGTGATCACCGTCATTCAGGGACCCATGGCGATCCCCGATCGTGCGCCGCCCCCCACCCTGACAGCCAGTCCGAGCCTGACGAGCACGAGCCTCACGGAGTCAACCAGCGAGACGCCCGGCCTGTCGTCCCGTATTCGGTCGGGATCAGCATCGCGAGCGTCGCTCGCGCCCTCGACTAGGGCGCCCGAAATACCCGCCGCCGAATCGAGCCAGGGTTCTCGTAACTCCGATCCTCCCGCGATGCGCCCCGCCCCAGCGACCACGGCGCCCGCGGTCACCAACCATGCCCCCGTGGGCGTACAGCAATTCGGCGACCGCAACTCGGCAACGGTAACGATGCCGCCCGTCTCCCCATGAGCCAAACTCTTTGCTCATGGACTGGGGTCGTTATCATCAGCGTCGCTGCGTTCGCGTTCTCGGCCTGCGACAGCAGCGTACCAGCAGCCGTTGCTCCGCCATCGGCGTTACCTAGCGCGGCACTCGTCGCCGCCAGCGTGACGCCTCAGGTGACCGTCCCAGCAGCGAAGGCCTCTGTGATCAACAACTACGCGCCGATACTGGCTCAGCAGATCGGGAACAACAATACCGCGGTCATAAAGACCGGACCGGAGCCGAGAAATCTCTCAGTCGCGGATCAGCTCAAAATGGCAACGTTGCTCAAGCCATTTGGCGGCCTGAAGGTTAACGTCTTTCAGTACGATTTAGGAGAGCCGGAGATCGTCAGCGTCACCGGTGAGATTGAAAGAGTATTGAGTAGCGCGGGGTTGATCGTGACGGAATGTACTGGGAAGGAGAGCGGCGACAAGAGGAGCGAGCGGCCTCTTCCAGGCATTCTGGTTGAGGTGCGTCAGCCAGTGGCCTTGGCGCAGAAGGCCGCCGAGATCCTGGCGGAGTCGCTTAGGTCTTCAACACGGAAGGTCGACGGTCCACTCCCGTATGATGGCTTCGGCCGCGGATCGATCATGTGCTCCGGTACCGACGATCCTAGCGCTGCGCTTCAGGTGACGATCGGACGCAACAACGGTTTCGACTGAACGGACTTTGCACAACCGACGGGGCATGCGGAGTAGGCACGAATTGCGGACGCGCTCCTGCTCACGGGGGTCCGGTCGAGAGGGTGGCGAAGGACGCTCCGCGCTCGTTGGCTGGCCTGTGGTCGCCAACAGTGGTGGGGTCCGCGGGCGCCGGGTTTTTCCGAGGGCCGCCCCTTTCATTCTGGCGTTCCGTGTGCTGCCATCGATGGTGTGCCAGACCCCACCATGGAGTGCGCTCACGTTCTCGGCCGTCAGCTTTCGGTCGCCACCTCGATCCCGGCATCTCTTATTAACGTCGATGTCCGAGCAGGTTTAGTAAAAGCAATCAACCCGGCCCATCAACTGGAAGGCGCTTGGGCGTGTAAAGGAGATCCAACCGATAGTCGCCAGCATCATTACCGACGAGGCCAACGCTCTGGAACACCTTGGAATCGCCTTGAGGCTTTGGGCTGGCTGTCTGAGCGCAGCCAAGACGATCGCGACGGAGACACGGGACGGACCAAATACTCCCGAAGCGCGGGCAGCAGCATTCGCAGTGATCGACTCTCTGTCCCGCGAAGACGAGGTGTACGCGGCCGGAGTCGAGGCGGCTCCAACGTTCAAGGCCCTGCACGAGCAGGATTACTTCTTCGGGGGCGTACCGAGGACTTCGCGGGTGCGGCGGT
>JBEKFX010000200.1:0-6268 GCA_050013115.1 Polyangiaceae bacterium
TCGTCATTGCCGAATCGATGGGCCTCGCCCTCGAACTCTTGGCCGAGGGCCAAGCGCTCTTGGCGGTTGCGTGCGTGCTCGACGATCCACCCGAACGCCTCGCACGAATACGCAAAGGTCTCGCGCTTACGAAACTCCAGCAGGAGCAGCCACTCGCGGGTCCGCGTCTGCAGCAGACCCGCCGTGCGGCGCTTGCAGTTGTGGAACACATGCGCTGCTTCGTGGATCACGTAGTCGGCAAAGCGAGCGTCGTCGGCGAAGTAGTCCGCCGAGACGTAGCAGGTGGTCTCCTGGCTGAGGCCCAAGAGCGCCGGCGCCTCAGGACCCAGCAATTCCGCATCGACGCTCGACAGATACAGGTTGGCGAGATTCCATGCCGAGTGGAGCCACGACTGGTCGCGAAGAACCGACTCGATGTTGTCGGCGGTGAGAAAGACGACGGACTTCTCCAGCAGCGCCAGAACCGCCTCGTGCTCCGCCGCGTGAAAAAGCCCCCGGATCATCGGCTTCAATTTGCCCCTGGTCCACGAAACCAGGTCGAGATCGGTGGGAGCCGGGGCATGCGTTCGTCCGCCTGCTCGCCGTCTAACCTCCTCGACGAGAGCGTTCAGAAGGTCATCGTGGCCCTTCTTGGCTCGGTCCCATAGATTGCCGGGCCATTCCGGATGGTCGTGCTCGTGGCTGCCATCGCGCAGGTAGCGCTCGACGGCTTGCGCGATGCGGTCGGGCTCGCTCACGCCGACAACTGTACGAAGGGATACGAGGCGAAGCCAAGCGCGATTACGTCTCGGGCTCCAGCGAGCGCCGCGGGCTCGCACAAGCGCACGGCGTCGAGCCGCTCGCCCAGCTCATCAATCGCGATCGGTCGCGGCTCCGGTAGTGCGTCCTGCACGCCGCGCATTGTCGTGGGCGGGCGTGACGACGACCATGGTCATTCGTGACGCGTTGCCACGCTTTGGGCAGATTCTTGGGAATTCTCGCACGATTGCCGGCCGAACGCGGGGCGTGACACGATTTTGGCGACGGATTCTCGGCGAACGCCGCGCCGTCGCGGCGGGCGTGAAAAGCCTACGGCACTCGGTGCAGCGTCTTCGCGGAGCCATCGGCACCGACCCTGACGCCTCCCGCCCATCCGCGTTGCCTGCGAACTGTCGACTCGGACCACGCGCCTACGCGTCGGCGAGCCGTCGATGGCGCCGCTTTGGCGCGCTTACGCTCGGCATCGTGTCCGGTCGCTCGAGTCCAACGCTGACCTCGAGTCCAAGCGCACGCGCCACCTTCGAAAGCGTCTCGAGACTCGGATTCTCGTCGGGCTTTTCGAGTTTGGTAATCTGTTGCTGGCTGACGCCGGCGAGCCTTCCGAGCTCAGTCTGTGATAGCCCGGCATCACGTCGCGCCCAACGGATCTGAAGCGCAGCGGCGAGCCCGGGCCGGATGGTTACGTTCGCCACGGACATGCCCCGAGGCGCGCTCGTGTGCTCAACCGGCCGCGGCGGAACCTTCCCGTCGACGAGATGAGCTTCAAGCCAGCCTTCAAGCGCCTCACGCGCCACCGCGGCGAGATCTCCGCCGTCCGAGAACGTCTGACAACCGGGGCAGTCGGGAAACTCGGCCAGAGTGTGCCGACCTTCCTTCGAGATGTAGGCGACGTAATGCATCGGCTCCTCACGTTAATTTTACGCCCGACTGCCGCTCGATGCTCTTGAGCGTGCCGATCGGGATGTCTTTTGCGGGGTGCTTCACCGTCACGATCCCAGGCTTGCTCTCGTGCTTGAAATGTCGGTGTGATCCCTTCGTGCGCACGAGCACCCACCCCTCAGCCTCGATGCGGCGGATCACCTCGGCCGACTTCAAGACCTCAGTTTACTACTTATCGGTTGTAAGTCACGTCCAAGGAGTCAGATTGGCAAGAGGGCCAGAGAAGGCCGAAGCGCTCGCCTTTTGTCCGGAGGATGAGGCAGCGAGCGTTCGGTAGGGCGCGCCAACGGGAAGGGGATGACGGGGCCGAGGTCTCCGTGATTGCGCTGTAACCCGTTCGCGAGCGACGTCGGAATGGGCGGCGTTGAGACTTGAGGTCCAATGGATGTTGGCTGGGGGAGCCTCTTCGCATGTTGGTAGCGCCATCTGGCGTGAATCCAGACGCGAACAACAAATCTGATCGCGAACAGCAACGCGGGCACAAGGATCGCGAGTGATGCCTTCAGCCGCTGCCGTTCCCACCAATTCCGGCCGGTGCCATGGCGTCTTTCGACCAGTCGCGGCCACGACTTGCTCTCGCGTAGGAGCCTTCGGGCTTTCCCTCAGTCTTTACTGCGCACGCTCGGATTGTAGCAGCCGCCGTTCGCTCAAGCGGGCAGCGGCCGATGAGCGAGGATCGGGAGGGCATCGGGGTCGCCGTACGCGCGCGGGTTGACGTCCGTGGGCGATGCACGTGGCGACAATCGACCGGCCGACGCGGCGCGCCGTGAAGCCGGCGAGCCGGAGCGGGACGTTCGGGGCCATCGCGTGCTCGCCGGTTTAGTCACGGGTAGAACGCCATTTTTCCGTTGGGCCATTTTGGGCTTCGCGCCGAGGACGTGCCCGGCGGGCCCGAGGGGCAGGAACGAAGTGGGCTCTGCAAGTCGCGCACGTCGACCGAACGCGCTCGTCGCACGCGGCACCCGCGAGGCGCCGTTCTTCCGGAACGCGACCCCGGCTTATGGATTTCCGTCATCGGCGGCCATTGAGTCGCGCGGGCCGCTGGCCCTTGCACGCCGGCGCTCTTCGAGGCTGAGCGCCAACGTGCTCGCCACGTCGCCCCGGCCCATCATCACCGCGGCGACGATGGCATGTTCGAGTTCAGCATCGCTTGGACTTGTGGATTCGGATGCCTCAAGTGGCGGGTCCCCGCTCGAACCGAAACGAGTTGGCGTCAATTCGGACTTGGCCGGATCCATTGGTATCGATAATTCGCCTATTTTTATAGGCTCACATGCAGTTCCCAACTCCGGATTCGAGTCCCGTCCACCCCGCTCGAAAGTGCTTTTTTTTTGCTGGATCGTCGCCGGAGTTTCGGATGAATCCGAAAGTATCCCAAACCAGAGCAGGGCCTCGGAAAGGGGGGGAACCTCCCCGAACCCCTCGCGGAAGGCCTCCGCCTCGCGGATGTAAATCTCGGTCGTGCTGAACGTTGTGTGGCCGCACCGCTGCTAGATCTTGAGCGGGTCGTCGCCGCGAACGGCCATCCAGGTTGCGCCCGTGGCTCGCACATCGTGCCAGGTCAGCGGCCTGCGGGTCGCCGAGCCGTCGTGCAGCTCAGGCCGCCGGACGCCGGCCTTCCAGAGCCATCGACGAAGGCTGCGGGCCATCGCCCGCTCGCTCGCCAGGGTGACGACCAGACCTTGTGACCTCGACGCTCGGCGTGTATCGCCCGTAGGGCGGTTCGCCGAAGGTATCCGTGCGCTTCGCACGGATCGTTACGAGGGCATCACGCCCAGACGCCTCTCGCGACTCCGCTGGGACATCGGGCCTCTTCTCTCCCCGAGCTCTTCGAGTTGCGCGGACTGCTGTCGCCACCGGCGACGGAGGGTCCCAGTATCAACGGCATCACCGGGACCCCGGGACCCACCCGTTGGCGGCGGCGGGGTTCTTCGCCCCAGCCGGCCTGGTGCGAAGGCGCCCCCGGTCATCGTTGCGTAGTGCGACGCTGCCGGAATGCGTTTCTCTCCGGTGAGGGCGGCGAGGTCTGTCGGTCTTCGCGCCGATAGCCCTTCCCGTCGAGCACGAAGTGATTAGAGCGCTCGGTGAGACGTTCGGCGATGACCTGCGCGTTGAGCGCGTCGGGGAAGACCTTGGTCCAGTCCTTGACCGGCCTGTTGGTGGTGATGGCCGTCGAGCGCCGGTAGTCGTAGCGCTCGGAGATGACCTGGAAGGCGAGGCTAATCGCGGCACGCGCACTGTCGCGCAGCTAACCGACGACCGGAGCGTGGCCCCGTGGAACCCATGACGGAGCGGATCGGCAGGAGCGCTGGAAGAGGCGGGGGCTCATTCGGTGACAGACCCCGCCGACCCTTCCCCCCTGACAGGCACGCTAGACTCGAGTATCATGACGGCCTTGAGCCACGACGACCTTGTTGCAATACAACTGTTGGCGCGCGATGCCTTATATGCCGGCGAGCAGGCAAGCGAGGCGCGCGACGTCGGCGCGCATCATGAGGCTGACGACCTGGAGGCGGAGCGTCGTTGTGCCATCGCGCAAATGTACAAGATTCTTGGAGTTGAACCGCCGTGATCCGGCGCGCGTCGCATGACGGTCACTTTCTAGCGGTCTTGGCACCTTTGGCACGTTCGGTCACTGGAATCGCCTTGGCGATTGTGGGTGATCGTGCCCTGGTCTTCTTGATTTGCGTGGCGCTTGGGGCGAACGGTAGGTGAAGCGTTTCGCCTTCACGGGCCTCAGGCGGAGGCGGAGACGACTGGGAGCGCGGACGTTTGATAGTCCCTGGCCACTGCACCTGTCCCGCCATCATCTCGGACACCGTGAGGATGCGGACGCGGTGTGCCAACCGACCGACCTCCACGGATGCCCAAGACGCAGTACCGCATTCACGAGCAATCTCGCGCATGCCATGCGTGGGCGGGTACATCGTCACCAGCACACCGAAATCCGCCTGCTCCTGTCGCACTGTCTCAGCTAGTGCCTTGACGAAATCGGGAGTGAGCGTCCGTCCGCCCTTAACAGACACGATTCCTCGCCTGGGGGTTCCAGAACGATCGGTCAGCATCAGTTCCCCATCAACGCCGCCGTCTCCGCCCTTCTTCTTCTCTCCTTTCGGCGGATGGCCACCGAGTAAGCGCACGGTCCACCACTGGAAGTCGTAGGCATTCGTCTCCGCGAGGTGGGCGGCCTGTTCAACGTCGGCGGGCTCGCCATGTTCTGTCCAGACGCGTCGCTCAAACTTCTGGTCGAGGCGATCTTTGATAATCTCAACTGCACGAATCGCTACATCGATCCCTATCCACCTCCGGCCGAGCTTTTCCGCGGCCTCGATCGTTGTGCCGCACCCGCAGAACGGATCAAGAATGAGATCGGCCGGATTCGAAGAAACGGAGATGATTCGCTCAAGAAGTGCCAGCGGCTTTTGCGTCATATAGCCGAGCTTCTCCGTCGAAAAGCTCTTGATCCACGGAGAGTATAGCGCCACTTCGTCCCAGACGTCGTCCAGTGCGACGCCTTTCGGGTTACCGCCACCGCCGCGGCGTTTGTACCCGTCACCGTGTGGCTTGTATGCAAGATCCTTGTTGAATATGAATGCTTCGCGATGGTCGCGGAGGTAGTAGAGCAGCGTGTCGTGATTGCGGACCCAGTTTGACGTCTTCGTTTTGAATCCAGATACCCATCCGCTGCGCCATATGATCTCACGGCGGAAGTTCTCTGGCCCGAAAAGAGCATCAAGAATCAGTTTGAGGTAGTGGCTTGCAGTCGGATCGCAGTGAACGTAGATCGAACCGGTCTTTCGCAGAACGCGGCGCAGATCGACGAGGCGGATCGCCATCATCGATAGGTATGCGAGCATGTCCTTGTGCTCGGCAAGAAACACCTTGAGTGCGCGCATCATCTCGCGCAGAGACGCCGGCACATGCACGCCTTGCGGAATGCGGTCGGTCAACTCGCGAAACGAGCTCTCCGCATTATCGTCCCATGTCCACGTATCAACGAAGGCGCGTTCTTGTGCCTGCGAGCCTTTGTAAATCAGGTTATACGTTCGGTCGGAGTTGAATGGCGGGTCGAGATAAACAAGATCCACCGATTGAGTTGCAACGTGCCGGCGCATCACGTCGAGGTTGTCGCCGTAGTACAGGTCGCCGGGCATGAGCGTTATCGTTACGCGCGACTCACATAATGGCCCAGATTGTGACGAAACACGTCATCCGTTAGCCGAATCGATCGTGCTCCTATCGAAGCAATTCGAGATTCACTTATCGACGTCCGTCGAGCGTCGGCACCCCGCCGAGGCAGCGGTAGGGGCACACCCGCGCCGTAAACATGCAGGATCGTCACCGCCAAGTGTACGTTAGAGTCGTCGACGCGACGCGTCATCAGGCGCCCGCCTGCCGGGAAATCGGGCCAGTACAGGCCGCTTACAATGTGACGGAGCAGGAGCACTAGACTAGTTCGCCACCGGCGTTGCCGTCGACCTGCTGCGCACGAAACGTTGTATCGTGCGCGTGCTGCGGCGGCACCGAGGTCGGCCTTTCCTTGGTGCCGGTGAGTCCGAAGACTAGTTTG
>JBEKFX010000201.1:0-6249 GCA_050013115.1 Polyangiaceae bacterium
ATGGCCATTCCGAACATGCGCGAAGAGCGCCTCTCCATCCTCATGCAGGCCTACGCCGATATCCTTCGGGAGCATGACTTTCTCCGCGATATCTTCGGCGTAATTTGAGGGGATGACTCAGGGCAACACCATCTCCCTCTGCAGAATGACGCGGTGGCGCCCGTCGCCAGAGTGAAAGACGGGTAGGCGACTACGTTAGTAGTTGACGCGGCTCCCGCCATGAACTACACGTGTCGTCGTGGGAACCGAAACCCTGACCGATCTTCAACTCTCGGTGATGAAGGCGCTCTGGCAAATCGGCGAGGGCAGCGTCGGCGACATCCTTTCCGTGATGAACCAGGAGAAGTCGCTCGCGCCTACGACCGTAGCCACCCTTTTGCAGCGCTTGAGCAAGCAGGGCTGGGTGAAACACCGCAGGGCCGGCAGGCAGTTCTTGTATCGCGCGAAGGTCAATCAGAAGGACGCGGCCAAGGGGGTCCTTCACCGAGTGCTCAATTCGTTCTTTGGCGGAAAGGCGTCCGCCCTCGCCGCGCAGCTCCTCGAGTCGGAAGACCTGAGCCACGACGACCTCGAAGAGATGCGAAAGCTTCTCCAAAAAAGGAAGGCCTGACGTGGCATTGCGCCTTTGGATGGGCATCGGGCTCGATCCCAGTGGAGCGCTCGGATGCTTGACGCCGGCGCTTACCTACTCGGCGCACGCCGTCATGTGGGCCCTGGCAATGGCGTTGTGGGCTTGGCGCGAAGGGCTCGCGTCTTCCACGCGCCACGTCTTTTGGAGAGCGGCCATGGTTGGCCCGCTCGTCACGACGTCGCTTTCCGCGATTGTCCCGGTGGTCGTCGGGCATGCGTTCGCGGGCGCTTCTAACATGCGACCAAATACGGTGGCTTCGTTCGAAACCACCCTGTTTACCTCGGGCGACGACGTCGACGGGTCGCCCCCCGGATTACATCGGCGCGCGGGTCACGATGCGATCGCATTGTGCGTGGCGGTGGCCGCTGCACTCGGGCTTCTCCGGTTTGTGGGCTCCGGGCTCCTATTGGGGCTGCGCCTTCGCGGCCGCCGCGGCGTGAGCGACGTACGCCTGCTCGCCCGGCTGGAGGTCATGCGCGTCCGGGTCGGTCTCCCGCGGATTGTGCTGACCGAGAGCGAAAAGGTCGGCAGTCCGCTGGTCATCGGTACGCGCGAGATCTGCGTCCCGTGCCGGTCGCTCACCGTCCTCGGTGACTGCGAGGTCGACGCGGTCATCGCGCACGAGCTCGCCCACATCGAACGCGGCGACGGGATTTGGTTTCCGGTTGCCGGCCTCGCGCAGTCCCTCCTGTGGCTTCAGCCGACCAACCACTGGGTGGGGGCGCGCTTTCGGCAAAGCGCCGAGCTGGCCTGTGACGACCGCGCCGTCGAGATCACCGGCGACGGGCTCGGTCTGGCACGCGCGCTCGTTCAACTGGCGGCCAGCGCGCTCTTCGCGCCACCGTTCGCGATGGTCCCCACAATGACACGTTCGGGGAGTTCGCTCCTTTTGCGGGTGCGGCGTCTGGCTGACCCGAGGGGAGGCGCGGGGCCTCGCGCCGGCAAACGGGCCGGGCGGTGGGCCACGGTCGGGCTCGCGGGGATTGGTGCGGCGGCCGCCAGCCTCCACGTCGAGGCGGCCCGAGGGCAGCTCACGCAAACCCCTGCGCCGGGCGCCGCGGCCTTCGACGGGCGCTTCGATATGCGGCGCGACCCCGCGGCGGCCTCACGCCCCGATACAGCACTCCGAAGCGAACGCGTGGCTGACCTCGCCCGCCGTGCCCGGCGGCTCGAGGAGCAAATTAGCATCGAAGAGAACACCGCCGGATCCGCTCAGGAGGGCACGCCGCACTTCGTTCGATTGCTCGAGCTTCGTCAAGATCTCGGGCACGTCCAAGCCCTCGAGGTGTGGCTCGAATCGGAGTTCGTCGAAGATTGGGCGACCTGGGAAAAGAGCCGTGCAGCCGCCCGCCGCGCGCCCGACTGATCGTCGCCACGTCGATCGCCCCCACGAGAGGAGTCGAAAAATGTCGCTGTCTCGTTGAGATTCGAGTTTTTTCCACGGGTCGAGTTGAGGAAAGAGAGCAGACGATGCATTTGCGGATTCGTAGAGTGGCTTTTTGCTGCGCCATGACGGCGTGCCGGCCGGCGGGAGTGGCAGCCGTCGCCCCGGACGCGCCGGCGACCGAAGTGAGACGGACCCTGATCGCACACGAGCCTGTGCCGGATAGGCCCGGCTTCGAATCGCGCGTCTACCTCATCGAGTATCCGGCGGCAGTGGCGGGCAAGCTCCACGTGCACACGGAGCCGTGCATCGGCTACGTGATCGAGGGTCGCTTCGAGTCGGCCTTCGGGGACGAACCGGTCACCGTCAAACGCGCCGGAGAGGCGTTCATCGACATACCGGGCAAACCGCACCACTTCAGAAACCCCGATCCACAGCGGCCACTTCGGTTCGTGGTTGGGGGAACCTTCCGCGAAGATGAACCGCTGTTTCGGTCGCTTAATTGATCAGTAGTCCGATTACCTGTGGTGGCCAAAACCGAGGTTGCCTCCGCGGACGTGTGGGGCAAACCTTGGCCAAGTAGGAGTTTCACGCGCTCTTGGGTCGATTTCCTTGTCGTAGAGCGCCGCCGCCGCGTAGGCAGGCACCTGGTTGACGTCCACGGGCTCGAGCGCGGGGTACTCGCGAAAGTGCTTCGCGCGATGCGGATAGACCGCGAGCGCCTCGAGCACCCGGCGTACCGTGAGACGGAGGTTGCGCACGCACGGCTGACCGTTCAGGCGGGCGGGGGTCAAGCCGATGGGCCGGAGCCGCGGCCGAGGAGGTGCGCCGACGCGCATGTCCGAGCAGCGGAGGCGATCGAGATCACGTCGGCCTTCGCTCGCGCGTTGAAACGAGACGCATCGAGCGGCCACGGAGGCGAAGAAGAAATCCGCCGAAGTGTACCGCGCCGAAATCCGAGCGCTCGAAGAAAGGGAGGATCGACTCTTCGACAGCTTCGACGGCGGCGAGACCAATCGCGCCACGTATGACACCGAGAGCGACACGGCGTACCTCGACAACGCGCGGGATGTTTTGGAACTCGCGAAACAAGCCAAATCCTTCACGGCGGCCGCGAACCCGAAGTGTCCGGCGATCATGAGCGCATCTCGCCTGCCGAGCGGGGCGGCCACGGAAGTCGAGCGTTCAGCACTCCGATGACCGCGGCTAAGAGAATGAATCCGAGCATGAATGACATAGGAACCTCCCAGGGCGCCGGACAGGACAGTCGGGCGTCGGCGGATGCAGCGTTCGTGAGTGACGCGGATGAGAACGTCGTGTGCCGGTGCAGCGCGAGGTCAGCGCGGCCGGTCCCCTCCACGGCGGCCGAGGTGCGTGTCGCCAAAGCTCGTGCCGTACTTGAGCCCGTAACCGAGCAGACGGTCGAAGCCGACGTGCGCCGCCCAAATGGCCGCTATGCAGAGGAACCCGTGCGCGTTCAGGGTCGCGCCCATCCCCGCGAGCAGAGCAGGTCCGAGGTAGCTGTGCGCGCCGTTGTAGCAAGCCGCGCCAACGCGGCGGCCCGCGAGGTAGCCGAGCATCGAGAGATCGGGGAGAAGAAAGAGGAGGGCGAACATCCCCCATCGGCCACCTAGCGCGGAGTAGGCGAGCGTCGCCCCTGCCAAAGCCGCTGCGCCCTCAAGTCGGAGCAACGTGAGCGGTGCGCCCGACACGGTGCCGGTCTCCGGGGCGGCGCTGGGAACCGACAGGGAGGGGAGCGTTTCCTGGGTCATCGTCGCGTTCATGGGGTCTTCCTTTCGGTGGCGACCATCGTCGGGTCGCAACAAGAACATGGCCTGTCCGCGCGCTAATTACGATTGTCTAAAGTCGTCCATCGGTTCATACACAATATATGAACCGCCCCCGGGTCGATCCGGCCACCCTGCCCTGGGAGCTGCTGGGCGCGTTCTTGGCCGTGATGCGCACCGGAAGCCTCTCCGGAGCGTCACGCACGCTCGGCGTTGCCCAGCCAACGGTCCGTCGGCAGATTGAGAGGCTCGAAGAAGTCCTCGGAGCCGTGCTCTTCACGCGCTCCCAAACGGGGCTGGCGCCGACGGACACGGCCATCACGACGCTCCCCTATGCCGAGTCGATGGCCAGCGTGGCCGAGGCGCTCGTGCGCTCGGCCTCTGCCCCTGCCGGCGCGGAGCAGGGCACGGTTCGGGTGACGTGCAGCGAGGTCGTCGGGGTTGAGGTCTTGCCCCCGATCTTGGCCGAGCTTCGCCGCGCACACCCGCAGCTTCAGATCGAGTTGTCGCTCTCCAACGCCAACGAAGATCTCTTGCGGCGAGATGCCGATGTGGCGGTGCGCATGGCGCAACCTACTCAGAGCGCCCTCGTCGCGAAGCGTGCGGGTACGGTGAAACTCGGCCTCTTCGCGAGCGCAGCGTACCTGGCAGACCATGCGGTCCCCCGCTTGGCCGCCGATCTCCTGCGAGGGCACGCCCTGGTCGGCAGGGACCGAGACGCGACGACTTTCTTGGCGGCACTCGCTGCCGCCGGACTCTCCCTCAAGCGGAAGGACTTTGCGCTACGTACGGACAGTGATGTCGCCTACCTCGCTGCCATGCGCGCGGGGCTCGGGATCGGCATCTGTCAGGTGCCGCTTGCCGCCGGTCCTCCGCGCTTGGAGCGAGTGCTCCCGAAGCTCTTCTTCAACTTGCCGGTTTGGGTCGTCACGCACGAGAATTTGCGGTCGTTGCGACGGGTGTCCCTCGTCTTCGAGCACCTCGTGACATCGCTCGGTCAGTATGCCCGGTCCGCGCCCTGACCCTGCTCGCAGGCAATAGTTCCGCCACCGCGCAGGTGATGGGTTCGTAATGGGAAAGCTCGGGGTCCGTTGCTTCAGCGTTTCTCTCGACGGCTTCGGAGCGGGAGCAAACCAGGGTCTCCAGAACCCTTTGGGTGTCGGAGGCATGGCGCTGCACGACTGGCTCTTCTCCACGCGCACCTTTCAGAGCGTCCACGGCAGCGGAGGCGGTACGACGGGCATCGACGACGACTTCGCCGCGCGCGGATTCGCAGGCGTCGGCGCCTGGATACTCGGGCGGAATATGTTCGGGCCGATTCGTGGCCCTTGGCCGGATGAGGCGTGGATAGGGTGGTGGGGCGACACCCCGCCGTACCACACCCCCGTCTTCGTGCTCACGCACCATGCGCGACCATCCATCACGATGGACGGCGGCACCACGTTTCACTTCGTCACCGAAGGCATCCGCGAAGCGCTCGCGCGTGCCCGCGACGCAGCCAAGGATCAAGACGTGCGGCTCGGCGGCGGCGTCGCTACGATCCGGCAGTACCTGGAGGCGGGCTTGGTGGACGAGATGCACCTCGCCATTGCGCCTGTCTTGCTCGGAACCGGCGAGAGCTTGCTCACCGGGATCGACTTGCTCCGGTTGGGCTATCGAGTCTCCGAACACGTCGCAGCCCGAAGGCCACGCATGTCGTGTTCACAAGGGAGGCTACGAGAAAGCCGTCACCGTAACGACTTTCGCCAAGCACCCGCTGAGGCGATGGTAGCGCAAACCGTGTCGATGTCGCGAGCGCCCCCGGATCGCGCCGGGGCAATGCTTCACCGCCTGGGGCTCGGCGATAGTTTGCAATCCGTGCCAAGGGCGCCTCTTCGGAGCCTCAATCGCACCCGATCCGATCGTTGCCGAGCACCAGATCGTCCACCCAGACGTCCGCGCCGAAGCCGCTGAAGCTCTGCCAGCCGAGGTCGATCTCGACGAACTCGCCGCTGAGCCAATCCATGGGCATCGTGCCATTCTGCCACTGCGTCGGCGTCGTGACATCGAATAGATCGACGTCGCTCGTCCAGGCGTGAAGCTCGTTCTGGGTGGGCGCGCCGAGGAAAGCGATTTCGAGGCACGTCCAGGTCGTCGCCGGGACACTCGGTGGACCGTTCCATGAGGCCTGCAGCGGCGTGATGTTGTCCGACGGGGTCGCGTTGACGCCGACGGTGCCCTTGATGGCTCCAAACCGGATCTCGTTGTTCACGTTGCCCGGACTTCCGTTGAGCGCGAAGAGCGTCTCGTGATTGTCGTTTTGCGAGGCGGCGTTGTCGCCGAGCTGCTGCGACAGGTACACCCACGCGCGTACGTAGAGCGTATTCGTTCCGGCAGGAAGCGTATACGTCAAGAACGAGGGATTGCTCGTCCCGGTGGCGACGTGAAAGTGCACTGCGTGCGCGCCG
>JBEKFX010000202.1:0-6236 GCA_050013115.1 Polyangiaceae bacterium
ACTCGCACGATACTCACGAGTCTTTCGGTGTCCTTTCCCCAAAGCTCGTCTTTCGAACGAAGTTTATTACCCACGAAGAAATCACCATGCAGTACTCGCACTATTGGGACGGGGGCGACGTCCGGCCGCAGCAATGGCTGTCGGACGTGGGCGTAAAGAACATCGCCGCTCCGGCGCAGCAAACCATGTACCCGAACTACGCTGGCGTTCCCTACCCGAACGACGCGAATGTCTTCGGTATCAAGGGCACCCTTTGGTGGTGAGCCCCCACGCATGGTTTCGAGCAGGGTGGAAAGGACGCCTTCGGCACCAGAGCTCGGTGTGAACGGCGTGATCGCGCAGCCGTGTCGGGCATCGACCGGTTGAGAAGCAATCGAAATCAGCAACAACGAATCGGAGAGAGAGCTCAGGCGAGTTGCTGTCGGAAGAGACTTCTCGCTGTTTCTTCCGTTTCGATTTTGGCGCCACCAAGGCGGACCTTCGACGCTCGCACCTGGTCAGTCGTCACGTCCCTCGGCTCTTTCGCAGAGCGCGGGCGAAAGACATTCGGCCGCCCTAGGCGGGCACCCCCGTTGCTGCGCACCGTGGACATCGTCGAACTGCTACGCACTGGAAATTCATATGGGGGTGTGCGTCGGCGACACGCTCCCGAGGCGAAGAGCTCCAATGGCACGAACAATTTCGGAAATCATGACAAGTGAACCGGTCAAGGTTTCAAGCTCGGCCCCCGTCACCGAGGCGGCCAAAAAAATGCGCGAAGCCAACGTGGGTGCAATTCTGGTCGAGGACGGCGGGCAAGTGGGTGGCGTGATCACCGACCGGGACATTGCCATCCGCGTTGTGGCAGAAGGTCGCGATCCGGCCAACACCCCCATCTCAACCGTCTACACCAAAGACATCGTTACGCTCATGGTCGACGACGAAGTCGACCGAGCGATCGACCTCATGCGCGAAAGGACGGTTCGTCGGATGCCCATCCGGGATCGATCGGGCCTGGTGATCGGGATCGTCTCGCTCGGGGATTTGGCCATCGAGCGCGATCCTCAATCGGTTCTCGGGTGCATCAGCGCCGCGCCACCGAATGACTGACCGCGGGCCCCCAGCTGAGAGCCTCACATGTCAGTCGGACTTAATTCGCGCACTTGGTAGCTGACCTGCGCGTCTCTTGCTGCCTACGCAACGATGGCCTCCAGGGGGGGCTGGAGCGCTTGCAGCTGCTGCGGTGCGGGCATGGGCTCGATCGTCATCTGAAGGTCTGGGCGCTGAGAGCCTCCGAGACAAAAGTGACACGGGGCGGCTTTTCGGCCGCCCCGTGAACATCGCGCCGTGAACATCGCGCCGTGAACATCGCGCCGTGAACATCGCGCCGTGAACATCGCGCCGTGAACATCGCGCCGTGAACATCGCGCCCCCGGAGCGGCCGTACTGACCAGGCAGGGGGCGTCGTCGCCGGGCGGCCAAGACGAGTAAACTAGGTTGGCAGCGGACGAGAAAACGAGCCGCGTCGTCGGCGCGCCGCATCGTCATCGATGGGGGGCGCTTCGGCGATGAAAGTGCGCGAACCACCGCCGGCTGCCGCGCCGGCGCCGATCGCAACCAGGCCCGCCAAAAACCATGTGCCGGCCCACGACCAGCTCGCCCCCACCCAGTAGTCCCTGGCCATGCGGTTCGTCCTGGTCGGGTCCTGCGGCACGTTGCCGGGGACTTCCGCCGCATTGTCTTGGTTCAGGTTGTCGTCGTTCGCGAGCATGTTGGCCGTTGCCGCGACGACGTCGCGGGCCGCGAGGACCTGAAAGGCGGACGCGAGAATGAGCGACAGCCCCCATGCGATGAATCCGTGTGCGGCCCTCACCGATGCGCGATCGTCGCCAGCCGAGCGGCCGGCGACCCAGCCGCCAACGGCGGCCCCAATGATGGTTGTTGCCATCGCGCAGATCCAGAGCGCCAGTGCGATGCCCTTTGCAGGCGCCGCTCCCGCCACGACTGAAACGACGGCGAGCGCGATGCTCCAGAGAAAAAGCGCCACGCTGACGAGCACAACCGAGCCCGCCAAAGCGGAGCTCCACCGCACCTGCCAGCTCCGGTCTTCGACAAATATTGAGGTTTCGTTTTCCGTCTGGTCCATTGGACTCACCCCTGAGTTTGGTGCCGTCGGTGCGGCTGGCGCACCGGCATCGGGATGTTCAATTCCCGTGCCTTCGGGTTCCAAAAGGAGCCGGTGCCACAGACTCAGATTCCACGGAAAGATGGCTACCCCAGGCTTGGGATTTTTGATCGGACCAGGCTCACAAGGCTGAGACGAGTGGGGAGGGGCGGAGTGCCCGGGATGGGACGAGTGAGCAGGACCGGCCTCTCAAGCTGAGATGACTGAGGAGGACCGCGCTCCCAAGCTGGCGTGAGTGAGCAGGACCGGCCTCTCAAGCTGAGATGGATGACTGAGGAGGACCGGGCTCCCCAAGCTGGCGTGAGTGAGGAGGACCGGCTCTCAAAGCCCGGGATTGGCGTTCTTTGCCAATTGGATGAAATATGGCCCGAACCACGCGCCCGCACGAGGCGCGCCGGGTGAGCTGTCCGCGGAGTCGGGCCCGCAGTTCTGATCGAAGCCGGGCTTCGTCGGCTCGCCGCCCCCGTCGGAATCCCCGGGCGGCTTGATCCAGTAGTAGGCATCGACGAGTGGAGCGGGATTCGCCTGCGGTCGCTCCCCGAGCCCTGCCCCCTTAATGTTGCACCAGCTGCCCGATTTGCTCCGGATGCCGGTTCGCCCGTTGCGGCTCGTATCGACGATGAACGCTTTGCCAGTGATGCCGGCCTCCGTCAGCGATTCGTCGAGGAGCTCGATATACTGGAGCTCGCCGGTTGCCGGATCGGACGGTTCGAGCTTCGCGAGATCGCCATCTTTGAGCGCGTCGTAGTTCGACACGTTCGTCGTGAAGCCGCGGATCTTGTCGGCGCCCCCCGCCTCGGCGAGGACGTCGGAAAAAATCTTCGCAATCTTGGTCCGATTGCCGCTCCATCCGAGCCAGCCGGCGTGTGCCGCATCGAGATAGAGGGATACGTTGGGGAGTGCCAAGGTCTTGATGGCATACGCGATCGAGTGCTCGTACACGGGCGCCGCCGTGGCGCACTTCGGAACGCTCATGTTCGTCGCGACGTTCGGCAGAGAATCGGGCTCGACCACGGCAACGATGCGCTGCTTCGGATGACTCTTGATCTGGGCTGCGATCTTGTCGATGAACTCTTTTTGGTAGCGCTTTTCGCCCTCCTTCGCGCTCGTGAGCTCACCGTTCGAGGCGACCGCCGAGCAGTCGCGATCGGGCAAATCATAAATGGCAAAGACCGTGACGATTGGCTTGCCGGCCTTCTTTTCTTGAGCCGCAGCCGCGTCCAGAGTCTTCGAGATCGTGCCCGCTGCCTTAATCGAATCGATCCAAACAGCGGTTGGAAACGCCTCGACCTTTTTCAAGAGCGCGGCATCTGTCGGAGAGGCCTTGATGCTGGACTCCACCTTGGCGACATATGTCGGGTCGATGAAGAAGGCCGCGCCGGCGAACGGGTTGCCATCGGCCGGTGGGGGTGTCACCGGAACGGGTACGGCGGCACCGGCGGCCGCAGCCGGCGGTGGCAACGCCGACGCCGCATTGCCCGCCGAGGCGTCCGGTTGCACGACGGTGGACGGCGGCGGGGCTCCGTTTGCGGGCGCGGCGCTCGGAGGAGACGCGGCACCTCCGCACGCGGCCGCGACAGCGGCCAGGCCGAGGGCACCCACGGGGACAAAAAAGTGAGCGAACGCGGTTGTCGTGCGAATCATCAATTCTTCCCTGCGGGCTGAGGGTTGCGGGAGAGCGTCTCTTTTCGACGAGGGAGGGCGGCCGCCAGAGCGCGCGGCCACGCGTCGGAAGTTTGCACGCTTGGTCGCACAATCGAGCCACCCTCGTCAACGGTTCACTGAACGATCAGCCGAGTCGATTGCACCTCGGGTCGACTCCGGGTGAGCTGATTCGCGGTCTCGCGGTACTGGCTCACGTGGCTAAAAGGGACGGGCGCCCCCCCGGTTCAAGCCCAATGCAAACATTGCAGTCAGGTCAGCGTGAAGACAGGTCAGCGTGAAGAAGCGTCGCGAAGAAGCGTAAAGGAACGAAAGACCGGGAGAAGCCTGGTCGTGTGGGGGTTGGGGGACCTAACCGGCGAGGAAGATGAATGGCCACGGCCGGAAACGCGTGCTACCACATCGGCTCTCGTGCGCGGTCGCGCGACAGGAGACGCGCGTGCCATTGAGGTATTTATGCGCCCGGTCCAAGGCAGCATCGTCGCCATTGTTACTTCCGCGCTGTTCGTGCCGAGCGGGGCTCTGGCGGCAAGAAAGACGGCTGCCGCCACGCCGGCGGCTTCGCTCTTCGCGGAGGGACGCAAGCTGATGGGCGACGGAAACTATGCCGAAGCGTGCCCCAAGCTGGCCGAAAGCGAATCGCAAAGCCCTACAGCTGTCACGGCGATGACGCTCGCAACTTGTTATGAGAAAGCGGGAAAGCTGGCGACTGCGTGGTCGTCGTACAAGAGCGCTGCCGACGTCGCCACCGACGAACATAAGCCCAAACCTGCCGCGGTCGCCGGGCGAATGGCCGAAAAGCTAGAGTCTCGACTTTCGCACCTCACGATCCAAGTCGCGGGCGATGGTGTGGAGGTGCGCCTCGACGACCAGCGGGTGCAGCCGTCCGCTCTGAACACCCCTGTCCCTCGCGACGGCGGTGGTTACGACATTGCCGTGACTGCGGCTGGTAAGAAGCCGTGGAGAACGCATGTCGAGCTGGCCCAGAGCGGTCAGGATCTCTCGGTCAACGTCCCACCCCTTCAACCTCTCGAGGAGGAGGTTGCCGCGCCCGTCGTATCGACCGCATCGGGGCCCGACTCAGGCTCCGGCCAGACGCAGCGCATCGCTGGCGTGGCCGCGGCCGCGATCGGTGTGGCGGGTCTGGCCGTCGGCGCGGTGGCCGGGGTCGAAGCGAACTCCACGTACCATCAAGCTCTCACCGCGTGCGGGGGCGTTACGGTCTGTCCCGCCGGAAGCCGAGGACTTTCTCTTCGCGAGTCCGCCGGTACATGGGCCACGGCCTCGACCGTTGCATTCATCGCCGGTGGGGCAGCGCTTGCGGGCGGCCTTGTGCTCTGGCTGACGGCTCCGCGCGGGAAGGCCAACGCCGGCGCCGCGATGGGGATCGCTCCTTTTGCAGGGGGGACGGGGTTGTCATTCGTTGGGAGGTTTTGATGCGTCGTCTCCAGGTCGCACTCTGGACGCTGGCTTCGTCTCTCTTGGCGGTGGGCGGGTGCGCGAACGTCCTGGGCTTTCAAGATTTCTCCGCGGGCGACGGCGGCGTCGCGAACGGCAACAACCAGAGCGCCACGAGCGGAGGGGCCGCCACGTCGACCGGCACCGATCCGAACCCGGGCGGCAATCAGCCGACGAATGGCCCATCCACCGCGCTGGGCACGAGCTCGAACGGCGGTGTGGCCAGTACGGCGTCGAGCGACCCGGGCACGTCGAACGTGAACGGTGGGCAGTCGTCGAACAGCGCGGGCACTTCGATCTCAACGGGGAGCAACGGTGCCTCGACATCCTTCTCCGGTCCCTCGATCGGCGGCGGAACGAGCTCAGGCGGTTCAAACACAGTGTCGAGCTCAACCGCCTCTCGTCCGAACAGCGGATCGAGCAGCTCGAGCAACAGCTCGACCACGACGAGCTCCTCGGTGAACAACAATCCGCCCCCGGCGTGCACCTTCGGCACAGCCCATAACGGCGATGGCTCGTTCACCTGGTACTACTTCGGTCAGGGACCCATGCCCTACAAGGGGGCATGCGGCTATACGGTCTCCGAGACGGGAGGCGGTCAGAACGCCGTCGACACCGCAGCAAACATCGCGAATACGTCGCCGGCCACCGATACGTACTTTGCAGCGATCCCCGGTGCGAGTCCCGGCAATTTCGACACCGTGACGGATTGCGGAGCTTGTGTCGAGATCACCGGCCAGAATGGAAAGAAGATCGTTGCTACGGTCATCGACGAGTGTCCGCTCAGTTCGAATCCACTTTGCACGAACGGACACCTCGATTTGAGCACGCAGGCGTTCGATCAATTGGGTTACTCGACCGGAAATCCGTCCGGCACGACGTGGAAATTCGTCGCTTGCCCCGTGGCGGGGAACATCAAAGCCGTCGCAAACAGCGGGTCACAATATTATTT
>JBEKFX010000203.1:0-8194 GCA_050013115.1 Polyangiaceae bacterium
GGATCCACGTGTACGGCGGCAAGTCTTTGCTCGATGCGTTTCAAACCGCAATCCCGGTACCGGATTTGCACTTGCATCTCCTGGATCACGGAATGGCGCTCGTGACCGTGATGCTCCTTTTGGTTGGGCATAGGAAAGCGTCGCCTCGGACGTCCCGCGCGCTCATCCTGCTTGCGCTTCTCCTCACGGTGACCATGCCAGACGTTCGATTCAATACGAGCGCGACGATGGCCGGCGCCGCTTTCTTCCTCGGTCTGTATCGAACACTCTCTTGGTCTCCGATCCGCGACGGACGCCGGCTCCGAGATGCCGTTCCAGTGGCGCTCCTGTCGGCGGGCGCGTGTACACTTCGGCAGAATTACCTCGCCGCGGTCGGCATCTTTCTCGCGCTGGAGTTCGGCGTGCCCATCGTTCAAGCGTTTCGATTTCGCCCCCTCACCATCGATCGGGCATCGCTCCGGCGCGCGGCCGCGACCGCCGGAACGCTATTTTTATGTTTGTCGCCCTGGTGGGCGATGTCGTTCCATTGGTGCCGGTCCTTTCTATTTCCAATCGTGCCCGGCAACTACAATAAAGATTACGATTATTTCCGACCGCTTGGGGCGTTCGCGCAGCTCCGCTACTTGTGGGAGAATATATCCTTTTGTTTTCCAGTAAAAGCCGTTCCCCTCTTTCTCGTCGCGGCCCTGACCACGATCGACCGGGTGCGGTTCCGGACGGTCGTCCACTTCGCCATTGCTGCATTTCTCGGCTTCATCATGCTGATTCGGAATTACCCGGACATCGACGCGCCGAACCTCGGGCGCTACTATTTTGGTTTCACGTTCCCCGCGCTTCTTGCAATTGGCCTTGCCGTGGGCGACGGGGCAGGGCGCCGATTCCTCCATGCTCGTGCCGATCGGGCCGCCGGGCTAACGCTGGTGTTGGCGGCCATCGGGCTGCAGGTCTATTCGGACCACGATCAGACGACCAAGCAGTGGACTCAATATTTGTCGATGATCCAACCCGAATTCGAGCACCCGGCTCCGTGGAGAGCTCTCGTTCCGGATCCGAACTATGCGCGGCTGCAGAACGCCATTCCACTGGGCGCGCGGATCGCCGTCATGGTCGACCAGTTCGATCGTTTCGACTTGCGGCGTAACCCCATCGAAAGTCTGGACATGGTGGGCGCGATCAGTCCACCGCCCGGGTTGCCGCTGTTCGGCCCGGCGGATTCGGTCGCCGATTACCTCGTCTCGCAGGGGTACCGCTACTTGATTGTCGTCCATCCGGACACTGCAAACTACCTGTTTCGGCGCGATGCTTGGCAGCATACGGACGCGTATCTCGACGTCTACAAGCGCACGGCGCGGTTTTACTTGCGAGCATTCGACGTTTTCGACGAACTGCGCACGACACGGGTCCAACTTGGACAAGCCGGTAACATGACAGCCCTCGATCTCACTCGGCGATCCAAATGATCATGGCTGAGCCGGCGGAACAGCGCATTCGGGTCATGGCGACCGCCGGTCTCATGAGTGCGTCGCGGCGCGGGTGGGAGCGCATCTGGCCGATCGAGCCGTGCGGCCGACCGAACCCGGGTGGCTCGAGGACACACGAGGCTGCTCGATGCAATCTCGAGGGCCGGGGACTCCGCCCTCGGCCGGCTTCAGGAGCTCGTCGAGCGCTGACGCCCGCTCGCGCGCGCCGGCGCTTTCCACCGGGCGCTTGGTCGGTGGGCTCCGGAAGCCCTCTTGTCCGGTCGGGCGCGTGCACGCCGATTTTCGTGCGCGTCGATACGGGACGCCAGGCAAGGGATGCGAGGGGTTGTCGAGCCATGGACGGGTCATGTCGAGCCGTCTGCCATCCAATCGGACGGTGATGGGCAGCTGCAGCGGACAATTGCGCTCGAACCGTACGAGATCGCAAGCCTTTCGCGTCCAACGAGGAGCGGCTCCCCATCGTCCAGGGGCCCACGGCATTCCGGATCGTCCCGCCGAGTGCGGAGATTCTCCGGTCGATTCGCGCGCGCATCACTCCCCGCGTGCTCCTCGAGCTTTCACGCGCTATGGGAACGCGGCCGGCGCCCCGTGAGCTTTTGGGCGCGCACTCACCCCCTGATCTTTCCGTCGGAGGTTCCCGTTATGTCTTGAAATCACCTGAGGGGTGCGTTCCGCGTCGTGGGCGAGCCTCCCTCGTGGCCTTGGCGCTGTGCATCGCGACGGGGTGCAGTGCCGGTGGCGCGACCGCTCCGAGTGAAACGGGTGGCAACACCGGCGGCACGAGCAGCACGGGCACCACGGACAATGGCCAGAGCGGCACCAGCAGCTCGAGCACCAACAACGGTGGAACGAGCGTCAGCATGTCGACGTACACGACGACGTACACGTCGAACGGCACGGTCGTCACGATGACGACGAGCTCGGAGGTGACCTCAACCAGCGGATCGCCCGGTCAGACCTCAACGTCCAACACGACGTCGTCGGGTACGAGCGGGTCCTCTTCATCGGGGATCGCGGATGCCGGGGCGGACGGCGGGCTCGCCTGCACGAACACGAGCATGAGCACGATCAACATCGATTCGTCGGGCTGGGTCTGCGATAACCAATGGGGCATCCAGGGCGCCTGGTACTGCTACGCCGACACCGCGGGAACGAGCGATTGCGGACCGACAGGCTACATTCCGTACAGCACGACGTCGAACGCGATGTGCATCAGTGGAGTGACGAGCACGTCGACGAACGGCGCGACGGCCTACGGCGCAGGCATCGGGCTCGTGCTCGATCAGCCCGCCCACGGCGCCGATGCCGGCAAGGACGCCTTCGACGCCACGGCCAAAAACATCGTCGGCTTCGCCATCACGATTTCGGGCAACACGGGCGGGTCGGTCCTCAACATCAATTTCCCGCCCGCCCTTTTGTCGACCGGCGAGAGCGCGGCGGTGACGGTGCCGGGCGTCAGCGGCACGTCCGTCACCTACAACGTGCTCATCGCCGACGCAATCATCTCCGATAACGCGACGTCGCCCATTCCCAAGATTGACCCGACCAAGCTCACCGACGTCCAGGTGGCGTTGCCGGGTGCCGATGGGATTCAGCACACCTACAACTACTGCATCACGAAGATCGTACCGCTTATGGCGGCGCCTACGGCACCGGGGACCTTGACCGCCTACGGCCCGACCTTCAACGAAGGCAAACAGATCGTGCTCGAGGGACTCGGACCCTACGGCGTTCAAAATGACCCCTTCGGCGTCGGGACGGACCAGATGACGATGACCGCCTCGTACGGCGGTGGGCAGGTCGGCTTCTCGGCGACGCCGAGCTTTGGGCCGACCGGGAACACGCCCGGAGCGTTCCCGGCCATCGTGTACGGCTGGACCCACGGGGGGAACTACGTCGGCACGGCCGAGGGGGGCTACGCCGGCGGCAAGGCCATCTCCGCCCTGAGCTCGGTCAAGTCGAGCTGGTCCTACACACCGGGCAGCGGCAACTGGGACGCCGCATACGATTGTTGGCTCGCCGCAAACCCGACCCCGATCAGCGCGGGCTTCGAGCTCATGGTTTGGCTGGGCCACAGCAACGTGAACCCGATTGGCGGTCAAAATACGGCGGTCACCGTGACGGGCGCGACGGGGACGTGGACTGTGAGCAATGGAACCAATAGCACCGGCCAACCTGTCGTTTCTTACGTCAGCAGCTCCAACATGACGTCGGTGACCGACTTCGACTTGCTCCCCTTCTTCAAAGAGGCCGCATCGAGTGGGCGGGGGGGCCTGAGCTCGGCCGACGACCTGCTCAGTGTTCAGGCGGGCTTCGAACTGTATAATTCAGGAACCTGGACGACGAACTCGTACAGCATCAGCGTGCAGTGACGTTGACGCGAGCCGGGCGGCTCTCTTCGGGCTGCCCGGCTTCGCCCAAGGACTCAGTTCGTAACGTGCGCACGTGCCGCAAGGGACTCGGTGCAGATATGTCGAAAAAGCTTCGTCGTGCTTCGGCCACATGGATTCTCTGCACCGGCGCACTCGGGTGGGTCGGCGCTTGCTCCAGCAACGGCAACAGCCCGGTGACGGGTGGAGACGGCGGCCATCAGTCGGTCAGCTCGTCATCCACTGCTTCATCGAGCCAGTCGAGCAGCGGGGGCGATGGAAGTGCCGGCGATGCCACCGTCTACACCTACACGCTCATCGACGACATGGAGACGACAACGCATGGGCCGATCGAGTTCAGCGGCGTCAAGCCTCCCGAGACTCCCGGGTACTGGTTCAACTTCGGAGCCACCTCGCCGTGCGACGTCGCGATACCGCCCTATACGATGTTCACGTTCACGGCGCTGCCGACGCCCACGACGACCTTGGACGGCAAGGTGAGCCAGCATGCCGCTCACCAGTTTTGCTCCCTCAACGGTCTCTACGACGTGTGCGGGTTGGGCTTCGAATTCGCCCAACTCCCCGATACGGACGGGGGGGACGCGGCCGCCTGCCCCGTCACGCCGGTCGCGGCGTGCAGCGCGGGGACGGCCGACGCCGGAGACGCAGCGTATGAGGCAGATACAGCCGCAGCGGAGGCTGGCGACGCCGCGGTTTCCCATGCGGACGGTGGCAGCGGCGATGCGGCGGTTGCCCATGCGGACGGTGGCGGCGGCGACGCAGGCCCGTCCATCCCCGAAATGACGGTGCCCTTCGATATCAGTCAATACAAGGGCATCACGTTCTGGGGCAAAGCCGGGGCCGACGCAGGCACCATCCCTATCAAAATTCTATTTCCAAACACGGACACCGACCCGCGCGGCGGCGTCTGTAACGGCGCGGCGGCCAATGCCAATAGTCCATGCGATACGACCTTGTGCTACAATAGCTACGCCATCACCGAGATGTTCACTGGCGAATGGCAGCAGTTCACGGTGCTGTTCTCGGACTTGGCGATCGACCCAACGTTCGGCTACCAAGACCCGAACCCGTTCACCGGCAAGAACGTCTATGGAGTCGACTGGCAGGGGCAGGACAACGACGACCCAGACGCCGGTCCGGTCGATATCGACTTCTGGGTCGACGACGTTTACTTCATCCAATGACGTGAACCGGTGCGCGTCGCCACCCGTCACGATTGCGGGAGGCCGGGGGTGCCGCCCAACGGGATGCAAGAGCTCGAGCGGGCCGGGGGGACGCCGGACGCCGCTCCAAGCGCGACCGGCTCGCCAGGGGCGCGAACTCGCTCTGTGTTCGGGTGGTCCCCCCTCGGCCGGACTTCCGTCCGCCCGCGTGCGCACAATCTGGTTAGGGGAGAGTTGGCCGCCATGCGCATGCGCCCCATGAGCTTTCGAGACCGATGGGTGCTTGTCACGGGGGCATCCTCGGGTTTGGGCCGAGCGATGGCGGTCAAGCTGGCGAAGGAGCACGGGGCCAACATCCTCGCCGTGGCACGCCGCGCCGATCGGCTCGACGCACTCCGGGATGAAGTGACGACGACGTGCGGCGCGCGCGTCCACACAATCCTGGCCGACTTGTCGCAGCCCGACGAAGTCGAGCGCGTCCTCCGGCAGGCAAACGACGGCCGCACCCTTTACGCGGCGATTTTGAACGCTGGCGTCACCCATATGGGCCCCCATGAAAATCTCGAATGGGCGTCGTTCCGCAAGATGCTCGAGGTGAACGTGGCAAGCAACGTCCGCCTCACGACGGAGCTACTGCCCCAAATCGAGCGATATGGCGAGGGAGGCGGCTTGATGCTCGTCGCCAGCCTCGCGGGCCTCACGCCCGTGCCGTATCAAACGGCCTATTCGGGCACGAAGGCGTTCCTCGTCCACTTCGGTTGCGGGCTTTGGCACGAGATGGAAGGACGAAACGTATCGATAACGACCTATGCGCCGAGCGGCGTCCAGACCGAGATGACGTCCGGACCCAGCTTCAGTGCCCTTCGAAAGTGGCTCGTTCCGGTGGACCGCGCAGCGAGCGAGGGGATCGAAGCGCTTCGTTCGCGCGCGTACTTGCATGTCCCGGGCGCGCTCTTCCGGGCTGGGCTGAAGCTTGTCCAGATGCTGCCGGACCGGGTGGTTGCCGGCCGGATTGGCGCGGCGTACCGTCGCTCGCTGGAACTCGCAGCCGCCCATGACGAGGCCGCGCGCTCGAAGAGCTTCATCGTTTGAAACCGCCCTGTCCCGCTTGGGGGTAGAAGTCCGGTCCGGTCTTGGCCGGCTATGAAAACCCGTGCGGATGCGGTCCCCCCTGTCCCGCTTGGGGGTAGAAGTCCGGTCCGGTCTTGGCCAGCTATGAAAACCCGTGCGGATGCGCTCCAATTGTCGCAGTCGGTTTCTGCCATCGCGGCGACCGGTGGTCCGACTGTGCATCCGCGACCGTGTAATCGTGTATCTTGCGTGGAAAGGAAGTCCCATGACTCGATCGGCGTGTCGCCTGGTCCTCATGGCCGGGCTCCTTTCATACGCGTGCTCACAACGCAGCGAGCCTGCGACGACCAGCGGAAGCGGCCCATCGGCCGGGGCGGCGGCGGGGTCAGCGAGCGGCACGTCGGGCCACGCCGCCGGTGGTTCCTCGGTCAGTGCCACAGAAGGCCTTCCGAGCGACGCTGCCGCCGCGGCGGTCTACAGCCCAGTCTCTGACTCGGGCACGGACGGACCCGCCACCGCCTCTTCCGACGGCGACTACACGGTCGGGCCCGCTTACTCGACGAGCGCCGACTTGACGTCCATGGGCGCGCCCGCCGGCCAGAGCTTCCACCTCACGATGGATTCGACGAATAGCCAGATCTTTACGGGGCTCGATCCGACTCTGTTGGCGGCCAATCAACACGCGTTCACACGCGGCGTGGACGTCTACATTCCCGCGAAATACACCGATGGAACGGCGGCTCCGTTCATGGTGATCCAAGATGGGCCGGGTCAGCTCGCGAACATCGAGCTCGCACTCGACAACTTGACCGAGGGAAGGGACCCCACGCGGTCATTGCCGCCTTTCGTGGCCATCGCTGTGGCGAATGGGGGTGGGGATGGCATCGGCAGCGAGCGTGGCTTGGAATACGATACGATGTCCGACGCCTACGCGCGCTTCGTGGAGACCGAGGTGCTGCCGGCCGTACTTGGCGACGCGGCCATCCTTGCAGCGTTCCCGAGTTTCGCCCTGACGACAGACCCGGACGGCCGAGGCACCGTCGGGTGCAGCTCGGGGGCCGCCGCCGCGCTGACCATGGCCTGGTTTCACCCCGAGTGGTTTCATCGCGTCGTCACGTACTCCGGCACGTTCGTCGACCAGCAAAACCCACTGGCGCCCGAACAGGCGATGTATCCGCTCGGCGCGTGGGACTATCACTCGGGCCTCGACCTCATCGCGAACACGACGCCAAAGCCCCTCCGCGTGTTCGTCAACGCCAACGAGATGGACAACGGATACGACGCGCCAGCCAGCGGTTATCACAATTGGCTGCTTGCAAATCAGCGGATGGCTGCTGCGCTGAGCGCCCAGGATTATGCTTACCGATTCGTCGAAGGACTGGGCGCCGGACATTGCGACGCACAAGTCCAGAATCAGACGATGGCCGACACCCTTGTCTGGGTGTGGAGCGGATATCCTACGAGCCCCTGAGCCGCCCGACCATCGTGCGGCGGCGCGACCGCGTGCGGATGCCAAAAAGCCGGTCATGGGGTCTGGCTCGTGCTCGCTCGATGGTCGTTCCGATGAGGGCGGCGGGGGCTCGTCCTCTTGCACGCCCGCCGTTCGGGTCCCACGCCGGCTCGGGCTCGCCCTCGTGCTGGCTCGACAGCCGTTCTGATGTCCGGGCCGGCACGGACTCGCGCTTGTGCTTTTCAATCGCCGTTGCGACCAACTCGGGGCAGCAAGGGCGGGCGCGTCGATTCCGCCCCAGCCGCCCCGTCATCGGACCGGCAGGGTCCTTTCGATGACGGCGGGGCGAGTCGGGGCGGAGCGACCGCGGTTTTCGAAACTGCGGAATGCGACCGGCTCAGGCCGATCGCATCCGCGGCGGCGAAGTGATTCTAGGGTACGAGCGCCGACGTCGGCAGCTCGATGAATGCCCCGGCATCGATCGGCGCGGTGGGCGCCGCGTCGACAGGGGGCGGCGAGGCGTCGCTCGATGCGCCGCCGTCGGGCTCGGCCGGGCAGACGAGCGAGGCCAGATCTTGATTGCGCCGTAGCAGGTCATTGAGCGAGCGCTCTTGGCCGTTCGTCTCGTCGAAGGCGAGC
>JBEKFX010000204.1:0-6215 GCA_050013115.1 Polyangiaceae bacterium
CCATCCCGCGCCCCGCCACCAGCGCGCGGCCCGCGTCCCTCCCCAAACCCACCCGGCCCGCCCATCGAGCACAGCCCCATCCCGCGCCCCGCCACCAGCGCGCGGCCCGCGTCCCTCCCCAAACCCACCCGGCCCACCTCCCGTCCAACGTCTGAAAAAAATGCGTTCCCCATCGAGGTCGGATGCAGGCTGCGGGATCATTCAGCTTCGCCCCGACGGGACCGTCCTTCCGCGCGATGCCGTCGTCCGAGCTTGACGCGACGGGCGGCAGGTACGATGACGCTGCACGCATGCAGGCCGCTCCGAGCATCGTCCTACCGAGAACGTTCGGCCGCTATGCCCTCTTCGACTTCATCGGCAAGGGGGGGATGGCCGAAATCTATCTCGCTCGACAGAAGACCGAACTCGGCGCCGCGCGGCGCTGCGTGGTCAAGCAAATCCTTCCGGAGCTTGCGAGCGACCCTGCGTTCAGCGACATGCTGGTGCATGAGGCCAAGCTCGCGGCCCGCCTGAGCCATGCGAACGTCGTACAGGTGTTCGACCTAGGACGAGAGGACGAGCGACTCTTCATCGCGATGGAGTACGTCGAAGGCTTCGATTTGAACGATCTTCTGCGGCGCTGTTCGCGCGCCAGAATGCCCTTGCCCTTCGAAATGGCGGTCCACGTCGTGCGCGAAGCGCTCAAGGGGCTCGACTACGCCCACCGCCGGACCGATGACGAGGGTCGGCCCCTCGGCATCGTCCATCGCGACGTATCACCCTCGAACCTCCTCGTTTCCTTCGAGGGAGAGGTCAAAGTATGTGACTTCGGCATCGCGCATGCGAATGACGCGCTGGCCCTGCGGGCAGGCAACGAGCTCAATGAAGCGCTCAAAGGCAAGGCCGGATACATGAGCCCGGAGCATGCGCGGGGCGAGCCAATGGACGGGCGAGCCGATATCTTCGCTGCGGGCATCGTGCTGTGGGAGCTTGCCGCCGGACGACGTCTTTACAAGGCGGGCGACGATCAGTTGAGCCTCCTCGATCAAGCCCGACGCGCCGACGTGCCGCCGGTGCCGGACCGAGAGCTCCCGGCGGCAGAAAAACTAAATCAGATTTTATCGCGGGCCCTCGCCAAGGACCGCGACGCTCGATACACCTCGGCCGCGGCGATGCAACGAGATCTCGACGAATACGCCGTGCTCGCCAAACTCAAGACGAGCCCGCTCAAGCTCGGCGCCTGGTTGAGCACCACGTTCGGGGAGGAGATCGTCACGCGCAGGCGCGCAAGGGAGCGAGCGGCAGCCGCGCTCGAGCTTGGCGCCCCGCTCGTGCTCCAAGCGGTCGTACCCCTCGAGCGCGGGGCCCCGGCGCCCGTCCCGCTGCACGGCCGTGGTACCGAGCGGCCCCCCGCATCGGACCAACACTTGCTCGCCCAAGCTCCGTCGACGGGAAAGCGGATGGCCGCGCGGGCGCTTTTGGCCGTGCTGCTCCTTTTGGCGTTGGCCACCGCCATCGTCACAGTCGCCTTTCGGTGACGAGCGCGCCCTCAAACAATGCGCCCCGTCGCATGCCCGTCTTGCAAACTTCCGGATGCCGACGCGGATCTCGGACTGTGAACTTTGAATCGGGAACGAAGTTCGGGCCGGCAGGGCTAGAGTGAAGCCGTGCTGCTCGCGGAGGTCGCGCTGCCCGTGCCGGTCGCGCACGCCTTCACCTACTGCGTGCCCGAAGCCCTCGCCGCGCGTGCGACTCTCGGGGCTCGCGTCGTTTGCCCCGTTCGAGGACGTCGTTTGGTCGGGGTCATTCTTTCGTTGCACACGTCCGTGCCCCCCGAAGGAACGAGACCGATCGCCAGCGTCGTTGACGACGAGCCGGCGTTGCCACAAGATTTGCTGTCGTTCCTTCGTGATCTCGCCGGCTACTACTTTGCCCCAATCGGGGAAGTGGTCCGGCTCGCGTTGCCGCCGGTCGAGCGAAACCTTGCGAAGGAAGTGGCGGACCCGTCGCTCTTCGACAGGCCCCGTGGTGTGGGCAGCCGGCGCGTTCAATGGGTGCTGGCGACCGATCGCGTGGAGGAGGTCGGAAGCCTTCGCGGGCAGGCCGCCGCCCTCCTCGCCAACCTCCGTGCCAACGGCGCCGAGCCGATTACGAAGCTCGAATCGCGGTGGAAGGCCGCGCGAAGCATCGCAAAAAGGCTTGCTCGAGCAGGTCTCGTCGAGATCCAAGAGCGCGAGGTGCCCGGCGGCCCGCCGTTTGATCAGCCCGTTGAGCGCGACAGCGCCCACGACCCGACCAAGTGGCAAGCTCAAGCGATCGAGTCGATCGCGGGCGCGCTCCAACTGGGGAGCGCCCAAACGTTTCTTCTTCACGGCGTGACGGGCAGCGGAAAAACGGAAGTTTACCTTCGGGCCATCGCCTCGGCGCGCCAACACCGGCGGGGGGCCATCGTCCTCGTGCCCGAGATCGCTCTCACTCCCCAACTGGTCGCCCGCTTTCGCGCACGCTTTGGCGATGACGTTGCGGTCCTCCACTCAGCGCTCACCCCGCGCGAGCGGGGGGACATGTGGAAGCGCTTGCGGGCCGGTGAAGTCGACGTCGCCATCGGCGCACGAAGTGCCCTGTTCGCACCGGTGCACGATTTGGCGCTCGTCATCGTCGATGAAGAACACGACTCGAGTTTTAAGCAGGAAGAGGGGATTCGCTACCATGCCCGAGACATGGCCATTTGGCGCGCGCACCGGGCGGGCGGAGTATGCGTCCTCGGAAGTGCGACGCCTTCGCTCGAAAGCGAATATCTCGCGCGCACCGGGCGAGCCATCAAGCTCCGGCTACCCGAGCGCGCCGCATCCCGGCCGATGCCGCGGGTGGAGATCGTGGACCTGCGTCGCGTCGGGCCTGGTCCGACCGGTGATCGCAGGATCAGTTTGCCGCTCTTTCGTGCGATCGAGGAGACGCTGCGGGCCCGCGAGCAGGCCATCGTATTTCTCAACCGCCGAGGCTTTGCGCCCAGCATACTATGTGAGAGTTGTGGACACGTGGCCACATGCGAGGCCTGTTCCGTCGCCCTGACGTTCCACAAGCGCTCGGGTACCGTTCGTTGCCACTATTGCGACTTCGAGGCGCCGCTCGCCGCACGGTGCGCCAAATGCCACGCCGATCGTCTGGTGCTCGAGGGGGTGGGCACGGAGAAACTTGAAGAAACACTGGCGCTCGCGTTTCCGGGCGCCCGGATAGCCCGTCTTGACCGGGATGTCGCGACCGGCAAGCGTATCGAAGCCATTTTGGCGCGAGTGCGGTCGAGAGAGGTCGATATCCTCGTGGGCACTCAAATGGTGACGAAGGGCCACGACCTCCCGAACGTGACCCTCGTGGGCGTCGTCAACGCCGACGCGGCCCTTCACATGCCGGATTTTCGTGCCAGCGAACGCGCCTTTCAACTCCTCGTTCAAGTCGCAGGCCGCGCCGGACGAGGCGACCTGCCCGGGCGCGTTCTCGTCCAAACTTGGGACCCCGAACGCCCGGCCATTGCCATGGCCGCGCACCACGACGTCGATGGATTCCTCGAACGCGAGCTCGCCGACCGCCGGGAACTTGGCTACCCGCCTCTGACCCGAGCGGCCCTCGTCCGAGTCGATGCCCCTCTCGAATCGCAAGCCCACGAAGCGTGCGCCGTCCTGGCTCAGATTGCCCGTGCCGCCGAGCCGGTGCGTCGAGGAAGCGTCGTCGTTCACGGACCCGCGCCTGCGCCAATCGCACGGGTTCGCAACCGATGGCGCTTCCGGCTGATGCTGAGGGCGCCGGAGCGGGCTCCTCTTCGCGCGGTTCTTACGAGCATCGACGACGCCAGGAGCCAGCTGGCTCACACGGTGCGCGCTTCGATCGACGTCGACCCGGTTCAGCTGCTATGAGAAAGGCCGCCTCGGATGACCGCGCGCGCTCCCTTGGACGTGCTCGCCGCCCCTCTTCTGTCCACAAAAATCGTGACGGAGCGGCTGATCCTTCGCCCTCCACGCACTGCGGACGTGCCTCGGATTCGGTTTGCTTTGCGCAAGAATGCCGTCCACCTGCGGCCATGGAGCGTCGCGCCGTCGGCCGGCGAGGACCCATCATCGCTGACGTCGGTATCGAGATCGGTTCTCCGGCATCGGCGGGAGTGGAAGCTGGGGCAGACGTACGTTTTATTGGTCACGATGCGAGATGACGATTCGACGATCATCGGTCGCGTCGCGCTGGGGGGCGTTCTGCGTGGAGCCTTCCAAAACGCTTACCTTGGCTACTGGATCGACGTGGAGCACCAAGGCCGCGGCCTCATGACCGAAACCCTCCGGGCCGCGACGAGCTTTGCGTTTGCGTCGGCGGGCCTCCACCGGGTCCAAGCGGCCGTCATGCCACGAAACGCCGCAAGCCAGCGAGTGCTCGAAAAGGCCGGGTACCGGCGAGAGGGGATCGCTCTCCGGTACCTATGCATCGCAGGTCAATGGGAGGACCACCTGATTTTTGCGATGACCGCGGAGGAGTGGCCCTCGACGTCATGACCCTTGCGCGGGAGCCCGCAAGTCCAGCACCCGGTCCGATACGCTCGCCCATCCCCTCGCACTGAATGGACGTCAGCCGATCGTCGGAAGGGCCGCAATACCTCGATTCGATGAAACGGACGGGGCATACCACGCCGACCAGGAAGCGACTTGCCGGGAAACGACCCCTCGATGCCGCGGAATCGAAATAGCAGGACCGTGGCGATGGCGGACGAGATTCTAGGCTGACTCTTCGGCGTTGACGACGCGGCCATACATCGCGCGCACCAAATGACTGCGACCGACCGACGGGGCGCCATGGTCGCCATGTCGGCATTCGCTCTCGACGCGTTTTTCGCGGTCCTGGCGCCCCCTCGTTGTGCCGCTTGCCTAGGACCGCTCCGTCGCCTTCAGATCTTCTGCCTCGGATGCGCGTCGACCACACGAGCGGCGCCACGCAACCGGTTTGGAGCCATCGCCGCGTTTGCCTACGGCGGCGCCATCGCGCGCGCACTCGTGCGATTGAAATACGAGCGACGGCCCGATCTCGCGCGCCCCCTCGGCGAGCTCCTCTGGCGCTCGGTCATGACCCATCGCGATGCGCTCGACGCATGGGTCGTCGTACCGGTCCCTCTTCACCCGAGGCGTCTTGCCGAACGCGGCTTCAACCAGTCTGCGCTCCTTGCCCGACCAATCGCCTGCGGACTACGAGCCCCGCTGTGGGGCCAAGCGCTCACGCGTCGCACAGACACACAGCCGCAGACCAAGCTGGACCGAGAGGCGCGCGCCCGAAATGTCGCCGATGCGTTCGTCACAGACACCCCAGACCGCTTTCGTGGCCGCCGGGTCCTGCTGATCGACGATGTGCGGACGACGGGAGCGACGCTCGAGGCTTGTACACGAGTGCTGCGATATGCGGGTGCCGCCAACGTCGGGTGGGCCGTTCTCGCACAGGCAGCGGAAAGGACGGCCGTCACGTCACCCCCTTCAGAGGACGCATCCATTCACGAAGGAAAAGAACAAGCGCGCAGGTCACAGCGCGGGCCTCGCACCGCGTGACTCAAGCTTTTGTGCTTCCAAAGGCTATGATTCTCAAGTTCCCGTGAGCGAAGACAAGGACCGCAGAGACGACCCAGCCGGCCCCAAAGCGAGCCGAGGACAAAGCACCGGCGCGAGTGCCTTTTCACGGCGTCCTGGAACCCTTCCGTCGAAGCCTTCCAGCGGACGTCCGATCGGCTCTGGCTCTTTGTCCGCTCCGTCGCGCCCACCCCCTCCCCTGCGCGGTGCCAGGCCGACCCAGACTCCGTTCCGAAGCATCAAGCGGACGGGCGCCAAAGAACAGAAGCAGAGCCGCCCGAGACTGGCCTCCAGCCAAGAGATCAGCCCGTCGATGGTCCTGTCTGAAGAACAGCCGGCGGGCTTGGGCGAGGAAGAGCTCAGCGGCTCTCTTCTTATCGACGAGCCCTCGGAGGACCGACGCGGTGTCGGCGGACCTATCCAAGAAACGAGGCGAAGCAGCATCCCCCCGAAGCGTCCGCCCCTGCCGACTCGGGCGTCACTCAGGCCGGCGCCTCCGCCGCCCCCATCGGCTCCGCCGCCACGGGCCCGGCCCCTTGCCGCCGGAACCCCAGCCGGAGCAGCGGCGCCTCCGCCGCCCCCATCGGCTCCGCCGCCACGGGCCCGGCCCCTTGCCGCCGGAACCCCAGCCGGAGCAGCGGC
>JBEKFX010000205.1:0-5904 GCA_050013115.1 Polyangiaceae bacterium
GGCCCTTTCTCGGACCCCAGAACCGACCCAGGCGGGGAGGGGAGCACCACGGCCCCTACAGCGCGGGCCTGCTCTGAGCCCTCACGGCTCCGTCTGTAGCGTGGCCTCGACGTACTGCGATGGGTTGGGCGGCTGGATCTGGGCGCCGAGCGTGTAGAACGCGAGGGAGGCGGTCAGATCCATTTGCAGGGCCGCCGATACGGCGGTGCACCCGGTGGACGACGACTGGTAGAGCTGCCCCGTGAACTGCGATCCCGCCTGGTAGTTCGTGGTGGTCGTCGTGCAGTTGTTCGTGACGCTCATGGCGATGACGGTCGGCGTCGAGCATAGGCCAGTGAGTCCGAGCGCCTGCGTGCAGCTCGCGTCTGCGAAGTAGTTCTGGGTGCTGGCGGTGACCGTGTTGGGCGACGGCGCAGGCAGGCACCGGATCGTGCCGTCCGACGCTTTGCCGAAGTAGCACTGCACGTTCAATTGCGAGTCGAACATCCCGGCCGTTTGCTTCGATCCGTCGCTCCCCGCGTAGTACTGCAACTTCAGGCGCGTTCCGCTTTGGGACGGGTCGGCGTTCGCCTCTGGAGTCGGATCGGTGAGCGCGTCGAGGATGCCGACCGAGCCATCGCCACCATGCCCACCGCTTGATCCGCCACCACCGCCGTCATTCGACGTGGACCCCTGCGGCCCACTTGCCGCGCTGCACGCGGCTACGACGACGTAGATGGCGATCGAACCCCCGAGCAGCCTCGCAACCTCGTTCACACGCATGGCGCACCTCCGATCGAACAAGCATCGCACCAAAAGAGCGAGCCATACGGCGAGGCTGGCTAGGTCTTGCGGCACCAACCATTTTAGGCGAGCCGCGGCGCGTGGCGGGCAGTAGGGCCCGGAGCTCGAGCTCGGACACCTAGCGCTTTAGCCCTGTAGGCACATAGGGCGGTGTTTCCACGCAACCGGACGACGCCGGCGGCCGATGAGAGGGTGTGCACGTCCGAGCGTTCGCGATCGCGGTTCGACTCCTTGCCGGTGAGAAGCTGGAGCTCGACGACGAGCACGGCCGACACTGGCGAGCCACCGCGTGCGCTCTCTCATGGGTGCTCGCCGGCGAAGCGGCGCCGGTCGTCGAGGGAAGCGCGGGTGACATTGCGATCGAGATCGCGCGCCGAGGCTTGCTTGAAGAGCGCGCGACGGTGCCCGCTGGTCGTAGAGACGGTCAAAAGCTCACACAATCATCGCTGATGAAGAACCGCGGCTCACCCACCAGGCCGGGCAAGCCAGGCCCTTGAACGCGCTCTTTCTTCGCCTCCTTCGCTGCAACGGCCTCGTTCAACTCGAGAAGGAATCGCAGCGGGTCAGCTTTCGCGCGCATCCCGTAAGCCGCTCGCACGGCATCATCGAGCTTCTTTTGCGCCTCTTTCACCGGATGCTCTCCGGGTAGCTCCAGCAGCCGATACAGCTGCCGCAAGCAGATCTTTTCCTTCCTGATCACGGCGCGCCGAAACTTCCGCAGTGCAGCACTCGCCGTAGCGAGCGCTCTCGCCTGAGCTGCCGTGGGGGTCTGGGGCCAGGGAAAGGTGGCGTACACGGTCTCTGACGTGTACCGCGGGTCGACCTTGAGGCCGGAGCAGCGCTCGACGAACCACTGCCAGTGGATGTCGGACTGCAAGATCCCGAACGAGTAGTCATCGGCAAAGGCGAACACCTGGAGAGCATCGCCCGGCCGCACGTCCTTCGAGACGAACTCGAAGATCGGACGTCGAGTGACGCGCGAGCAAACGATGTACCGGGGTATCTCCGCCAGCGCCTCCAGCATGTCTTCGCGTCGGTAGGACAGCTTCCACCAGCGCTTCATGAAGTTTGCGTGATGCTTGTTCACGTGCGCGTTTGGGTCGTCTTCCCGCGCCTCTTCGCTGCGCTGCTGCTCCTTGGCGAGCGCCTTTTCACGGTCCGGTAATACGATCGCCTGCACGTGGGCGAACGGAAGCTTGTACCGGCTCGCTTCCACCAGATCCCGATCCCCGAAGTCGAGGAGCTTCCGCTCCGAAGAGCTGTCCTCGTTGTCGAGGAGGTCGTCACCGATCATGTACGGGAACAAGATGTCGGCGTTCCGCTTGTCCGACGCGATCCACTGCTCGGCCTTTTCCTTCGGGATGACGAACCCCTTGGTATGCCCCGGCGTCTGTCCCTGAAAAAAGGTCTTTGGCTTCTCGTTGCACGCCAGGTCCTTCGCCATGGTCACGTCGACGCGCGTCGACAGCGCGGAGTTGATGACGGGAAGCTCAAATTTTTCCCAGGGCGCGTCGACTCCGTCGCCATCTTGGACCCAAAGCGTTTTGTTCCCTTCGGCCGTGCCCTTGATCCAGTTCACGATCGAGACGTGGAGGACCGCTTCGCCGGGCCACACCTGCGTCGATACAGCTTCCGTGATCGTTCCGCCATGCGCCACGATGTAGTCGAGCCCCCCGACGCGAGACTTGTTCTCGCGGATCGTGTTGGTGCCGACGAGTCCCGCTCGCCCGCCCTCAGCGAGCTCGTCGTGCGCGCGACGAAACCAGTACACGCAGTAGTCCGCGAGCCCTGGCACGCCCGGATGGCGCTTCCGCACCCGATTCATGTACGCGGCGCCGAACTCCGCCTGAGCCTTGTTTTTCGACTGGTACGGCGGGTTCCCGATGATGACGGAAGCTTGAGGCCACGCGCAAAATAGCGCGTCGTCGCAGAGGATGTTCGCCTCGAGATTGTCGAGCGGAAGCGCGCGATCGACGACCTCGTCGAACTGCAACTGCTCCTTCTCGATGAACGCCTCCGCTTCGTCGATCGCCAGCTTCTTGGCGAGAAGCAGCTCCACCTTCGCCAGCTCGACGGCGAACGAGTCCTTGTCGATGCCGAAGAACTGGCGGAGGCTCACGTGCGCGGTCTTCGCCTGCTGTTGCGTCTTGAGTTGGAACTTGGAGCGCACCCTCGCGATGATCTCCAGCTCCAAGCGCTTCATCTCTCGGAACGCGGTGTAGAGGAAGTTCCCGCTTCCGCATGCCGGGTCGAGCACGCGGAGAGAAAGGAGCTCCTGCCGGATCGCGGTCAGCTCCTTCGCCGTGCTTGCCGATGCGATCCGTTCTCGGAAGGGACGCACAATCGTCGGGCCGATGACGCGCGCTATCTCAGCCTCGTTGGTGAAGTGCGCGCCCAGGGCGTGTCGCTCTTCCTTGTCCATGCTGTTCTGGAAGAGCGTTCCGAAGATGGGCGGCTCGATTTTCGCCCAACGTCGCTCGGCGGCGAGCCCCAAGAGAACAAGCTCGTCCATGTTCAACTCGATCGGATCGATGACTGCGAAGAGGCCGCCGTTGAAGTAGGGGACATCCTTGTACCGCCCGCCGCGGGCCGGCTCCGACGTGTTCATGCGCTGAAACAGCCCGCCTAGCAGATCAAACGTGCTCTTGCGCTGCGTGACGCACTCGTCCACGAGTTGCGAAAACAGCTTGTCGGGAATGAGGTCGAGGTCCTCGGAGAACATCGCGACGACGCACTGAAGCAAGAACCGTTGCGCGCGGGCCGGCTGCTCACCTCTGGAGCGCATCGAGTTGAAGATCGTCGCGATCCAGTTCGCTGCCTCGCGCGTCACCGCTACGCGGTCGTTGCCGAACTTCGGGGGCCGGTCGTCTGGATAGAGAAAGTTCAGCGCATCGAAGCGATGCGGAAGCTCCTCCAGACGCACCCGATCGACCGGTTCCCGGAGCTGTAACCCGAAGTCGTAGATCCAGAACTCGGCGAAGTTGCACAGCACCACGTACCGCGGGCGGTTCGGAACCGCCTCGAGCCAGTAGTCGAACGCCTGCTGATAGTGCCGCTGGAGCTTCTCGCCGCGCTTCTTCATCTCGATGAGAACGCGAGGCTTCCAGATCAAGTCGGCCCACTTCACGCGGCCGTCGCTGCCTCTGACGTCAAATTCGAGGGTCGCTCCCGCGTCCTTGAACCCTTTGTGCCCGAACGCGATGAACAGACGCTCCAGAAAGACCTGAGCGTCGCTTTTCTCGCTCGCGCACTTTTCCCCGTAGGCGACGAAGGCGCGAAGGCGCTCGAGGTTCTCAGACATTACGAGCTCGCGGGAGCCGGTCGCGTGTACCGGATCTTTTCGCAGCGGCAGTGAACGCTGAAGGGGGACTCTCGGTTGGGCATCGGTGACGCGAAGTAGCCGCACTCGAGGCAGTAGAGCGCCTTCACGAGGTCGCCCGTCGCTCGCCCAAGCTCTTGGATCATCGCCAACGGATACTCGTGCGCGAACTGGTTTTCGTGAGCGCCGAGAGAATTGCGAACGCGTGCCACGTCCTTCATCTTCGCCAGCGCCGACTTCGTGTTTCCGATCGGCGTCTTCAGCTTTTTTTCCATCTCTTCGAGCGCCTTAACGAACGGCTGCCAGATCTCCGTGAGCGTGTATTGTTCGCCGCGCTTCGCCTGGATCGAGAGAGAGAAGACGAACCGAGCTTCGCCGAGCCACTCGTCGAGAAGCGCCATCATCGCCATGGCGATCTCCTTCTGAGCGGTGCTCGTCGCGATCGCCTCGTCGAGGCGTTCCATCGCGCTGGCGTGGTCACCTATGCGAGGACCGTTCTCGATCGACCACGACGTGATCACCTTCCGCGAGAAGCTCGGTAGCCGCGCCACGCAGAAGTCGAAGAAGATCCCGTTGTGCGTGAAGATCAGGATCTGATGGTCTCCGAATTGCTCGCGGAGAACATCGAGCAGCCGCGGCGCGTGCACGAGGTCGATCGAGAGCACGATGTCATCGAGCACCATTAGGCGGGCGTCGCTGGGTCGCTTCGCACGAAAGCGACGCATGGCGAGAAAGACGCAGATCCCGACGGTGTCGAGGTGGCCGTCCGAATAGACCCAGCGGGGGTCGTCGACCTTCTTGCCGTTGAACTTACCTCGGACGTACGCGGTTCCGGCCCCGCCTCGCTGGATGTCGATCGCAGGCGCGTCGGTGACGTCACCGGCGTCACCTTGCGGGTGGATCGCTCTGTAGAGGTCGACTACGGAGGCGGAGATCTCGGCGAGCAGATTTTTGGCCACATCCTGACGCGCGTGCCGAATGGCTTCCGCCACTTGTCCGAAGATGGTCGCTTGCCTTCTCGCCCTCGGCTCCGCGGCATCTGCTTCGGCGACCGCATCGCGATGACGATGCGCCTCCGCGACAGAATTTGCGAAGGCCTTCAGTGCTGCGGTGCTCCCCTCGGGGGGTAGCGCCGCTACCGCTTCGTCCACGGCCGCTACGGCGAAGCGAGCGAGCGCGGTCATCCACGCGACGATCGCCGCTCCGTCAGTTTCCAGAAGCTGTGCCGCGAACGCTTCCGGGTTAGCGCGCGTACGCATGAGGGCGTCGACGCTTTCCGGCGTCGCCGGGGCTCCAGGGTGCCCGCGGAAACTCTCCAAGCCGAGCGCTTCAGCGGCGGTCTTGATCGCGCGTATGAAGCTTTCCATGCGCTCGCGCCAGGTGGAGCGGGCGGTTTCGAGCTTTGTACTCGCCGATCGGAAGGCGGTCAGTGCCCCGAGTCTCTCCCTGAGCTCGCGTAGAAGCCGCTCGTGTTCGATGTCCTGTCGACAGACGGGGCATGAATCGGCGGACGTTCCCGCGACGTATGCGACGGCTTGCTCGAGCACCTGCACTGCGCCCGCGTCGGTCGCCGCCGTCGCGACGCGGTCGCGTTCCTTTGTGAGCGTGGGGACATCCGGTAGCGTTTGGCCCGTCTGTCTAGTGAGCTCCTTGAGCTCTCGCTGTGCAGCGACTAGCCGTGCTCGTTGAATCGGAAGCTTGTCGCCTTCCACGAAGCCGCGAGCCTTCGCCGCGGCGGCGAGCATCTCCTCCCAGGACGTGCCGCCGGTCGAGTCGAGCACGGCGAGCTCGCGTCCCAGTCT
>JBEKFX010000206.1:0-5827 GCA_050013115.1 Polyangiaceae bacterium
CCCGGTCTACGCTGACGTGCCCCCTGGATCACGATCGCGCCCCCCGAGCGACGACTCTACGCGGCGCGGTGGATCACGATCGCGCCGTCGGGTGGATCACGACGAGGGCGCCGCTGAAGCGCCGATGCGGGCGGGCGTTGCATCATTGCAACGGCTCACCGTGGAATGGAGCGACCTTCAAATCTTTCTCGCAGTCGTTCGCGCGAAAACGGTCCGTGCCGCCGCGGCCGCCATGAAGTTGGATGCTTCGACCGTCTCGCGCCGCGTCGCGGCCCTCGAGCGAACCGCAGGGGTGCGGCTATTTCGTCGCACGACCGCCGGACTGCGCCTGACGGCGGCGGGAAAGATCGTTCTGGACTCGACGGAGCGCGTGAGCGACGAACTCGATCGGTTGACTCGTCGCATGATCGGCCACGATGAGCGGCTCGCTGGACTCGTTCGGGTAAGCTTTCCTGGTTCGTTCACCAGCCTCGTTCACCAGCCTCGTTCACCGCGCGATCTCGCCCTTCGTTCGCAGTCATCCCCACCTTGAGGTCGAGCTCCTGACCCTCGACGCACTCGTCGACATGGAGGGGGACCAGGCTGACGTCGTGATCCGAGCAGCCACTCAGCCGCCATCGCACCTCGTCGGGCGTCGTGCCGCGGCACTCGCCGTCGCGGTATACGCGTCGCGAGAATACCTTCGACGCCATGCTGCGCCCCTCGAGTCCCCCGAGCATTCGTGGGTCGATTGGGACCGGCGCTTGGCGTCCAAGCCTGCGTTCGTGTGGCTCGATCAGCGCGTTCCCGGGCGACGAATCGTCGCCCGTGGCCTGTCGACGACCGACGTGTTTCACGCCGTCGTCCATGGAGTTGGGATTGGCGCTCTTCCCTGCATCGTCGGCGACGCAGAGCCCTCAATCGTCCGCATCCTCGATTCGCCCAGAGAGACCTGGTCGAACGTTTGGCTTCTCGCGCATCCGGACCTCAAGTCCGCCGCGCGCGTTCGCGCCGTTCTCGCGTGTCTGGCCGACGCACTTCGCGCTGAGCGTCCGCGGATCGAGGGCGTCCGTACTCGGGTGCCGGACGAAATGATGGATACGGCGAACTCGACGTGAACGCCCATGACGATAGGCCCCTCGAGCCACGGGAGAAGCACGGCGCCATCACACGCATCGATTGGAGCGGGGGAAGCACGGCGCCATCACACGCATCGATTGGAGCGGGGGAAGCACGGCGCCATCGCACGCATCGATGGCTCGCGCCCGCATTGAACGCGCGATCCAAAACCTCGACGAGCTCTTGCTTCCCCCGATCTTCCCCGTTGAGGTCGGGGGCGCCCTCGCGCGCCTCGGCGTTCCGGAAGCGGAGATTCGTCGGCTCGTCGATGCGCTCGTCAGGCCGCCGCACGAGGTCGTCACAATGGGCGCGAAGCGCGCCGCCGCCGCCCAAGCCCTCGCAATGACGGCGCGCCTTCGCGGCGCCGACGCGCTGTACCTGTGGCGCGGCGACGCGCGCGGTGACGCTCTGCACGCTCGACCACGAGATGAACGAGCGCGCCGCTGCGTTCTGCAAGGTCGTTTCGCCCTGAATCGAAGCGGTCACTTGGTATGTGCGGCGCTTTGTTCCTTGTCGCCCTCTTTCGTGGGTACGCATTCCGGCCGACTCCGATCCCCGAGATGTTGCGGCTCCTGGCCACGTCGCGCGAGCACGCGCCGGCGGAGGTCGTCGCGGCGTCGCTCCTCGAGGAGATGCGGCGCGAGGCCGAGGCCGACGGAGTCGAATCGGCGAAGCGGTCGCTCGCTGTGGGCCAACCGGCGTCGTCCTTCTTGTCGCTCACCCGGCGGTGAGCCCGTCGGGGCTTAAGCTCCAGACAGCGGCCCAGGCCGGCGTCCCAAGGGTCCCTCTTCAGCAGTGACACCGCCTCAACGTCGCGACGTCGCGGGTGCGATGCTGGCGGCCTACTCGGCCCCCCCACCTGTTCGAGCCCAAGTGCCACGCGCCCGAGCCGGTGCGGATGGCGAACGCGTTCTGCGCGTTCTTGGAAATGGCCAAGAACTGTCCCGTTGGCGGTCTGAGTCAAGAAAAGCGCCCCGCCAACGAGCTGCGCGAGCTGGTATTTGATCGCGGTCTTGGCGATCCTTCCCGTGGCGCCGACGAGAGTCACCTCCAGTGCGGCACATCGACCTCCGCGTTCGAAGCGACCCTCGATGCGTCTCGGATCACCGCCGCTGCCAGGGTAAAGGAGCAGAGTGCACTCGCATCGAAGTAGCTCCCCGTAGACGAACATCTGCCTCAAGTCCGACTCGTTCGGACCGCCGGCCTCGAGCTGCTTCCACTTGGTGTCGAGAATCGGCGCAATTTCGCCAGGTCGAGTCTTGTTCCGAAGAATCACGTCGGGACGGATGGTCCGCGTGCTGACGCCGGTTGCCCTCCAGAAGGCGCTCGCCGCCTGCGCGTCGACCTCGAGCGACATGCCTCGGGCAGCTCGCCGCAGGACGGCGACCACGTACCGCTCCCACAGGATGCTCATGTCGAACATGAGTGAGAAACCGCTCGTGTCGCCGCGACGTAGCCGAGGCATCTGCTGCTGGAGAATCATCCGGGCCAGCAAGTGCTCGCGGGGTGGCTCGGTGGGACAAGGCTTCGCTCATCGCCTCCGCCCTCTCGCTCCGAGGCGCCGTGAAAGGCGCGTGACCGTGGAGTCGGTCCCCATTCCGAGAGACAGTCCAGACTGGATGCTGGGCGCTTTCTGGGCACATCCAGACCGCGTGCTGAACGGCACGCGCCGCCACGTCGGGTTTTGCGCGGATGCCGGATCCGGTTGTCGAACGCGTGGTGCATGCCGTTCGGAGCGATCTCGGCGACGGGTAGTGGGACAGACGACACGGGGCGCTGCGCGCGCTCTTCGAATACGATGCCGGGCTTCGGCTCGTCGTGGGATGGTCGTAGACCGTCGCCGGGATGTTCGGCTCCGTCCGGTCGTTCGCCTTGGATCATCGGGGACTCGAGCGCCTCATCCATTCAACCGTGTCGGACAACGACCGATCACGCCGAGCTTCCCAATGTTCGGCACCACCCCCGCGCAAGCGACCGAAGATGGAATCGGGATCGAGGGATCGGACAAACGAGGAGAGGGACGATGCGGGTGCTTCTTTCGGCAGTCGGAACGCGCGGCGACGCGCAGCCCGTGGTGGCCGTCGCGCTCGCACTGCGCGAGCGCGGGCACGAGCCACGACTGTGCGTGCCGCCGAACTTTGTAGAATGGGCGACCGATCTCGGCCTCACTGCGACGCCGGTCGGCGTCGAGATGAGGTCTCGTGCCGGAGCCACTCCGTCCGCGCCGCCAACACCCGAGCAGGTCCGCGCGCTGGTCTCCGGCCTCGTCACTGACCAGTTTCGCTCGGTCGGCGGGGCGGCCGAGGGCTGTGACGTCATTCTCGGCGCGGGCGAGCATCAGGTCGCGGCGCGATCGGTCGCGGAGGCCCGCGGTATTCGCTACGTCAGCGCCGTCTACTGCCCGATCGCGCTGCCGTCGCCCGATTACGCGCCTGCGTCGGTGCCCGCGGCCGCGGGCTGCCGGGACACGGCCAAGCTGTCGGAGCAGTACGCGCGGTCGTGGAACGAACGGTACCTCGCCAGCGTCAACGCGAACCGTGATGCGCTGGGGCTCGAGCCACTCTCCGATGTGCGCAGTCACATCCTGACAGAGCGCCCGTGGCTGGCCGCTGACGCGACGCTCGGCCCTCATCTAAACACTCCCGGCCTTGACGTGACGCAAACGGGCGCCTGGCTCCTCGCCGATGAGGGGCCACTCGATGCCGCTGTGGAGTCGTTTCTCGACGCGGGCGACCCGCCGGTCTACCTGGGGTTCGGGAGCATGCCGTCGGTGGTCGGCGCCGGTCGAACCTTGGCCGCCGCAGCGCGGGCTGTCGCGCGTCGCGCGATCGTGTCGCGCGGATGGGGTGACTTCGAGGTCGACAACGACGCCGACGTGCTCGTCGTCGACGATGTGAGCCATCACGCCCTCTTCCCGCGCGTCGCTGCCGTCGTGCATCACGGCGGTGCGGGCACGACCACCACGGCGGCGCGTCATGGAGTGCCGCAGGTCTCCGTGCCGATGTTCCACGACCAGCCCTATTGGGCGTCACGGATCGAAGCGCTTGGGATCGGAGCGTCCGTTCCCGTCGCGCGCCTGACGCCGGAGACACTTGCGGCCGCGCTCGCCATCGCGCTCTCTCCTGCCGCCGAAAACCAAGCGAAGCTGGTGTCCCGCGAGATCACGCTGGACGGGGCATCGGTTGCCGCGGAGCTGCTGGTGACCACCTCATACGTTCGAACCTCTCGACAAGCGACGTAATCGCCCTCCAACTCCGGGTCGCCACTCCTCCAGCCGCAGGCGACCCTTGGTCTTCCGACCGACGACGACCGATGCCGGTGTCGTCAGCGACCACCTCGACGAGACGACTGCGGAGGGTCTCCTCCCAGAAGGGCATCCGCAAGCAAGACATCGCCTCGCGCACGACGACGGCATGGCGTCGCCCGCTTCGGGGAACGGCGTGTCATTGCGGTCTCCCCAGACACGAGAGCGGTCACGAAAGGGCGGGGCGCGCTCACGCCCACCGCGACGCCATTGCGGCGAGCGCACGGTGAACCCTTGCGCGAGCGTACCGTCATTGTGGGTGTCGCAACAATCAAAGAGGACGAAGGCGGGTACCGGGCCCACACAGGGGGTGCGAAGGCGGATCGCAGCAACACAAGCGGTCAGCAGAGAAATCGACAACCGCGCGGGCGGACCGCGCTACTCTCGCCGTTCGACGTGGCCAGTGGCGGGCCGGTCGGGGAGGAGCCCCGCCCGGGCTTCGCCTGGCTCTGGCGCCGCTCACGGATACGATTCGAGCTGTCGGGCAGGGGGGATCGTGACGATACTGCAAGTCGACCGATTTCGCGGGTGCATCATTGGGCTCGCCGTGGGCGACGCGCTCGGCCACCCTACCGAGTTTGTTCCAAGCGTCCGCGCGATTCGGGCGCGCTGGGGCGACCGAGGCGTTACGACATTCGAGGCCACCGAGGACCATCCGCCCGGAACGTTCACCGACGACACCCAAATGTCGATCGCCGCGGCGCGGGCGCTGATCCGAGCCGGACATGCGGGAACGGATCGCCTGATGACCACGCTCGCGGACGAGTTCGTCGCGTGGTCGAAATCCCCACAAAACGACCGCGCTCCGGGCGGCGCATGCATGAGCGGCTGCTTCGCGTTGGCGGCAGGAACGAACTGGCGACGAGCCGGAGTGGCCCGGTCCAAGGGCTGCGGTGCGGCCATGCGCGCGGCGCCGTTCGGGCTCTACTTCGACGACGACGCGGACGCGCTCGTCCGAGCTGCGGCGTCGCAGAGTGCCCTGACCCACCGCCACCCAACGGGGATCGCGAGTTCTGTGGCGGCCGCCGCAGCCGTTGCGTCGGCCCTTCAAACCGACTCGCTCGCCGGGCTTGTCGAGTCGGTCCGCGCCCACGTCGAGCGTGTGGATGAACAGCTCCTCATCGACGTAGGCTGCGAGCCGACGCTCGCGCGATCGATCGGCGCCCGCGAGATGCTCGCCTCGCTCGACCGTGTCGAACAGACCATTGGGGTTGAGACGGACGACGTTTGTTCGCTTCTCGGCGGCGCATGGGTAGGCGAAGAGGCTGTTGCGACCGCTCTTTGGTGCGTCCTTCGTGCCCAGGGCGACTTTCGCGCGGCCGTCCTCCTCGGTGCCAACACCTCCGGCGACAGCGACTCGATCGCCTGCATAGCCGGCGCCGAAGAAAGTGCCGATTTGCTGGACCTTCTCGCACGCACCCTTTA
>JBEKFX010000207.1:0-5760 GCA_050013115.1 Polyangiaceae bacterium
ACCAAGGAGCCCGTCATGCCTGTCCGTCACGACCCTGAACTCGAAGCATTCAAGCGAACGATCGATCTCCCCGAGTACGCCAAAAGGGCAGGCTACGAGCCTTGTCCTCATGGCGGCATCAAAGACTTCATTTTTCTCGAGCATCCAAACCGCGACCGGATCGTCGTGGCGCGGAGTCCAAGCGGCCACTGGATCTACTCGTCGGTCAACTCGTACGAGCCGCGCGAGAAACGGGAATCCGCCGAGCACGCGCTTCAGCGCTTGCGCGGCTGCATCCTGCGCGAGCAGGACCGGGGGTCCATCGTCGACTTTGTGCGGCATCGCGACTGGACCGCACGCGCGGGCGCAGTCTCTCTCGATGTCGTTCGGGAGCGCCTGCGCGGGTATCGAGAATCGGGCCGGCCCCTCGACTTCGAGGGTCCACTCGTTCGTCCGAACAGCGCCGGCCCGAGACGGTCGACTGACCCAAGCGGTGTGTTGAGAGCGGACGGCAGGCAACCACTCGATAATGAAGTCGCCAACACGGCCCGCGGGCAGGACACCCAGGTCGAGCTGAATCGACCTCGGGGCGAGCGGACAGTCTCTCCCGAAACCGACGCGGAGCAGCGCCTGCGCCGGTGGAGAGACGCGGAACAGCGACTCAATCCCGCGCGACACGGGCTCAATCAGGGTCGCGCCGAATGGAGGTCGCCGCCATCGCCCATGGACGCGCCCCCGCTCGGTCTGCGGCGCAGCACGACGGAGCGTGGTCGATGAACACGGCCGTTCAAATCCGCCACGGCGGGGACGACGGGCCTCGAGCCGAGCTTGTGTACGGTTCGCCGTCGGCAACGGTGGCCGGCAAGATCGGCCCCATCGCCGTCTTCTCGTCGCGTGCGCTCGTCGCCTATCGCATCGGCCGGCGGCGCCGAACGCGACTCTTCGTCTTCCGAACGCTCGACGTCGACGACCGGCTCGCGGCAAGTCTCCCTGGCGTGCACCCGCGCGTGCAGCTGCTCTTCGAGGTCCGCTCCGCGGCGCGCGCTCGCATGGTGCGCCACTTGTTCCGCTACCTCGCCAAGAGCGGACGCGACTCGCGCAGCCTGCCGGACGGATTCTACGTCCGCGTCGGGGTGGTTCTCGGAGGTCGTCTACCCGCGCATAAGGTCCTCTTGTCCCTCCTCGCCCATTCGCTCGGGCCTGGTCCGCCGCCACTTCCATCGCGCCGGTGAACGACACGCAGCTTTCAGGTTCAATTGAATCCTCGGAAGTTCATCTTCCCGTAATGCACCGCTCGCCCAAGCGAGCGTCCCCAATTGCCCATTCCCCGCGAGTCGTCCGCTCGCGGCAACGCCATCCCTTTGCCTGGAGTCCACCCATGAGAAAAGACAATTGTGAATCCATTGGCGCCACGCCCGGTCACTTCTACGTCCCCGGTGTACTCGCCACGATCGAAGAAGCGGCCGCTGCGCTCTTCGTCGAGGCGGACGATCTCCGCGACCACTGCGATCGCGAAGCCTATGTCTGCGGAGATATCGCGCTCGTTCAACTGGATGGCGGAATTACCGGATTCCGTACTCGCGGAACATGGCGATTCCGGTTTCCGGCTTTGAGATCACCTTCTGGTGCTGGAGAGCGCCCATGATTCCCAAGCGGAAGCAACGTGCGCCGGGGCGCGACCAAGGGAGGCGAGGCGCCGAGTCCGGCGCGTCCTTTGACGCCGAGCACGTCGCCGTACGGGCCGCGGAGATCGTGCTGGCCAGGCTTTCGGGCGGGCTCGCGGCCGAGCCGGCGGCCTTTTCGACGCACCGCGACGGCCCTCGGCCGAGAGAGTATGCGGGGCGGCCCAGAGCGTGGCGCGAGCTCGCCCCGAGGATCCCGGGCGCGGTGCGGCTCGGACGTTGGGTAACCGTTCCGCGAGTCGCGTATGAGCGCTGGCTGGCGACCCAGGTCGCACCAGCGGAGCCGCAGGCGCCGCCAGCGAGGGAGGCTCCGGCTCCGCCTCAAGAGACGGCTTGGTCTCCAGCCGACGTCGCGCGTGACCTGGGGCTGAGGCTCCAAAGCGGTCGGAAGTCATGAGTCGCGCGCAGGCCAGGGTGACGGCGAATCCTCTCGACGAGCTTCTCGACATTCTGGCGCTACCCGACTGGCGTATCTTTCCGACCGGAGAAGTCGGGCGATTCGCTGCGAAGCACGTCGGCATCCCATGCCAAATGCGGTGGTCAGAGATCGTCGGGTATCTGTCCCGCGGTGTCGCCGGCAATCCCACGAAGTATCCCGATCCGCAGATAGCCAAGGCCGCCGAAGGCGGGTGGGCGGCCGGCCTTTACCGAGACAATTGGCGGGAGTCGAACGCGTTTATCCGCACGCAGCTCATGACGATCGACATCGACGGCCACGGAGAAGTGCGTCGTGCGGCCTCGGCGCTCGCTCGCTTTTGCAAGGCGATTCACTCCACCTACAAGTCGACGCCCGAGGCTCCCCGCTGCCGAGTCGTTCTCCTTTTGAGCAAGCCATGCATCGATCGGCTTGCCTACAAGCGAGCGCACGCTGCGATGCGCGAGCAGCTCTATACGTGGGGCTACGCCCGCGCGGACAAGAGGGCTCGCGTCGAAGGAGACATCGACGAAGGGGCCTCGGACGTTACTCGCTTGAACTACGCGCCCATGTTCCATCCGTCGCGCTCCTTCGAGTTTCTGGCGACGGGCGGCGCTCCGCTGGACCTATCCAGAATCCCGTTGGCCCCGTCTCCGCTGAGACGCGCCGTGCTGGCTCCGAGGAGTAAGAATCCCGATGCCTACCGGGAAGGCGCCCTCCAACGAGCCGAGCACGAAGTCCGTACGGCGCTCGAGGGGCAGCGCCACGGCCGGCTGTTTCGTGAGGCGGCTTCGCTGGCCAGGCCGGCGCTCGGCCTCAAGGACGCCGACATTTACGCCGCTCTCTTGCCGGCGTTCATCGCCGCGGCGGGGCTGGCGCGCGGTCACGAAGGCGAACGAACGATCGCCGACGGCATCGCGCGGGGGAGGGCTGGAACGTGACCGACGACTGGGCCGGCCGACCGCCGATCGATCCGTACGCTCTCGGGCCTCCCAAGACGAACGGAATCCATGGCGCCCACTTTCCGGCGGCCACGAAGGAACAGCTCGAGCGCGCAGCCGCGCCGGGGGCTCCCGCGCTGAGGTCGCTCGTTCACTATCTTTCCGCCGATGATTTTTTCGCCGAAGAATCCGACACGAACCTCGTCGTTCCGGCGCTCGGCCTTTGCTCCGGGCCGCCCACGGGAATCATCGGCCAGCAGTACTCGGGCAAAACAATCGCGACGTTCTCGTTCGGGCTTTCCGTCGCCACGGGCAAGGACCTCTGGGGAGTATGGCGCGTCAAGCAAGGGGCGTGGCTCCACCTCGATTACGAGCAGGGCAAGCGCCATACGAAAAGGCGCATACGCCGCCTCGCGCGCGCCATGGGCCTCGTCGATGAAGAGATGCGGCAGCTTATCGAGAAGCGAATCTTGCGAATCGCCGTGTTTCCGGAGCTGAACCTGACGACTGAACGGGCCATCGACCACTTCAAGCGCGAATTTGAGGGCGTGCGCCTCGTTACGTGCGATTCCTTGCGATGCATGATCGGCTCGGTCAATGAAAACTCGAGTGAGATCCGCGACCTCATCCGCGTTCTGACGCGTGCTTCCGACGCCACCGACGCGGCGGTCGGGATGATTCACCACGCCGGCAAGAGCCCAAAAGAAGGCGAAACGCGATCGCGTCGCGAGATGGCACGTGGCTCAAGTGCCATCGGCGATGAGTTCCAGTCGATGCTCGTCATGAGTAAAAAGAAAGGGGACGCCGTCACGCTGGTCACCCACGAGAAGGACCGCGAGCTCGGACACGAGGCGGGGGACTTCGGTCTGCGCATCGAGGACGTGCCCGGCGGCCCCGAGGGGCAGGATCCGAGGTGGGGTCTGCGCGTGGTCCACGTCGATCGCGAGGAAATGAAGGAAAAACAGCTGCCGCCGGACGCGAAGTTTAGCGCCACGTTGGGGGCCGCCCGCGACTGCATTCGCGCCAATCCTGCGATTGCCGGGGCGGAAGCCGTCGCCGAGCGCTTGGGCCTCCGAGCGCAAACCGTGCGCGCGGCCGTCAGGCAACTGCTGGCGGATGGCGACGTCGTCGCGAGACCGGCTCCCCGCCGCGGTGTGCGCTTGTATCTCAAGCACATGGCCCCCCCGAGCAACGAGTCTCCGCCCCGCGCCAAGGACCCCGGACCGGGAGGGGACGAGTGACTCTCGTCCGTGGCCCTGGGCGGGCGCCTCTGAAACGTGCGCCGCGGTGGCTAAAGGAGTGGCTGAGGCACTCGAACGCCTTCACGACCTCTTCAGCTTCTCCGGACGAATCGCCTCGCGGGCGTCGATCCGGGCCGGCAGCGGCGGCTCCACAATCAGGGCCACGACAAGCGCGCCCCTGGCGTTCGTTTTGATGCCGATCCGAGCGTCGTATCCGAGGCCGCGCGCCGCCTCTTTGAACGCGTTTACGTGAGGGACAAGGTCTAGGGGGATACCCTCCCAGCCGCCTGCCTTGGACATAACCTGAACCTTTGCGCAGGTTATGGCCGGGCGTCAATACACGGGGACACCGGCTGGGGACTTCCGTCTTGCGCATCGGGGACGTGTCCGGCGGCCCCGAGGGGCAGGGATCTGAGTGGGGTCTGCGAGTCGTCCACATCGATCGCGGCGCGCGCCGGGGTCAGGCAGCTGCTGGCGGATGGCCACGTCGTCACGAGACCGGCTCCCCGCCGTGGTGTGCGCTTGTATCTCAAGCACATGGCCCCCGCGAGCGACGAGTCTCCGCCCCGCGCCAAGGACCCCGGGCCGGGAGGAGACGAGTGACTCTCGTCCGCCCGTCCCACTGTCGTCCCACTCTCGTCCCGGACGACAGTGACTCTCGTCCCGCGACTCTCGTCCCGACTGTCGTCCCCCTTAAGGGGGACGCGGGACGAGTGTCGCGTCATGCGTCGCTGACCCCCGGCTTCGGTGCTCACGGTTGGGACGAGAGTCGCGGCCGGCCCTGACGGCGCTCCCGGTCGCGTTGGCGGCCGACAGACTTTGGCTCTGCCGCAGTTCGTCGCCGACCCGCCAATGGCGTCGCCGTCGATGCGGCCGCCGTCATCGACGCTGATTATTGCGACGCCGCGGGACGGCTACCAGCGGTTGAGCCCGACGAACAGGGTCACCACGGCGAGGAAATAAGGAAAAATCAACTGGGCCGGAGGCGAAGAGGCCCGCCCGCGACTGCAGTTCGCGCCAATCCTGCGGTTGCCGGGGCGGAAGCCGTCGCTTGGAGCGCCTCGGCATCCGAGCACAGACGAGCGCCTCTGCCGGGCCAACTGCTGCAGGATGGCGACGTCGTCGGGAGACCGGCTCCCCGCGGTGGTGTGCGCTTGTATATGAGGCACATGGCCCCCCGGACGACGAGTGGCGGTGCGACGGACCCCGGGCTGGGGAGGCGACGCGTGACTCTCGTCCGCTCGTCCCATCCGCCGTCCGGACGACGGTGACTCTCGTCCCGCGACTCCTCGTCCCGACCGTCGTCAGCCTTATGGGGAACGAGGGACGAGAATCGGAGCTCATGCGTCGCTCGACCCGAGGTTCGATGCTCAAGTTCGGACGAGCGGCCGTACCTGACGGCGCTCGCGGTCGCGTTGCCGCCCCACCGGTCGCCGCAGCTTGCGGGCATAGCGAAGGACGCCCCCGACTACGTCGACCGAATGGACTCTGGCAGGGGAGCG
>JBEKFX010000208.1:0-5750 GCA_050013115.1 Polyangiaceae bacterium
GCGAGGGCAACGACAAGACCAGCGATGCCGCGATCGATCGCCCGCGGCGAGAACGGCGTTACGCTGGTGGCCTCGACGCCTCGGTAAAAGGACTCGTGGTATGCCGTGAAGTGCTCGTAGTGAGATCGATCGCGCGGCTTATGCACGTTGAGCAGCGTTACAACGAGGCCAGGTCGATTTTCATCACGTCCTACTCGGCTCGAGGACTGAATGTACTCAGCCGTCGTCTTAGGCTGCCCGCATACGACCATCAGACCGAGTCGCGTGATGTCCACGCCGACCGAGATCATATTCGACGCCAGCGCAACGTCGACAGGTGCGTGGTGCCTCGACTTCTCGACGAAGCTGCTTTCTAAGCGCGCTTTGGCTTCCTTCACCTCGTCCGTGTCTCGGCGGCTCGTCAGCTCAACGCACTCGTAGTCGATCTTGCGCTCTGCAAAATACGCGGACTGCTCCCCGAAACGACGGCGCAGGCCGATCCGAAGCAGCCGCTTGTGCACTTCGTCTTCCACAATTCGCTGAGATCCCCCGAGCTCCCGTAGGCTGTTGAAGTACCCCACGAGCGTCATATATGGATCGGCGGCCTTGGGATCGTGGTCGAAGCAGTTCTTCGCGGCCGCGAGCAGTCCGATGTAGCTCCGCATCAGGAGCACCTTCATGCTCCTGCCCGGTGCCGCGACGCCGACATAGAGTCTCGCGTTGACGTCGGTCGCGGGTTTCGTCTCCGCAAAGAACGAGTCGCGCCGGTCTGGCCCAGGTGGTGGAAAAACGTCCACCCGGTCCCGACCGAATAGCGCCTGGATCTGTGCGTTCGCGCGGCGCACCGTGGCCGTCGATGCGACGATCTTGGGGCGGATCTTGCGCGTTCCATTGCCGCTTCCGACCGTGCGCGTCGTGAGACAGTCAATCGCCGTCTCGTAGAGCCCGACGATCGTGCCGAGGGGCCCAGAGATGAGGTGAAGCTCGTCCTGAATGATGAGGTCCGGCGGGAGAAGCGGCTCGGGTAGCAACTTGGCGTCCGGCGGTCTTTGCGCGGGTCCGTAGAATCCAAGTGCATTCTGATGCGTCACGCTTCGTCCCAGAAGCATTCCCGTCTTACCGACCCACGGAAGCCCTGCGAATTTGTCCACCGTCGCGATCACGAAGCACGGGAGTTCGCGGTAGATCTCGTCGTCCACCGCCAGCACCGGGAGCCCCTCGCGCGATTTCGACGGAGCGAAATCACAGCATGGTTTCGTGCAGAATACCCGGAGCTGCAATGGCTGCCTGTAGTCGGGCTTTAGCTCGAACGTGTCCTGCCCGAACGGCGCGCCGCACCACGGGCACTTGTCGATCGGGATGGGCGAGGGGTTGTTCTCGGGATCCTTGCGAAACGCCTTCACCCGATTAAGCGCCGTCGTTTCGTCCCGGTCCTTGTCGGTGCCGAACCGATTCGGGGTCGCAGCCTTGCCGACCCAAAGGCCGATGGCGAAGCGGTGCGGGCCGAGCTTCTCGACGTTCTTTCGGCGCTCGATCTCAAGGGCGCAGATAAGCGCCGAGGCGCGCTCGTATTGGTCCAGGGTGAGCAGCCGCAGCGTGTACCGCATCAGGATTGTGACGCCCGCTGATTGGACGCCGGGGTGGCGGAGGCGCCTCAGAACGAGCGCGAACGCCGCAAGCCCGAGATACGCCTCTGTTTTTCCTCCGCCTGTCGGAAAGAAGATCAGATCAACCGCGTCTCGCTCCGAGCTTGTCGGCTCGATTTGGGAGCCGATGTTCATGACGATGAACGCGAGCTGAAAAGGTCGCCAGGTCGGAACAAAGTCGCCGCCTGCAACCTTCGCCGGGTTCTTTTGCGTCTCCCTCTGGATTTGCGCGGCTGCCATCACGCGGTTGGCGACGCGAAACGCGTCCAGCGCGGTTCCATTCTCGACCAAGATGCGAATGCCTGCGTCAATGCGCGCTTTCGCGATCCTGGCGGCATTCAGAAGGGTCTCGGCCGTGTCCTTCCTCGCCTCCGTGAGTGCGGGGTCGAGCTTCGACTGACGGCTGATCCACTCGCCGTACGCGACGCCTAACCTCGTCAACGCATCGCTCGCGGCCCGCCCGTCCGGGAGGTCGCCGAGAGTCGCCATCCGAAGCTCGACGCCCTCCACCGCCGACGGGACAACCTTCTCCACCTCGGCGCTCGGCATCCAAGACGTGGAGACCCGGTGGCAGGTCACCCCGCCACCTTCCCGCCGGGTCTCCGCAGTCACCGAGACGCCGTGACCTACGCCGAACTCGAAGCAGTCGCGAAACTGCAGGTCGCCGATGCGCTCGTCAATGTCGTCGTTTTTCCAGGCGCCGCGAAGGTTTGGCCGGGGAACGAACCCACCATCGCAAACGAGCGTGAACTTCACCTGAAAGACGAACCCGCGGTCCTGCTCCGGCTTCTCGACCGCCCTGCGCTCGTTTACGAGGAAGACGGTTGCGTAGCGGGTTCCCGGCGGGACGAGACCACGCTCGCTTTCGGGAACTGGGCGAAGGACAAGACGCAGGACCAGCGAGTCCGTCGCGTCCGCGACGTTCAACGGCTGCTCGACGCGCACGTGGCGCTCGAGGGGCAGAGCCACCTTGTGCTCGTGCTGCGTACGCGTCCAGATGAAGCGGACCGGTTGACCGTCGTCCTCGTCGGCATCCGCCGCGCGCAACGATTTCGGCGGCGCCTCCGATCTCGGAGCCGGCGAGTACGTCCCATAGGTCACCCGCACGTTGAGCGTTATGCAGCCTTTTGGGACAAGAACGCTCATCCCGATGCTCGAAGGGAAGAGCGGGCGCCGTGCGACGGGAACTTCGGCCTCGCCGTCGGAGGTGTCGTCCACCGCGGACGACACCTCGTCGTTGGCCTCCTCGTCCTCTTTGTCCTCGGGCTTCTGCGCCGTGGGGGCGAGGAACCCCGCCAAGTACCAGTGCGAGGGCGCTGAAGGTAGCACTTCTGAAAGGTGCGCCGCGTCGCGTGGATCGTCGGCGTCGGGACCAATCAGGTCGTCGCGAAGCGCGTACGTGAGCTGGGATCGAACGTCGGTTGTCCTCATCGCGTGGAATGAGGCTAACGCCGCCGACCTCAGCACGACAGGCTGATCGGACCGAAGCCCTTATTGTTTGTCGTAGTGCGGCCAACCCACGTCCGGCGACATGTCCAAGTAGAGCTGCTGCGTGGCATCGGCGAGGCGCCGCAGGCTCGTGTGCGGGACGACCGACATCGCGACGGCCTCGTACAGCTCTTTCTCGCGCTCGATATCACTGTCGTGCCAGCAGTAAGGCGGGCCGAAGTCCGAGGTAAGTTCCCGTGCCCCGAGGACGACAACCGCGTTGCGCCAACGCTTTCGGCCCCAGGCCGCGAGCGATGCGAGCAACTTTTTCTCTTTGTCCGTCAACCGCTCATTGAAAGTCGCGAAGACCAGCACCGCTCCTGGGAATCCCTCCGCTAGGCTCTTCATGCGCCTGATGTCGCGCGACTTGAACTTGTCGAACGTCTTGCACTCGCCGAGCAGGAGCTGGGGCTGCTTCGGGTGTGCGCCTCTGCTCTGCCAAAACATGGCGAAGTCCACTTCCGCGTCAATTTTCGCCCCCTTCAGCGTGAAGCTCGGCACCCATGTCGTCCGTGCGTCCGTACCCAGCCCGTGGAAGATCCGAATTGCGGCAGCGACCACGTAGGCGCCCTGGGCGCAGCCCTTCGCAGCGAATGGGCCGAGAGGACGATACGACCAGCAGGGCTGCTTCGGAGGCATTGCGGTCGGGAACGGGAGTTCATCAAGACACCACTGACACGTCAGATGGTCCCGTAGTTCGTCGAGAGCGAACCAGTTCTGCTGCGCACATTGGTCACATGGCAGGCGCACGCCGAGCTTGATTATTCTCTGCCGCACCAACGCTTCGATTCTACGCTCGACCCTCTCCTTGTGGCTCTGCATCGACTTCATCAGACGGGCGAAGATGTCTCTGTGAGGCACGTCGCGCGAGGCTGTTCCCGTCGCACCATCAAAGAGGCTCACCAGGTCAACCGTCGTAACGAGCCGGGCCTGTTCCGGACCGCCAACGAGACGAATCATGCGCTTGGCGATCTTTCCTGCGCCTGAAAGCTGCAGTTCGCCCTTCGGCTTGAACCACTCGGCGAAGACGCGGATTCCATGCGGCAAGCGCCAGGTGACCCTGCGGTCATGTCCTTCGGTGAGGATCGCGAGGCCCTCGGACGAGTTGCGGATCATGTTCGGCTGACCGAAACATCGAAGGAGTCCGTCGAGATCGGAGATCTCCTTCGGAACGATGCCAGCCACCTCCGGCAAGTCGAACGAGCGTAGCCCGATGACATTTGCAACGCGAGGCCGCTCAGTCCAGTTTCGCTCGGTGAACGCGGGACCGACTGTGTCGAACGAAAGCCAGTCGTCTCGAAGCTCCGCTTGTGTTTCGTCATCGCCCGCTGACAAGCTAATCCGAGCTGTACGATCTGCGTCTCGTTCCTCGGGCTCCCAGATCCTGGGGAGGCACGGCTGGAGAATCACCGTTTCCTCGGTTGCGGCGACCTCTATCGCGAACTCCTGGAGCGCGGCGTCGGAGACGGACCGGCCCTTCAGCACGTGTGCCTTTTCCTGCTGATGTTCCTCCTGGATGGTCTTCGAGATCTGCGGCGCAAGCTCCTTGGTCCACTGCACGGGAACGGCAACTATCCGCCAACCCAAGGCCCGCAGATTCCAGAAGTCGATCAAGTCGCCGACATTCTTCGGGTTGAGGAGGAAGAAGGTTCGACGGGGCCCATACGAGCCAGGATCGTCGAGCCCGGACATTCCAAGGGACAAGGGATAGATCGCGTGGCGAAGCGTGTCCCTATACGAGGCGGTCGTGAGCGGAACGTCTTTGCCTCCTAGGTCGCGAAAAGCTTGCTCGAAGTAGTCCAGCGGGGTGCCAGGGAATTCGCCGAACACGGCTGCGCCGAACAGCCCCAGCTCAGCGTTCGGCGCGGCGGGATAGTGCAGCGCGATGGGGTCACGATGCACAAAGCGGAAGTCCCTTTGATACCTCCAACGGTACACGTCCATGACGTCCATGCCCCGTTGAGCAAGGCCCTCACGCGTGAGCATCATGGCGAGGTTGCTTACGCTCGCTTGGGGAACGCCATACGTGGACGCATCGACGCCTGAACCGGCGATGATGAAGTCTGGTTCGAATGCGTCGAGGTAGCCTCGGACGATCTCTCCCGCGGTTCGCGGGCTGCGCCAGCTTGCCGGTGTCCTTTTGAAGATGGGCACAATCGAGTTGAACATGCCCGCCCATAGGATCGTGTTGACCCTGATCGCGACTCTGAGGTCGCTCGGGTCGCGGTGATCCACGAGGAACGCGAAGCGAAGAGGCCGGACTCGTCGTCGAATAGAGACAACAGCCATTCCTAGCCTTCGTCATCGGCGGGAGCAGACAGCGTGAGCATCTGTTGCGCGGACGAGGTTTCGATCGCGTCAGAGCCCTTCCTTGAACGCTTTCCCCCTTTGGCCGACGCCCTCGGAATAATGCTCTTTACTTCCCGCTCCGCCATAACGCGGTTTAGCTCCAGCAGCCGCGCTAATATCTCGTCGCGCGTCTCGTCGTCCCAGGTGAGCCGGATGCTCTCATCGAGCTGTTCGCGGAAGTCGTACACGGGTTTGATGTCCGTCCAACCGTAGGTATCGAGGACGGCACGGTCCATCTGCGCGTGGAGTTCGCGGAGCTTAGGGATGCCGGACGAATGCTCATCGGGG
>JBEKFX010000209.1:0-5683 GCA_050013115.1 Polyangiaceae bacterium
CTTCGCGCAGTCCTCGGGGGGAGGGACCCTGAGCAGGGGCTTCCCGTCCCCCGCCCTCTCAGCCAGCGTCTTCAGCAAGGGGCGCAACGCCGACTCGATCGGCACCTACCGGCGTCCTGCGCGCGTCTTCGGCCGTGCCCCTGTCTTCCCACCCCGGTTCTGCCGCCGAATGTTGATGACGTCGTGCTCGAAGTCGATCGAATCCGGAGCGAGGGCGCGCAGCTCGCCCGCTCGCAAACCTGCGTAAGCGGCCAGGGCGTAAAGAACGCGTCGCCGGTGCGGGACGGCTTCGCAGGCCAGCAGCGCGAGAACTTCCGACGGATAGAGCGCAGCCTGAGTGCGGACATCCGCGGAATCGGGTGGCTGCACAAAACGGGTTGGGTCATCGATGCGGACGCGAAGCGAATCGATCTTGCTTGTACAGGCTTCACGAAAGCCGGCAGTCAGCTCGCCCCACATGTTGCGCGCAGCCTTCGCCGACAAACCTGGTTTCCGACCTCGATCGTGTGGAAGCCCGCTCTCGTAGAAGTTCTGACGAGCCCGAATTTGGGCATCGAGGGCAGCGACTACGGGCCTGAGCGCATCAGGTCGTACTGTGGCCATTGGCTGGTCGCCGATGTGGTGCTTCACCCACCTCTCGAAACGACGGCGGCGATCGCGCACTGAGATTTGAGGGGCGCCGCGGTTCTTGCGGCCGACTTCACCGCGCGCGGCGGCCTCGTAGTACTGCTCAAACCGAGCCGATACCGTTGCGTTAGCCGGTGGCCCATCGCTGTGCTTCCCAGTACGAGCCTTGAGTCCGAAATCTTGAGCCTTTAGGTCTCTCTCTCTCGAGCGATCTTTGAACGGTCCGCGGACAGTTTACGAACGCGAGCTTCAGCTTCGGGCGAATGCGGCCTCGGTTCGCAGGCAATCCATGGACGCGCCCCGTCGCTGAGCGTGATGCGGTAGCGGTAATGGCCTTGCTTCTCGCCTTCTTTTGGAAGCACCCACTCAATTGTCCCGGTACGTGACTTAGCCATGGCTAAACCCTTCTAAGACCGTCAGATTTTCGACGCGTCGGCGCGCCGTTTCATCGGCCGTTTGTCAGCGCGGACGCGGCCCGCCCCTCGGCGTTCTGCAGAGCTTTGTCGAACCGGTCCGCGTTCAGCCGATCGCTCCCACGCCTCTCGGGCCCCACAGACCGAACCTTGACGGACGCCTCGATAAGAGCCTCGACGTCCCGTCGCCGGTAGACAATGACTCGACCGGGCTTGAATGCCTGCAGGCGTCCTGTGTGCTCTGCGCGGAGGAGTGCCCTGCGCTCGAGCCCCATCTGGGTGGCCTCGGCACGCGTGACGAAGCGTTCCGCGGCCGATGGATCCGGCAGCGCGGGCTCCTTCTTCAAGCGCGTGGCGATGGCGTCCGCGAGTGCGGCCAGGCTCTCGGCCGAGAGTTCGACGGTCACCTTCATGACGCGCCCGCCTCTCGCTGGAGGCTACCGATCGGAAGGCGCGGCGCCGAAAAGTGAAAAGTCAGGGACGCCAAATCCAGTGACACAAATGACAAAACTAGTTCTGTCATTTGTGTCACTGCCTCGAGCGGGGGTTGAGGTCAAAAACGGGGCTCGAAGGACGTCCGCGGCGCCGAGGCCCGACGTCATGGACCTCGCGGAGCAGCGACCGCTCGACGAGGACGGCGATGGCGGCATCCAGCTCAGCCGCGCATTGGACGCGAGCCTGCAGGGCACGATGAATCGTGTGCCGGGTGATGGGGCCCGCGTCCGAGCGACGGCACCAAGCCCAGATGTGCTTCGGCGTGATCGCCGACGTGAAGGATCCCGGCGAGTCGGGCGACGAGGCCGGGAAGCTTGTTGCCCCCGGGCGCCGCGAGATGAATGCTGGGCCGGCCGATGCGGTCGAGGTCATAGGCGTCGCCCGAGTGCGCCTTGCAGAAGAGCTCGCAATTGACACGGCCGTCCGAATACCGGCCGGCCAGGATGGCGAAGGGCCCGCCCTCCGAAGAAAAGACCTCCAACCGACCATGCTGCTCGACAAGGAGTCGGCCTACGGCTTCGGGTGTTGCGTCATCGGCGATGAGGCGCGGCGAAGCCGGAGAGCGGCGATCCACGCGCTCGACGGCCATCGCTCGAAGCTCGTCTTCGAGGGCACGTCGTTCGATTTCATTTCGAATCCTCGCTGCTTTCTTGCGAAAGTTTCGCGTGCGCTCTTCGTGCATCCGGTCGCATTCTTCGGCGTCCGCAATTTGCGGGGCGACACGTGCGCGGAGTTCGCGTTCCCATTCGCGGAGCGGTGCCGTCGCGGCCGCGAAGATCGGCGACTTGCCCTCGCCGGGGGCGAGAGCGACGGCGACGTAGAGGTTGGTCGGCTCGAGCCACCCCGGCTTGACCTCGACGGCGATCTTCTTTGCGGTCGTAAACGATAGAACGGCGAGGCCGAGAAGCGCCGGCAGATCCGGAGGTGCCTGGACGGCGTGTGCCTGCTCCGAAGCCCACTCGCGGAGCCAAGATGGAAGCGCCTCGAGAGGAAATTCCGGCACGTCGATGTCGCCGAAGAGGATGGGTTCATCCCACGGATCACCGGAGCCCATCGGCACCGAGTCCTCCTCGGGGTCGACGGGCAGCTGCCCGGCCCGCAATCGGTCGTTGTCGTCGCCGGCGCTCATGGCGTGCCCCTCGATCGAAGGACCGATGCCCGCCCCTCGAGCGATTGCCCGATCGCTTCGGCATACGCTTCACCGGCCGGGTCGTGATGGGTGCGGACAACGACGCGAGCCCGCGGGGGGATGCGTTCGGCCACGGCGTCGGACCAAGCTCCCGCGAAAACGCCGAGCACGATCGGGACTGACTCGGCGGCGTCGGACCACCGCGTGGCCCACGTGAGAAAGTCGGGCTCCCCCTCGGCGATCACGACGGCACTGGGTCCAGTCGCATCCCCTTCCCCACCGGCCCGGAGCATCATGACTCCAGCCGCGCATGCGAGAACGAGATGGCGCGACGCGTAACCTGCCGGAGGCACGCGCTTCGGATCATCCGTGTCCCGGATGCACCAGGCGCGGACGCTCCGCATTCGTCCAAGCGCGTCGTAGACCGGCAGGATCAACCGGTGCCCCGACTCGATCCACGAGACGCGCCGCGGACGGGCGCCGCGAAACGAAGCCCACGCGGGAAGCGACGCGGTCGGCGGCAGAGCGCGAGCCAGGTGGAAGTCATCGACCCGGTCCACGCGAATGCCGCGTCTCTCGAGCAAAGCGGACGCCTCGTCGTCCAGGCCGCAGGGAATGCACGCGCGCCAGAGCGCGGCGAGCTCCGTCTGCGGTGGATAGAGCGTGGGAGCGCCCTTGGCCATTGGCGCGGGAACCTTGGTGCGCATGAAGGGCGGACGAGCGTCCGACGCCGACTGCCGCGGGAATCGCAGTGCGTTCGCCAGGTCCCATCGGCTGGCGATCTGCGCGCCGGTGGCCAAGATGAGCCTGAAGTCGCGTCGGATGTCGAGTCTCTGCGCTTCGGCAATGAGACCGAGCGCGTCGGCCGTGAAGCCGCAGCCAAAGCACTGGACGCGAATGCCTCCCTCTTCTGCGCGGGTCACCGAGCACGAAACACCCTGGTGCCGCGGGCATCGGACGGTCACGCCGCGGGCCTGCCGTTGCCGGTCTTCAGGGCGAAGACCAAGGCCCAAGGCGCCGCAGAGCATGTACGGGTCGGAGAGTTCAGCCCGGAGCTGCCGGGCGACGTCGTGGAGATTCATCAAACATCTCCTGTCGGCGGCGCGTGGGAGCCCTCCGGCCCGCCCGACGCGGATCGGAGGACCGGAAACCGGAATTGCCATGTCCCGCGGGTTCGGAATCCGGTGATTCCGCCATCGAGTTGAATCAGAGCGATGTCTCCGCAGACATAGGCTTCGCGATCACAGTAATCGCGGAGATCGTCCACCTCGACGAAGAGCGCAGCGGCCGCTTCTTCGATCGTGGCGAGGACACCGGGGACGTAGAAGTGACCGGGCGTGGCGCAAATGGCTTCATTCTTGGGCTTTCTCATGGTTGGACTCCAGGCAAAGGGATGGCGTTGCCGCGAGTGGGCGACTCGCGGGGAATGGCAATTGGGCACGCTCGCTTGGGCGAGCAGCGATTACGGGAAGATGAACTTCCGAGGATTCAGTTGAACCCGCGAGCTAGGGTGTCGTTCACCGGCGCGATGGATTCGCGCGTCACTCGAAGCGCTCTGTGCGAGCGAGTCGTCCACCGTTGTCGACGGCTGGCGAGCGAAGCGTCGACCGAGCTTCGCGCCTTGGTGCTCGACGTTGAGCGAGGCCGGCGTCCACTCAGCCGTGAGCGGCGCCACGACGCGTCTGCGGCGGATCAGGCCCGAGCGAATTAGCGAGAAGCGACAGCAGGACCTTATGCGCGGGAAGACGACCTCCGAGCACGACTCCGACGCGAAGGTAGAATCCGTCCGGCAGACTGCGCGGGTCGCATCCGCTCTTGGCGAGATAGTGGAACAAGTGGCGCACCATGCGAGCGCGCGCCGCGGAGCGGATCTCGAAGAGCAGGTGCACGCGTGGGTGCACGCCGGGGAGACTTGCCGCGAGCCGATCGTCCACGTCGAGCGTTCGGAAGACGAAGAGTCGAGTTCGGCGCCGACGGCCGATGCGATAGGCGACGAGTGCGCCCGAGGAGAAGACGGCGATGGGGCCGATCTTGCCGGGTACGGTTACCCGCGGCGTGCCATACACCAGCTCGGCACGAGGCCCGTCGTCCCGGCCCTGGCACAGTTGCACCACCGTATTCATCGGCAACGCTCCGGCCCGCGGCGTCGAAGAGCGATCGGGACCGCGTCCACGCGCGATGGCAGCGGTGGCGGTAGCGTCCAGTCGGTGCAACGCCGATTGAGATCGGACGGTCCTTCCAACCGCCCGCCGCGACCGCTTTGCGGATCATCGGACGAGCGAGCCGCGTCGACCGCTCGCCCCGCGGAAGGGTGTTTCGGGTCGCTTTGCTTTCCGCTGATACCAAGGTTCTGTCGCTCGGGATCGAGTCGCTGTTCCGCGTCTCGCCACCGGCGCAGGCGCTGCTCCGCATCGGTTTCGAGCGGGACGGAGGGAGAAGGTGTCCTCTCGCCCTGCGGTCGAGTCAGCTCGACCTGGGTGTCCTGCCAGCGGGCCGTGTTGGCGACTTCGTTATCGACGCGTTGCCCGCCGTCCGCTCTCGACCCACCGCTTGGCTCAGTCGACCGTCTCGGGCCGGCGCTATTCGGATGAACGAGTGGACCCTCGAAGTCGAGGGGCCGGCCCGATTCTCGATACTCGCGCAGGCGCTCCCGAACGACATCGAGAGAGACTGCGCCATCGCGTGCGGTCCAGTCGCGATGCCGCACAAAGTCGACGATGGATCCCCTGTCCTGCTCGCGCAGAATGCAGCCGCGCAAGCGCCGAAGCGCGCGCTCAGCGGACTCGTTCTTCTCGCGCGGCTCGTACGAATTGACCGACGAGTAGATCCAGTGGCCGCTCGGACTCCGCGCGACGACGATTCGGTCGCGGTTCGGATGCTCGAGAAAAATGAAGTCCTTGATGCCGCCATGAGGACAAGGCTCGTAGCCTGCCCTTTTGGCGTACTCGGGGAGATCGATCGTTCGCTTGAATGCTTCGAGTTCAGGGTCGTGACGGACAGGCATGACGGGCTCCTTGGT
>JBEKFX010000210.1:0-5302 GCA_050013115.1 Polyangiaceae bacterium
CGATACAGCGGCGAGGGCCTTCCCGTCGCTCCGCAAAAGCCGCAGCCAGAGCAACCCAGTGTGCTCGTCGCGACGGACGTCCACGGAAAAGGGCGACGCGACGCGCCGACCCTGGTCATCGCACGCCGATCGTGGCGAGGGTGGCGCATTGCGTGGATGGGGACGACGGGCGTCTTGGTCTGCCTCATGCTCCTCGCCCTCGTTCGAGCGCGTCGACACGCCTCGGCGAGCGCGGGAACATCCGCCTCGCCGGCGTCCGGTGGAAGACCGCCGACGGCGGTAACCGTCCGCCCAGCGGCCAACGCGAGCGCGTCGGCCCAATCCCATGGTGCCGGCGAAGCCGGCAGCGCGCCACACGCGTCGAGCTTCTGAGGGAGGCGCACGTGCTTCGACCAAGCGAAAGACGCGTCCTCCTGGCGATTGCGTTGGTCGTCGGCGGGCCCCTGCCCTTCCCACGGGCTTGGGCAGCACCGGCCGCGACGGACGAGACTCCCACGCCAGCCGAAAACGCGCGCGCCTTGGCGGCGCAAGGCGCAAAGCTATTTCGGGAGCATCAGTACGAGGCGGCGCGAGACGCATTGGCTCGCGCGTACGAACTCGACCCGCAGGCCCAAACACTGCTCAAGCTGGGCCTCGCGGAGATCGAAGGCGGTCACCCCGTCGAAGCCCTGAAGCACCTGAACGCGTATCTTGCGCGAAGCGACGTGCCGCCGGCAAAGGTCGACGCCGTCCGGACCAAGTGGCTGCCGCAGGCCGTCGCAAAGACCGCGCGCCTCGACGTGTTTGTGCGGACTCACGCGGACATTCGGGTCGACGGCATCCTCGCAGAGCCTGCGCCGGACGAGGCCCAGGCGCGCGGGAGCCCCGGAGAGCGGCTCGCCGCCTCCATCGTCGTCGCCGTGGGCGAGCACGACGTGAGCGCTCGAGACGGAGCCCTGGTGCAATCGCAGCACGTCGTCGCGACGGCGGGCGGGCAGGTGGCCGTGCATTTTCAGCGCATCCCAGACGCGCCCGCCGCGGCCCCATCGCCGAGCGCTTGGGCAAGTGCTCGCGCCAACGAGGCGAAGAAAGGGAACGCGCACGGGCACTCACACGCCCGGTTGGTCACGTTCGTCGGCTTGGAGTCGGCCGCGGTCATCGCCGCCGGCGTGGCGATCGGCTTTGGGGTCGCGGTGGAGACCCACGCATCGACCGCCAATGGCCTTGTGGCGCGCATCTACGCCGAGACGGGCGGCAATTCCGGATGTCTGCCTCCGGCCGCGGCGCAGTGCGGACAACTCAGCCAGGAACGCCAAGCCGAGCATGCCGACGCGGCTGTCGCGAATTGGCTTTACGCCGGGGCCGGAGCGACCGCGCTGCTCGGAGCCGCGAGTTTTCTTCTTTGGCCGTCGGGAAAGGAGGCGCCGCCTGGTGCGGTCCAGCCGGTTCCGGTCCTCGGCGATCGGAGCGTGGGGGCCGCGCTGAGGGGAATTTGGTAGCGGGGATTCATTCGCGAAGCGCGAATCGAGGGATGAAAGAGGACGTCCGAGGGGAAAGAAAGGGCTCGAACGCAAATGGTCACGACAATGGATATCGACCAAACCACGGTGCCTTTGCCCGAGGGCGCAAAGCTCGTGTCGCTGCGAGGCGGGCGCGTCGAGGTTCTCGGCGAAGACGTGAGCGTGCGGGTCGGCGTCGACCGGGTGCTTCTCGGTCGCGGCAGACGGTGCGACCTCGTCCTCGATGACGCTACGGTCAGCGCCGTCCACGCAGAGCTCCAGGCAACTCCGAAGGGACTGCACGTCCTCGACCTCAACTCGCGAAACGGAACGTTCATCGGCGATGTCCAGATCATCGAAGCGCACTTCACCGGCCCTCGCGAGTTTCGCTGCGGCGGCAAGCACCTGCGGTTCGTGCCCGAAGCGCCCGAAAACGTCGTCGTCGACCACATGGTGCGGTTCGGCAGCCTCGTCGGGACAACCCCAGAGATGCTCGAGCTCTTTGGGGCCTTGCGCCGCTTCGCCCCGAGCTCCATGTCGATGGTGATCCGGGGAGAAACCGGCACGGGCAAGGAGCGGGTCGCGCGGGCCATTCACGAGGCGAGCGGGCGTCGCCGAAAGCCGTTTCTTGCCGTCAACTGCGCCGCCATGCCGGAGGGCCTGCTCGAAGCGGAGCTCTTCGGTCACGTCCGCGGCGCATTCACCGGCGCCCGGCAGGAGCGCAAAGGCCTCTTCGTCGAGGCCGACGGGGGAACGCTGCTCTTCGACGAAGTGGCCGAGATGAGCTCGGCCATGTAGGCGAAGCTCCTTCGCGCGCTCGAGAACCAGGAAGTGCGGCCCGTCGGAAGCGACCGGTCGCGCAAGGTCGACGTGCGGACCCTCTTCGCAACCCACGTGGACCTGAGGCATGCGGTGAACGAAGGCCGCTTTCGCGAAGATCTCTATTTCCGGATTGCCAAAGTGACCATCGACATTCCGCCGCTCCGAAGGAGGCTCGAAGACATCGGCCTTTTGATCGCGACGATTCTCGAAGACCTCGGCCGTTCCGACGTCAAAGTCGCCGACGCGGACATGGCGATGCTCCTCACCCGGAGCTGGCCGGGCAACGTGCGGGAACTCCGCAATCTGGTGGAGGTCGCCCTCGTGGGGGCGACCGGCGACACGCTTTCCCTCGAGCCCGCCTTGCCGGCCGTTCATCAGAAAGAGGAAATCGCGTGCGGACGAGGCCTTTATGAAGCGGCCAAGAAGGAGTTCGAACGGCGCTTCTACACGGGTCTTCACGCCGCGTGCCGCGGCAATCTGACGCAGATGGCCAAAGTGGCCGGCCGGCAACGGGTCACGGTGCGCGCCGCCTTGCGTGAACTCGGCTTGGCTGTGGGACCCGATTCGGGCGCCGCGGCGACGGGCGTGAAGCGTCCCGATGTGAACCGGTTGGCCGCCTTTTCGTTTTGGAAAAGCAAGTGAAGACCGATTCCAGAATGCCGGCGGATGGCATTCAGGCCGGGAAGCATCCTGGTACGGGTGGACCTCGTCGGGCGTTTCAAAACACGGCCTCGGCAACCGTCAGGCTTTCGGGCGGACGCGATCCGAGAGACCGAGCAGGTGACGCCATGAAGCGCATCGCTCTTTGGCTTGTGAGTGGCCTGGGAGGGCTTTCTGCGGCGGCGCTCGCCAACGGGTGTCTGGTCGAGAACTCGTGCGGGGACTACAGCGCATGCCCCGGGGGCAGAGTGGGCGTAGACGCCGCGGGCATGGATACCTGCACCGACGATGGGATGTGCTCGACCCTGGGCGACGCGGCGAACGCAGACCAGGCGGTCGACGGGGTCGCGAGCGATGCCGCGAATGACTCGTCCCGCGAGGCGCCCGTGCTCGGCGATGGCGACGGCGCATTTTCCTCGGAGTTAGACGGGGAGGCTGGATGGAACGCGGCGGACGGGTCGGGCGCAAACGATGCAGGGCCAGACGCACAGCTTTCAGATGCCAATGGCGCCGCCCCATTTGTTGGCGTCTGGACGCTCAGCGGAACAGAGACTTCGGAGTGCCCCGCCGTGGGCTCCGGTCCCATCAGCGAGAACGTGAGCTTTAGCCCTGGGCCGGGAGCGACGGAAAGCGGAGAGGTCGACCTGCTTTTTGACGCGGGAGCGGAGTGTTCGCTCGAGATGTTCGTCAGCGGGGGCATCGCGAGGCTCGTCTCCGCGCCGCAGCCTTGTGAGCCGAACGAGGAGGCGGGTTCCCGAATGTTTACGTCCGTGCAGGTTGGGCCGGTTGTTGGGGGATCGCTGCAGATCACGGAAACGTTTTGGGATGAAACCGGGTGCGTCCACGAAGTTCAGGGCATGTTGACGCAATGAGAGCGCGTCGGCGGGGGGCGGTAATCTCCTTGTCTTGGGAGCCGCGGGAGGGCGTCCCGCGAAAGGGTTTCCGTAGGGGCAATCCAACAAGTGCGATAAATCATGCGAAACGCCGATGATCTCGTCGGCTTCGTGAAGCCGGAGGCGGGACGACGCGCTCACCACGCGCCAGCTTCGCGTCGTTATAGTAGGGCACCCGATACGTGTGACCATCGATCTCGATCGTCTCAAAGCTGGCACCACCCACTGCGACTCGGGCGTGTCAAGATCTCCCGCTGTGGCGGCGGCGTTGTCGCGGGTGCTGAACGGCGACGGCGGCGAATTTTTCGCAGGGCGTTACCGACCCAACATGCGCGTGTACGGAATGATACTTGAGACCCGCCCCGAGTCACTTCTCAGAGGCGGTTGATCACCCTGACTTGCACCCATCGGGCAAAAGCGGTCATGCCGAGCTGCACGCCCAAGCGTTTCTCATCGTGCAGGCGAAGCCGTCGGCCAAGGAGGACACGGAGCCCCGGGAAGAGGAGGCGCGCGAAGCGCTTGCTCCAAAATCATGAAGACTGAAGCGTAATGACGCTACTTGACCAATCATCTCGGGTGCGAGACGCCTCGAACTGCAATTCGGCGAAATTGACTGCACGTGTCCTGACACTCGGTCTTTCTGCCTCTTCGGCTCGTGCCTCGTTTGCCTATAGAGCCTTTGGACTACGGGATGTTCCTTGCAATGCCGCTCGCGGTCAGGGCGATCAGCTTGAAAAACTCGTTGTCTCCGAAAGCCGCGCCGCTCGTTAGGAGCCCCGGCTCAATGACTGTGCGATCGAGCAGATCCGAACGCCGGTAAAGGCCGAGCACATCCCCATGATCTCCGAGGACAAGACCGGTCGGTCCGCCGGTCGTCAGCCCAGTGGGAGAGCCGTCGAACTGCCGATCCGTGTTGACGACTCCGTCGTTATCCTCCGGTCCGATGCGTGTCGGAATCGCAGTCGGGTCGGACGCAATTGTCACGGGAATCGCTGGCAAAGGCGGCGGCTTGGCCAAGGCCACCAACGCCTTTTCGGCGGTGAAATTCCATAAATCGCGAAAAAGTGGATCCGGCTTGTAATCGGGTGGCGGTTTAGGAGTGACCGTCGCGATCGAAAAGATTGGGATGTCGGTGCGTCTGTTGTTTGTGCCCGTGAGGCGAACGGTTACCTCGGGGACGAGATCCCGTGCGAGCAAGTCATTCGTGAGCAGATGAGCCAGAAACTGGACCGTACTGCCCTCAAAGGCGGAGCCCAGCGCAAACTTGATTCGCGAGGGCGACAGGCCCGCCGCTGCGTCAAAGCCGGCCGTCGCAAGTTGCCGAAGTCCCGATAGAGTCAGGCGATGTCGCCAGGTTATCGAAGCCACATCCGACAGCGCAAGGCACGTCCCGTAATGCGGCGTCGCGATCGTCGTCACGGTGCGAATATGGTCGACGTGCCAGTTCTC
>JBEKFX010000211.1:0-5291 GCA_050013115.1 Polyangiaceae bacterium
ACTTCAACGGCCGCGTGAACAACTCCACCGTGGACGTCGCAGCCGGAACGCGGCGGGTCCCCCGCTTACCGTAGTCGCCCCGCCAGCGAAGGTCACGACGGGATCGGCCGGACGCCTACGAGCGCCCGTCGGTTCCAGGTCGTCGGGCCGTCGCGAGAGCGCAGCGCGCCCTTGGCCTTGCGGCGAAGGTCGCCGCGTAGGAGGAGGCACGCGCGCCGGGGTGGCGAGAGTCGGTCGGTTTATCCGATAGCGGTAGCTCGGGCTCCCTCGCTCACGAGTAGCTGGACGAGGCGCGCGGCGACCTCGCCCGGATGCCAGTTGCTGCGCGTGAGCAGCTTCACCCGGCGAGGGGCGATCCGCGCGCGCTCGACGGCGACTCGAGCGCCCAGCCCCTCGAGAGCGAGGGCCGGGGCGAGGCCGATGCCGAGGCCCGCTCTGACGTACGACAGCATGAGAATGACGCTGGGCACGTCGATCGTCGACACGGGCCGGATCGCCTGCGCGTCGAGGTACGCGTCCAGCACCCGCCGCCCCTCGCTCTTGGCGGAGAGGCGCAGCAGCGGCTCGGTGGCCACCCGGTGGACCAGGTTCCGCGTGCGGCCCGCGAGGCGCGGGGCAACCCAGTAGAACGCCTGCTCGCACAAGGTCGTCTCGCGAAATGAGTCACTCGCCCCTTCGAGGTGCTCCGAGGCGGTGACGACGGCCAAGTCGGCGTCACCCGTCTCTACGGCCCTTCGCGCGTCCGAAGAATGCGCCGTCGTGATCTCGAACCGGATGGGGACTCTCTCGGAGAGCAGGCGCCGCAGCACGGGCAAGAGCAGGCGCCTGCCGAGGTAGTCGCTCGCCGCCGCGCGGAGCACCGTCGTGGGCGTCTTTGCGAGCATCGTGAGTGCGCCGAATGCGGCTTCCGCCTCGTCGAACAGGCGATTCACCGCGCCCATCGCCGCCTCGCCCTGGGGCGTCAGGACGATGCCTCGCCCGCGCCGCTCGAAGATCTGGATCCCGAAGTGGGCCTCCACGCGGCGGATCTGCTGGCTCACGGCCGACGGCGTCTTGTGCAGGCGGCGAGCAGCACCCGCCACCGACCCGAGGCGTGCGACGAAGAGGACGTCCTGGAGCGGGGGCACGTACGCCGGATCAATCATGCAGTACTACTTATCGAATTCGGTAGAGTCTTTCACTAGACTTCATAATCGTGCGGCGTCACCTTCGAGACACGAGGTGACGCACATGGGAAGAAACCTGTTCGACAAGGTCTGGGACCTGCACACGGTCGACGTGCTTGCCGACGGACGCACGCAGCTCTTCGTCGGGCTTCACTACATCCACGAGGTCACGAGCCCGCAGGCGTTCGCCATGCTGCGCGATCTCGGGCTCGGCGTCCGCATGCCCGAGCGCACCGTTGCGACCATCGACCACGTCGTGCCGACCGATGGCCGGGTGCGACCTTTCCGTGACACGCTCGCCGAGGAGATGGCCTCCGCCCTCGAATCGGCGGCCCGGCAGTTCGGGATACGGCTCCTCCAGGCTGGCTCGGAGCCCTCGGGTGTCGTCCACGTCGTCGGCCCCGAACTGGGGCTGACACAGCCGGGGATGACGCTCGCCTGCGGCGACTCGCACACCTCGACGCACGGCGCCTTCGGCTCGATCGCGTTCGGCATCGGCGCGACCCAGGTGCGCGACGTCCTGGCCACACAGACGCTTGCGGCGCGGCGGCTGCCGGTGCGTCGCATCGAGGTCAGCGGCCAGCTCGGCGCGGGCGTCTACGCCAAGGACCTGATCCTGCACATCATCCGTCGGCTGGGGACTTCGGCGGGCGTCGGACGTGCCTACGAGTTCGCGGGCCCTACGATAGACGCCTTGTCGATGGATGAGCGCATGACGGTGTGCAACATGGCCGTCGAAGGAGGAGCGCGCGTTGGGTACTGCAACCCCGACGCGACGACGTTCAACTTCTTGCGCGGCCGCCGGCACGCGCCTTCGGGCGAAGCCTGGGAGCGCGCGACAGCATACTGGCGATCGATCGCGTCCGACGTGGACGCGAACTACGAGGACGTCGTCCGGTTCGATGCAGCCGACGTGGCCCCGATCGTGACCTGGGGGATCAACCCGGGCCAGGCCGTCGCGGTTGACGAGAGCATCCCTTCGCCGGAAGTGGGGATGACTGACGCTGACCGGAGCGTGGCGAACGAAGCGCTGGAATACATGAAGCTCGTGGCGGGCGCGCCCATCGCGGGGACGCCCGTCCAGGTGGCCTTCATCGGCAGCTGCACGAACGGCCGACTGTCCGATCTGCGCGAGGTGGCGCGCTACCTTCCTGGACGTCGCGTCGCGCCTGGGGTGCGCGCACTGGTCGTCCCCGGCTCGACGAACGTGGCCCGCGCAGCCGAAGCCGAGGGGCTCGATGGCGTCTTTCGTGAGGCGGGCTTCGAGTGGCGCTCGCCCGGATGCTCAATGTGTCTCGGTATGAACGAGGATCGCTTGGTCGCCGAGGAGACGTGCGCGTCGTCGTCGAACCGCAACTTCAAGGGCCGACAGGGCAGCGCCACCGGCCGAACCTTGCTCATGAGCCCCGTCATGGTCGCGGCCGCCGCGATCACCGGGGCCGTGGTCGATGCCCGCGACGTCTTCGCCATCGGCGACACGGAGAGGAAGGCGAGCAATGCCTCTTGAGAAGATTTCCAGGGTGGCGGGACGCGGGATCCACCTGCCGGGCGAAGACGTGGACACCGACCGCATCGTGCCCGCGCGCTTCATGCGCTGCGTCACCTTCGACGATCTCGGCCGGCACGCCTTCGAGGACGCGCGCGCGGAGGCGACGGCGCGAGGCGCCCTGCACCCTTTCGACGACCCGCGCTTCGAGGGGGCGACTGTGCTCGTCGTCGGCCGCAACTTCGGCTGCGGTTCCTCCCGCGAGCATGCAGCGCGGGCAATCGCGAAGCGCGGCATCCGGGCGATTGTCGGCGAGAGCTTCGGCGAAATCTTCTCTGCCAACGCGACCGGGCTCGGCATCCCGTGCGCCTCCGTGTCCCCGAGCAACCGGGACGCGATCGCGCGGCTCGTGGAGGCCGAATCAGCCGCGTTGATCGACGTCGACCTCGTTGCTTGCCGCGTCCAAGCAGGGGACGCACTGGTCCCGTTCGAGATGCCCGGCGCCACGCGTCGCGCGCTGCTCGAGGGCGCGTGGGATCCGATCGCCGACCTGCTCGCCCGCGACGCGGCTATCCGGGCGACGAGCGAGCGGCTCGACTATCTGCGCTGGCCGCGGGTGGGGGCATGAGCGACCACTTCCGCGACGACGGGTCGATCAACACGTGCGCGCGATCCGCCGGTCCACTCTCGAACGCGACATCGGATGATCGTCGGCGGACGTTTGCGTCGCGACGAGCACCCGAATCTTCTCGTACGACGACGTACCCGTGTCTTCCGCGAGGAGCACGCCCGCGCTCAACGGAAGCACGGACGCGCGCGACGACGCATCCGCGTCTTCGCCGGAGGAGAGCGCACGACGTCGATTGAAGCATGGACTCGCACGGCCGCGAACCGGGCCGTCCGGCGTACCGCCGCCCTCGTTCAGCTGTCGTCGCCCCACGCGGAGAGGCTCGCTCGCCTTAAGGTGCGCACGCGGCCTCCGTGCCACGCGGCACTGCTTCGCACTCAGCCGACGATGCATGCCGCGCACCGTCTCCACGCACGCGCCGGGTTTGTGCGCGCCCCCGAACGAGACATGCGGGAACACAGTCGCATTTTCCCCGTGTACAAGATGCCGCTGCAGGCGACATTCCGATCGAAGGAGGAACCGCGATGACCGACTTTCCTGCCGAAGGCGAACCAAGATGAACCAATGGTTGAAGATCTCGGCGCACGACTACGACGGTCATATGGGTCCGGACTACGCGGACCAACTCGGACCGCTCAGCGCCATCTTCGCCGACGCTTACCGAACGACTCGCCCCGCGCGCATGGCTCTGCTCGGCTGCGCCACGGGCAATGGACTGGAGTACGTCGATCCGGTCATCACAAAACGCGTCGTAGCGATCGACGTCCATCCGGATTTCGTCGCCCTCACCAAGGAGCGGTACGGGCGAGCCATCGGCCCAGCACTGGAAGTTCGATGCGAAGATCTCGCGTCGTGCGTTCTTCCCTCGGGCGCCTTCGATCTCGTTCACGCCGCCCTTATCTTCGAGCACGTGGACCATCGCACTTTGGTCCCGCGCATCGCGAACTCGGTTGCGGTGGGCGGGATATGCGCAGTCGTTTTGCAAGTGGAGGATTTCAGCACAACCGGGACGTCGCCCATCACACCGTCGCCGTTTGCCAGCATCGCAAACCTTCGGGATACTATGCACAGCGTGTCACCGGGGGAGATCGCGGCTGCATTCGAGCGCCAGGGTATGCGCCCCACACGGGGGTGGAGCGTTTCGCTCAAGGGCGGCAAGCGATTCCATGTCTGCGAATACGCAAGAAGCCTTTGAAAATGCTGGAACTGCGTCCAACGTGCGAGCACTGCAATCGCGCCCTTCCGTCTGAATCGAAGGAGGCGATGACCTGCAGCTTCGAGTGCACCTCTTGCCGCGATTGCGTCGACTCCGTCTTGCGAGACGTCTGCCCGAACTGTAGTGGAAACTTTTCAGCCCGCCCCATCAGGCCCGTAAAGAACCACGGGAGCCCCCTGTGTCAGGGAAGTTGTCGCTCTCCGCGTAGCGGAGTGACGTCCGAAAAGTCAGGGGGCGAGAGCGGCGGAGCTTGTGGTGTACACGGATAGTTTCAGGACGAAGATGGTGCAGCGGATGAGCACACCGAATGCGGTCTCAGCATTGAGCTTGTCAAAGGAGGTCGGCGTCTCGCAGTCGCAGCTCTCGCGCTGGCTTCGGGACGCTCATACTCTCGCTACGATGACAAAGAAGCAGTCAGCGGAGGACGCCTCACGAAGCGGGAGTGGCCGAACGGCGGCGGAGAAGCTGCGCGTTTTGGACCGACGCGGTGTCGTTCTCGCGCTCGACCAGCGCGAGCGCATCCTCGCCTGCTCGGATGTCGCTACGCTCGACCGCTGGCTGGATGCCGCTGTCACCGCCGCGCCGACGACCTTCCGTAGTGTTGCAGGAGCGAATCAAGCGCGATCGCACCCGAGCCGGCGGCGTCTCTCGGCGCCGACCTCTGCCCCAAAAACCAGCTCTAGGAGCAGCGAACAGTTCGATGCACCGATAATTACGCGGCAATCGCGCAAACACGGCGGTGGATGGCTTCAAGGTTGACGACGGCCGCATGACGTCGAAGGTCGAAGACGTTTT
>JBEKFX010000212.1:0-5223 GCA_050013115.1 Polyangiaceae bacterium
GCCGCGCGGCGTTCCAGATCGCACATGCGGACAGCCGGTGTTTGCTCCGTCTTCGAAGACCACTCTCCCTCCCGCACGTCGGTTCGACGCCCACGTGACTGTCCGGTAGAAAGGCTGGAAGGCCATAATTATATCGAGGGCCCGTTGGCCTCGGAGTCATCCGAAAGCGAAATCGCATTTGCAAGTGTCGTAGCATGTTGCCAGACGTGCAGACCAGAAGACACTTCCACTGACACTCTGAATACGAAAACCCCCTTGGCGATGCGAAATCGATAGTGATATGCCACTGTCTCTCCCGGGCCCACCCCAGAAAGCGAACCGATCGCTGGCTTGGTCTCTATTCCCTCCCCCGACCGATCGATAGCGATCTCTTCGTCCGAGTCGAGTCCTCGGTACCAGTGCCGAACCGCCTGGATGGCCGTCCGTTCGAAAGAGCGGTCAAGCGCGCATCGTGCTGGGGGCCGTCGTTGGTCGGCAAGTCGGCTACGGCGGTCAAAGCCATCAAGGGCCCGGCAGACAGAGCTGACCGCAGCGTCAATCACGACTCCCGTGAGCAGCCATCAGCAACGCCTCGCGCTCCGCACGCATCACGCGTCGCTCGCCAACCAGCTCCGCGGCGACCGCCGCGTCGTCGGTATTAGCCAATAGTCGAGTCAAGTTGGCAATAGCCGCTTCGAGCTCCAAAAGTCGTTGATTACCACTTGATTGCCACTCGGTCGTCTGTTCAGGTGCGATCGCGGGTGATCTCGGATCACCGATTTGGCTTTTTTGTGGGCTTCCAAGAATTCATACAACTTCTGCTCGAAACCTAAATCCGTTGCATCTGCCTGTTTCGCCACCGGTGCAGTGAGTTCAGGTGGTAATCGAATGGCAATCTCTTTATGGTCAAGTGGCGGGCCCAGGGGTTGAGGCCGAGAGCGTCGATCGCCCCGAACAAGGCAGGCTCCTAGTCTGGGACGGACCCGCGACCCGCTACGCTGATTCTGCTTAGGCGAGCAGTGCGCGGGCCCGTAGCGCAGAGAGGAACGCCGCGTAACTCCACGTCAGATTGCGTACGCTCTTCTCGTAGCCGGTGGAGCCGTCGAATTGCTCGCTGAGCTCGAGGAAGTCGGAGTGGTAAATGAGCGCCTCCAGCATCTTGTCGCCGGCCGTCTGCAACAGGGTTACGGCGGAGGCCGCCGAGGTGCCCGTGTTGATTCCGACTTGAGCGAAGAAGCCTGCGGCGAGCGGGTCGATGACAAGGGCTCCGGCCTGCTGAACGGCGGCGGCCACTTTGTAGTAGAGCTGCGCGAAATTCGCCGTGCAGGGGGACCACGGGTGATCGACGCCCGGGTCGCCGTCTGCCAGGTCGCCGTCGTAAGTGTCGCCCGGGTAGCGGCCGATCATCGGGCCAACCCCAGGGTTCGCCTGGTCTTGTGCGTTGATGGGGTAGGCGCAGGAGCCGCCGGCCACGAAGGTGCCGAGGACCTGCGCCGCGCTCGAAAGGAGCTTCGGATCCGTGCAGGAGATTGCCCCGTAGACGCTCGCCATCACCACGTCGGCGTTGACGCCCCTACCTTCGTACGCGCCACTTCCATTTTTGACGGCTTGCTGCATCGAAACGTACCGGGAGTTCGCCGCGTCCCAGAACGTCGCCGAGATGCCCGTCGCTGCCTCGTTCAGCGCAGCGATGGCCGTGTTCAACGCGTCGGTATCGAGACCAAGGGCCAAAGCGCCGTTCTGCCCGAGCACGGTGCTAAAGCATTTCAAAATAACGGACTGCGCGAAGAAGGATAACCCGAACGCCTCTTCGCCGCGTCATCCCGAATCCGGTGCCTTCTTTGTTCGGGAGCTTGCCCGCCAGGCAGTAGGTTTCATGGACGTGCCGTTGATGAATCTTGCAGAGGACGAGGAGGATCTTCGGGACGGCCATCGAACGGCGTTCACGGGCAGCTTCGAAGCCTGGAGTTATTTTATGTCGTTGCAGACCTCGAGAATGCGGCGTTTGTCGGCGGTCGACGACACGAACGTGTACTGGTCCGGAGCCGGGCAGGTTGCCAAGTCACCGAAGGCCGCCGAGGTGCCCGCGACACTCTGGAGCTCATCGACCATTGTGCCGCTCGCGCTCGCCGTCGACAGCACGAGCGTCTACTTTATGGGCTCGATCGTCGTGCAGGGGCAGCCCTCGGAGATCCTGGCCGTGCCGATCGGCGTCGGCAGCGCCGCGACGCTCGAATCGTCGCCGAACGGCCTCGTGGGTCCGCTCGTCTTGGGGCCCTACGAGGTGTACTGGGCCGCCGGCCCCGTTCAGGCGGTGCCCAAGGCGGGGGCACCGGCAGGACGGTGGTGCCGGGCGTAAACGTCGGGGCTCTGGCGATCGACGGGGCCGAACCTCTACTGGAGCGCGACCAACGGCATTCACTCACCGCCACTCGCGGGGGGCGAGGACCGGCTGCTCGGCGTTTCCCCCGACCCCGAATCGACCGGGGTCACCGGGTTTGCCGCTGGCGCTCTCGCGGTCGACGGCACGAGCGTCTACTACCCGCTGAACACGAGCGCGGGGCCGGGCTTCGACTGGAACTGCCCGCAGCACATCACGCCGCGCTTCACGGAAAACGCGGTGAGAGAGGGCGTCGCGCCGCTCCTCGCAAAGCTCGAGGCTGCGGAGGCGGAGAACCCAAAGCTCCGCGCATCGCTTGCGAAGCTTGGAGCCGTTGGCTGCGACGAGCCTGGTCCTATCCGTCGCCGACGGCTTGGCGGACTCCTCAACTTCTATGATCCGAAACGCGGCGTGAGTCACGAGATCGTATTCGGGACCATAGGGGCTCACCAGAACAAGCCGAAAGCTCGGCCGAAAGCGGTTCGGTGGCTGGATGATCACTCCTGAACGAGCTAGCGTTTGGTCATGGATCGCAGCGTGGTCGTACGCGGTCACCTTCATGGCCGGCGCATCGATCTCGACGAGCCGGTCGATCAGATCGATGGCGAAGTTGAGGTGACGGTGCGTCCTGTGGCCGCGCCGCACCCGACCGTCGCGGACATGCTCGCCCTCATTGCGACGTTCCCGCCGGGGACGCGCTCGAAGGAGGACATCGATCGGCAGATCGCCGAGGAGCGCGCGAGCTGGGATCGTGGCTGAGGCGTACCTCGACGCCTGCTGCATCATCTACATGACCGAGGGGGCGCCCGTGTGGCGTGCGGCCATCAGCGCTCGTCTGCGAGCCCTTCCCCCGTCCGGCGCGCTGGTGACGTCGCGGATCTCACGGCTCGAATGCCGATCGAAGCCCATGTGCGATCGCGACGCAGCCCTCCTCGCGCGCTACGACGCGACGTTCGCGAGTGCGAGGGTGGTCGAGGTGACGGCGGCGATTATCGAGTGCGCGACAGATCTCCGTGCCCGTTACGGATTTCGATCGCCCGATGCGATCCACCTTGCGACGGCGATCGAGGCGAGCGTCGACGTGTTTCTCACCGGCGACGTGACGCTCGCTCGGTGCACCGAGGTGCGGGTCGACGTGCTCACACATGCGCCATGATCCGCGAGGAGACCGAGTACCAAGGGGCCGTCCCGCAAAGAAGGAGGAGCGCTCCTCGGCTTGCCGCCCGAGCCACCGACAATCGGCCGTGCCCATCGGCGTCGGCGTCCACTTCATCGGTGGGCCCCGCGAGCCCGCCGATGGTAAACGCGAACCAGACGCCGCTCGCGTCTTACGCCGGTTGCGTGGCGGAACCGAGGCATCCCTGAACGTTTCGCGGGGACGCCAGATCATCCCCGGTCCCGAGGCCCTCGAAACTGGCGACATGGCCGTGTTGCCCAAAACCGACCGAGAGCAGACCGTGACGTCATGGCCCGGGTCTTCGTTCACCCGGCTCACCTGGTTGGATTGATTCGGACCCGCACCGCGTCCGAACGGTGATCGATCGAGCGCCGGTTTGCTATCGTCCGGCGCGCGATGCCGCTTCCGAAGCGTCCCTACGTTGCCTCGGCCGATCAGGTTCGAATCACGCGCGATGGCGACACCGCGATCATCGAGTATGCCGACCCAACCGTCGCGACCACCCACCTCAAGGTCGGGGCCGCAAAGCTCGCGTCCATGACGGACGAGGCGCTTCTTCAGTTCTGGAACGACGGGATCGAGCTCGGCGATGAACATCGTCAAAGCTTCAAGTTTACGGCGACCGAAGTTCCTGTCGGCAAGCCGCAGGTCGAGTTCTTCGAAGCGGGCGGCCAGTGGACGCCCCGGGGTGACGTTCTTCGCTGCCAGATCCTCTCGGATGCCGCGATCCCTCCGGACTTGGACGAGCCCTTCGTTTCGATTGACGGCCGAGATTTCACTTTGGGCGAGTTCATGACGATGATCGGAACGTTCGGCGGCTGGGGGATGAGGATCGAGTTCGTGCCGGACGACGAGTTGCACCAGCGTCCGCGGCTGAAGGTCCGGGACCCCGACACCAAGGCGGCCCGGGGTACCGTCGCGAGAAGGCGTGGATAGCTTCGGAGTCGTCGCATCTGGTTCTCAGCGACCGGGCGCAAGACAGCATCATCAGGATGGGCGTCTCCGTGGATCGGGACGATTCTCACATACGCGGGCCTGCGTGGGCGGAGCCCTCGCCAACCTGGGCCTGGCTATCGGATGCCCGACCATTCCACTCGTCCTCATCGCCAACGGCATCGACCCGCGCCGTCGCAGGGAGGGACGATCCCTCGAGCACGTTTCTCAAGGCGCACTGAAGTTGGCCGGCGAGTCGCGCAATGCGATCCTCGCTCTTGCGTGTCGTCGCTCCCGGCGGTCGTGGACGATGAGCGCGAGATGCGCGTGTCCGTTGTCGGCGACCGCTTATCGGCGACAAGAGGCAGGGGCTCTGGGCTTGCGCAGCGAAGGCCTACTTATTGAGCTTGCCGGTGCGCTCCAGGCGACGGGCCTCGAGTTCCCTGGCGAGTTGTGCGACGACGTCGAAGCTGCCGGCGGCCGCGGCCGCCTCAATGGCCTTGGCGAGCGCTTGTTCCACCGGGTCGGATTCAGCGTCCCGCCGTCCGGGATTACCCCACGATTGCCCCACGGCCGTCCGAAGGTGCCCTATTTCGGGTCCACTCGGATTGTCGATTGACCGTAATTTCCCGCTTGCCGCGCGATCGTGGGTAATGCTTTCCCGATTGGAAATCATGTGTACCCGCAAGGGTACCGAGGGTTCGAATCCCTCTCTCTCCGCATAGTTAGCTTCACTTTGTTCATCTATTAGATC
>JBEKFX010000213.1:0-5180 GCA_050013115.1 Polyangiaceae bacterium
GTGGCTGCCCGACTTGCGGCGCTCCTCGCCGGGCTGGAGATAGAGTGCCCCCGCCGGGATAAGCCCGGGCTGTCGCGACGAGATCCGGCGTCCCAGCGCCGCATGAATCGCCGCCGTCGTCATGGCTGCATTGACCTCCGCGGCCGCCTTGTCCTTGATGTCGAGTCCTGCCTTGGCTTTAATGGTTTTTGCTCGCTCGGCGTCGGGAACACGGAGCAGCTCTTCGAGGTTCACCACGACGTGGTCGGGGGCGAGACAGAGGGACGGTCCTTCCGCGGCCTCCAGCTCGAATCCCATGAGTCCCTCGTAAACGCTGCCGAGCTGCTCTACGTCGAGCCCCCTGTACTGGAGCCGCTCGCCGCCAAGGACGAGAAGCTGGTCGAGCACCCGAAGGACTACGCCGTCGCTGACGCGCGGGACGTCGAACCGCTCGTCCACCTGTCGCGTCGTTCCCGACGGGCGACCTTCGAGGAATGGAAAGGCGTCCGGGTTGAACAGGGATCCCTTTCGCTCGGGTAAAGCGAAAGCGTGCGCAGCCCGAACGCCGTCGTGAAGGAGACGGAAGAGCGTGATGACGCGCGCCCATGCCCCGTAGCGCTCGTCGAGCCCGTCACCGAATCTAGCTCGGTCTTCGAGGAGCTGAGCGTATAGACGGGTGAGCGAGTACGAACCGGCGTAGAGGTCGTGCTCCATCGGAAGCAACGCGCGCTCCTCGGCGAACAGCACGAACACCATGCGCATCAAGACCGTAACGAGGCCGACGTAAACCTCCTGGAGGTTCTGGCGCCGAAGCTCCCCGAGAATGCTCCCACCGGCAAGGCGGTCCGCATGCTCGAAACCTCGGAGCAGCTCCCGGAGAGCCGAGACGACCTGCTCGCGGAGCGCGGTCGAGACGGTGTTTTGGTATTCGCGGCTGGCCTTGAGGAGCCCGGTGAGTCGCTTCTCGGGCTCGAGGGAGAGTAGGCGTCGCTCATTTATGAGCATGTGAAGCGCGCCGAGCAGCGGCCGGCCGTCCACTGTAAGCAGGTCGTCGATGCGGAACGTGATCGACCCGGCGCTCTCTCCCTTGGGTGCGTACACGAGCCGGAAGACCTTGCCGTTCGTGAGAAGTCCGGCATGCACACCGCTTTCGCGGAGAAGGCGCTCAAATTTCTGATGGGGCGTGGCCGTCCAGCGCCGATCGTCCGACGCCGCATCGAGATCGGACTTCCATCGCTCCGTGACCCCGACGAGCAGCACGTAAGCGGACGCGTCGTCCGCCGACCGTACGGCGTATTTGGGCGCGAGGTGGTCGCCGCCCTCGAGCGGGACTCGCAGCGCATCCGGAATCTGTTCGCCCTCAACGATGAACTCGTCCGACCAACCGAGGATCTCGGCGAAGAACCGCCTGACGTCGAGGACCACTTTTCCTTCGCCCACCAGGTCTCGCAAAGCGATCTGAAGATCCACGACCGGCCACGTGATGTTCGCTTCGGCCGCCTTGAGCGCGGCGGCAGTAACCACCAGCCCATCGGGCTGGGCCATGTTGATCACCTCGCGAAGCGACTGCGTGTTCGCGTCGCTCATGGTCAGGCTGTCGTCGGCCAGAGATACACGAGGCCAACCCGCTCTAGCCGGTGATGCTTCACCTCGTAAAGATCCCGGATGCGCGCCGGCTCGGAGGACAGCTCGTATTCGAGTTCTCCGAGGCGCTTCTGAATGTACTTGGTGTCGGCGTCGTACTGCTCCTTCTGCGGCTTTTCCTCGGGCATCCACGGCATCGCAAGTTGCACCCCCTCGCTCGCTTGCGCCGCGTTCACGCTACGTCTCCCGAGTTCCTTCCCGATCGCCGCCCTCTGAGCCTCCAGAATGCGCGTCATCTCGTCGGACTCGACTTTCGCGCGGCGACGCAAGCTCTCGTCGGCGAAGGCGATTCTCTGAAGGGCGCGTCCCTTCACCTTCTCCCAGAGCACGTCCTCGTCCTTTGGGGCCGTCCTCATGATCAGCGAAACGATGTGCTCGGGGACCGGCGGTTGATCAAGTGCGAGGACGGCGTCGAGCGCACGTTGCGCCTTCTCCTCGGCGTCAGCGGTCGTAAACGGTTCGAGGCGGGTCCGGTCGTCGCCCTCGACCCAGAAGGCGGCGGTCGCGAGAATTTCTTCGTGAAGCCGTGCGGCACCGGCGCCGTAGAGCGACAGACGGCCGAGCGCGAGAACGCGTTTCCTGGCATGCGTGGGGTCGAACACGACCGTCACACGCGAGAGCCGATCCTCGGCGAACCCCTGCGCTCTGAACTGACCAAGCGCCTTCTGGGTGAGCCGGTGTTGAAGATGAAGTTGGACGCTCTCGGCCGCGAGAGTCGTGGAGGGCTGGAAGCTCACCGGCCGCGGAGGGACCGTCGAGCGCCATTCCCAGACGGACAGCTTGCGCGGGCGCGGAGGACGGAGGGTATCCACGACTTCCCGCCAGCTCGGGTCCGTGGCCGCGAGTTTCTCTACGTCGGGCACGTCGAAGCTCCCTGCCGGCTTCGTGCGCGGAACGAGGGGCTTCGAACCGGCGAGGGATAGTCCGAGATTGACGACATCGCGCAGGCGTTCGGGAGCAAGGTCGAGATGATCCCTCGCCTTCTGGTAAAGCTCACCAAGCTGTTCGAGCTGGGCTGCGACCTCTTTGTCACGCGCCGACTCAAGCTCATCCTCGACCGTGTCCTCCCGGTCTCTGGTCGTCTCGACCTCGCGGCCCGTCTGCTGGATGGCGAGCACTAGCTCTTTCGCCGTACCTCGGCTGATCCCTTGTCTGAGCGTCTTCGCGAGCCGTTGGTCAATCACGTCGGCGAGTGACCCCAGCTCTTCATGGATTCGCTCGCTCTTCTGGGCGAGAGCCTCGAGCACGGCATCTTCCGGTCGCTGCGCATAGACGAAGTAGTGGCAGCGGACCTGGTCCTCGGGCTGGAGCATTCGGTCGATGCGGCCGTTGCGCTGCTCCATGCGTCCGGGGTTCCACGGAAGATCGAAGTGGAAGAGATCGGAGCACTGAGCCTGCAGGTTCACGCCCTCGCGTGCGGCGTCGGTCGCGATCAAGATGCGCACCGGGTGAGCGGCGTCGTTGAACGCCTGCTTCACGACCTCCCGGTCGTCCTCATCCATTCCCCCGTGAAGAACGAGAATGCGATCCTCCGCACGGTCGGTGCTCGCAATGGCAGCCTCGAGCTGGTGAACGAGGTAGTTCTTGGTGTCGGCGTACTCCGTGAAGATCAGAGCGCGGCGGGACGACCACTTGGGGCTTCCCTTCGCAGGAGCCCCGTCCGCGGTGACGCCGGGGACTTGGTTCGCGTGCATCCAAGCGATGAACGCACGGATCTTGGCGTCCGGCCGGTCGCGGGCGGCCTCCGCCATCTTCGTCATCTCGTCGAGGAGCGACTTCGCGCGCTCGTCATCCTCGACCGAAGCGCCCGCCTTGGTGGCACGGGCAACTTCCGCATCTTCCAATGCAGCGATCTCTTCGTCGGCGAGGTCCTCGTCGTCTTCGGGCTCCGCGAAAAGAGCGAGCGGCATCGGCGGCTCAGAGCCCTTCGGAACGACCGCCGCGATTGTTTTCGCCGCGTTGCGGCGGTGGACCGCCAGCGTCCTGGCGAAAGCCTCGATCGAGGAGAGCAGGCGCTTCTGGAGCGCAATGGTCACGAGTCGGCCGAAGCCCTTGGCCCGATTGCCGACGGAAGAAAGCCTCCGCTCGAGGATCTCCGTGTACGCCGCGAGCTTCTCCGCCAGTACTAGCTCCGGCGCGTCGGCGGGCAGATCCTTGAGGTTAATCTGAATCGTCTTCCGTTCTGGGATCTGCGATCCGATGTGCTTCCGCAACTCGCCTTTGAGTCGGCGAACCATCACCGGCTTCAGGACGGTCGCGTTCTTGATCGGCACGCCTCGTGTGAAGCGCTGGGGATCCAGGATCTCCATGAGCGATGCGAACGAGTTCGAATGACCGTTGTGCGGTGTCGCGGAGAGAAAGAGTCGGTGTTCGAACCGCTTTGCGATGTCACGCACCGCCCGCGTGATCTGCGTGTCGATCGCGTACCGGCTTTCGGAAGACGGAGCCGCGACATGCGCCTCGTCGAGGATCATCATGCTTCCGGGCGAAAAGGTCCCGAGCCACTCGCGCAAACCGACGAGGTAGTCCTCGTCGCGGAAGAGCGCGTGACTGACCAAGAACTGGCGATGGGTCGTCCAAGGGTTGACGCCAAACCCTCGCTCGCGCCGCCGCGCGTTGACGTAGGCGCGGTCCATTACGACGAACGACAGCCCGAACCTTTGAGCTAGCTCATCGCGCCATTGGAGGACGACCGACGAGGGGGCGGAGATGACAACCCGTTGAACCCTCTGGCGAAGGAGAAGCTCCTGCAAGACGAGGCCCGCCTCGATCGTCTTCCCGAGGCCCACGTCATCGGCGATGAAGAGGTTCACACGGGGCAGCGCAAGCGCCTTGCGGAGGGGCTCGAGCTGGTAGTTTTTCGGAACGATCCCGGCGCGAAGCGGGCTTTGAAAGAGCGTGGGGTCGATCGAGGTCACGCACCCCCAGCGAATCGCGTGGAGGTATGCCGCGAAGACCTTCGGCTCGTCGGGCTTGGCGTCCGTACGGAGGACGCTTCGACCCGGCGGAATGACCTTGCCGTCCACTTCCGCGGACCAGATGACGGAGAGCCGCTGCCCTTGCGCGTCGTCGTCGATGCACGCCAGGTCGAGCACCGTCGCTGCTTCGGCGGCTTCGTGCAGATTCTCGATGAGGTAAGTCCGCTGCCTCACACGCACGAGGGCGCCAACGGTCAGCTCTGTCGGTGAAACGTCGGGCATCGCCAGCGCACGAGGATATCAGGGCGGCCGTCCACACCGAAGAGGCGGCTCTGGACGTGCCGAGGCGCCTGGCTGGAGCGGTGATCTCGGGCTGGGATGAACGACTTCGTTGGCCCAAAACAGCGGCGGGCTTGGCTGTGCGAGAGGGTGGGGCTAGCGGCTCGCCCCGGGGGGACCTTATGGTCGGCGAACGCGCAGCGGATTCGGCGGCTCCCCGAGGGGAGCCCACCGCGCCGACCGAAGAACTTACGTAACGGTTTTGGCGCGTTCTGGGTCGCCGCCGCGACGAACTCCCCCGACGTACGCCGCGAACGCGATTCTCGTTTGACGGGGATGTCGTACTGGGGGTCGTCGCCT
>JBEKFX010000214.1:0-6138 GCA_050013115.1 Polyangiaceae bacterium
CGGCGCGTATTTCCGAATGTACTCGGCGGCGCCGACGACGGCAGGTCGCACGCGTTCATGCAGCGTTTGACGCCGAATCGTTCGGCGCAGGTCGGCCGCAACAACCGTCGCTGCCTTGCCACTCAGAAGCTCCAAAAGGCGCCCTTGTACCCAGTTTTCTGCCTCGGGCGTGCTCTCTCCGTAAAGACCGTGTCCGGCACGCCATAGGTACTCGAGCACATGCATGAGATCGATGACGATGAAGACCGGGCCGTACTTCTTGGCTGCAGCCTTGACGAGCGCCAACTGGTCTTCGTTGCCGTCCAGCAGGGCGACCCACTGCCTTTTGTGCTTCGGGTCGCGCGCAAGGGCCTCGCGGAATGTTTCCTCGATGATGGCGTTCGCGGGTTTGGCCACGCTCGCCCAGACGCGCTTGTTACGCACCTTGGGGCGCGCCGGACGTGCTTCGCGGTCCGCGCATCGGTTCAGGTCCGCGACGACCTCGTCGGCCGTGCGTGGGTAGCTCGGCACGGTATAGATGGCGGCCACTTGCGCCATCCGTTTGCGATTGCGTTTCTCTCCCGAGGTGAGGCGCGTCGCAAGCTTGCGCACGGCCTTGCCCGCGGCTTTTTTGGTCGCCGGGCGCAGGTCCCTGGGGACCATCACGATGCCCTTGCCGTCGAACGTCATCACCAGCGGGTCTCGCGTGTCCTCCTCCAAATCTCCTCTCTCTCGACGCTCGGCGTAGAAAAGCTCGAAGTCCGCGGCGGCGCGCACGGACATCTCCTCGACCTGCCGCTTGGCGACCCGGGCCCCCGTGTACAAGACGACCTCCCTCTGAACGTCGTCAAACGACTGGATGGCGGCGTGCTCCGCAACGAAGCGCTCGACCCCGTGCGAGTACGCCTCGGGCGGCAGGTTCAGCACCGAGTCCATCGGATGCAGACCGTTCACGTCTCGCGCCTGATAGGCAAGCCGCGACACGCTCACCTCGCCGACAAGGGTCATCAAGGGACGCGAACTCGCCCGCAGCGTCCTGCGACGAATGCCGTCCGCGCCCTGCACCGAGACCCGCCGTTCCCGCGCCGCCCGCAGCTCCATGTGAGCCTCGAGCAGCAAGCGCTGAAGCTCAAGCCCCTCCTTGATGACGAAGCTCTCCAGCTCGCTGTGCTGAGCGCTCATCAGGTCCTGCGACGTCAGTCGCTTCTTCATTCCAACAAGATGCACGTCCACCGCTTGGAACGCACCGACTTCCTCAATCCGTTCAGCTGCTCCCATATCTACCCGCTACACGAAACCCCTCACCATGGACAGCACATTTCGCGCGTTTTCGGTTCTGGGGCGGCTACTCTGGCTATTTCAGCGACCCCGATGGTCGCCCGTGGGACGTGGCGCATAACCCGCACTCGAAGCTCGCCAACGGCCGCGCCGTCCTTCCGAAGTGAGCCACCGATGGCCAGCTTTCCGTCGCTCATGAAGGATCCACGGAACCGTATCGCCACGACCTCGCAGCACAGGGACTGCGTCGAGGCTACGTCTTTCACGGCGTTGGCGGCAACCAGATGGCCTTCTGCGGGGCCGCCACTCAGCCATGACCCCGTTGACGCCGGAAGCGTGTGCGAAGGGTGACGGCAGCGTGGTACGCGATCTTCAGGGAGCGATTGTGGTGACGCCCGCGAGGTGCGCGTGGGCGAGAATCTCGGCGTCGAGGGTGACGAGGGGAATGCCCTCTCGCTCGGCGACCCAGACGTAGAGCGCGTCTCCGGTACGGAGACGGGTCCTCGAAGCCGTGCCCGACGCCGCCCGCGCCCCACGTGGCCCCAGCGTGACTGTCCGTGCCGGACGGACGAACACGTCGGCTGCGCGCCGAGCCTCCGATGCTGCGTATCCTGCACGCGTAAGTGTCGCAACCACCTCCACGTCGAAGATGGCGGGCACGACGATCGAGTCGATGCCTTGAAGCAGCGGAGCGAGAAACGAAGCCGCTCGCCCGTGGTCCGCGTCGCTGGCGCGAAGCGCCGAAATAGCGACCGATGCGTCGAGCACGTAGGTGCTCAACGGCGACCGGTCTTGAGCTCGGCCATGGCGTCGACAGCGGGGTCTCCGAGATGCGCGAAGCTCTCGAAGACGGCGAGCGCCTGCTCGCGGGTCATCGCGACCTGCCTCGGCGGGGGCTCGACGGCGGCGGCCGGAACGACGGCCGCCGCCGGCCTGCCGTGGCGCAAAATGACGGTCTTCTTGCCGCGCCGCGCGTCCGCAACGAGCTCCGAGAAGTGCGCTTTGGCTTCGGCCACCGACATCCGCTTCATGGAGGTCATTATGACCCAATCCGCTGCGTTCGACCAGCAGACGGGTGCGTCGGGCGGGCCACGGGACGGATTTAAGTAAGCGACCTCGCCTCACGGGTGTTCGCCATGGCTCTCCGATTCTACGACCGACGCGAGCGCACTGTGGAGCACACGCATCGTGGCATCGCCGAGTTTCGCGCGGATCTCCTCCTCGATCTCGCGGAGCACGCCAAGACCATCGAGCAATGCTGCCTTTCCGCGCTTGCTGAACCGGACCAGTTTTGCGCGAGCATCGGTGGGGTCGGCGACCCGTTCAAGCATTCCCATGACGACGAGTTCATCGACGAGTTGTCCGGCGGCTTGCTTCGTGACGCCGAGTCGGCTGGCGAGATCGGTGAGGCGGGTACCCTCAAGATCGATGTGGGGCAGGAGCGAGGTGTGCGCGGTCCGAACCGGTTTCTTCGTGCGCTGCCGTAGTCGCTCGATGGCGCGCTCGTTGAGCAATCGCGCTGCTTTGAAGAGAAGCTGCACCGTGGAGTTCGCCTTCGCGTCAGCAAGCCTCCGCGCATAACCGTCTGGCTCCACAGGAGCGTAGAGCAGCACGTTGTGAGCCACTAGTCAAGTGCGCTTGACTACATCGTCAGGTATGCTTGACTGATGAAACGGTAACAACGAGGGCTTCATGCTCCGACGCATCGGCGACGAAATCTGGTCGCATGAGAACGACGTTCGCCTTCCAGGCGGACTGCTTTTGCCCAGCCGCGCCACCATCGTTCGGCTAGGGGACGGGGCCTTGGTCTTGCATTCTCCGCTCGCGATCGACGATGCGACCGCCAGGAGAATCGGCGCGCTGGGGGACGTCAGATTTCTCCTGGCGCCGAACTGTTTGCACTGGATGTTTTTGAAGGCTGCGAAGGAACGCTATCCGAAGGCGCGCATCTTTGGTGCGCCCGGCGTCGAGAAGAAGCTTGGCGCCTTACCTTTCGAGCCGTTGCCGGAGGCGGGCCACATCGGGGCGATCGGTGAAGACCTACACCTTGAGCGGGTCCAGGGCGTTCCGTTCATGAGCGAGCACGCCATGTTCCATCAGCGGTCGCGCTCGTTGATCGTGACCGATCTCCTCTTCAACGTGCACCATTGTAGGAACTTCATGATGAACCTGTTCTTGCGCCTCGTGGGCGCCCACAACAAGACCGCGCAGAGCCGGATCTGGCGTTTGCTTGTCAAAGACCGCGCTGCCGCAGCACGCAGCGTCTCCAAAATCCTCAGGTGGGACTTCGAGCATCTCGTCGTCGCCCATGGCGACGTGGTGAGCGACGACGCCCGTGAACGAGCTCGCCGCGCCCTGTCGTGGATGGCGGATGACCGATTGCCGCTGCTGGGCACAGGTTCCGCTGTGGGGTAGGACTTACTGTAGGCGCGGATTATCGCGGACATGGGTGTCGCCGGTACCCGATGCGGCCGCCTGGCAGCGGCCCAGCCGTTCGAGCGAGAGCGGCGGACGCCTTGCGTAGCGGCAGAGACTTTCTTGACCGATGTCGTCGCCCGCTTCGATTCGCACGCCTACACGGAGGTTGAAGCCACCTTGCTCGACGGCGACCTCGGTCTTGTCGGGTCGGCGGCAAAGTGGAAATGTCTTGTTCACGTCGATTTTCTAGCCTCCGTCGTCGCTCTCGCTCGGGGAGCAAGGCCAAACACTTCGCGTCGGCAAAGGCCGTTAAGGACAGCGGGTACGCTCACGGCGTTTTCAGCGAACCCGGGCGGCTCGCATCAGGGCGTCTGCCGCGTGGCCCGAGATCCGCCAGAAGATCATCTTTTTCTCCGGGGGGCTCCGGGGGGCCTCTCCGACAAGGCGCGCCGGTTCCTCGACCGAGAGGGCATGCCTTTCCTCCAGAAACCGCTGGCAAACCGCGACGAGCTCGTCGCGCTGATCCGATCGTTGGCCGGACGGGGTGCGGACCGTCCTGGCCAACGTCGGTAGCCCCGGCGCACCCTCGCCTCGGTCCGGCGCCAAGAAAAAACACCGACGTCCCGACGTCCGACGAGAAACGCGCGGGTTTTGGGCCGAAGCCCAGCATCTTGGGAAACGCCGATCGCGCATCACCGACGAGCCGCGAGCGCCTTTGTCCAGACGCCGACGGTCTCCACCTCCTTCGAGAGCGTCCAATACTCGGTGATCTTCCCGTCCCGGAACGCGATCGTGTCCATGCCACACGCGAGACAGGGCTTGCCGTCGACGACCAGGTCAGCCCACCACGGACCCGCAACGACGCCGGCTACGGTGTCGACGAAGGGGCCGGCCTCGTAGTGGAACGTGGGGGAGACGCGGGAGCGGTGGGCGATTACCCAACGCTCGACCGACGCGGGGTCATTGACTGTGGCAGGGTCGACAAGCTTCGGCAGCGACAGATGCAGGACGAACCGCTCGGCGACGAGTTCGCGCGCGAGCGCCGGGCTCCCGTTCCACATCTCGGTCCATCGCGCCCACAACTGCAACCCCTCTTTGCAAATGCCGTTCATGCGGGACAGCCTGACGCAGGCGATGACAGCGGTATGTCAGTAGCCGAACAGCTCGGGCGCCAAGTGCCTATCGCGCCGTACGATCTCGTCGAACGAGGCGCCGTCGCGCGGCACGAAGCGGCCCGCGTCCTTCCACTCGGAGATGCCGTCGACACGAAAGGCGCGGGCGTCCGCGCGCGTCCGGCACCAGGCGACGAGCCACCACGCGTCGCCGCGACAGACGAGGCCGACAGGCTCAATGGTGCGCCGCGTTTGCCTTCCATTGCGCGGATCGAGGTAGCGGATCGACGCGGCGTGACGCTCGCGAACGGCCTCGATCATGGCGGCACTCGGCGCGGTCGAGCGAACGAAGCTCGGCACGGCGATGCGCGCCTCGAGCTGCACGATGCGGCGCCGTGCGGCTGGACGCAACGCCGCGAGCAGCTTGGCGGTCGCGGTGGCGAGCGCCTCACGCATGCGCCCCTCGCCCGAGGCGGTGAGAGCCTGTGCCGCGATGGCCAGCGCCTCCGCCTCGTCCTCGTCGAGTGCGAGCGGCCTGAGGAACGACTCCTGCGTCAGCCGGTAGCCGTCGCCGGCGTTTCCCTCGACCGGAAGCCCGCCCTCGCCGAGCGCCTGCATGTCGCGGTACACCGTCCGGAGGCTCACCCCGAAACGGTCCGCGACGTCACTCGCGCGCACGCGCCGCCGCGCGCCGAGGAAGAGCGCGATGGCGACGAGTCGCTCGAGCCGGCGCATCTACCGGAGCATATCGGACCACAGAGGGGGGGCCCACCCGGATCGCGTCCGAAAAGGCGACCGCGCGTCGGAACGTCGGTCCAGAGAAAGCACCAGAAGAGAGCCGCAGTCAAGGGACGGAAGCAAGCAGAGAATCCGATCGGGATGAGCGTCGCCATGCAGCAGCTGATGCTGCCGCTACTGCTGGCGATGGACGCGACGAAGAAGGGGTTGTTGTCGTTCGTTCAGCAGATGGGGATGGCTGTTCTTTCCGAGTTGCTCGCGGCGGAGGCCGCGCAGATCGCAGGCCCGAAAGGCAAGCACGTCGAAGGGCGCACGCACCACCACTGGGGCACGGGCACGACGTCGGTCTCGTTCGGTGGGCGTCATGTGTCACTGCCACATCCTCGCGTTCGCGCCCGCGGCAAAGGCCGGGGAGGAGAAGTGGCGCTGCCGAGCATCGAGGCCCTTCGTGCGGGCGACCCGATGACCGACCGCGTCGTTGAACAGATCGCGCTCGGCGTATCCACGCGCGGCTACGAGCGCAGCTTGGAACCGGTGGACCCGTCGATCGAGACGCGCGGCGCAAGCAAGAGCAACGCGTCGCGCGCGCTGATCGACGCGACGACCGAGAAGC
>JBEKFX010000215.1:0-5027 GCA_050013115.1 Polyangiaceae bacterium
CGACGGCCCCCGAGGACTGTTCGGCCACGTGACCCACGAACCGCCTGAAGCGGCTGCCGGCGCTCTCTTTCGCCGCTCTCTTCCGAGCGACCGCACGACCGAGTCGATCCAGGCGCCCGAGGTAGAGCGTCGCGTCATTGGTGCCATCGACGTACTGTCGGATCGCTGTGACGACGGCACTCTCGGTGGCGTCGATCGCCGCGCAAAACTGGTCGAGTCGCTCGGCGATTGCCGCTTCCAAGTAGGGCTTCAGCCGCACGCGGGCGCGGTGGGCGGCTTTTGCTCATAAGCGGCAACTCCTTTTGGTCAACGCCTCATCGTGAGCACCGGACAAGCGCGCTCCCAATCGTCCTGGGAGGCGGCGGCCGCACCCTGCACTTCCGGCGGGGACTATTCGCTTCCGCATCGGCGCGGGGTGGGACCGATCGGCGATGTCCTGCCCGCTCGGAGACGGTGGTTCGACAAATCCTTCCCAATCGCTGGCGCTTGCACAACGAGCTCCGGCGCCTGGTCCTCGCCGCTGTCGGGAGCCGGCAATCCATCGCGTCCCTTGAATCGCGGGTCCAGGAAATGGCGCACCTTTCGCGCCCGATACGGAGAAGCCCGCCGACCAGCAGAATCTCGTCGTCCTCGGGCAGCTGGTTCACCTCCGCCGGCGTCGCAGGGGCCGCCCGATCCCCTGTTCGCTTTCGGCGCGATTCGAGAGAAAGAAGCCCTTCCGAGCGACGGGAATTCGTCGAGCAAAAGCAAAGGCGGTGCTCGTATGAGGGCATCGCGCCGACCTGCATCGACTCGGTCAGGTGGCGGCCGAACTGGTTCAACATCAAGCGGATGATCGGACGAGTCCGCGCGAGATCGCTCGGTGGCACGAGATAGAGGCTCACCGGGGGTCGGCGTTGATCAGGTCGGCGATGCGAAAGAGCCGGTCGGTTGGTTGGCCATCGATCGTGCAGGTCTGTGGCGAGTCGGCGAGCTCGGCCAGGCCGCTCACGACGATCAGCTGGAGCGAGCATCCGAGCGCGGCATGAAAGAGAAGATCCACGCGGCTGCCGCCGGGCGTCAGGCCGGGGGCGCGGAAGGACGTCATCGACGACGAGACGTTCGCTGCGCCCCCCAAGCTGTGCGCAGCTCGCGTTTCAAACTCGTTGTCCAAAAGCTCTTCGATTGGTGCGAATCCCGCCGAAAATCGGCAAAAAGGTGAACGCCAACATCTTCCGGCGTGTCACGCGCGGCTTGCCGCCGGTTGGCTGATTCCCGTCGTCCCATCATCGTGAGACAGGTTTACGCCTCCGCGCGCACGCGAACGCATAGGATGGTTCACTCGCCGTCGCGAGTGCCGCCCGTCCCGCACCGTCGCGCCGAATCCGCTGGCTCACGCGAGAACATTCCCGGCGGTCGGCCGCGTCCCGGAGCTCGAGACCAGAAGAGTCGGTGAAATAGCAGACGGAAGCGTCGCGGGCGACCGGAAGCGGCCACGCCGCCCGGGGGACAGACGAGGTGACCGAAGCGTGTGGCCTGCTATCCTCGTAGGATAGCCCGATCGCCCCCCGGCCAATCCATGACGTACCAAGAGCACATCGTTCGCGACGCACGCATCTGCGACGGCCAACCGGTCGTGCGGGGGACGCGGGTGCTGGTACGGGTCATCCTCGGGTACCTCGCTCACGGCGAGGCGATCGGGACCATCCTCAAGGAGTTCCCCTCGCTCAGCGAAGAGGACGTGCGGGCCGTCATCGCGTTCGCCGCCGCGTCCGCCGCCGAAGATCTTCCGGCTCCGAGTCCTGTTCCACCGGACGTCAGCGTCGCTTGAAGATCAAGCTCGACGAAAATATCGCTGCGTCCGTGGCCTCGCGCCTTTCCTCGCTCGGTTTCGACGCGGATACGGTGATCGACGAAGGACTTCGGGGAAAGGAAGACGCAGCCGTTTGGGTTGCGGCTCAGGCCGAAGGGCGCCTGCTCATCACCCAGGATCTGGATTTCTCGGATGTGCGGGCGTTCGCGCCGGGAACCCACGCCGGTCTCTTCCTCGTGCGGCTTCCCGACGCCGAGCAGTGGAGAGTCGGCGACTATCTCGCCGGCTGGTTTGCGTCTTCAGACGTGGAATCGTGGCGCCGATGCATCGTGGTTGCGACGCCGCACAAGCTGCGCGTACTGCGACCTCGGGCCTGAGCGTCGCGGCTTGAAAAGCTTCTAAGGCGTGTTCGTTGAGGGCGCGCTCGGTCGATTCCGCAAGCATAGGCGCTCCTGAGGTTTGGCTTGCTGTCCTTTGGGAAAGTCCTTTGGGGTGTTGAAGCTCTTGAACGAGCACACCCCTCGCGAGACAGAGAGAGAACGGAGCAAGCCCTACCAGGACTGTTTGGTCCGAAGGATGGCGTCCGACTCCGGGGAGCGACCAGTGGTCGGACTGGGCGGCGGGTCCAGCCGATGGGCGTCGAATCCACGCGGAGGATCCGGATCGCGAACCACCCTTCGGGGCAAACCTTCGGGGCGAAACCTTCGGGACTTTCGCCCGCGTTTTGTCCGTTGACCGGACGTTGCCATGCTGATCTCAAATCGCGTGATGTCGCGTGACGACCTCTGATGCTGCGATGGCGACGAATCCCGCGTCTTTTCATTGTGTTGTGAATAAATACCGACGTTTACGAAGCTAAACGAAATAGGGCTTTTGTCGACTCATAACCCGAAGGTCGCAGGTTCAAATCCTGCCCGCGCAACGAAGAAAAGGCTGGTTTCGCACCAGCACCCCCGCTGCCGGACGATTCCCCGGACGATTCGGACCCCGAAACGAGGGCCTCCGGCAGCGGCGGGAAGACTTCCCCGAAGCCGTCCCGAACCGCCTCCGCCTCCCGAATGTAGAGCTCGGTCGTGCTGAAGGTCGCGTGCCCGCATCGCTGCTTGATCTTCAGCGGGTCGTCGCCGCGGACGGCCATCCACGTCGCGCCCGTTGCCCTGAGGTCGTGCCACGTCAGCGGCTTGCGGGTCGGCGATCCCTTGTGGAGCTCGGGTCGGCGCACGCCGGCGATGTGAAGCCACTTGCGCAGCAGCTCGGCCATGTGGTCTTCGCGCAGGCGCAGCACCGGTCCCTCGTGGCCGGCCTCGGCCCGCATCGTTTGAAGAAGGGGAAGGAGGGCCGCCTCGATCGCGAACCGCCGCGTCTCGCCGCTCTTGGTCGGCTTCACGGTCCGGTGGCGCAGCGCCTTCGTCACGCTCAAGACCCCGTGCTCGAGGTCGATGTCACCCCCGTCCCACCGAAGGGCCCGGAGCTCCCCGTCGCGGAGGTAGGTGTAAATCGCTATCGCCACCGCGCGTCGCGCATCGAGCGGCACCGCGGGGCAAGCGGCGAGCGTGAGAAACTCGGACGGATAAAGAAACTGCTTGGCCTTGCGAGCGCCGCGATCGGGCCCTTCGACGCCGACGGCGGGGTTGTCATCGCGCACGCGCAGCTCGTCGAGCTTCGAGCCGGCCGCGTCGGCCACCATTTTGGTTGCGACCACCCAGAAGTTCCGAGCGCTCTTCCACGTGAGCTCGTGCGCCTGCACCCTCTCGTCGAGCCGACGCGAAAGGCGCCGGAAGTCGTCTCGCGTCCAGTCCCGGACGTGGCTTCCAATCACGGGGAGAATGTGGAGCTCGTACACGCGGCGCACCTCGAGCGCGGTCGACAAGCCCCGCCTCTGCCGATGCGCCGTCCAGATCCCGAGCCACTCCTGCATCGCGTCCGTCGGGCTCGACGCGGCTTGTCGCTTCGGCTCCGCCCGCCGCTTCAGCCCGAAGTCCGCGGCTGTGAGGTTCTTCTCTCGCGCGATCTTCGATCGCTCCGCTGCGACCGCCCGCGCGCGCTCTTCCGCCCGCGCCGACCTTGCGGTGGGGCTCAGGTCGACCCACGGGCGCGAGCCATCGTTCAGCGTCAGCCGGATTCGGTAACACTTCTTCGAATCGTCGTACGCGATTGTCCCGCTGCGTTCTTTGGCCATCGGTGCTTGGCTCGCAGGCTGATTTCGATTCCGTCGCCTTCGAGGTTAACGCGCTTTCGTGCGCCGTGCTGCCTCCGAGGATCCGTCGGCACCCTGTCGACGGAGGCAAGCGACGCAAAAGGCCGGTCCGACGACTTCGTCGCGCCGATCATGGCGACCGGAGGGCTCGCATTGGGGAATGGGGCGGGCCTGACCATCGGGAAGCATTCGATCGGTCGTTTGCGCCCTCAGCCCCCTGACCTAGCGGTCGGCCACTGCGAGGCGTGCCGCCAGCGCGGCGAAAACCACCGCGAGCGAGCGTCTAGACACCTTGGGCGACCGCCCGCATTGCGCGAACCAGCGATGGACGCGGGCCGCTGCGAGAATCCAGAGACAATCCCCCACCAGGGTGATCGCGAGCTGCGTCGCGCCGAGGACGAGGCTCTGCGCGAGAGGGCTTCCCCGCGATGGCGAAAGGAACTGCGGAAAGAACGCGAGCTGGAAGGCTGCCACCTTGGGGTTCAAGACCCCCGTCAGAAAGCCCTGCCGGAACAGCTTTCCGCGGGCCAGTTGCACCGGGCGCGCCTTCGAATCGTGGGTGCCTTCTGTCGACGACCATGTCGCCCATGCGAGCCAAACCAGGTAGAGCGCACCCGCCCATCGCACTCCCTGGTACGCGAGCGGCACGCCGATGAGAAGTGCAGAGAGTCCCAGCGCCGCGGCGACCACATGCAGTCCCGAGCCGCTGAACGTGCCCGCGAGGGAAGCGAATCCGGCGGCACGTCCCTGCGCGATGCTGCGCGACACGAGGTAGGCCACGTTGGGACCTGGCGTCGCGACGAGCGCCGCGCATGCCGCGCAGAAGAGCAGCCAAGTGTGGAGCGGGATCACGACGACGTATCCGAGCAGGCGTGTAGCTCCACCTGTACTATCAAGGTCATCGATAGGCTCTTAGCACTACTGTCGCACTCTTCGTGTCGGCTCACGCGGGCGTTGCCTGCGCAAGCAGCACGGGCATCTTGGAAGCCATTGTGCGAGCGAACGAGCGACGGCAAGCCGAAACGTGATGATGGAGTC
>JBEKFX010000216.1:0-5003 GCA_050013115.1 Polyangiaceae bacterium
TCGGACTTTTATCGTGAACTCGGCGACATTTTCGGTGTCCCGTTTCCACCGCACAACCGGTGGGCTGGCTTCAAAACCCTGCGCGCCCGCTGGGGGGAGCACATCGCGACCACTCTCATGCGGCCAACCCACGCCCCCGTGCGGCCCGCCCTCCGTTCGCGCGTCTCGGCGACGCCGAGCGCTAAGGGAGTGGTCGGCCCGGCCCAGCCCCAGTCGCCGTTGGCGCGTATTTGGGCTTGCTCCGTCGGCCTGACTTGCGCGCGTGAGTTGACCGTGCAGGTCAACACCCTCTCATGCGCCCCCTGGTTGATCGATCTTGGCGGTGTTCGCAGCCGACGATGATTCTCCGCTATTGGCCCGCCAATGGGCTGTACGCCGACTCTCCGCGCGTTTCGACTGCCCCCCCGGGCCGAGGGGCACCTCCTCTCCCATCAATCGGTGATGCCCCCGTCCCCCCCGCAGAAAAACACCGCCGTGGTCCCGCCATCGGAGCAATCGATCGAAAACATGCTTGGGCACTGACCGACCAAACACTGCTCGCCACTGTTGCCGGCGCCCCCGATGCCCACGAGATCGCCGGTCTGCAGAGAAAAGAAGTAAAAACCTGCGCTGTCCATGCCGCTCAGCACGATCGTGTCATAGCCTTGGCAATCGGTGCCTCGGGTCACCCGCGAAAAGTCGAGCGTGTTCATCCTCGGGCACCAGTACGAGGCGTTCTGCGCTTGCGACCAGCCCGCAGAGCACTCTTGCGCGAATTCGCCCCCGTCGGCGCAGGCCTCCGCGATCGACGGCGCGGCGTCGCTCCGGGCATCGCCGCCATCGGGGCCGCCGCTCGTGACGTCCGCGAGCGCTCCCGGGGCGTCGGCATCCGCGTCGCCGGGGGAGGCCGTCGCATCTCCGGGCGCGGCCTCGGCGCCGGCGTCCGCGACGACGCAGCATTGCCAAACTTCGCACCCGTCGACGACGGTCGACACCTCGATCGCACCGATGGCGAGGCACGACCCAATGCAGGGGTCCCCCGGGCACGAGTCCGCTCGCTCGGCCGAAGAAGGGATCCCTCCTTCCAACGGCGACGTGGCCTCGCCCCCGGCTCGGCATCCCCAAGCGAAAAGGCCAACCGCGAGCACGGCGAGCGACCCGCGAGACAAACTCATGACCCTCTCAGCTGCAAAGCGAGAGCCGGCCTTGCCTTCGCGGACTTGCACCCAAGGTTCGGCCGTCCTCGGGCCATTTTGTGCCAGTCATGACAGGCAGGTCACCGTCGATAAGGCTTCGAGCGGACCGCCACTGCCAAACGCGCCCCCCTGGTCGATTGATCCGGGACAGTGTTCACGCATCTGGATGATAGTCGGGATCGCGGTCACGACGATGGCTCCGCCCTCCGGCCCCCGCTCGCATCGCTCAGCAAAGGCGTCGAGGGCTCTTGACTCTCCCGTAGCGGGAGACCGCAGACTTCTTGGGTGCCCAAGGAGAGGTTATCGATCGGCGCGCTTTCGCGCCGCACCGGCGTTTCCGTCAAGACCCTGCGCTTTTACTCCGACGAGGGACTTCTTCCCCCGGCGGAGCGATCGCGCACGGGTTACCGCCTGTACGGCGACGAGGCGCTCGTGCGGCTCGATCTCATTCGGACCCTGCGTGAGGCGGGTCTAGGACTCGAGTCCATCCAAAAGGTGCTCGGCCGCGAGACGTCGCTCGCGGACGCCCTTCGGCTCCGGCTCGCTGCCGTCGAGGCCCATCTGGCCTCGCTGCAGCGCATCGCCGCCGCGCTCCGGGCCGCCCTTCGCTCCGAACCCAACGAAGACGATATAAGGAGGTTATGTGCCGTGACTCGACTATCCAATGAAGAACGCAAATCCGTGATTGAAACCTTCTATAACCGGCTCACGGAGGGCATCCCGATTGACGAAGGAAGGAAGCGCCAGATGATCGAGGCGAGCGCGCCCAAGCTCCCGGATAACCCAACACCCGAGCAGCTCGACGCGTGGATCGAGCTCGCGGAGTTGGTCGCCGACCCGGCTTTCATCGAGAGCCTGCGGAAAAGTGCCAAAGAGGTTTGGGGAAAGTTCGACATGACGGCGATGCGCCGCGCCAGCGACGAAGTCGCCGCTGCGGCGAAGGACGCGATGGCCCGTAGGGTTTCGCCGCAGTCGGAGGAGGCCAAGGCCATCGCCGAGCGGTACGGTGCGGCGCTCGCGGCCGCGCGTGGCAAAACGTTCGACGACAGCGCGCGGCGCGCAATGCGTGAGCGGTTTTTGGGACATGATCCGCGCGCAGCCCGCTATTGGGAACTTGTTGCCGTGCTGAACGGCCGCCCGAGTGTCGCGAGCACCGTGAACGAGTGGAAGTGAATTACGACCGCGGTGCTGCACCACTTCGCGTAGGGCGCACCGGCAGCGGGTCTACGCGCTTCGCGCTGCCTGCCGCTCGGGGTGCTCGAAGGCGGGGGCAAACGGTTCGAGCTCGGCATCGCTCATGCCGATGGATCGCCCCGCGTTGCGCCATCGCGCAACGGCGCGTTCCACCCGCACGAGGATTTCCTTGGCTCGCGCCTTCGGGATCTTGAAGTAAGGAGCGACGGAAAGCAGGGCCTCGACGGTCGCCTCCGGGCCGGTCTCGGAGGATATCCACGTTTTGAGCTCGCGGACGCGATCGGGGAAGGGGTTGAGGTCGAAGGCCGGGGCGAGCCGCCACTGGCCGTGGTTGGCGTGCAAGAAGCCATGGTTACGCAAGTGGTCGTCGACGTTGGTGATCAAGATCGAAAACGCGATGCGTCGCCACAGCTCTTCGACGTCCTTCTGCGCGTCCGCGCCGTGGACTCGGAGCGCATCGACGATCTCCGTGTAGTCGTGTTCGCCCGGATCGCTTGGCTCCGCGCCGAGCATCGTGGCGGCCGACACGTACAAGAGGCGGCCACCGCCGTCGGCTCGGTCGAAGCGCCGGATCACGGCGACGGGGACTCCATCGCTGTCCACCAAGCGGGCGTCCGCCGCGTCGATTCCGGCTGCTCGGGCGAGGCGCATCGCGAGAACCTCGCCCTTGGTCACCGAACGCTCGTCCGCGACGCTCGGGAACTTGCCGATGGATAAGCGGCCCTTCTCATCCACGACCGTGCACTTGGGCCGCATCCCGCCGAGCGATGTGCCGCGTCCGCGCAAGTACTCGAGGTCGGCCGCGGTTTCGGTGTTCGTCTCGAAGGAACGCGTCGCGGCCGCGATATGCGCGAGTTCGATTAGGGGAGGCGCCGTACGACGACCGGCCGCGGGCGCGCGCCGGAACACGCCAGCCTCGTCCTGAAAGCGAAGAGCGCCCGCGCGGCTTGCGTCGTCCACCTCGAGCAGAAAGTCGAGCTGGTTGAGGGGGCTGGAGTCCGTCTCGGTTCCCGCGCGTCGCGCCTGCTGCATGCGCTTGGCGTGATCGCGGAGGATGACGCGCCGGCCCCAGCCGTCGGGCTCCGTGTCGGCGATCGCCGCGTGGAACACAGAGCCTTCTCGGGTCTTCTTATGAAACTGCGCACCGGCCACAAGCTGCAACGCGGGGTCGATGGAGAAGCGATCCGAGGCCGAGAGCCAGCTCGCGTCGTACTCGAAGGAAGCGCTCTGCCGCGCGCCCTCGGCGTTGTACCGGATCCGGCCAAGAAGGCGGGGGTCTTGCCCCAGAAACACCTGGATGGTGGCTTTCACAGCGACGTCGGTTCCCTCTTGGGCCGCACGCGCTTCGGGATGCGCTCGGCGTCGAGCAATAGGCCCTGCTCGTCGCGACTCGCATCGACCAGATCGCCCAAGGCTTCGCCAAACCCGAGCACGAAGAGCGCCATCGCGTAGACTCCCATGGAGACCGTCGGGTCGCCCTTTTCGACGCGGACGTAGGTGCTCTTGGCCACGCCCAGGCGCTCCGCCATCATCGCGGTGGTGACATGCCGCTTGCGACGTGCCAGCGCGAGATCCGCGCCGAACTTCGTCAGCGATCGCCGGACCTTGGGCGGGAGGACGTCATGGACGGATGAGCGCATGATAAAGACTCATGAATGCGTCTGCGAATGCTTCTAAGAAGCATACATGACACTTTACGTGCGGCACAGCCAGGCCGTCCGCGGGGCCGGGCTGCGGGTCAACGGAAACGGGAACTGCAACGGGCGAGATTCGCCCAAAACCCAAAAACCAGCCGCTCCGGCGGGCGCGAAAGCGATGACCGGCACTGCGTTTTCGACGGCCGCTTGGGTCCCGACATCGTCGTCCTCTCGCCCGCAGCTCGGTCGGCACTCGATCGCGCACGCCGCGCTCAGCATCCGACCCGCCGGCGCCCGCACATATCCGTGCTCTGGCGCTAACGGTCCGTGACGCGCCACTTACCTGACGGAAGCGTCACCGCGGCCCAAACCTCTTACGCCGTGCCCGCGAGGGGAGCTCAAATGGACCGCGTTCCAGCCACCTAGAAATTTCGGGAGGCTTTTCGTCGGATTTGCAGCGTGACTGTACGCTCAAAACCGGTGGGTTTTGAGACGCGGGCGCTTGGCGGGGCGCCCCCCATTGCGCGACCTTCTCGCTAAATGGTGCGCGGACGCCCGAGCGACTCGGTCACGCGCTCGATCAAGCGCTGGTGCCGGCTCAGCCTTCCTTCTTCGCCCGCTCGCAGCGCAAGCACGGCTTGTACGTTCTGGGCGACGCGGGCGATGCGGATCGGTCTTGCTCGGCGGAGAGGTCTGCGACCACGGCATAGTTTGCACGTGGGCATTGCCGGGGCCAGCTGCCGAACAGGAGATACGAATGCTGCGGCTGCAGTGGGCGCAACAGGGGTTGAAGCTGACCTGGAAATCGCGCCCAAGCCCACGGATTTGGCTCGATCTGCGCCAGGCCTGAACGGGGTCGACCGGACGAACTCGGAAACTAACACGAAGGCCGCATCCCCGGTCGAGCTCTCGGTCCTCGGCGACGGCGACGCCACGTGACCGTCGCCGTTGCGCCCCGATCGGCGGGCTCGAGCCACCACGCGCCCCCCCCCCCCCC
>JBEKFX010000217.1:0-4946 GCA_050013115.1 Polyangiaceae bacterium
GCCGATCCCATCGAAGTAGAGATCCAGTCGCGCCCGACCCGCCGCATCAAGAACGTAGGCCATACGCGACGTTTCGCAGAACTCGACGGGATGGACAAATAAGCTGCGACAGTAGTGTTAAGCACTGGTTCGACTGGCTCGTGACCGGCCATGTGCTCGAGGTCAACCCCGCCCAGGCCGTGCGCGGGCCGCGTTACAGCCAGAACACCGGCAAGACGCCAATCCTGGACCGCGCCGAGGCGCGTACCCTGCTCGACTCGATCGACGGCTCCGACGTGGTCGGCGCGCGCGACAAGGCGATCGTCGCCCTGATGCTCTTCTCCTGGGCGCGCGTGAGCGCCGTCGTCGGGATGAAGGTCCGTGACTACCGGGGCGCGGGCACGCCGCCCGCGACACTGCTCTTGCACGAGAAGAACGGCAAGGAGAACATCATCCCCGTGCATCATCTCGCCGCCGAATGCCTCGACGCCTACATCGCGATGGCGGGGCGTGCAGAGCGGCCCGACGCGCCGCTCTGGCAGAACGCGCCCGGCCATGCGCGCCAGCTATCGGGCGACGCGCTCACGGCGCGCGGTGCCCTCGACATCGTCAAACGGCGCTGCGCCGCCGTGGGCCTGCCTTCCGACATCTGCAATCACAGCTTCCGCGCGACCGACATGACGCTGTTCTTCGAGGCGGGCGGCGAGATCGAGGCAAGACGTCAGCTCGCGGGCCACGCGAACGTCAAGACGACTCAGCTTTATAACCGCGCGGGTGACAAGAAGCGCAAGGCCGAGGTCGAGCGGGTGCAGTTGTAACGAAGTGACCAAGGGTGTTGGGGGCGATAGACGATGCCGAATGAGCAACGCGGTGAGGACGGCAAGAAGCGACCGCAGGAGTGTTCATCGGCCGAAGCCGCTGCGGTGGCCGCGCCGATCATCTACCAGCTTTCGGTCACTCGATTCCGGGGGATCAAGTCTCTTCGCTGGACGCCGGGCAAGAGCGTCAATGTCCTCCTCGGCGGCGGGGATGTCGGAAAGACCACGATTCTTGATGCAATCGGGCTGCTGTTCAGCCCGACGAATCAAATGGTCATTTCCGACACGGACTATTACGGCCGTGATACCTCGGCGGGCTTCTCGATAGAGGCGATTGTCGCGCTGCCGCCGGAGGGCGGCATCTACGATCAGAGCAAGCCTTCATGGCCCTGGGCCTGGAACGGAAGCGAAGCCATCGTGCCAGACTCCAATGGCGAGGCTGACACATCTGGGACGCCGGTATTTCGCTTCCGAGTCCGGGGAACCGAGGACCTCGATCTGGCTTACGAGATTGTGCAGCCGGACGACTCTGCAGACACGCTGACGCAGACGATGCGGCGGAAGCTCGGTGTCGTGCGTCTTAGTGGCGACGATCGCAACGACCGCGATCTCCGCCTTGTTCAAGGCTCTGCGCTCGACCGTCTCCTCTCCGACAAGAGCCTCCGGTCACGTCTCACGACCGCGTTTGCAAAGAGCGCGGTCGTGCGCGACGAACTGACGGAGGGGGCAAGGGAGCTCCTCACGGCGCTCGACGCAGACTTTCAGAATCGGAGCCTGCCCAGTGGGCTCGATCTCGAGCTGACCGGAAGCCAGGGCGCGGCGATCACGGCCCTGGTCGGCCTGACAGCGCAGCGGGAAAACGTGCCGCTTCCTGTTGCAAGCTGGGGCTCCGGGACGCGACGGCTTGCCGCCCTCGCCGTCGCCGAGCACAAACAAGGTGAGTCCCCAATTACGCTCGTCGACGAGATTGAGCGTGGCCTTGAACCGTACCGGCAACGCGGTCTGATGGCGAAGTTGCTGTCCGGCCAGTCTCAGGCGTTCGTGACGACGCACAGTCCGGCCGCGATCGCGGCGGCGGCCGCGGCCTCTCTCTGGTATGTCGATCATCTCGGCAACGTCGGCGCGCTCGATCCGAAGAAGACGAGAGCCTTTCGGGCGCGTGACCCCGAGATGTTCCTTGCGCGGCTCACGATTGTCGCCGAGGGCGCAACCGAGGTCGGATTCCTTCGAGCGCTGCTGGGCAAGGCGCTGCCCTCGCCCCTCGAGCAGTACGGCATTCACCTTGCCGATGGTAACGGCCACGAAGCGACCCTCGGTCTTCTGGAAGCGTTGGCCGCTGGCGGCCTTGCCTTCGGCGGCTTCGTTGATGAGGAACGTGGCCAGCATGCGGACCGGTGGAGAAAGGTGCAGGATCAGCTTGCCGAGCGCCTCTTTCGCTGGAAGTCGGGCTGTATCGAGCAAAATATCGTCGCCGCCCTTTCAGATGATCAGCTCGAGGAGCTCGTGCGCGACCCGCGCGAGGAGAAGACGGGCAAGCGACTGAGGACGCTCATGGATCGCCTCGGAAACCGGGACGCCGACAAAGAGTTCGCGACCGTGCGGCGGCTCGCGGGGACGCAGCTACGGGCGCTGCTGCTAGACGCGGCGCTCGGACATACAGCCGCTGAGCTGGATGCGTCTAAGAAAAAGGAATTCAGGGCGCACGCCCAGGACTGGTTCAAGACGATCGAGGGGGGAGGCGAGCTCGAAGAGAAGATGTTCCGTTTCGGGATATGGCCAAAGCTGAAAGTAGAGCTCTTGCCTTTCTGCAATGCGGTGAGAAAAGCGGTGGGACTGTCCGAGGTCGCGGAGCTCACCGCGTGAGCGATGAGAGCGTGCGCAGTGCGCTTCGACAGGACGATCCGCTCGTCGTGATCGAGGCACCGGCGGGGTGCGGCAAGACGCATCAGGCTGCCGACTATGCCTGCGAGAGCGTGGCCTCCGGGCGGTTCCGCAGGCCCCTCATCCTCACTCAGACGCATGCCGCATGCGCGGTGTTCGCAGGACGGACGGGCAGTTCCGGTGAGATTCGGACGATCGACAGTCTCATCTCTCAGGTGGGATCGATCTACCACCGCGGACTCGGGTTGCCCCCCGATGTCGGCGCGTGGGTTCGCGAGGACAGCGCGAAACGGTACGCCCAACTGGCACAGAAGGTCGCGAGTCTCTTGCTCCGGCATAGGATGATTGGTGCCGCCCTGGCCAAACGGCACGGCATCGTCATCTGCGACGAGCACCAGGATTCCACGGCAGAACAGCACGCGATCGTCATGGCGCTCCATGAGCAGGGCGCGCGCATCCGGATTTTTGCCGATCCGATGCAGGCGATTTTCAGGGAGAGAGCCTCGGCTGCGGGCTCCGAATGGAGGGACCTGCTGGCCCGGGCCGATGCGTTCGAGCAGCTCGATCGCCCGCACCGCTGGGCAACCGGATGTCAGCAACTAGGCCAATGGACATTGCACGCACGCGAGGCACTCAAGGCGGGTCGGCCCGTGGACCTGCGGGGTGCCCTGCCGCCGAGCGTGAGCGTTGTCATCGCCGAAAATCAGGCGCATGTACGCCTCGAGTATCAGTTGTCCGGCACGGATCGCAGACCCCTCGATACGCTTGTGCAGGGGGCACCGTCACTGCTCGTCTTGACGCGGCACAATGACACAGCGCGCTCGCTTCGCAGCTTTTTCAATCGGCGACTGCCACTGTGGGAAGGCCACGTGCGAAACGGGTTGGAGCGGCTCGTGCGCGCGGTTCGCGGTGCGCAAGGCAATGCCGAACCGGTCGCAAGTGCCGTCGTGACCTTCATGGGCGACATCGGGGTCGGCTTCAGTCCGTCGGCATACGGCAGCCGTCTGCAGCAGGAAGCCCGCGATCGGTGCGCGAAGGTCGCCAGGGGCAAACCGGCCTTGGTACAGGAACTCGCGCGCCTGCTCGTCGAGGAGCCGAACCATCGGGGCGTCGGACGGATGCTCCGACGATTCTTCGAGCGCAAGGAAGAAGGGACCGCGTTCGAGGACGTCCGCCTCGATCACCGCCAGGAGTTCTGGGACGCGATCCGCCTCGGCGAATTCGACACCGTCGAGACGGGCCTGGCAGAGCTCGCCCGACGCCGCGCCTATTCCCGTCCGACACCGCCCGCCCGGGCGATCAGCACCATCCATAAGGCGAAGGGCCTGGAATGCGGCAGCGTTATCGTGGTGCCTTGCGACAAGAATACCTTCCCCGATAAGGAGAGTGCTCGCTGTCTTCTCTACGTTGCGTTGAGCCGCGCTCGCGAACGGCTCATGCTCGTCGTTTCCCGAGCGCAGCCGAGTCCACTCCTTATCCTGCCGGACTCGACCTGAGGTCAACGCAGCGGAGTACCTCCGGGGCTACTGGGAGATGGAAATGCCTCCGAGCCATTGCTCGTGGCGGGTCGGAAGGCGATTGAGCAGATTCCGCGTGTCACGCCACGTCGGCATTACAGTAGTGCCCTTGAGAGCCCGATCCCGCAGGTGGACCCGGAGCCTTGCGAGCACCCCAGGATGTTGCGACGAGCGGTAACGCTCGGGAGCACGAGTCTCGGTTTTCGAATCCCGCAGGCTCCACAGCCACCGCACTGAAAGGAGCAAGGCGATGGAAGTTCAACACAATCGGCGTGGTCCAGCGGATACACTTTCTCGACGTCGCTCGGCCAGTTGATGATCTTGAACCCGCCGGCCTCGTCGTAGCCGTCGCCCGGCGTGCTGGTGTCGTTCACGGCGAGGGAGTTGAGCGGTGGATGGCCATCGGCTTCGCACCACTCGGCGATCTCAAGGAGAAAGGTTCCGACGATGGGGAGCACGTGCGGCACGCCGGCGATCACACAGGACGCCGTAGCGGGTGGTGTAGTGCTGACGGGAGGATCCTCTTGCCGGGCGGGTGCTTCTTCGTAGCGAGCGCGTGGTGGTCGAGAAGTGCCTGACCGAGCGTTGAGCGTGAGCGTGTTCTTTGAGGGTGTCCGCATCGCGTTTCTTGCGGGGCGCGGGGCGTCACAAAAGGGGAGCGTCGAGGCGGATTCGCGCCAAAACGGCGGCTTACGATGCTGGATGGCCTTGGTTGGCGCGATGCTCGGTGGTGGCTGCGCCGCCAGAGCGC
>JBEKFX010000218.1:0-4935 GCA_050013115.1 Polyangiaceae bacterium
GCGCTGCTCGGCGAATTGCGCGCGCTGCAGCGCGAGCACCACGTCGCCATCGCCCTGGTCCACCACGTGCGCAAGAACGGCTCGGCGCGGGGACAGGACGGTCAGTCCCTGCGGGGCTCCGGCGATCTGCACGCTTGGGGGGACAGCAACCTTTACCTGCGCCGGCGCGATGGGCAGATCGCGCTCACCATCGAACATCGATCCGCGCCGGCCCCGCCGCCGTGCATGCTCGCACTCGCGGACGGCGCCGACGTGCATCTGCGCGTCGTCGACGGCGGCCCCGTCGAGCGCGACCTGGCGGTCGATACGGCCTACAAGATCGCCGCGCTGCTGTCGGCCCGCCCATGAGCCGCGAGGCACTCCGGCAAGCCCTTCACGCTCGCAATGCCACGGTCGGCGAGGCGCTGGTCCGACTACGTGCCGAGGGGCGCGTCGTGCGCGCCGACGGCGGCTTCCGTCTCGCCGCGGGCGTTCCGGTACCCACCCCTATGGGCGAGCGGGAACGGTAGCGCGCACCAACCCGATCTCGTGCCTCTCCACGACCCCTCGGCGCGCTGCCTCGCGTGAAGGGGCGCCACGCGCGGGCCCATGCCCCTCTCGCGGAGCACCGACGCTTCCCCCGCGCGTAACGGCGACCGCCGGTCGGCGCAGCGTCCGAAAATCGTCGTATCGTCGTGAGCGCCAACATCTCCCGAAAGCAACGCTGAGTAGCGCCTGCGCCGGTATCGAGACGCGGAACAGCGACTCGACCCCGACCGGCATGACCTTGGTATCCGCCGAAACGAAAGCGTCCCGAAACCCTCTTCCGCAGGGCGAGCGGTTGACGCCGCGCGTTCGTCCGATGCCCCGCAAAGCGTCGCGGCAGGCGCTCCGAAGGAGCGTCGGAGCTCAATCGGGGCCGCACCGAACGGACGCCGCTCTCATCTCGCATGGACGCGATGCCCACCGCTCTTGGACGCCGCACCGCCGAAGCGGACAGCGACGCCGTGCTCGCGCACCCATGGCGTACTGACCCTCAGCACGCCTCGCCGATATGACGAGCCTGTGTCGGGCACCCCTTGAGCGCGACCACGTGATTCAATGGAAAAGTGGCGGTTTTCGGTCGCGAACGTCGATGGACGGCCCTTTCCATCATTATTCGTGAACAAAAGTCGCATGCTCCATCGGAAAACGTGATCTTTCCGAGAGAGCGGACCGCAGGGGGAGGCGGCACGCTACGTCGTCCGTCTGTTCACGATGTGCCGCCTCGCCCGAGGACCGCACCGCGCGACAGATGGACTGGAATTCATGCAACCACGCTGCAGTCGCGCGGAGCAGGGCCATCGTCTTTCGCGAACAAAGGCCCATCGAATCTCGTGTCCACGCTCACACCCTCGAAGCAGTCGCCCCTCAGTGGAGCGCACGTCCGTGCGGCTCAACCAGCACGGAATCCATCATTCCATCGGCCCACTGGGTCTTTTGCCAGTTGTGGATGAAGGTCTCCTCTGTTTTGCAAGCGATGCAGTGCGCGAGGATGCCGTCGTCGCCGGTCTTCATAACCCACATGAGCCCGGGGCACGCCTTGCCCTTCAGCCGGCGCTTGCACTCGATGAGCGTCTGGCGCGTCTCGTTCTTCTGGAGCTCGCCGCCGTACTCGATGAACCGCGCGATGCGTAGCATTCGGCGGTAGAGACGGGGGTTGTCGACGAGGAATTGGCCGTCCTCGGTGAGCCAGTGCCAGGGGTCGACGACGAGCATGGCGACTCGTCTATCACAAGCAAGCACGATCGGTGCTCGTCGTCGAGCATCCGGGTTCGACTACCGCTTGGCGACCTCGGGCCGATCGCACCGCTTGTCACCACCGGGCAGGGAGGGTCCCATTATCAGCGGAATCACCGGTACCCAGGGACCCACCCGGTGACAAAGGGCGGTTCTTCGCCTTTTCCAGCCGCGGCCTGAGGCGCGCGTGGGCGAGAGCGCCCGTGTTCAGCGCCGCGGAGTGGAAGTCCTCTCCGTCGAGGGCGGTCCAGGCGGTCAAGGTTGCGCGGTGCGGAAGCCTTTCTCGAGAACGAAGTGCTCGGAGCGTTCGGTGAGGCGCTCGGCGATGACCTGCGCGTTGACGGCGTCTGGGAAGACCTTCGTCCAGTCTTTGAATGCGCGGTTGGTCGTGATGCAAGTGGAGCGACGGTAGTCGTAGCGTTCGGAGATGACCTGAAAGGCGAGCTTCGCCTGGGCGGTATCCATCGCGAGCACGGCGAAGTCGTCAATCACGAGAAACTCCGCGCGGACGTAGCGGCGCAGGGCGCGTTCGGGAGTGCCGTGGAGCTCGGCCCCGTGAAGATCGTTGAGCATCCGGGGAGCAGACACGAAGACGACGCGGCGGGCGGCTTGGCAGGCTTGGTAGGCGAGCGCTCGTGCGAGAAAGGTCTTTCCGGTTCCCGGAGTTCCGATGAAAGGGGGGTTGATCCCCTTTTCGAGGAAGGCCAGACCATGCAGGCTCAGGTACCGCGCGCGCATCTTCTTTCGTTCGGGTGCGAAGTCGAAGTGGAAGGCGTCGATGGTGTTGATCTCGGGAAAGCGAGCATCGCGCAGGCGTCTTTCGATGGCGCGCTTCATGCGACTCTGCTTTTCCTCATCGCAGAGACGATGGATGACGTCGAGTGTGGAGAGATTGTCCTTCGCGGCGCGATCGAGCAACGCGGCGACGAGCTTGGCCATGCCGGGCAGTCGCAGCCAGCGCATCTTTTGGACGAGCAATTCGAGCAGGTCGTCGCCTTCGTTCATGAGGAAGAGTCTCCATCATCGGACGGGGCAACCCGGTCACGCATCATCTTCGTAGGCAGGAGTTGGTCGTAGATGGACAGGTCGGGCTCGGGGAGCGATATGCCATCGAATTCTTCGTTGCCGAGTCGAAGCGGACGAGGGTCGGGAACGAGTCGGCGCTTGTGGCGCAAAACGTACTCGACGTACTCGGCGCCGACGTGGCGGTCTGCATCACCTCGGCGATGGCGCTCGACGTGGCGACGGGCCCGAACAACTCGACGAGCAAGGTGAGTTGGACAATTTCTTGATGGATCGAACGGGACCCCGCAGCAACCAGCTTGAAGTAGGTCTTTCCGGTCTCCGCGAGTGGGGCGAGGCGGGCGGTAGTGCGCCGGCGGCGGCGCGAGGCTTGTGCTCGAGCAGCGCCTTCTTGTGGGAAGGATGCTCGATGTCTTGTCCGACGCTCCAGGAGCGCAAATGGAGTGCGATTTGCTTGGGGCCGAGAGAGATGGCGACCTCGTCATCGTTGGCGCGGATGATCACCTGCTGACCAACGAGTCTCCAGGGGACTGAATACTTATTTCGATCAAAGGGGACGCGGACGTTGCAGGCCTGTACTGCGAAAGCACCGCGCGCGCGTGCGTATTCGAGAAACCTGGGATTGAACACGGTGGCCGTGGCGGTGTGCGAGAGCACGACGGTCTTCCGGCGGCTGACGGCGATGACCTTCAACTCGCGCTCCGCGGAATTGTTGTCCATGCGAAGCCTACCGTTGTCGAGAAAACGGCGGAGCGCCTTCTCGTGGCGAATGGAGTATCCGAGGGCGGTGGCGACGAGCCCACGCTCGGGGCGTTTTTCGCGCTCGGCGCGGGCCCACGTAAAGAAGGCGTCAACGAGCGGGCGCACGGTTCGGTCGCGTTGCACCTTGCGCTGAGCGGGCGCGAGTTTCGCGAGCTTGCGGTCGGCGTCGAAGACGGCGTCGATGAGACGGACCCCTGGGAGGCCGAGCGGGTGCTTGCAGACGGCGGCTTCCCAGTACTTGCGGCGTACGTGCATGTTATCCGGAGCTCCAGATAAGTCGCATTATCCGGAGTCAAACATTATTCGGAGCGTCGGCGAGAAAGCTTGGGGGGAAAGGCTGGAAGGACCTCAATCGGACTCCAGATAAATCGCCGGAGGGCAGCTACGGCTTAGGACCGACCCGGCGTAGACGCGCCAGAGCCGACAAGGAAAAACGTCGCATTTGCGCCAAGCTGATCCGCTATCCGCTGACTTAGTGTTGTTTGCCGTTAGGTGGCGGAGAGCCGCCGTTATCCAGAGTGAATGGGCCTAGATCATCGGAGATTTTCGCAAGAGCGCGCATATGCTCCGAATAATGTTTGACTCCGGATAATGCGAAAAGCATCCGACCTCGATCGGCGGCGGGCCGCACTCGCCGGGCTTGTCGTCGGCGCCGTCGGCGGGGATGCCCTTGAAAAGCGCGTCGTAGATCGCGTGGCGTCGGCCTGCAGGTAGCCGGAGAACCCCTTGAACATCTGCCAGACCGCGAGGCTGGTGTGCTTGGGCTGGAAGTCGAAAAAGACGTGATCCTTGTCGGCGAGCGTGACGAAGAAGTGTCCGTTGCGACACGGCTGGTGTGTTCCGTCTGGCAGGGGATGGGCTGGATCGCGACGCCAGTGGCGTCGGTGGACAAGCAGAACGCGGTCGCGATGGCCTCTTTGCGCGCCGCCTCGACGAGCCGCGTCATCAAGATCCTTGGCCGACAGATGCAGCCGAGGGTTGCGCCGACGTGCTCGGAGTACCGGCATATCGTGCCGCGATCGAGGGCAAAGCCTTCGTGCGCGCATTGCTGCTCGTAGCGATAGAAGGGAACGCCCAAGACGTACTTGATGGAGAGCACGTGGGCGATCATCGACGGCGCGAGCATGCCTCGCGCCATGATCTCTTTGGGCATCGGCGCGGTAATGAACCGGTACGACGGCTCCGTCGGCGCAGCCGGGATCCGCCCGTCGGTCGGGCCCTCGGTGGGAGGGGGCGGGCTTGGCTCGGGCTCCTTGTATCCGCCGCGCGCGACGATCAGGCGCCGGTATCCGCCGCGCTCGAAAGCCACGCGCGAGGTCTCCTCGACCCCGATTCGCTCGGCCTTTCCCTCGAGCTGCGGGTCGGACAGTTCGACACGAATCTCGGGCAAGT
>JBEKFX010000219.1:0-4878 GCA_050013115.1 Polyangiaceae bacterium
CCCTCCAGGCGGATCGACGAGCTGGCGGTGTCCTGCAGGTCGAGGAGATCGGGGAACGGAGCGATCTGAATCCGAGGGTCACTCCCGCGAAGCGCGACAATCGCGCGACCCTTCCCTGGTAGCTCAGTGGCAGTGACGAGGAGGAATTGCGGACGGAAGAGGTTGGACGCCCATGCGATTTGCCCCGTGAGCTCGAGCTCACCGGCTCGCTCCACGGCTTCGATCGGCAGGGGAGCTCCCGTCACGTGGCTCGTCATCGCGGCCGCCAGGGCGGTGGATCCCACGACCTCCACAGCGCGAAGGCGTTCGCCCCACACGCGACGGAACATCGCGTCGTCGGCCTCGGCGACGTAGGTGAGCACCATCTGATGGGCCCAGCGGGAGAACGCCAGGCTCATGTCCACCGCGGCGAGGCTCGCGATGAAGCGGGCTTCGGCACTCGGCGTCTGTGCGTCAGTGGCGCGCGCCAAAAGCCCGTCTGGCTGGCACAGCCATCGCAGCGTGGCGAGAAGCTCGCTGCCCGAGCCCGTCCGTCGCGCAGCCTCGCGCCTGGCGCCGACTTCGCTGACGACGGAGGTGTCGAGGAGCGGTCGCTCAGTCATCGGAACGTGGGGCTACGCGCGACAGACGGTCTACGGGCGCGCCCACCGCGTCTCGCGCGCGACGAACCGCGTCCTCGTCCGGCGCGTCGTACAGGCACACGCACTTGATCATGTCTTCACGGACATACGTCCGCAGGAAGTGGACCTCGGGAACTTTGGCATAGAGCGGCGTCTTCTCCGCTTTTCGCTTCAAGTACTGATCGATCTTCAGCTCGGCCGGGAGGTCCCATTCGACGAGGTGCGACGGCGCAGGCGCGTCCTCGCGGGGGGCCTCACCCACCAGGCGCACGGGAGCGATGTCCGCGACCCGCATGTCCGCATCGCGCAGGCGAGTGCCGAGCACGTCGGCGTTCGCTCCCTCGACGATGACATAAAGGCGGCTCCAGTCGGACGCGAACGTCGTCTCCACGACGCGCCCGGCTGCCTCCACCGCGGCGCGCGCGCGCGCGGCGACCGCCTCCAAGGCCGCCCGGGATTCGGGAACGGCGACCTCGACGAGCAACAGCGTCATTGGCGGGGACCGTTGGGTTTCGCGTGCCCGGCACGGGGGCCGAAGGAGGCCGACGTCATGATTGTCTGCGTCTACTATAGAAGACGCCACCGATCAAGGGACCGCCGCTCGCGCAGCGCTCGGGTCCGTGTCGCGGCGCTCCCGCTCCACCGCGCTCACCGCGCGGAGCGAGCCGGCTCGGGTCTTGGGGCCGGCGACTTCGCTGCACCTTCCGCAGTGCGGAGCAGGCGCAAGACGTTGCCGCCCCAGATCTTCGTGAGGTCGGTCTCGGTGTACCCCGCCGCCACGAGGCGTTCGGTGATCTTCGGAATGCTCGCGACGTCCTCCATGCCGGTCACGCCTCCGCCGCCGTCCCAATCAGCGCCGATGCCGACGTGATCCGGCCCCAGGAGCGCGAGTGCGTGCAGCAGGTGCTTCATGAAGTCGTCGAACGTCGCCTTCGGTACCGGATGCGCTCGATCGATCGCGCGCCGTTCCTCCAAGAACTTCGCGCGCCCCGCGGCGTTCAAGTCCGCGAGATGCCCGACGCTCGCGAAGAGTTCTTGCAGAGCCTTCCTTCGTTCCGGATCGTCGGGCGTCGGAATCAAATACTCACTGAGCGAATTGATCTGAATCACTCCACCGGACGCGGCCAGCCGGCGCAAACGGTCGTCGTCGACGTTTCGTGGATGGTCGAAGACGGCCTTGCAACCGGAATGCGAGAGGATGATGGGCGTCTTCGACAGCTCGATCAGCTGGTCGAGTACGTCGTCGGACGCGTGGGATGCGTCGAGCACGATACCGAGGCGGTTCGCCTCCGTGACCACTTGCTTGCCGAGGGGGCTCAGGCCGCGCCACTCCTCGCCCTTCGGATCGGTGCTCGAGTCGCCCAGGTCGTTGTCGAGAAAGTGGACGAAACCGAACATTCGCACACCGAGCGAATAAAACGTCTGGAGGAGGGAAAGATCGTGGCCGAGGGGATAACCGTTCTCGATGCTGAGGTAGACGATACGCTTGCCCCGTGTGGCGATGGCAGGCGCGTCGTCGGCGCGCAGCGCGATTTCGAAATACCGACGGTTCGTCGCCACCATCTCGTGGATCCGCAGGGCCCTGACGAGCGCGGCGTCCCGGGCGAGCGCCTCGCCCTCCGGTGTGCGAGGCCCCTGAGGCGTGTAAATCGCCCAGAATCCGCCGTCGAGGCCCCCTTTCACCATCCGCGGATAGTCAACCTGCGAAGGATCGGTCTCGAGGTCGTGGCGCCTCATGATGTCCCACCCCGGACTCGCGAGGCTGATCGGGGTGTCCAGATGGGTGTCGAGCGTGAGGAGGCGCTCGTGAGTGTGCCTCGCGTTCGTGTCGGGAGCGGGGATCGCCGTGTCGTGCGCGGGGCTCTGGTTGCAAGCGACCGCCGCGGCCGCGACCCAGGCGCGTAGCGAAGTGAAGAGGGGCTGAAAGTGTGCTGAGGCTGGCGTGCGGTTCACCGAGGCTAAGGATGCTCAATCTTGGCCGCGATGGCATCGATTTCGACGAGGAAGCCGGGGTTGGCGAGCGCCACCACTTGCACGGTGGTTCGCGCGACGAGGTTTGGCTGTCCGGGCGTCCCGAAGAACTGCGCGTACGCGTCGGAGAATCCTTTGAAATCGAGCTTGCCGCCCTTTGTCGGGTCGCCGACCAGATACACGGTGAGTTTGATGACGTCTCCAAGAGACAAGTTCTGATCCGCCAAAAGGCCCTTGATCTTGTTGAGCGCGCTCACCGCTTGCGTCTTCGTGTCGCCGTAGGCTTCGGCGGTTTCGGCCGGTTTGCTTGCGTCCGCCGCAGCGGGCACTTGGCCGCTCAGATAGACGTACGTGGCGCCGGGAGGCACCACGACGCCGGCGAGAATGGGCGACTGGGCGGCAGCGCTGCGAACGCGCTTGATCTCCACCGGCTGCTGCGCCGCCCTCAGGAGGACCGGCGTCAGGAGGCCCAGGATGACGAGACCTGCAATCATCTTCTTCATGGCTTCTTCTCCTTCTCTTTGGCTACGCGCGCGATGCTCGCCGAGGCGGCAACCTTCGTGACGGCGTGGTGCGCCGAACGCACCGCCCCCTCCTGCCAACCGTTCACGTAGCTCAGGTACTCGCCGGCGAAATAATAGGGCCCGTCCGGCTCGAGCAAGACCGGGTAGTGATTCTTGCGCGCGTCGTCACTCCAGCGCGTCGTCGCTCCGCTCGAGTATTTCACCTTTCCCCACGCGATCGAAACTCCCGCCCCGACGTATTTTCGATAATCCGGGTGCAAGATTTCGCCCCCCCTCGATGGCCAACTCGAGCCGATCCGCGAGGTTCTTCGCGGCGAACGTCTCGCCCCCGGTGAGCAAATAGGCGCCGACGAGGATGCCCTTCGGTGCGTGGATCCCGTTCGACGGGTACCATATCTGGGTAATCGGATGATCCGTCCACGAAATCCCGCCATAAATCTGGTCGTCCAATTCCCAAAAGCGCCGGCGCGCTTGAAAGGCCACTTTGGCCAGCGGCGTGCCGACGGGGGCGGCCAGGGCCTCGCGCACGCGGGGTGTGAAATCCTGATCGAGGGCGCCGAGCAGACCCGGCTGGATGGTGACGATGACGTAGTCCGCGTCGAGCCCCGCCGTACGCCGCGTCCTGGCATCGCGCCATTCGACCCGCCCGCCATCGCCTTGCCGGCGCAAGCGCGTCACCTCGGCGCCGTACTCTACGATCCCGCCGAGCGAGCGCGCCGCGAGTAGGAAACCATTGGCTGGTTCGGCAGGCAAGCCGTCGAAATCAACATAGTGGCCGTTAGCGGTTCCGCTGTTGCCGCAATCGCCGTCCCAATTGAGCAGGTGACCGGGATTGCAAATTACACCTGGCTCAATGGCCAGAGAAAGGCGCCTGGCGACGGCAGCAACGAGCACGTCTGCGACGAGCGGCCGTGCTACGACCAGAACTTCACGAACCCTCCGAGCAGCGTCACGTCGGACAACTCGGGAATCGCGCGGATCGCGACACTGATCCACGACGCGTTCGACGGGCAGCCGAACGAGGCGAACAAGATGCTGCCACAGCCCACCAACGCCGATCCTTGGGCGCTTGATACGGTCCCCTACGTGTACTCGAGTACATCGTGGGGCGACTGTGACGGACCGGACCCCGTGAACGGTCTGGCTCCGGCCTGCCGCATGGGAACCGGCCCGCAGCGCGCAGGCGCCCCGACGGTGACTCCCTGTCCAACCGCAACCGGTCAAGCGGCTGCCGGTGGAGCGTGCGTGGCGAGCGAGAGTGTGGCGCTGCCCGGATCGTCGCTCGTCGATTTCGGTCATGCCCTCCAGGCGGTGTCGGACGCACTTTTTACGCCAGGCCAACCAGGCGGTAACCCGTATTTCACGGACCAGGGGGTCTTCACGGCGCTCGACGAGGCGATGGTGCATGCCGGAGTAAACTGGTGCCAGCGCTGCCAAGTTCTCGCCCTGCATGCGACCAGCAACGCCAGCGACACGAAGAATGCGCAGCAGTTGCTACAGCTGTGTTTCAACGGCTCCACCTCCAATCCGAACGGCGATCCCTCGCTTATGGCTTGGCAGTTGCCGTCCGTCACGCCTTCCACTGCACCCGATCCGGCCCTTCGCGTCGACGCCGTGACCTGCCAGCTTTGCCCGCCCAACAAGTTTCCGGATGCGAACGGCCAGTGCACAATGGATTGCCCGGCGGACTTCGTCGTCGACGGAGCCACGGCGCCACTGGTCACGCTCTCGGAGGGGACCGTCTCGACGGGGCTCACGACAGA
>JBEKFX010000220.1:0-5634 GCA_050013115.1 Polyangiaceae bacterium
ATGCATGAACGCAGCGTTGACGACTCTGCGATTGCCCAATGATTCGCGCGACGACGTCATGTCCCAATGGCACGCACGACGCTCTGACCGTCCGAATGACGTGGTCGACGACTCGCAAAAGCAAGCCCGCGATAAAGCGTTTGCGTCCAGAGGAAAATAGCCTGGACTATCTTGACGACCGGTTCTGCTCACATTATCAGTAGTGCCGAGATACGGGGGGCCGTAGGAGGCCCGTCATCGCGTAGACGGAGCATTCAAGCCGTCGTGCCCATCCGCTCGACGCCGAACGCTACGTGGCCGCGACGTTTGCAGGTCCGAGAGAAAGCGGTGCGCGCATGCCAGCGAAGACCATCGAGATATCGCATGTCGCCGAGCTTCAAGAGCGTCTACGCGGCGCCCCCAATCGTGAGGAGACGAGGATCCGATACGTCAAGGCGATCGCACTCATCGCGTCCGATATCCATGCAATGCGATCGAAGGGATACAGTTGGAACGACATTGCGGCGATGCTCGCCGAGAAGGGGCTTCAGATGTCGGCATCGACGCTGCGCACGTATCTCGGGCGGACGGGGGCGACGAGCACAGGCGAGTCCACACGGCGCAAACGCCGACGTCGCGAAAACGTCGGCGTCGCAGCGCGAAGCACGGTCAGCGGACCATCACCCGCATTGGACGTGCCGATTCGCGGTGACCCGCCGATGACCGCACCGAAAACGTCGCGTCCGACGCAGCCTTCGACAGTGAACGTCGCAGGCGACGAAGCGGCCGCCCCATCACCGCGAGATGCGGAGAAGGTCCCAAGCTGGTCGTTCGCGATGCGTCCGGATACGCCCAATCTCTGAGGCGTTCGAGATGCGTTGATGGTCGGGAGGACGAGGCATGCACATGCACGGCGACGACACACGCGCCGCACATCACCTCGACGCGCATGCGCAATGGCCGTGACGGTCGATTGACGGTGTATCGGACAGATCGCGGATGCAAGCGTGACTTCAGGAGGGACCCCGTATGGACGAAGCGATAACAGTCTCCAAAGGTCGAACGCGAGTCTATTGGATCGGCGGAAGCAAGGGCGGCGTCGGCAAATCGATGATGACGCTGGCGATCCTCGATCACTTGATCGAGAAGGGTCAAAAGGTCGTGCTCATCGATTGCGACACATCGAATCCCGATGTGGCGAAGGCGTACACGGATATCGTGCCGACGGAGCTCATCAACCTCGACGGCGGCGACGGCTGGATCCAGCTCGTCAACGTGTGCGACCTTCATCGCGACAGCGTCGTCGTCGTCAACACCGCCGCCCGCAGCAGCGTCGCGGTAAAGCGATACGGACAGGTGCTCAACAGCGCTCTCGACGAACTCGGCCAGATGGTGGTCATGTGGATGATCAATCGGCAGCGGGACAGCGTCGAGCTCCTGCGCGATTTCATGGACGCGATGACGCACGCGAACGTCCACGTCGTGCGCAATGGTCACTTCGGCGAAGCGAACCAGTTCGAGCTCTACAACGTCTCGAACGTTCGAACGGCCGTCGAGAGCCGCGGAGGCAAGTCCGTGACGCTGCCCGATCTGGCGGATCGCGTCGCCGACGATCTCTACAGTCAGCGCCTGCCGATCAGTACCGCAGCCAAGACCCTGCCCATCGGCAACCGCGCGGAGCTCGGTCGATGGCGGGGCGAAGTGCGCAAGATGCTCTCCGAGGTCGTGCCGTGATCGTGGAGGAGGCTTTCGCGAAGCTCGTCGGAGGCCAGGCCTCCGAAGAAGAACGGGCGCGGCTCCATCGGCTCCGCGAAGCCCTCGGCCTTCGCGACAACGACGCCTTTTGGAGCATCGTCATGGCGCTCGAGTATTACGACTCGTTCTGGCGGGCGTACCCGGCGCAGTTCGCCGAACGGACCGCCGAGACGATCGAGAGGGCGCGTGGCGCCTTCGCGGCTGCAGCGCGAAAGGAGGCCGCCGAAGCGAACCGCCGCCTCTCGGCCCAGGTGGCGGAGACGAGCGCCGCGATCGCGCGCCGACTGGCCGAAAAGCCCGCCGGCGTGGACCGCGTCACGAATCTTTTGGCTGCGACCGTGGCCTTCGGAGCCCTGTGCGGCCATGCCGGCTACCACCTCGCGTCGACCGACGGGTCGGTCCGGACGCCGCCGGCGCTACGGGGCTCACGAGGTCCGCTCGCCAGCGTCCTCTCGATCCCTGCGGGATGGATGGTGTTCGCGCTTCTTCTTCCGGCCGCGGCGGTTGGGATCAGGACTGGGTGGCACGCGGCGACTGACCCCTTGGCCGCGTGGCGCGACAAGGCCTTCGGCTGGTTCGTCATGGCGATCTGCGTGGTCGGTGGCGGCGCCTGCGCGGCGCTCCTCGCCGAGGTCACCTGACACTCAAGTGAGGCGCTTGAATCTTCATTATCGATGCGAACTTAGGAACGGATGAACCAAGACGAGGAAACGTCGCGATGGCCTTGTTTCACCGACGTATCGAATCAGGCTCGGCCGTGAGCGGGTCCGTCATGAGTTTACGTGTTCGGAAATCGTCGACCCATCGTTGGCTGTCCATGAGAGAGTCACGATCGAGCTGCACGGCCACGGAGTGGGCACTCGGGCCCGTGCGGGAGGGAGTGGTCGTGAAGGCAGCCACGTCGAGCCCATTTCGCGCGGGCGAGCCGATGCCGGGCACCGAGTGGGTCATGCGCGGCGTTCTCGGCCAAGGCGGCATGGGCACGGTCTACGAGGTCCGCAAAGGTCGAGACCTGCGCGCTGCGATGAAGGTCCTGCACCCGGGCTTTGCACGGAGCCGGGCGTTCGAAGAGCGATTCGAGGAAGAAGTCGAGGTCATGGCGCGCCTGCGCCACCCGAACATCGTCTGGGTGTGGGATTGCGGCCTATTGAGCGACGGATCTCCGTTTTTCCTCATGGAGCTGCTAACCGGACGAAGTCTTCGCGACGTCATGGAAGACCCGGCGACGGCCCTGACGGCGGAGGCCGTCTGGACGATCGTCGGGCAGATTTGTGCGGGCCTCACCTACGCCCATGGCGAGCGGCCCCCCGTCGCGCATCGCGACCTCAAACCCGAAAACGTGTTTCTTCACGGCCGCGACTACGGCGAGTCCACGGTCAAACTGCTCGACTTCGGCATTGCCCAGGTCCTCGGCGGCCCGCAACCCACGCAGGCGACCGCGGGATCCAACGGGGGCGTACTGGGAACGCCTCGCTACATGGCACCAGAGCTTCTTCGGGGCCAGGCCCCCAGTGCGAAGGTCGATCTCTACGCCCTGGCCGTGATCGTCTACGAGCTTTTGACGGAGCGTCTTCCGTGGAACGTCGATGCGCGATCGACGGACGGCGTCTGCGACGCGCATCTCAAGATCGAGCCCACGGCTCCGTCTTTTTGGAAGAGCTGGATCCCCAAAAGCGTCGACGAATGCCTCTTGCGAGCCCTCTCCAAGGATCCCAACCGCCGGCAAGGAAGCGTCGGAGAGTTCTACGTGGAGCTCGCGGAGCTTGAGGTCGTCGATGACGGATCGGCAAACTTCCGAATGGACGCGCCGACCGTTCCGACCGCTGAAACGATCGCGCATGGTCGCGTCACCGCCATCACTGACGCCGGTCTCGCCGACGCAAACAAGCAAGGACCACGAGCCGCCCGCGGAGGCTGGGTCGAGCTTGCGAGATCACGGCTCGCGGACCGAAGCACGCCCCTCGCCGCGCCTCGCGAAACGGTCGTACAGAGCCGGAAAGGACAGCCGATGCGCCAGGCTGCAAAACCGAACGGCGCGATCACAGAGCCGGTACCCGATGCCAGGACGGCCGATGCATCGCCCGGGCGGCGGCCGTTGCATATGGAGACCCCGATGCCGGAGCCGGCGGCCGGTGGCGTGGCAACGCGCGCACGCATCCCGGCAGCCCCTCAGTGGCTGGGTGCAGTAGCCCTTCTCGTGGCTGGAACCTGGGCTGGGGTGAAGGCGTCGCACTCGGCCCGAGCGACGATGCCGGCGTCGCTCGGTGGGCAGCCTTCCAGCATGGCACTGGGCTTTGTCCACGCCCCGGAGCGCGCCATGGCCCCCGAAGTGCGGATCGACGTGGCTGCAGAGGGGAGCGCGGCCGTGGAGCGAGCAGCGGCGGTTCACAGCGCGGCTGCGACGACCGCCCGCGCCGACGCAAGCCCGCCGCCGAGCGCGCCTGGGGCTCACCGAATCACGGCGCCCGTTCTTTCTCGTCCTCGGCCGATCGATTCCTCGAAGGGACCGCCCAACCTGGACGATGTGTTCTTTGGCCTCGATGAGCCCAACCAACCCGCCCCTTCGTCGAGCGCCAACCATGGGGCTCGACCTCCGCGACCGGCGGAACGCAGGGCGCAGCCACCCAACCTCGATGATGTCTTCTTTGGCCTCGATGAGCCCACCCAACCCGCCCCTTCGTCGAGCGCCAAGCATGGGGCTCGACCTCCGCGACCGGCGGGAGGCACAGCGCAGCGACCCAACCTGGATGATGTCTTCTTCGGTACGGAGACCTCTCAGCCGACGGTCGCGCCCGACGCCGGCGCGCACGTGCACCATTCGAGCTTTTGAGGGATTGGGACCGTGCTTCGACGAACCTCGATGCGACTTCGGTTGGCGACAACGACTCTCCTCGTTGGGCTGTCGTCGTACGCATCGTGGGTTTGGGCTGCTCCCCCGGCCTCGGACGCTCCCACCCCAGCGGTCGAGACCGCCGCCGCCCTCGTCGCGCAAGGCGTCCAGCTATTCCGCGGCCACGAATACGAGGCGGCGCGCGACGCACTCCTTCGTGCGTACGCAATCGACCCCCAAGCCGAGACCCTGATGGCGCTGAGCCTCGCGGAGCTCAAGGGCCATCACCCGGTCGAGGCCGTCCAGCACCTTCGCGAGTACATCGGCCGGAGCGACGTACCGGCGGCGAAGATCGACCTCGCGCGAACCAAGTGGCTGCCCCTCGCCGTGGCCCAGACCGCGCGCCTGGACGTCTTCGCTCGGCCCGACGCCGAAATTCGAGTCGACGGAGTCGTCGCCGATCGCGCGCCACGGCCCACCGAGAACAGCACCATCGCGGGAGATCCCCTCGCGTCATCGGTCGTGATCGCCGCCGGTGAGCACGAGGTGAGCGTTCGGGAAGGCACGCTCGCGCAGTCGCAGCACATCGTCGCGAACAGCGGCGAGGTCGTCGAGGTGCACTTTCGACGCGTGCCCGATGCGCAGCCGCCGGCGGCGACCTCGACCCTCGCCTCAACGGTGATTCTCCCGAGGGACTCGGGCCATTCGACAAGCACGCGCGCCAAATGGATCACGGTTCTTGGATTGGAATCGGCGGCCGTCGTCGCAGCAGGCATTGCCATCGGCTTTTCAGTGGCCGTCGAGATCACCGCGTCCAAGGCCAACGGTCTGGTGGCCCGGATTTACGCCGAGACCGGGGGCAACTCCGGATGCCTGGGCCCCTCCCCTGCCCCGCAGTGCCCTGAGCTCAGCCGAGACCGCCAAGCCGAGCATACCAACGCGGCCTGGGCGAATCGGTTCTACGCGGGGGCTGGCGCTCTCGCCGTGATCGGAGCGGCCAGCTTCTTCTTGTGGCCGTCGCGCCAAAAGCCTTCGGCCGGCGCCCTGCAGCCGGCCCCGATCCTCGGCGA
>JBEKFX010000221.1:0-4799 GCA_050013115.1 Polyangiaceae bacterium
TCCAGCACTTCGCCGAGGAATCTCTCGATGCTCGCGGCGTTCAGACCCGCCTTCGCAAGTTGTCGCCGCGCCTTGCGGACTTCGCGTTGCTCGCTCTCCATCGTCGTCGTTTGCATCATGCCCCCCCCAACCAATCAGCGTCGAGATGGATTCCCACACCGCTACGAATGTCCGAGAAATTTGAGGGGATCTCTCAGGACTGAGGGATCAAGACATGTCGAGATCGACGACGCAGCGCTCGAAGCTTTGCTCGACGGCGTGCAGGTCCAGTCGTCGCCGCGTGCACGGCGGCGGAGAAGCACGCATGAGCATTTCATTGGAGTAGCGGTCGCGAGCCGCCGGTCTCGCAGGCAGCTGGCCGACGACTACCGCGCGCCAATACAATGCGACGACGGGGCTCCTCTCCGGCCACTGAATTCTATGAGACCGTATCAGGATAGCATCCTCAACCACACGTACCTTTGTGCAACGCTCGGCAACAGCCTACCAATCTGCGGGAGCTTCAACCCGAGCGGGTCGCCCTACTGGTTTACTCCGGGAATCAACGATCCCGGTGACGTGTTCGATCCGGCCATTTGCAGGCCCCAAACGCCGGATAACGATTGCATCGATTCCTGTGTGGGCTCGGCGACGCTCGATCCGTCGCGTCCCACGTACAACCTGTTCACCTACAATTGCCACGACTGGGACGAAGAAATTCTGGACGACTACCGGGAGCTGTGCGTGGCTACGTATGCCAGCTACTATTACGGTGTTCCCGTACCATGAAGCAGAGCCGTCGGCGGGTTCCGTTCCTGTTCGTGCTGGCGTTAACCGGAGCTGTCCTTTGGACGGTTGAGGCGTTGGCGGACGGTTTCGATGTCTCGTGGTTCGTTTCGCGGGTCCCTGGCTCATTCGGTACAAGAAGCCGCCTGCTTTTAGCAGCTCTGCTACTGACGCTGGATTATGGTCTCAACATTCTTGTGATCGCCTTGCCGGCTGTGCGATATGGAGTTCCGCTTCGAACGACCGCTCGCGATCTCGTCGGATTCACATTCCTGGCCCAAATCGCGGATCGGTTGGGAATGATCGCGTGCGCGCTTGTGGTTGTGTGTGTTCAACTACTCCTCCCCGGTCGGAAGACGATGGGCACAGTGGCAGCGGGCATCCCCTACATGCTCGCGCTGAACTTCCTGACCTCTGGAGTATTGATATGGTTTTTGTCCGAATACTATCTAGTTGATCGTTGGCGAGTGCGGGCTCGCAGTGCCTTTTGGATTGCTAGTGCATCCGCTCTGTTTACCAATCCATCGTGGGCAATTGGCTTAGCGCCTCTGCTAGGCACGCTCAAACGTTAAAGTCTCGGAACATGGTCGACGGATGCGAGCTCGACGTACCCGTCTGACCTGCCCCGCGGTTGATCCGCTGATGGCGGAGGCCCTGCGATCGCGTGCATGAGACGAGCACGTCAGACGGGATCGTGGTGAACGGGGACGGTGGCGCGATGGAGGAAGAGCGGTCTGACGGCGTCCGCATATGCCTCGCGGGAAGGCCTCTCGGCATCGTCGCTTCGATGGTGGTCGAGCGAGCTGGGACGTGGTAGCCGTGCATCTCAGCACGGCGGCCGGTTCTTCGCGCAGGGTCTCGCACGCGATGGCAGCAACGATTGTGGTGCGCTGCTCTTCGGTCTCGACCTCGAATAGCGACAGCCCATCGGTATCGTTCTCCGAGCGCTCGAACTCGCGGACCGCAGCTTCCCTGTCGCGGCCGACACCGACCCAGACGGGCTTACGCGTCCGCCGCAGCAGAAAGCCCATCGCGCCGAGGGTTATTCAGCAAGCGAAGCGAGTGCCTCGCGGATCGAATCGCGGACCATGGCGCTCGTCTCGCGCGCGAGCTGTCTGTGCAAGATGGCGCGGCCCTTCGGGAGATCGAGCTCACCCACCAACGATGCGGCCGCGTCGCGGATCTCGGGTTCCGGATCGACGAGTGCCGTGAGAAGGAGCTCCTCGGAGCCGGGACCTCGCGCGTGGACCGCCGCGCGCAGGAGGCACGCGCGAACACTCGGGGGGAGCCCTTGTTGCATCGCGAGGGGGCGCAGACTGGCAGCTTCACCCTCCGGGAGGGCGCGGAGAACGAGCTCCGCGTCATCCAGGATGTCGGTACGGGGATGCGCGATGAGCGTCCTGACGATGGCGCCGATGACGTCCGCTCCGAGACCCGCGAGCAGACGCCGCAGCCGGGCGCGGTTGGCGGACGTCCAGGCATGGCTGTTCGCTCCGAGAAAGCGGGTGAGATCGAGCAGCGGAGCGCTCGTCCCCTGCAACCGGAATAGCCGCTCGGCGCGGGACAGGAGCGCGCTGGCCTCGTCTGGCGTTTGCGGGGCGCCTCGAGCTTCGCTGTACGTCCTCGGCGAAGCGGCGGGCGATAACATTCCCCTCGCGTAACTTTCGGTGACCGGCGAATTGGCAATCATCGTCATGAAACCTCCCCTCCGAACCGGTTCAACTCCTTGTCCGACACGGTTTCGAAGAAAACCTGGTTGGCGACCGCATTCATCGCCTCGAACGTCTTTCGCATGTCGCTACCCGGCTCGCGCGCCGTGACCCGCGTCTCGATCTGGATTGCGCGGGACATATCGCTGGCGAGCACAACCGACGCGATCGCGAAGTGCAGCTGAAAGCCGGCGCGCTCGCCCACGACGGATAGGTTGACCGTCGGTTCCCCCGTAATCCTCGGCAGCGTGCCCAAGGCAGGCAGGACCTTCGTGAGGTCGGCATCATCGGACCAGTGCTTCGGGCTCACGAGAAGGTCGATCTTTGCGAGCTCGAGCTGAGTTGGCTTCGGCTTCTGTCCCAACGCGCCGAGCGTGAAGTCACCGAGTTCGGCGAGCTCCAAGAGACTACGGCTCAAGACTCCCTTGGTCGGCTCATGGTCGCCGAAGTGGGGATAGGCGCTCTCGTGCTTTCGCCAGTTGAAGTAAAAGGGGTCGGGCTGGATCTGGAGGACGTACTCGTCGGGCGCGCTCACGAGCCAAGCTCGAAGCGGTCCGACGCCCTCGCCCAGGAAGAATCCCGGTCGGTCGGCGACTGGCGGATGGAGCTGTCGGCTCGGGAAGCCGTGCGCCTCTTTGCGTTCCGCCCAATATTTTCCGACGAGAATGGGGTCTAGGCCTGGCACGGCCGGGAAGAAGAACCCGCAAACGACCTCGATGATGGGGGGATCCTTGAGCCGCGGCGCCACCATCGTCATCGTACACGAACGTACCGGAGGCGCCGTCATTCCAGGGCCGCGGCGCGTAGGCGCTTGTCCCAGGGCACTGTCGGGCGATCGTCGATCCCCAATGCCAGCCGCCACAGCCGTTCGATCCTCGCTCGTCGACGCACTGAAGGCCGATCTCGTGGGACCGTTCGAGGTGGACAACGCCGCGAGCGCCGAGGTGCTGCGCATCGCGCCGTCGCGCTGGTACCTCAGGGGCTTTCTCGCGCCGAAGGCGGACTGCGAGACGAAAGACCCGACGGCCGAAGAGGAGCTCGGCACGGGCGCCGATGACGAGGACGAGAACGAACCGGCCCCCGAGCCTGAGCCCAAACAGAAGAACAGCTTCCCCGCGTCGCTTGGGCTCTCGGTGCTCCTACCCGCGGCCGAGGCTCCGGACGAGACGGTGCGCGTGACCGTGTCGCTCGCCGAGTATGTCCGCGAGGATCGCGACACGGGGGATCGGAAGAGGAAGGCCTCGGTCTGGCGGCGCGTGCCGCAACCGCCTCGGTCGGTCCAGCTTCGTCTCGACGCCACCGAGGTCGAAAACGGGAAAGGACTCCCCGATACACCAAGCGTTCGTGTGTGCGGGAAGCTCGAGCAGGCGGACGCACCGGGTCTCGGGCCGGGCCCCGCTTGTCTCGGCGTTTTCCGATCCGCGCTCCGGCGTGCTCCCGGTGACGGCCGAGGCGACCGATCGGATCCTTTCCAAGTTCGGCCTGACCGCTGAGGTGGACGCATCGGCCGCGACGCGAGCGCTCTCCGACGAGCTGACGAAGCTCCTCCACCCAACGTGGAAGGAGGTGTTCGTCTCCGTGTGGACCGCTTCCGAGGCTCTGCGCGCAGCCGCGCATCTGGTCCGCCGATGCAAAAGAGCAGGTGCTCGGTCGCGGGGCTCGTCTACGGAAACATGGCCCCGACGTGCGTCTTGTCCGACGCGGGACCGGGTGATGCCCGCCCCGGCTGCGAACTCTACGCCCGGCGATCCGTCGCTACCCAACTTGGGGTGTAGCGGCGGGACGACGAGCCAAACCTGTCCCGGAGCCTCGGCGTGCGTCGACCTGACGACCGACGATTCCAACTGCGGCTCATGCGGCGCCGCATGCACGGTGTCGGGCGAGGCGTGCGTCGCCGGGACATGCGCCTGTCCCTCCGGACAAGTACTTTGCGGGGCCTCGTGCATTATCCCAAACACGCCGACGAGCTGCGGCGCGTGCGGCAACCAGTGCCCGCAGGGACCGATCTGCGCGTCCGAAAGCTGTGAGCCGTGCGCCGCCGGGCTGCTCGTCTGCAACAACCAATGCGTCGACCCAGAGAGCGATCCGAGCAACTGCGGCGCCTGCGGCGCCGTGTGCACGAGCGGCACCTGCACGAGCGGCAGCTGCTGTGCGGGTTGCACGAGCCCCAACTTCTGTTGCGGCAAGCCGCTCTCCCCAGGCGGAGCTGAGTCATCCCCTCAAATTACGCCGAAGATATCGCGGAGAAAGTCATGCTCCCGAAGGATATCGGCGTAGGCCTGCATGAGGATGGAGAGGCGCTCTTCGCGCATGTTCGGAATGGCC
>JBEKFX010000222.1:0-4771 GCA_050013115.1 Polyangiaceae bacterium
CTGGGCTGGGCGGCGGCGCCGGCGCGGGCCCGAGCGCCCGGAGCCCTCTCGGCGCCGACCCGTGCCGTGCATGCGATCGGGGCGAGACGCCAAGGTGGGCGAGAGCGTCGCGTCGAAGCAACCGAGAGGAATCCTAGTCTTCTTCTTCGAACGATTTATATTGCGCCCGATGCACGAAGAATCGAGACCATCGAAGGAGCCGGGCGCCGGCGAGAGCCACGCCGAATCTGGGGAGGTTGCGGCGGAGGGCTCGACCGCTCACCCCGCCAACTCGCTCGCCGAGGCCCAGGCGGAGACCGCTCGTCTGAAGGACGCGTGGCTGCGGTCGGTCGCGGACTTCGACAACTTCCGTAAGCGAACACGTCGCGAGCTCGACGAGGCGCGCCGGGCGGCTCGCGAGGAGGTCGTGCGTGCACTGCTGCCGGTGTTCGACAACTTGGAGCGCGCGCTGCAGAGCGCCCAGCGATCCTCGGATGTCAAAGCGATGGCGGAAGGTCTGACGATGGTGCAGCGCCAATTCGTGGAGGCCCTCGGACGCGAAGGCATTGCGCGCGTACCGACCATCGGTCACTCCTTCGATCCGGGCATTCACGAAGCGATCCAACAGGTGGAGACCGACGAGCATCCTCCGGGAACGATCATCGCGGAGGTCCAGCCGGGGTACCTCCAAGCCGAGCGCCTGCTCCGCGCAGCCATGGTCGTCGTAGCCCGAGCCAAGTCAGCCGGCGGCGGCGTGGCCGATCGGTCGCTCGATCCATCGAACTGATACGCCCGAATCGCGCATGGGCAAGGTCATCGGGATCGATCTGGGCACGACGAATTCGTGCGTCGCCATCGCCGAGCCGAGCGCGAACGGCAAGCTCGACGTCCGGATCATTCCGAATTCCGAAGGTGCACGGACGACCCCCTCGACGGTCGCTTTTCTCGCGACGGGAGAACGGCTGGTCGGGCAGGCCGCAAAGCGGCAGGCTGTCACGAACGCGGCCAACACCGTCTATGCCGTCAAGCGCCTGATGGGTCAGAAGTTCGCGCAGAGCCAAGTGCAGGGACAGGCCCAATCGGTCCCCTACAAGATTTTCGGCGCACCCAATGGTGACGCTTGGATCCAGGTCGCTGGGCGCGAACTTTCCCCGCCAGAGGTCGCCGCCATCGTCTTGACTCGAATGCGGGAAGTCGCCGAGGCTTTTCTCGGGGAGAAGGTGACCGAGGCGGTCGTCACCGTCCCTGCCTACTTCGACGACGCGCAGAGACAGGCCACGAAGGACGCCGGCAAGATCGCCGGTCTCGACATCAAGCGCATCATCAATGAGCCTACGGCCGCGGCCCTCGCCTATGGGCTGAACAAGAAGGACGCCGAGCGCGTGGCGGTCTACGACCTGGGCGGCGGCACGTTCGACATCTCGGTCCTCGAGATTCGCAACGGCGTCTTCAGCGTCAAGGCCACGAATGGCGACACGCAGCTCGGGGGCGAAGACTTCGACCGGCGAATCGTCGACGCCCTCCTCGAGAGCTTCAGCAGGGAGCACGGCATCGACCTTCGCACCGACCCCGCAGCGCTCCAGCGGATGAAGGAAGCCGCCGAAAAGGCAAAACACGAACTTTCCTCTTCGCTCGAGACCGAAATCAATTTGCCGTTTCTCGCCCAGAGCGCGGGCGGCAATCCGCTCCACATCGTCAAGACGTTGACACGAGCCGAGCTCGAGCTCCTGACGAGCGATCTCGTCGAGAAAACGCTCGCGCCTTGTGAAAAGGCGCTCGCTGACGCGAAGCTTGCTCCGGCCGACGTCCAGAGCGTCATCCTCGTCGGCGGAATGACCCGGATGCCGGCCGTTCAGAAGGCCGTGCGACAGTTCTTCGGGCGCGATCCGCACAAGGGGGTCAACCCGGACGAGGTCGTCGCCGCAGGCGCGGCGCTGCAAGGGGCGGCTCTCGCAGACGAACAGCTCGGAGTTCTGCTCCTCGATGTCACGCCCCTCTCGCTCGGCGTCGAGACCGGCGGCGGCGTCTCGACGGTGCTCATCGCGCGCAACACCACCATTCCCGCCGAGAAGGGCGAGATTTTCACGACGAGCCTCGACAACCAACCGTTCGTTCCCGTTCACGTGCTGCAGGGCGAACGAAAAATGGCCGCCGACAACCGGAGCTTGGCTCGCTTCGAGCTCTCGGGGATTCCGCCCGCTCCGCGCGGCGTGCCGAAGATCCAAGTGACGTTTCGCATCGACGCGGACGGGTTGGTGAGCGTCGAGGCCAAGGACCTCGGCACCGGAAAAGCCCATTCGATTCGAGTGAAGCCGACGAGCGGTCTGTCGCAAGATCAAGTGGACAAGCTCGTTAGCGAAGCCGAGCGATTCAAGGTTGCCGATGATTTGCGGCGAGAGCTCGCGGAAGTTCGAAACCAGGCCGAGACGCTGCTCTACACGACGGAATCGGCCTTCGAAGGCTATGCAAACCTCGTCGAGCCGGAGATGCTCGCGCAGACGCGCGTGGCCGCATCGGAACTGCGAACGCTGCTCGAAGAGCAGGGCGATCTTGTCCACATTCGCGACGCCTACCAGCGGCTCGAAGCAGCGACGTTCGCCATCGCCGAAAAGCTCTACGGCAGCGACCTCCCCGGCGACGCCTGACGAGAGCGTCGCTCACCGCGCACGCGCTCCGCTCCTGCCGCGGCGATGAGCGACGGCGGCGGTCGGCGCCCACCGGGACGGCGCGATCGGGCGCGCACGCGGGCAAGCGCACGGGCAAGCTCGCGTGGCGTGCGACCCAAAGACTATTGAATGAGGTCCTTCAGTGCTTTGAGAGCCGTCGCGCGAACCTTCTTTTGCGCGGGCTTTCCTTTGATGACGATCGGCTGTTTCGTGAATGGGTTCACGCCGGGGCGATCCTTCGTGGCCGGCTTCTTGATGGCGCGAAGCTTGAGCAAGCCAGGAATCACGAACTCGCCGCTCGGCTTGCGCAGTTCCTTTTTGATAAGCTCCGTCAAGCTGTCAAAGACACGACTGACGCTCTTCTTATCGAGCTCCGTCGACTCTGCAATTTCGGCAATCACCTGTGCTTTCGTTAAACGCTTTGCTGACATTGAAGCTTCCTCCTGCGACTTTGCTCTCGAATTTTTTTCGGCCGACAGTCCGACGTTTGGCCGTTCGTCAAAACGCTACCGGCGGCATGTCGGGGGTCCCGCCGCGGTTTGCCGCAAAACGAGTAGCATCCTGATTTCGCGTTCCGCAAGGGAAAAACAGCCGTTTTTCGCGCTTTACGCGCTGTTTTCTTCCGGCGGGCGCGGGATACGAAGCATCTGGGCCCGAAAAGTCCTTGTCGTTACCGCTTCGTGTGGGCGCTGCTCTTGCCCATTGAATCGGTCATTGGCGGCGTGGCGGTGCCTTCTTTGTCGGCGCGGTGCTCGCGCGTCGACGCGTCTCGGCCGCCACGGGCTTCGTCGCGGCGGCGCACAGACGGTCGGTCTCTCGACGCATCCGCCTTTCGGTGGCGGGTGTGTCGTGGTCCCACCCGAGAAGGTGCAGCAGGCCATGCGCGAGGAGCATGGTGAGCTCGGACATGACATCCCAGCCCCGCTCGGTCGCTTGACGCTCGGCCGTCGGCACGCTCAAGACGACGTCGCCCAAGAGGTCCTGACGGCCCCCGGGCCGGCCCTCCCGCTGCGCGAACGCAAGCACATCGGTCGGCCGATTATTTTTGCGATAGTCGCGGTTGAGGTTCTTGATTTGATCGTCGTCAGTGAGAAGGAGCGAAAGTTCGGCTTGCCGCAATTGAACGGCCGCCAGCATCCGGCGCGCGCGGCGTGCGAGCGCAGCGCCCGACACGCCGGGGAAGGGGCCTGCCTCGACGACGAGACGGACGGGCACGGCTCACTCCCCCGCGCGTCGAGAGACCGGTTCGGGCCGCCCGTGTTCGAGATGTCGAGCTCGAGCGGGGTGGACCTCGGCCCTTGTGGGACGGCGCGCCGCGACATCGCACGGGGGGCGCCGATTCGGGGGTGTCTTCATGCCTTCTTCATGCCTTCTTCATGCTCGGGTGTCTTCATGCGGGTTTTGCGGGGAGGGTGGCCCGTTTGAGGACCCCGATCGTTCGGGGTAGCCCACCTCGCGCGAGACCCGTGTAGAGGAGAGGCCATGATGCAAGTTTGCGCCATTGTGCCTGCGTTCGAAGCGGCCGCAACCGTCGGCGAGGTCGTCTTCGACCTTCGTCGGTCGATCGAGGCGCCGGTCGTCGTTGTCGACGACGGATCCACCGACGGCACGGCCGACGCGGCCCTCGCGCAAGGAGCGCTGGTCGTGCGCCATGAGAGCAACCGCGGAAAGGGGGCCGCACTGAAGACAGGGCTGGCCGAAGCCGCGAGACGTGGATTCGACGTCGGCATCACGGCTGACGCCGACGGACAGCACCCGGGTGCATCGGCTCGCCTCGTGCTGGACGCGAGCGACGATCCCCATGCCGTCGTGCTCGGCGTGCGCGACCTCGTCCGAGACGGAGCGCCCCCGAGCAACCAATTCGGAAACGCCGTCTCGAATTTTTTTCTGTCGGCCTTTGCCGGGCGGCGCCTCAAAGACACCCAATGTGGTCTCCGCCGCTACCCGATCGGAGAGACATTGGCGCTCGGCGTGCGTGCCAATGGCTTCGCGTTCGAGGGCGAGGTCGTCCTCCGCGCGCTCTCCGCCGGGCTCCCCCTGGTCGAAGTCCCCGTCTCGGTCATTTACTCTCGGGCGATCCCGCCGCGCAGTCACTTCCGCCGCGTTCGCGACCCCATGCGGATCGT
>JBEKFX010000223.1:0-4729 GCA_050013115.1 Polyangiaceae bacterium
GTGCGCGAGGCGGGCGTGCGCGAGGTGGGCGTGCGCGAGGCGGGCGTGCGCGAGGTGGGCGTGCGCGAGGTGGGCGTGTGCGAGGTGGGCGTGTGCGAGGTGGGCGTGCGCGAGGTGGGCGTGTGCGAGGGGGTCGATCCGATACGCCTCAGCGGCTCTTTCGGGCGATGACCCTCTCGTACACGTCGTGTTTGCGGCGGCCGCTCCAGGCCGAGAGGCGCTCGGCCACGGTGCGGGCGCGCTCGCCTCGACCGAGCGCCTCATCGATGCGCTCGTCCAGGGCGACATCGTCGATGCGGGAGCTCCGCGCGTCGGGGGCGTGAGCTCCGAGGACGATGGCGGCTTCGCCCAACCACTCGCGCTCGTTTGCGGCGACTTCTGCACATGAGCCGTGGACGAATTCCTCGTGAACTTTGGTCAGCTCGCGCGCAACGCAAACTCGCCGGTCCGGGGTGGCGTCCGCAAGGTCACGCAGCGTCGCACGCATGCGCCCGGGCGCCTCGAACAGCACGACGGCCTCCGCGGTGTCCGCAACCCCGGCCAGGGCATCACGCCGTGCTGTGCCGTCGCGGGGCAAGAAGCCCAAGAAGCGAAAATGACCGCCGCCGGCCAACCCGCTGGCCGAGAGTGCCGTCAGCACAGCGCTCGGTCCGGGAATCGGCACGACGCGCACACCCGCCGCGATCGCGGCGCGGACGAGCTCATCGCCCGGGTCGCTGACCGAAGGAGTGCCGGCGTCGGTCACGACCGCGATGGCTTCTCCCTTGGTCAGCCAGTCGACGACCCGCCCGACAGCGTGTTCCGTCGCATGGGCGTCGAGTCGTTCAAGGCGCTTTCCGTTGATTCCAAAGTGGGTCAGAAGCTGTCGGGTTCGGCGGGTGTCTTCGGCGACGATGCAGCCGCAGCCGCGAAGAACGTCCACCGCGCGGAACGTCATGTCGTCCAGGTTGCCAATGGGCGTTGCGACGACGAAGAGAACTCCGTGCTCCGTGCTCACGTCGGCTCGACCGAGTCTCCCATCTCGTCGCGCAGGAAGTCTCGAAGGCGGCCCGTCAAGCGTTGTTCAAGTTGCCGTACACGTTCGCGAGAGATGCCGAACCGATCGCCGAGCTCCTGGAGGGTGAGCGGTTCATCGGAGACGAGCCGCTCATCGAAGATGGCGAGTTCCTTGTCTTTTCCAATCAAGGTTTCTCGAAATGCTCCGAGCTTCTCTTTAAGAAGGCCCTGGAGCTCGCTGTCCGCCATGAGGGCTTCTGGACCCTCGACGAGGCTGGGCATCGTATCGATCTTCGCCGTCGCGCGGCCCTCGGCGTCGCCGATCGGGGCATCGAGCGACTTTTCACTGGCCTGCAGGCGCACGTCCATTTCGGCGACTTCGTTCTCCGGGACATTCAGCTGCTTTGCGATTTCGGCGTTCGTCGGGTCGACGCCCATGGCCTGAAGCTCGGCGCGCTTCTTCCGCAGGTTGAAGAACAATTTGCGTTGCGCTTGCGTCGTGCCGAGCTTGACGAGCCGCCAGTTGTTCAGGATGAAGCGTAAGATGTACGCGCGAATCCACCAGGCCGCGTAAGAAGAGAGCTTGACGCCGCGATACGGATCGTATCGCTTGACGGCCTGCATGAGCCCGATGTTGCCCTCCTGGATGAGGTCCATGATATTCTTGTAGGCTCGGCGATATTCGTAGGCGATCTTGACGACGAGCCGCAGGTTGGCCGTGACGAGCGTCGCCGCGACGCGATGGTCCTGGGTCGAAACGAACTTTTCCGCGAGCCCCTGCGTCTCCTCCGGCGAGAGGAGCGGATGCCGCTGCACTTCGCGCAGATAAGCCGAGAGCGGGTCGAAGCGCTCGATCGACGACGCTTCGGTCGCCGCAGCGCGCGTGATCGTCGTGCCGCGCACCGATTCATCCGCCACTCCGTCCGACTCGGGTTCGACGTCGCCGAGCGCCTCGTCCGCCTCGTCCGGTTCCTGGGCTTCCGGCGCAGGCTCCGGGTCGTGGCCGTGCTCGTCACCGTCCGTCTGCTCCGTCGCCTCTGACGTCTCGTTTTCAGACGTCGGCTCAGGCGCCGGACGGGACTTGGCGTCGCGCTTGGCGGCTCGAGCCGGCTTCCTCGTTGTGTGCGGTTTTTGAGGTCGGGGCAAGGCGGTCTCTAAACGGATGCTTCGACGCGGGCATGCGTAGCACGTGTGGGGCCTGGGCGGCACGACGGTCGACGGAGGCGCTCCGGAGGGCAAAGGGCTGTCTTCGTCCGCGGCTCCGTCCGCGCATTGACAAGGCCTGACGGGTCGCGCAAACGTTCACCGGCCATGCGCGCACTGCGCGCATTCGCGGCCGTCCGATGTCCCGTGCGCCCGAGCCTCCCCGCCCCGGCACCCCTGTCCGTCCCGCCAGCGGGGAGTCCGGCCATCGCGCGGGGTCGTCCAGCCTGGCCTTGACTGACGGGGATTTCGAGCCTGGCACGGAAGCGCAGCGCCGCGACCTTTCGCGACGCCTGCACGCTTGGGGATCCATCGCCGTCGATCGACTTCGGACCGCCGGCCTCGAAGGCGTCGCGCCGATGGTCGAGCCGTCCGGCGGCCGACTTCTTTTCGCGAACGAGCCCGGGGCAGTCCTTGCGCTCGTCATCGAGCCCGAGCACGTTCGGGCGGGGATCGAGGTTCCAAAGGGCGAGGCGCGCGCGATTCGGGCGGTCTTGGCCGACGCTGCACGCGCGCTGGAACTCATCGATGCGCTGGAGGCCCTGCCCGAGCAGTTCGTGGTCGGCCTCGCCCCCGACGCCCAGCTTCAAGCCCCGCGATGTACGACCGACGACGTGCGCGGCTTGCTCGACCAGGTAGAGCGTGAGCCCGGTTCGCTCTGGATCGGCTGGAGCGTGCCACGCGCGGTCGTCACAGCGCATGCGACGCTTCTCGACGAGCAATTGGAGGACGCCCTGGTGGCGCTGGCCCGCGTGTTTCTCCTCTTTTTGACACCGGGAACGCGATTCGAGCCACGGCCACAGCGCGGGCGGGGTGGCAGCCACCGCAAACGCGCAGCCCGGAGTGAAGACGAGCGCGACCGCAAGAAGCCGCGTCGTCTGCCGGATGAGGGCCGCGAGCATCGCCCGTTCAGAGGAAAGGACCCCCGCGACCCCGAGACGGACCGCGAGGGCGAGGGCTCGCCGGGTGCCGCCGAAGCCCGCGCGCCGCTACGCCTCGTCCCAAGGCGCTTTGCCAGTCGGGCGAAAGCCGATACGCGGCACTCTGTCGAGCGGGGTGCGCGTGTGCGCGTCCTCGAGGGCCCTTTCTCCGGGAAGGTGGGTGTCGTTCATGAGCTCGACGGAAAAGGCGGCGCCCGGGTCATGCTTGGCTTGCTCGCCGTGCGTCTCGACGTCAAGAATCTAGCGGCGGAAGGCGAAGGTCGCCGCCGCCCGGTCCTCTCGACCTCGCATCGGAAGCCTCTTCCGGTCCGTTCGTGACAACGGTTCGGCCATTCGGCGCATCGATTCATCCCGGAGTTCCATCGCGCCGGTGAAATTCGAATCCACTTCTTCTTCGCCACCGACTTATTCGACGACGCTCCCCGGCCAGTTTCGCCGCCATGCGCCTCAATACGTCGCCGGCACGGTGACGCTGGCGTGCTTTCAGCTCGCCATGAACCGCATCGATCGGCAGTCGCGGGCGGCCATCGACGCCGTCTTCGGGCCGAATCCGCCTGATGCATGGAAGCCCGCGGCCACGATGCTCGCTCTCGCCGTCCTGGCATTCGTCGCCCGGGTGGCGAGTCGCTGGTACCTGTTCAACGCGGGCCGCGATGCCGAGTACGAGCTTCGCTTCGAGCTCCTCCGCAAGCTGCATCAGCTGGGGACCGCCTTCTATCGAAAAATGCCGGCCGGCGAGATCATGAGCCGTTCGACGAGTGATCTCCAGCAAGTTCGCATGCTGCTCGGCTTCGGCGTGCTGAACGTCGTGAACGCGTGCTTCGCGTTCGCGAGCGCCCTGCAGATCATGTTCGGGGTGAGCGTGAACCTCACCATTGCGTGCTTGGTCAATCTGCCTCTTGTCACCCTCCTGGCTCGCTCCGTGTCGCGCAGGCTCTACGTGCGGATGCGTGAAAACCAGGCGTCGCTCGGACGGATGAGCGACGTGCTCCAGGCCAACCTGGCGGGCGTTCGCGTCGTCCGAAGCTTTGCCCTCGAGGATCGAGAGAGGGCCCGCTTCGAGATCGCCAATCGAGAGTATCTGCATGCGAGCCTCGCGCTGGCGCGGTTGCGGGGCTCGTTCGCGCCCCTGATCGGCTCCGTCGCCGCGGCCGGGATGCTCACTTTCTTCTGGTACGGTTCGGCGCTTCTTCTCAGAGGCCAATTGTCCCAGGGCGCGTTCTTCTCGTTCTGGAGCGCCTTCGCCCGGATGACTTGGCCCATGATCGCCATCGGTTTCGCGCTGAGCGTCGTGCAAAGAGGGCGCGCTGGATTCGCGCGACTCCGCGACGTGTTCGACGCCGTTCCGGAGGTCGTCGACGGCCCGAGGCGCGCGCCGCGTCATGTGAGCGGCTCGCTCTCGATCGATGGGCTCTCCTTCTGTCACGGCGAACGACGTGTTCTCGACGGAGTGACGTTCCGTGTCGCTCCGGGAGAGTCGTTGGCCATCGTCGGTCGTACCGGGTCTGGCAAAAGCACGCTCGCGATGCTCATTTCCCGATTGCTCCCGACGCCGCCTGGCGCCGTTCGGATCGATGGAATCGACGTGT
>JBEKFX010000224.1:0-6604 GCA_050013115.1 Polyangiaceae bacterium
CACAATCCGTCCCCCAGCCCCCCTCCGCACGTGCGCAAGCCGCACAACCCGTCCACCCGGCCCAGCCAGGCTCCCCCTCCGCACGTACGCAAGCCGCGCAACCTGTCCCCCGGACCCAGCCAGGCTCCCCCTCCGCACGTACGCAGGCCGCACAACCCGCCCCCCAGGCCCAACCCGGCTCCCCCTCCGCACGTACGCAGGCCGCGCAACCCGTCCCCCGGGCCCAGCCGGGCTCCGCCTCCGCACGTGCGCAAGCCGCGCTCGACTCGCTCGCCGACCTGCCCACGCAGGTTCCGCCTCTTCCGCCCGGCGTACGGATATCGGGCGCTTCGGGGTCCCGAACGCGGATGTTCATGCCTTCGCCGACGAGTCCGACCTTGCTCGTCGCCGTTGCGATTTCGTTCATGATGCTTGGGGTTGCGCTGGCGGCCCTGCTCATGAAGTTTGTGCTGAAGTAGCAAGCGGCTACCTTCTCGAGGATGCCGACACGGCCCCGGCGCCCGACGCCCGACGCAGGCGACACACTCTTCGGCGCCGCGGTCAAGGCGGGTAACGACAGCCGCCGTCCGCTCGCTGAGCGACTGCGCCCCGTGGCTCTCGCCGATGTCATTGGACAACGGCACTTGCTCGGAAGCGGATCGTTGCTGGCGCAGGCCATCTCCGGCGATCGAGTTCGATCCATGATCCTCTGGGGCCCGCCGGGCAGCGGCAAGACCACGCTCGCCGCCGTCATTGCATCGGTCACGAAGGCGCACTTCGTCGCATTCAGTGCGGTCCTCGGGAGCGTCGCGGAGCTCCGCGAGATCGTGGCGGCGGCGCGCAATCGGCTCAATTTCGAGGGGCGGCAAACGCTCGTCTTCGTCGACGAGATTCATCGCTTCAACAAGGCTCAGCAGGACGCCTTCTTGCCCCACGTCGAGGACGGGACGATCGTCGTCGTCGGTGCGACGACTGAAAATCCGAGCTTTGCCGTCAACGCCGCGCTGCTGTCGCGCTGCACCGTGTTCCGGCTGGAGCCGCTCTCGGTCGAGGACTTGACCGAGCTCCTCCGCCGCGCGATCGGGCACGAGGTGCACGGACTTGGCGCGCGCCGCCTCACCGCAAGCGACGACGCGCTGCGGCGGATCGCCGAAGCCTCTGCGGGGGACGCGCGTCGCGCGCTGTCGATCCTCGAGATGGTGGCGGACTGGCTCGAGAGCACGGGACGCCGGGATGTGTCTCTCGAGTCAATCGCCCTCGCGGAGATGCACCGGCCGATCCATTACGACAAGGCGGGCGAAGAGCACTACAACGTCGTCAGCGCGTTCATCAAGTCGATGCGGGGGAGCGATCCGGATGCCGCGGTTTACTGGATGATGCGGATGCTCGAAGCCGGCGACGACCCGCTCTTCGTCGCGCGCCGCATGCTCATCTTCGCGAGCGAAGACGTCGGCAATGCGGACCCGCGCGCGCTCATCCTCGCCCAGGCGGCCGACGCCACGTTGCGCCGGCTTGGAATGCCCGAGGGGACGTATGCACTGGCCCAGGCATGCACCTATTTGGCGGCGGCCCCGAAGTCCAATGCGGCAAACCTCGCGTGGCATAGGGCCAAGGAAGCCATCGACCGCTCGGGGGCGCTCCCGGTTCCCCTCCGACTCCGCAATGCAGTTACGCCGCGCATGGGCCAAGAAGGCTACGGAGCTGGCTACCTTAACCCGCACGACTCCGAGGGAGCATTTTTGCCCGGAGACACCTATCTCCCGGATGACCTCTCGGGCTCGCGCTTTTACGAGCCGACCGATCGGGGTGACGAAGCGCCCATCCAGCAGCGACTCGCGGCGCGAAGGCACGACCGCGGACGGTGATCGGCGTCGCTCGGGCGTTGGACCATTCAGCCGAGTGCGTGGAGCGCGCTCTCGAGCTCCGTGAGCGCGTGTCCGTCGCCCTTGGACCGCGCGGCCGCCACGCCCGCCGTGAACCATGCGCGCGCGTCGTCCAGCCGTCCGAGCGATTCGAGCACCTGCCCGCACATCAAATAGGCCGGCACGTAGTCGGGAGCGCGCGCGCGCAGGGCTTCGAACGTGGCGATGGACTCCTCGAACCGGGTCAGGCTGCGGTACTCCATCGCGAGGCCGTACCACGCGAACGGATCGTCGCTCTGGGACGTGACCTTGAGGAGAAACGCGAGCCGCTTGCTCATGCGCAAACCGAAATAGCACGGTCCCTCAATGGCGGTATCATCTGATCCGATGCCTTCATGTCCTGGCTGCGGTGCCGAATTGACGAGCACCGGCGCGCCTTGCGCGGCCTGCGACGCCACCGCGACATCGGCCCTGGCAGCCGCACGCCGGCTCGATCTCGATCGGCCTGCGCGGGCGCCGCACCGGTCAGCTCGCAGGGGCCCGGAGCGAGCGGTCGACGTCGCCATTGACCTTGCGTTCGATCCCCGGGAGGCATCGGGCGGGGCGGCGTTCTGGTTTGCGGCCGGCTCGAGCGGCGGCGGAGCGGCGCGCGGCGAGCTGTCGGCGTCGAACTCCACGCCGCCGATCGAGACACCGATCGACCACCTCGAGGCCGACGTGCATCTGCTCGCGGATTACGGCGAAACGCCAAAATACCGGCTCTTGTCACCCTTCTACACGTGGCGGGTCATTGTGCGGCGGCGGGTGCTCGAACGTGCGCTGGCGCTTCGCCGCGAAGAAGTCCGCCGAGCGCACGACGAACTCGAGGATGCGCTCGTCGCGTTTGCCGCCGAGACGCGAGCCACGGCCGAAGCGCGGCCCGAATACGCCGATGCCCTCGGGCAGCTGAGGCGCGCGGAAGACGCGCTTCGATCCCGTGACGAGTTCGTCGCCGCGGAAAACGACGCACACGCGACGAGGCTCGCATCCGTCGACGCCCGCATCTTCAAGTTGGAAGGCGACCGGGACCGCGCGATCGAAGAAGAGCGCGCCGCCGCCGCGCAGCTGGCCGCCGCCCAGTCGGAGTTGAACCGCGAGGAAGCTCGATGCAAGCATGCTGAGGCCGAGCTTCGCGCGGCGCAGCAGCGAGAAGCGGCCGGAACGCGCCGATGATCACGCAAACGCAGCTCCAAGACGACCCGCAGGCGGCGCGCGCGCTCGATCGCGTCGGAGTCCTCTTGCAGGACAAGTGGACCCTCGAGGCGCTGCTCGGCGTTGGCGGCATGGCAGCTGTCTACGCCGCGACGCACCGCAACGGCAAGCGCGTGGCGGTGAAACTCCTGCACGCCGAGTTCAGTCACGACGAGGAGATCCGCACACGATTTCTTCGCGAAGGCTACGCAGCCAATACGATTCAGCACGAAGGGGCCGTGAGCGTCCTCGACGACGACGTCGCGTCCGATGGCTCGGCGTTCCTCGTGATGGAGCTTCTCGAAGGAGAAACCGTCGAGCAGCGCAGCGAAACGAGTGGCGGCCGCCTGCCGGTGCCCGAAGTGCTGTTCATCGTCGACCAGCTTCTCGACGTGCTTTCGGCGGCGCACGCGAAAAGCGTCCTTCATCGAGACGTGAAGCCGGAAAACCTCTTCATCACACGCGGCGGGCTGCTCAAGGTCCTCGACTTCGGGATCGCCAAAGTCTTCGAACGACAACAGGAACGGACGACCTCGACGCGCACCGGCATGGTCATGGGGACACCGGCGTTCATGGCGCCCGAGCAAGCGCGGGCGAGGTGGGACGAGGTGGACGCGAGAACCGACCTTTGGGCGGTCGGCGCAACCATGTTCGCCCTGTTGACGGGGCGACACGTCCACGAGGCCAAGACAAACCAGGAACAGCTCATCCTTAGTGCGACCGATCCGGCTCCCGCCCTTTCGAGCGTCGCGCCCGAGGTGCCCGCGAACGTCGCGGCCATCGTCGACAGGGCGCTCGCGTACGATCGCGCGAACCGGTGGCCCGATGCGCGCACGATGCAGCAAGCCGTTCGAGCTGCGCTCGATGCGGACGCGCCGGATGGCGCCGTGAGCGGGGTCATCATGGGCGCCGAGCGGCTGCGCGTACGAAGCGGCACGCGCTGGGACGCGACCGGCCTCGCCTCGACGAGTGCAACGGGGTCGGCCGTCTCCACCTGGACGCGAGAGCGCGACGCGCTGCAGGCCGACGTCGCCAAGCGCCGCACAAACGTCGGCGAGCTGCAACAAGGCTTGGCCGACGCGAAAAAGCGCTCGAACGAAGCGCAGGCCAGCGCGGCGGCGGCACGTGCCGAACGCAAGTCGCTCGAGGACTGGTTCAATCGGCGCGCCGGAACGCGGGCGGCCTCGGTCAATGAAGCCCGCGGCGACGTCCGACGTCACCTCGTGGCCATCGCACGCCGGGCGATGGCCGACCGCAGCGCATTCGGGGTCGAGTTCGATTCGTCGAGGCAGCGCGTGGCGACGCTCGAACGCGCGGCGGAGTCGGCTGCGCGGGACGTGACGGTCCACGAGCTGGCGCTTCGCGCTTACGATCCGCGCGCGTTTCGGACGGGGATGGTCGCTGGCCTCGTGTGCGCCATCATCGCGCTTGCACTGATCACCGCTCCTGTCGTTTGGCGCGCCATCCGAGTCGTGGAGCCTCCCGCGGTGCACCACGCCGAACCCGTGCATTGAGCCTCGCCCAAAAGAGGTCACTTGTCAGCCAGAGCGGTCCGCTCGACCGCTCCCCGCCCGTCCGCATGGGGTAACCCGATCGCACGCCCGACCTCCCCCGACGGGCGACCCGATCGCACGCCCGATCGCACGCCCGCCCTCCCCCGGACGGGCGACCCGAGCACGCCTGCTCGATCTCGTCACCCCAGGGCTTCGCCCACCGTCGTCTCGTCGATGAGACCTCGCTCGAACAGTGCGCCGACGGCCATCTGAAACGTCTGCATCCCGTACGGTGTGACGCCCTTTTCCATCAATGCCTTGAGAGACGGGTTGTGCTCGGGTTTGCGGATGGTGTCTTTCACCGACTGCGACGCCACGAGCACCTCCGCGGCCAGGACGACGCCGCTCCCGTCGCTTCGACGGAGCAATCGCTGAGCGATGACGCCCTGCAAGCACGCGGCGATCCGGATGCGATTTTCGGCCGCGTCACCGTGCATCAGCGCGAGCATGCGATTGACCGTGCGCACGGCATCGCTCGTGTGCAGCGTGGCCAAGACGAGATGGCCCGTTTCGGCCGCCCGCAGCGCGATCTCCATCGTCTCTTCGTCACGGATCTCGCCGACGAAGATGACGTCCGGGTCTTGGCGAAGCGCGGCCCGGAGCGCAGCTCCGAAGCTGGCCGTGTCCACCCCGACCTCACGTTGACTGATGCTCGAGAGTTGGTCTCGGTGGAGAAACTCGATGGGATCTTCGACCGTCACGATGTGCAATGCGCGCGTCGCATTCAAATGGCCGACCAAGCTGGCGATCGACGTGCTCTTGCCGTGGCCGGCGGCGCCGACGACGAGCACCATGCCGTTTGGTTTTTCGGCGAGGTCGCGGGCCACGGGTAGCGGAAGGCCGATCGTTTCGGCATCCGGAATCTCGACGGGGATGTGCCGCATGACGACGGCGAGAGTGCCACGTTGGCGATAGACGTTGACGCGGAAGCGACCGATGCCGGGGGCAGAGTAGGACGTGTCGCGCTCCCTCAGCTCGTCGAGATGAATCGACGTTGCCGCCCTCGCCAGGACCCAACGGGCCACCGCGCTGGCATCTTCGGGCGTGATCTTTTCCGTGCGGAAATAGATCATCTCGCCGGCGATGCGCACGCCCGGCGGTTGACCGACTTTGATGTGGATGTCGCTCGCCTTTCCCTGAACCGCCTTGGCCAAGATGGCTCGAAAGAAGTTCTCGTCAGCGTAAGGACTGGGCACGGTCGGGCCTCACACGGGCTCCAAGGCACCGAGATAGGGGAGATTTCGATAGCGCTCCGCGAAATCGAGTCCGTATCCGACGAGAAAGCGATCTTCGACGGTGAAACCGAGATAGTCGATTTTCACTTCGAGACGTGCGCGGGCCGGCTTGTGGAGGAGCGCGCAAACGCTCACGCTGGCAGGCCCTCGCGTTCGGAGCAAATCGACGAGGTGCGCGATCGTGAGCCCGGTGTCGATGATATCCTCGACGATGAGCACGTCGGCTCCATCGATCGGGTGGGACAGATCCTGGGTGATTTGCACGACCCCGCTCGTATGCGTGCCTTCCCCGTAGGAGCGCACGCCGAGAAACTCGACGCGCAGGGGCAAATCGATGGCCCGGACCAGGTCGGCCGCGAACACGAAGCTCCCCTTGAGAACGCAGACGAGAACGGGAACCCGCCCGCGGTAATCCGCTGCGATCTGAGCACCGAGTTCGCGAACCCGGCGCCCGATCTGCTCGGCCGCGAGCACCGTCACGACTTCTTCACCCATCGGAAACAGGATGAGCGAGTCCGCCGTCGCCCGTCAATCTTGCGGTCTCGCGCGCCTGGGCGAGGTCAAAAACGCCGGTCGCAAAAGACTCGCCTGGGGCGCCTGCCTGTCCGCCCTGCCGCGAGGGCCGCGATGGCGCACGACGCGCTTACACACACTGAACGACATCGGTGTTGGGCGGCCGGTCCGGCGCGGGCTCCCGAGGGCCGATCGGCCGCGCAGCCGCTTGCGGATTGGCCGCGCAGCCGCT
>JBEKFX010000225.1:0-4611 GCA_050013115.1 Polyangiaceae bacterium
ACCCCGTTGACGTAGCCCTGGCGCTACCAGACGCCAGGGACCAACCGGTACCGGACCCTCTCCCGATAGGCCGCGTAGCCGGGCAAGCGGCTCAGGAGAAAGCGCTCCTCGTCGAGGAGTCGCCAGACGATGACGGCTGCGAAAGGCGGGAACGCTGCGAGGCCAACGACCGACCCGAGCGCCATCGGGATTCCGGCAACGAGGACGAGCGCTCCCGCGTACATCGGATGTCGAACGATCGCGTAGGGTCCGCTGTCGATCACCCGTTGCTCGAGCGCCACTTCGATCACCGACGAGGTGAACGTGTTCTCGCGGAACACAAGGAAGACAACCAGAAACCCGACGAACACGAGCCCGTCGCCGGCAAGGGCGACGGGCAAAGGCACGTGCGACCAGCCGAACCGATGGTCGAGCCCCGGAAGCCCCAGCATGGCGAGAAAAAAGAGGCTGGCGATACCCTGGATGAGTTTTTGGCTCCGCTCCTTCTCAGCCAAGGGACCGGCCTGGGTCCGACGAGCAAGGAGTGCGGGGTCGGTGCGCACAAGATAAAGCGTGATCGCGAGCGAGGAGCCGGAGAAGAGGCCAAGGAGCATCCAGCCTTCGACGAACCGCAGTGTACCGGCCGACCCGAACAGCAAAAGCCCGAGTACCGCTACGAGGTTTGTGAGGCCCGCGGCCGCCTTGAGCAACAGCCCCATGCTCACTTTACGTTGGGGTCCGCCATTCTTACCCATGTGTATCGAATCCGTCCGGTCCTGAACGCGTAAATGGTGAGTTAAACTCGGGCGCCCTGCTCACCCGGTCGCCACCGTGCGATGAGACGACGAACTACGCGCTGCTCCCGCCAACAGGGAGGCGTGGAGGAGCAAGGCGCCTGAGGGCGCTTCGGGGAGCCGTGCAAGCGGGCGCGGCGGTTCGGACATTCCTCGGGTTTGAATCAGCCGCCGTGGTGGCGACGGGTGTCGCGACCGGATTTTCGGTCGCGGTCGAGAACCAGTTCTGGTTTCGGGGCGCCCCGGGCGCGAACCATGTCGGCGACGGATGGAGCGCCGGCGATAAACCAGGTCGCGATGACGGCATCGAAGATGAAGCAGCCAAAGGAGCGAGTAGCCGGTCCAAAGCGCGTCGGCCGACCAAGAGACGCGGAACCGCCGCGGTGACATATAACGTTTTAGGGGCGTCCGTTGTCACTGCAACGGCGAACCAATTTGGAGCGTACGAAGGGGCTGGAGCGTACGAAGGGGCTGGAGCGTACGAAGGGGCTGCCGCGTAGGCCGTCGAAGCGTCGCTGGGCGGCCGACCGTAAGGGTCTGTTGGGTTCGCTCGCGCGGATGCACGCGGGGCCGCGGGCGGCGGCCTCGTCACATCGTCGCACGCCAGGGCCAGAGAAATACAGCCGACGAGACAGTGAACGGGGGCTGGACCGGGCAATCTCAAGCAACACCTCGAGGGTCGAAACGCGTACGGCGAAGGAGCACGCAGGCGAACCGGCGGCTTACGACGACCCCCTGGCCTGGACGTCGTCGTCGTCGTGAACACATCGAAGGGCCTGGGCAAAAGACCGCGCATCCTGAAAACGCCCTTCTGGATCGGCGGCCATCGCCTTCTCGATGATCGTACGCCACGCTGGCGGCAAGAAAGCCGCTGCCTTTTGCGTGCCCGAATCGAACCTCGCGACGGGCGATGCATCCATGCGCACCGGGCCGCTCGGCGTCTGCGGCGGTGGTGGCTCCCCAGCCAGACACTCATAGAGGACCGCACCGAGCGCAAAAAGATCGCTTCGTGCGTCCACGGCGGTGCCCGCTTCCTGCTCGGGCGACATGTACCCCGGCGTCCCGAGCGGTCCCCCCGTGTTCGTAATCCGAGTCTCCTCCCATTCCACACGGGCAATGCCAAAGTCGAGCAGCTTGACGCGTTCGGGAGCTCCGGGAGAATTTCGGTCGATCGCCAAAAAAATGTTCGACGGTTTGAGGTCTCGGTGCAGGACTCCCGCCGCATGAACCGCAGCAAGAGCTTCGCAAACCTGCATGGCAATGGGCCAGAGCTCACCTGAGGTCAGCCGTTTCTTGGATTGAACGCGAGCTGCCAAGGACTCGCCGTGGAGTAGCTCCATGACGAGATACGCGGTGCCGTCGGGCAAGTGGCCGTGATCGATGACTTCGACGACGTTCGGGTGCCACGCCAGGCCAAGCGCTTCGGCCTCACGCCGCAATCGATCGCTCGCGACAGCCTCGTGGGCGGCCGCCGCACGCAGCAACTTGACGGCGACGGAGAGGCCGTCGGAGATGCGCGCCGCTTCGTAAATGACCCCCGTCGCCCCCGACCCCATTCGGCGCAAGATCCGGTACTGGCCCGCCGCGACCGTCCCTTCGATCTGACCGGCCGCGCCCTGCTCGTGCATCTCCTTGAGCGACAGACTCCTCTCGAGCGCGTGCACGCGCAGCTTCTGTCCGTTGCTTTCTGCCCGGCGAAGGCGGTCCCGAGCGAGAAGCAGTCCGGCCAACGCGGATGCGGCAGCGGCCGTGCAGGCGATGAGACCCTCTTGCTGCGACGTTCCCCAATGGAAAAGCGCCGGCAGCGCTCCGACGAAACCTCCCGCAGCCGCACCGACGAGACAACTGACCCGAACGTTCGGAACGCGCCAAGCGACCTCGTACTCCTGTAACAGCGCGTTCGACCGGCCGTCCGCTTTGCCCAGCCGTCGAGCCGTTGCGTCCGTGTAGCCGAAGAGGGCCGGCACCGCGGCAAGCTCGGCAAGCCGGGCCAGACCGAGAAGGCCATCGTGTTCGAGCGCCGGGTCGTGGGCGATGCCGACGTGGCCTCGCCACCACCCCCGGCCGGCTGCGAGCGTCTCCCACCGCGTCGTGCGGCCGTACTGGCTATCGCTCGAGTCCAGCCGAGCAAACGCCTCGCACGGCTCGGCGGTTCCGCGGAGCACGCGCACCCAGACGCCCAAGTGATCGGGAGTCACCAGGTACTTGCTGATCCGCGGAATGGCGTCGCGCGACGCGACCTCCGCGAATGCCGCCAGGGCGCGGTGCAACGCCGCGAGGGGTACCTGGCGGGTTTCGTCGTCGAGGTCGTCACGGACCATGCGAATGCCTCGGAGCCACGTATCGGCCACGCCGGGTCCTTTTTCGACAACCAGGGCGCGCAAGAGTGCCTTGATCAGCGATGTCGTCGCCTGGCCTGCCGGAAAGCTGCTCTGATTCATCGCCGAAGAAGACATCGGGAGCCCCTCCCAAGGCAGGACCACGGTTCGTCTGTGCCCGGCGGTCGCGCCCCTTTTTAGCTTGCCCGCCATGCTAACGCACTTGGCGAGCCATGAATCCGAGTCTCGTCGGCGGCACGATTCAGCGCGTTACGGTCGGTCGGTCGGACGCCGGCGACGTAGCCACGCTCCAGGTGCGAGTCCCCGGCAGCACGCGTCACCTGGTGATCGCATCGAGCCTCGGCGTCGGCGTTCTGGAAGCGCAGGACCGCACCCGGCTTCGCGGACTGCTTCGGGGCTCGACGTCGCCCGCGCAACGTCATTTTCGGGCGAAAACCGAGGGAGCCCGAATCGAACAGCTCGCGCCGAAGTTCGTGAGGCTTTCGATCGACGATCGCATCTTTTCGATCGCCTGCGACGGAGCGACACTGCGCCTCGCCGACGAGGTGGAACAGCAGCCTACGGGCCTACCGTTGCTCACATCGGAGGCGCTCGTCGCGCGGGGAGCCGCCATTGTCGACGACCTCGTACGGAGGACGGCTGGGGCGCGAAGGATGTCGTTGGGGCGTGCCATCGCGAAAGCAAAGGGACGCATTGAACGTCGCATTGACGCGATGCGTGAGGATCTCGTCAAGATGCAGCAGGCGGGGAGGATGGCCGAGCGTGCGCGCTTGTTCGTCGGAGGCGCCTCTTTTGCTGCACGAGGCGCCGCCGTTCTCGAGGGTCTGGACTGGGAAAACCTCGGCGAGGACGGCGAGCCAGCCAGAGTCCAAATGGCCATCGACCCCGCAAAGGGTGCAAAGGAGCAAATCGACGCCATCTTCCGCAGAGCCCGCCGGCTGAAGGAGGGGGAGCGGACGGTTCGGTTCCGGCTCGAGCAGGCCGAGGCGGCGCGCGACGCCCTCGCGCACGCTGCAACGCGCATCGACGACCCCGAACCGGATCTCGACGCCGTCGAAGCCGCAGCCCGCACCGCCGCACCGCGCGATTTCAAAGGGGCGGCCCTCGCGGCGGCCCCTTCGGCTCGTTCGCCCGTCCGACCCAAACCAACCTACCGGGCATTCCTCGCATCGTCGGGGGGTGCGATTCTCGTCGGGCGCGGGGCTCCGCAAAACGACGAGCTTACCCTTCATGTCGCTCGTCCGCACGACCTCTGGCTGCACGTCAAGAGCCGGGCGGGTGCACATGTGGTCGTCCGGCTCGAGAGAAACGCGCCATGTGCTCCGGAGGTGCTCGTCGAAGCGGCCCATCTGGCGGCGCACTTTTCCGATGCGCGTGACGAAGGCGTCGTCGAAGTTCAATACGCACCCAGGCGATACGTTCGCAAACCGCGCGGAAGCGAGCCCGGCTCCGTCGTTGTCGACCGCGAAAAAGTCATCGTGCTGCGCAAGAACGAGGCG
>JBEKFX010000226.1:0-4591 GCA_050013115.1 Polyangiaceae bacterium
CATGAAGCAGTGCGTCACACTTTCAGACTTTGCAGGTCACAAGATGGGCTTGATGCGTTGCGCCCCGCCAGTGCCGTGACGAGATTTGGCCGAAATCCCCTCCATCTTCATGGCGCTGCTCATTCGGAGCATGTAGCAGGAGGTAACCAACGAACGACCGGCCCGGAAGGACCTGCTGCCCTAGTGAGCAGCGAAGTGCGAAACCATCCGCCGATGCCCACTGGCGCGGGCCGGCTGAGTCTGCCGCGAAAGGGCCAAGGCTTCGATTAGAGGGCCGAAGCCCCAATCCAACCGCCGCGCGCGCGACCGTTTGAACGGTTCGTCTTCGCGTCCGCCCCAGTCTGGTCGCGACGACGGTGCGGAAACCGCCGAGAGCCGAGGATCTTTCGCCTCGGCGCGCCGGCGGCTTTGCCGCTGCGCGCCACCGTGGTCACCGTCCGATGAACTTGAGAGCGGTCGCGAGGTCGGATTGCACGCCTTCAAGTTCCTGTCGCACCTCAGTCCACATGGTGAAGCGCATGGCAATCTCAATTCGTGACTTGGCCACCCAGAGCCGGTCGCGAATGGCCCGCACACTTTCGTCGCAAACCGAAAGCTTCACGCTTTCGGGCGGTTTCGCTTCTTCGTGCACCTCGTGTTGGCGTCCGCGATCGTCTTCGTTCGGCATCGATGTCTCCATCCGAAAAGCTGCGATGCTCGACAGGTAAGTGGCGAGCGAAGCACGATTCGGGCGGAAGCCCCTTCGTTCTGGGAAGCGAAAAGCGGAACCGACCGCCTGGCCACGAGCTTTCGCGGGCCGGTCCTCGGATGAGCTCGTATGCAGCGTCGGCAGGTACCTCGGCCAAGCCCGGTTCGGCGGCGTTCAGCGGGCATGCCGACGGGAGGCGCCTGGGTGCATCAGGCGCGCGAGCGGCCCGTTCGATTCGACTTTTTCCTCGGGCGCGCGGGCGGCCTCGTCCTTTCGCCGTCGCGTCGCGCCCACAGCGCTCGCTCGCGCTCGCGGACGGTCGATGCTTTTGAGCGACGGATTCATCGTTGCTTTTGCAAGTTCATGTCATGCTGTGCCGTCGTGGAGAGGGCTACATCGATACACAGCAGCCGGGAGTTCGAGACCGAACTTCGCGAGCTGCAAGCTCGTCTGCTCGCGATGGGCGCTCGATGCGAGCGCGCCGTCGAACTGGCATTTGGAGCGTTCTGCCGCGGCGAGCCCGAGGTCACCCGTGAGATAGAGCGGCTCGACGCCCAGATCGACCGCGACGAGCTGGAGATCCATGCGCTCATCTTCCGCATGCTCGCCCTGAGGCAGCCGGTAGCGGCCGATCTGCGCCTTTTGACGACCGCGTTGCGGCTCATCACGGACCTCGAACGCGTCGGAGACGAGGCCGTCAACATTGGCGAGCGAACGGCCAAACAGGACAGCTCCGTCCAACAGCTTGCCAGCCGTGATTTGTCGTCGATGGCTGTCGCGGCGCTCGGCATGCTGCATCGAGCACTCGACGCCTTCGTGCGGTGGGACGACGCCGAGGCCGAGCACATTCTCGCCTGCGACGACATCGTCGACCGGCATTGCGCAGGAATCATTGCCGAGATGACGGTCCGGATGTCGGAGTACTCCGGAGAGGTGCATGCTGGACTAAGGGTGATCCGGGTGGCGAAGTACCTCGAACGCATCGCCGACCATGCGACCAACGTGGCCGAGGAGGTGATCTTCATGGTCCGGGCGGACGACGTTCGCCATGGGCACTTGCATACCTCAGCGGGCGTTCGGTCGAGGTGATGGCTCGTCGGGTTCCATCGCGCTCTCGCGCTGCCTTTGCTTCGGAGAGAAAGAAGACGCACGAAACCGGAAGGCGCTCTCTATTTCCGGAGAAATTCGGAAAGTCGTCGATGGAAGCTCTCCACGTCGGCGCGGGAATTGATGCGCGGCATCTCGAACTCGACCTTGTGCAATATCTGGTCGGGGCCGGCAACGAGACTTGTCGTGATGCCCGTCGCGGGATGCTGGGTCCCGTGCCCGATTTGCGTTCCGAGCACCTCGCCGTCCTTGTTCGTCACAACCAGGAATTTGCGAATCATAGCAAACTTCCGATTGTACCGATGGCTACCTCGTAGAGGGTCGGGGCCGGGGCGTCGTTCGTTATCGTGAAGTGATAGTCGTACGAGACCGTGCAGGCAGGCCGACCGTAACCGTCGTCCTCGGCCAGAGAAAAAGGAGAGAGACCCGTTTCGGAGTGGGCGCCGGGCTGAGATGCGCTGACGCTGACACTTCCCACGATCGGCTTGCCGAAGCTGTCCAATCCGTCGGAATTCGGGCCGAGGCTCGGAGCAACTGCAATCGGGCCGACGAACTCGGCCCCGTCGAACCTCACGCGCCACCACACCGTCTCATTGGCCTTTATGGTCGTAAAGCCGACTGGCGTCGTCATCCAGCCCATTGGCGGAACTCCTTTCTTTTGGCGATTTCGTGGATGGCCTATCTATACGATCACGCGCCGCCGAGGGCCATTGCAGCGGATTGCAGTGTCACGGAGTCAGGGCCGACCGAACGACTCTCGGCAGAATCTCGGCAGAATCTACGAAATCGATCGCCGAGGCCTTTTCAGCCCCCACCCTCGAGCACGGCACGCGGCTTCTATTCATAGAATATGAGGCTTTCATTGGATACGAAGAGGTTTCTAGGGATCCCCCCAGGTTAAATCGGCCGTATGGACTTTCAAGTCGCTGACGGCCAGCGCCTCCCCGTCTTGGTGCGGAGAAACGGGAGGTCCACACCGCTACTGCAGTCCGAACGCGCGCGCGTCCAGGCTGTCCCGAAGAAGGAAGGTGACGCCGGACCGGGCGGCCGGCGGATCAAAGACTCGAAGTTCCGCGACCCTTGCTGCCAAGGGCGGCCTCGCCCTCGGGAAAACGTGATGCGAGGTCGGTGCAGATGCGTTCGAGCTCCATCTGGTCCACCTCGGTGAAAGCCCCAGCCTCGTCCGAGTCGACGTCGAGAACGGCAAGGGGCAAGCCGGCCGGCGAGACCACGGGAACCACGATTTCAGAGCGCGTGGTGCTCGAGCACGCGATGTACCCCGGGAAGAGCGTCACATCGTCGACGCGCTGGGTGCGCAGCGTTCGGGCGGCCGCCCCGCAGACGCCCTTCGAAAAGGGTATGCGAAGGCAACCGTGCGGACCCTGATACGGGCCGATGACGAGGAGAGACGGCAGGGTAACGCGGTAGAACCCAGTCCAATCGAAGTGGTCGAACGCGCCGTAAAGCTCGCAAGCGATCGTCGCGAGCGCGGCGATCCAATCGTCCTCGCCCTCGAGCAGGCTGGTCAGCCGCGCACGCACGTCCGCGTAACCTTCTCGACGGCTTGCTGATTCGCGCGTGACCACGGCTGCTCTCGACGTCGCGGGGACTCAATCGATGCGCCGACGATCGTACCACCACTCCCTGTTGACGATCGCGTGATCCCGCGGAGAATCGGTGAAGTTCACCGGTGAAGATCGCGGCTCGCGCCGGTGAAGTTCACCGGTGAAGTTCGGTCAGTGCTTCTTCGAGCGACGCTGCTCGGTACGGGCGGCGCTGAGCTCCTTGGCAAAACGACTCCGCAAGGGGCGCGTGTACGAATTGAGACAGCGAGTTCGCGACATCGACACACAAAAGCGAGCGGAGTTGGTGGTAAACGGCCCTCCGCACCGGCGCATCGACCCGGATGCAGGAAGGCAAGAAATTACCGATGAGCATTCGAAGGGTTTTGCGGCTGTTGCCGCTGTGCATTCTATGCACCGGGGTCACCGCGCAGGCCGAGCCGGGAGGCAACCAGGGCAACGACGACCACCAGGGCGATGACAACCAGCGCGTGCTGCTGATCTCGGTCGATGGCATGCACCAGAGTGACCTTGACTGGTACGTCGCCAACCACCCAAACTCGACGCTTGCCAAGTTGGTTGACTCCGGCAGCGAGTACACCAATGCGGCGACCTCCAACCCGTCGGACTCCGACCCGGGCGGCACCGCGCTGATGACCGGCGGTAACCCCAAATCGACCGGCGTCTTCTACGACGTCGAGTACAGCCACAAGGTCGACGAGGCGGGCGCTGAATGCACCCCGGGCCAGCCGGCCACCGGTGGTGACGTCATCTATGACTCGCCGGACGACGCGCTGGCGAACGTCCCCGACTTCATCAACCCCGCGAACGGCACCTTCCCGTCGTTCGACGAGAACGGTTCGATCTTCGCCAATGGCGTTGACACCAACCCGGCCGCAATCATGGACCTGAAGTTCGACCCGGAGACGTCGCTCAACCCGGGCACGTTTCCAGTAGACCCGAAGACCTGCAAGCCGATCACCCCGTGGGACTACCTCGGCGACAACACGATCTTCCAGGTCATCCACAAAGCCGGCCTGCGCACCGCTTGGTCCGACAAGCACGAGATCTACGCGTCGTTCAATGGTCCGGGCTCGAACGGCGAGAGCATTGACGACCTCTTCTCGCCGGAGATCGACTCGCAGGCTGTCATGCCGAACGGTGTCCCTTACCCGCAGGACGACGACTGGGCGCACATCGACGCCGCCACCAAGCAGTACGACGGCTACAAGGT
>JBEKFX010000227.1:0-4550 GCA_050013115.1 Polyangiaceae bacterium
TTCGAGGTGAATTGGCGTTTTCCTCGACAAAACAGCGGAACCCTCGGTTCTATTTCCATCGGACCACGCGAAATATCCCTTTATTTTCGCGCAGCTACCGTTCCGGGACGAGAACTAGCTATAGCTAGCTAGAGCGGCACAACCGCTAGGCCGGCGTCGTGTCCTTCGGCATGCGCTTGTGCCGATCGGGTTCGCCAAAGGTCGAACTGGCGCGCATAAGCAGGAGCGTAGCTGAGCGATGCCCGTTCGTGATCGGAGCGCGGTGCCGGACCATGTGCTGTCCCTTAGTCTTAGAACAGGCCACAGCGTCCCGAAGGTCGGACTACGCTTCTTGCCCGCATGACCCGTCGCCCGCATCTCTTCATCCCTGGCGTCGAACCTCCTGCCACGACCGCCCCTCCGCTGTGGATCGCCTTCCGCGACGAAGAGATCTTCGTCGACGGCGAAACGATGCTCCTGGAGTCGCTCGAGCCGCTGGGGCTGTCCGCTCCATCCGCGGGCGCCGCAGGCGCCTTTTACCTCGGGACGCTCGACGAGCGCCCAATCTTCGTCGTTGCGCAGGCCGACGCGCCGGCGAACGCACGCTTCGTCTCCCTTCGCGCGGCGCTGATGACCGTAGGACGCGAGGGGATCCATCTCCTGGCGCTGGCCGCCGAGCGGGTCCGCTTCGAGCGAACGCACGTGTTCTGCGGGCGGTGCGGCGCGCGCACCGTCGACAAGGCGGGAGAGCGCGCCAAGTCTTGCCCGGCGTGCGGGCTGCACGTGTATCCGCCGGTGTCGCCGGCGATCATCGTCCTCATCCACGATGGGCGAAGGATGCTCCTCGCGCGCCGCAAGAAGATGCAGTTTTTCGCGCTCGTCGCCGGCTTCGTCGAGTCAGGAGAGTCGCTCGAGCATTGCCTGGCGCGCGAGGTGCGCGAAGAGGTCGGCGTAGAGGTCACGGATTTGCGCTACTTCGGGAGCCAGCCCTGGCCCTTCCCTCATCAGATCATGATCGGCTTCTACGCCCGCTGGGCGGGAGGCGAGGTGCGAGCGGACGGCGTTGAGATCGACGAGGCGCGCTGGTACGACCCAGAAGCACTTCCTCACCTGCCTCCGACGGTCAGCATCGCCCGCGCGATGATCGACGCGTTCGTCGCCCAGGAGAAAAGCTGACTCTGCTCTTCTGCAGGCTCGCAGGCCGCCTTCAACATCGACGGCTGTCCGCAGAATCGATAGTGGAAGCGTCTGGACGAGCCGCGCCTTGGATGAGACGTGGCCTACTGAAAGAGCGTTGAGCGCAACGCCGGAGGACGGTCCATGGCCTCCAAATCCGCCGGAAGTGGAATGCTACGCCAGCCCTCGGAACCACGTTGTCGGGCTTGATGCGGCTTCAAGCTGCGCGCTCCTGGGCGACCTTTTCTCGTACGAGTCGGCCGCGCGTAAATCCTACGAGCATCGGTGGCGGTCCGGCGACGTACTCATCTGCGACAACCACGCAGTGCTTCATGGTCGCCGCGACTACGATTCTCGGTCGCCTCGCCGCCTGCGCCGGCTCTGTGTCGCATGATCGAATGCTCGCTACCCGACCGCCGTCGCCCACCCACCGCGCCGCAGCGACGGTCCGTCATCGCTGCCTGGATGGCCGGCTGGTCTTGCTCGACGAGCACGCGCTCCAGCGCCGCAAATGCTCGCACCGGATCCAACTCTCAGGCTGCCGGTCGAGCACCCAAATGGGCACGACGGCCCGAATGCCTCAGCGTGTGCCTTGAGGTGTGCCTTCGAATCTGCCTCAAGGTCTGCCGACGTTCCTCCCCGGGAATGAGTAACCATGCTCCCGCGGGCCACCTCGGAATGTGCCGACCGGACTGCTGGCGCCGGATCCGCGGGACCCACGACAGCTTCTGCATTGCCGTTCGGACCGCCGTTCGGGTCTCGTGGACGTTTGCCGTTCTCGCTCCCGCGATGTCGAGCGCTTTCCGCGACGGCTCGACCTTCGCGCTGCAGCGTGACTCAGATGACTCTTGAGGAGTGCGTCGCCGACCGCGACGCCAGTCGTCGTCGAAATCTCCCCGACGCCATCGAAATCGGTAGCCATTTCTTCGAGCCTCGTGAACGTCAGGCAACCGATCGACCGGTCGCCTCTCGTATGCCTGCGTCCGACGGCTGCTGCTTTGGACCTTCGCGCCCTTGCGACATGACCGAGTGGAAATCTTGCTGCGCCGCGCGTGTCCCGACTCAGCCTCCGCGGGCTCGTTCGAACGGCCTGCCCATTTCGTAGCCAATGCCATCGACGATGCTACCGCGATGTCTACACTCTGGATCAGGACCCGGAGAGTAGGGCAAGATCGAGAATCAGACGTCTGTCACTGCGTAACAGAGGATTTTGATTGGGGTTTAGTAGACGTCAATGCCCACTGGAGAGACGTCAGGGTTCCGTTAACGGCACGACGATCGAGGAGAAAAGGTGGCGTCCGCGGTAGACAACGAAGACGACTTCCCGGTCTTTCAGCCGAGGTTCGGTCGGAGGGAAAAAGCGGCCCGCGAAACCGGAGACGCGAGCTTTCGCCAAGCCACGCTGGCGTCGGGAGCGCTCGCGCGACGGGTCATCGTGAAGGCGAGCATCGTCGCCCCGGGGGAGCGCGACGCCAAGGGGGCCGCCTTGCACCTTCGCCACATCGAGCGCGATGGCGTCGAGCGCGACGGCAGCAAGGGGGTTCTCTATGGCCCCGATGGCCCTGCGCGCCGGGAGGACTTCACCGAGCCATGGCCGGGGGAGAAGCACCAGTTTCGGTGGGTCGTCTCGCCGGAGGACGCGGGCGAGCTCGACCTGACGACGTTCGTGCGGCGCCTGATGGCGCAGGTCGAGAAGGACACGGGACGGCGCCTCGAGTGGGCGGCCGTGAATCATTACAACACCGAGCACCCGCACGCGCACGTCATCATTCGCGGGGTCGACCGGGACAGGCACGAGGTGCGCTTCGATCGCGCGTACATCTCGCACGGCGTTCGGCGTCGCGCTCAGGAGCTCGCCACCCGCGAGCTCGGCCCGCGGACGGAGCTCGCGATCCGGCGGGCTCACGTAAAGGAGATTACGCAGGAGCGATTCACGTCGCTCGACCGGGCTCTCGAAAGGCGTGCGGTCGACCAGGTGGTGGCGCTCCCGCCTCGACCCCGCGCGGAACGCTGGGGGATCGACGAGGCCACGCTCATCGCGCGCCTCGAGCACCTCGAGCGCCTTCGACTGGCCGAGCGCCTCTCGCCCATGTCGTGGCAGCTCGCGGACGGCTGGGCGTCCGAGCTCCGAGAGCTGGGGACACGCGGCGACATCATCAAACGAATGCACGTGGCCTTGCGCGGAGACCCGGCGCGCGACCGAATCGCCGGGCCCAATCAGCCGCTGCCGGCTATGCCCAACGAATTCGCCGAGAGGCTCTACGGCCGAGTGGCGCAAAAGGGTCTGTCCGACGAGCTACGCGGCTCGTTCTACGCGATCATCGAGACGTCGGGCGGTGCGGACTACCACGTGACGCTCGACCGAGCGTCCGCCGAACGGATCCGCGAAGGTGACCTCTGTCCTTGGCGAGCCAAGCGTCGGGCGGATCCGAGGATCGCCAGCACCGTCCTGTCATCCAACGGCAAGCGCTCACGCTCGACGAGCAAGTGGTCCATCGGGGCCCGGTTCTGCTCGACGGGGTCGCCCGCGATGGGCTGGCGCCGTACGGATTCGGCGTGGACATTCGGCGCGCCCTCGACCGCCGGGAGGCCGTGCTGCGAGGGCTCGGCATCGACCCAGGTGACTCGGACCGAACAGCCCGGCTGGGAGAGCTCGAGCGTAGGGGGGTGGGCGAACGCGTGGCCGCGCGTTCGGGCCAGACGTTTGTCGCCGAGGTGGGCGCGAAGTTCCGTGGACGCGTCCAGCTGTCGGAGCGGAGCGCTGACGGCAGGCTCTACGCCGTCGTCACCGATGGCGCACGGTTCGTCGTGCTGGAGGCGAGCCCCGACCTGAAGTTGTGCGACGGCCAAACCGTCGTTCTGACGAGGGACCCTCGCGGACGGGTTCAGGTGCGTGCCCACGACATGGATCGCGAGCAGGAAGCATCGGCCCGCTAGGAAGAGAGAGACGCCGACTGGAATGACTCCCAGCCCCAGAACCGCTTCGCAGGTGTGTCCCCCGGACAGCCGCTGGCTGTCCGTGACAACCGGGAGCGGCTCGAAGTCCGCGGAATCTTCCGAGGTCGAACCAGGCACGCCGCAAGCGACTCCGCGCGGTCGCTCCGGTGGCCGTTCTCGCTCCTGCGTATCTCCCGCGTCGGCCCACCGAAACGGTCCTCTACGACCTTGTCCGTCAAAACCTCGAATCGTTTCTCGCCTACGCGCGCGAGCACTACGACGGGGGACTGCCCCGCTACGTCGAGTCGGAATTGCGCGCATACCTCAAGTGTGGACTCTTCTGCGAAGGATTCACGCGTGCGCGATGCGATGCGTGCGGTCACGATCTGCTCATCGCGTTCAGTTGCAAGTCGCGGACCGCGTGCCCGAGTTGCGCCGGGCGACGCATGGCCAATACC
>JBEKFX010000228.1:0-4528 GCA_050013115.1 Polyangiaceae bacterium
CTGGGTTGCTCCGGCTGCGGCTTTTGCGGAGCGACGGGAAGGCCTTCGCCGCTATATCGGACGAAGGCGCCGCCGCCCGAGGTCGCCCGGACCGGTATGGGGAGCGGTGTCCCTCGATTCACCCGGCCGAGGTTCGCCAGCAATCCGGAGATATCGTCGTCTTCAGGGTATTCGAACGCTTCGGGCTCCTCGAACGATCGCAGCGATCGAGCCACGTCGGGATGTACGCCGACGGCAATCATTCGGGCGATCTCCGCCTCCCGCCGCGCGTCGTCTTCGTTTACGGTTTCGACCGCCACGGGCGGCGTGGACGCTGCGTTCGCAGAAGCCCTCCGCTCGTCGAACGCCGAGGGCGGTGGTCCGACGCGCGGCGTGTCCTCGTCAAAAGCTCGATCCGGCGGGTCGGGAGTGTACTTGCCCCGTGTGCTCATTGGGGCCTCGGGACTGCACTCGGCGATCGAGCGCCCTTCGAGGGAACCGGGATGGCTCCTCTGGGCGTTGAGGTCGAGCTTGGCGGCGCAGGCTCCGGACCAAAGAAGACGTCATCCAAGTTCGGGATGGGCGGAATGGGTTGGCCGCTGGGCGTGGCGGCCGATGGCCCCCCTTGGCCGGCACTCGGCGCGGGCGACGTTTGCTTCGGCGGTTCGACCGTGCCCGCAAACAGCACATCGTCGAGATCGTCATCAGGGGGATCCTTCGGTTTAGGAGGAGCGCGTACCGGGGCTCGGCGGGTGCCGACGTTCTCGTGCGCCGACGGGACGGCAGGGGCGATCACGCCACCGCCGCGTGGGCCGGCCGCGAAGCCCTCCGCGGCCGTGCTCACCCCGGGCGGCCCGGCCAGCCGCCCTTCCGGCGCCGGCCCGCGATCAACCGGAGGAGCCGCGATTGGCGCCTCCGGCGCCGGCCCGCGATCGACCAGAGGAGGCGCCGCTATTTTCGTCGTCTTGGACGATGGCACGACGAGCGCGACGGACATTTTCGCGGCCCCGGAGTGCGCGGCTTTCCACCCGGCCCACGTCCCGGCCAGCGCAAGGACCGCTGCGCCGAAGCGGAGCATTGCCGGCCCTACGCGACGCCGACGCTCCGCTCGATGCGCCGAGGCGCCCGTCATGGGGGTCTCGACAGGCGTCGCTTGCCCGGACGCGGGCGTTTCCCCGCGCGCATCGAGAACCGCCTCCGCGCCCGCGTCGCTCGCCTCACCCAAGGTGTGCGTCGCCCTTTCGATCCGCGGATCGATCGCTTCGCGCAGCGTCGCGTGCGGACCACGGCCGTCTCTCAGCCGTGCGCGCGCCATCTCAATCCATCCCCCGCCAACCTCGTCCGGCGCTTGCCCCTGGGCGTCCGCGTTGCCGGCGGAATCGCTCAGGGTCGCCATGCGACCGCGCGACATAGTCCCTACGCTTGGAACCGTCGGGGCGTCTGTCTTGTATTTCGCCGACCCGTCGTCGACGACTTCGAGCTCCGCGAGCTCCTTGTAGAACTCCTCGACGCTCCGCTGCCTGTGATCGGGATCCTTTGCGAGCGCTCGAAGCAAGCAATCGTCGACGCTCTTGGGGATCCAGCGTTTCCAAGACGACGGAGGGGTGGGCTCGAGCTTAATGTGCGCCTCGCACCGCGTCGAGCGACCGGAGGTCCACCCGCCACGGAAAGCGATTCGTGAGAAGTTCGTAGACGACGACGGCGAGCGCATAGAGGTCGACCTTCGCGCTCACCGGCTCCTTGCGCAGAACCTCGGGGGCCATGTAGCGGGGCGTGCCGACCACCTCCTCGGCCGATCGGGTGGCGTCCAGCACCGTGGCAATGCCGAAGTCGAGCAGTTTGACCGTGGACTCCCCATATCGGCGCCCATGAAGAAACACGTTTTCCGGTTTCACATCCCGGTGCACGACGGGTGGGTGGTCCCGATGGGCATGCGCGAGTCCGACGCATACTTGCCCGATGATCTTCCAGACGACCTCGGCCGTCAGGCCCATTTCCTTGTCTCGCATCACGGCTCGAAGATTTCGTCCCGTGAGAAGCTCCATGAGAAAGAACGGACATCCGTCGCTCAGTAAGCCGCAGTCCCAGGCCCACACGATGTTCGGGTGCCGCAGGCGCGCCAGCACTTCGACTTCGGCCTGGAACCGCTCTTCGAACGCGCTGCTTCGGGCGAGAGCCGGATGAAGGACCTTCATCGCAGCACGAATATTTTGGCCTTTCCCCACCTCGTAGACGGTCCCCATGCCGCCCCGACCGACGACGCCACGGACGATCCATTCGGTGCCGGGAACCCGCTCGCCGATGCGAAACTTGGTTGAAGCGGCTGACTTCATGCTCCCGCGGCTCCCCTTCGGCCGGCACAGCGCTTTCTGGGGTCGTGACATATCGAGCCAAGGACGGGTAGAGAATTTTGCGTCCGTGAAGTCACGATTCATCGGTTCAGGGACTGCGCGCGATTCGATCTCGATTGGAACGAGCCGAGGGCCGATCGCTACCTGGCTCATCCGTTCTGAAGTCGCTTGAGAGCGCAGCATGGGACTCGTTCCTTCGAGGAGCTTCACGTGACCTCGGCGTCGACGCTCAGGCGTGCGTGCGGCCCACGCGCCACAATGGCCGATCAGATGTCTTTTGTGTCGGGCCGCACGACAAACTCCGAGCGACGCGCCCCCGGTTCATTGCGGCGGTCCATCGCTCCCTGGACCGGCTTCGTTGCGGCTCCGCCGTCGAGCGATGCGTGCGCCGTCGAGACCGTCTGAGGTGCAGCGGCAGCGGGTGATCGGGCCGTTCGATCCTCCCGCATGCGCGGACGGCGCTTGCGACCGCCTTTCGAACGGTCGTGGGTGCCGGCACCCCGGACGCGCCTCAGGTAGCCGCCCAGGGCGACCGGGCTGACGGCCAGTCCATGGTCCATCAACCAGCCCGCAATATCCTTCCACGAATAGCCCTTGGCCCTCATGGCGTAGAGCTTCGGAGCGAGGATGTCGATCGCGCGCTGTTTGCTGACGGCGGTATGGCGATGCGCCGGAACTTCGTCAAGAAGATGTTCGATGTTGGCGAGGTCGGAGACGTCGATCTTGGTCGATTGATTGACTGCCACGTGAGGCGCTCCAGGCTGGGGACCGGTGCCGAGCCAGTGGATGCGTCATCGCCGCGCAGATGACCTTTCCAGGCGCTCGCTTCGCCCCGCCTGCGCCCGTCCTCCACCCGCTCCGCCGCGCAAAACAACAGACGCGCACGTTGCCCTGGCTGGAGGGGTTGATTGGCGCATGCGCCAGCCAGTCATTCTTTTCATACGTCGCGTTTTCGAGCGCGTCAACCCGGAGTAGATTTCTCTCGAGGGGTGCCTGTCATGGCGAACGACGAAATCGAGCGACAGCGCGCATGGGAAAAGGACGGGTTTTTCATCGTGCGACGTCAGGCGCCACCCGAGCGGGTGCGTGAGCTGGCGGAGGCCTGCGACCACGTCCTCGAGCAAGTGCGGAGCACTTCGAGCGCGCAAGGACATTTGACCACGCAGGTCTCGGGCCTGCTTGCGCCAGACTACTTCGTAGAGCGCCCTGACGTCCTGACGCGACTTTCGACGTATATGAGCTCGCCCGAAGTCCTGACGCTGATCCAGAGTCTCGGTCGGACGGGTGAAGGCCATCCTAACTTGCGTGACACGCAGTATTTCCACGAACCGACGGCGCGCGACTACGAGGGTCCATGGCACCGGGACGGGGACGGGGCGGGTTCGAACGACGTGGTCGTTGCGAGACCAACGCTCCTCCGCTTTCGGATCGCCTTCGCACACGACGACCACCTCGAGTACGTCCCTGGATCCCACATTCGCCTCGATACGCCCGAGGAACGCGCCCTCCTCAAGGGAACGGCTCGAAACGCACCGCTCACCTCGGGGTCGATCCGTATCGCGCTCGAGCCAGGCGACGTATGCGTGTTCGATACCTGGGGCATTCATCGCGCGCGCTATCGGCGTGATTGCATCCGCAGGACGCTCGATCTGCTTTTCGGTTTCGGTCCGCGCAAACGCGTCGATTACGCGCCTCTTCTCGAGCTCGTCGCGAATTTCGGCACCGCGTCGGTTATCACGCGACGGTGAGACCTCTCGCCGATCACGTCAGCCATCATTGGCGCGAGCCGCCCCGACCAGCTCAAGGAGATGTTCGATGTCCGATCTGGTTGCCGTGGGCCGAGTCTGCGTCAAAGTCGTGCTTGCTCCGGCGCCTGCTCCGGTCGCCCTCCATTGTCGACTCCATGCACCCCGGACGCGTGCAAAATGGCAGATGAATCAGCACCTCGGTATGCGCATGGAGCGCCGGGCAGCTGGAAAAAAGGGTGACGCGAACCCGGAGCGAAAGCGGAGGGCAAGATAAAGAAGTGGAGCTACGCATGTCTCAACTTGGCAAAATGACTTAGGAAAGTATAGAGCCACGAGGGTATGGCGTGGCTCCACGACGTCGCTAACACCATGAATGCAAAGGCAAAAAGGTAGAGCCATCCGTGAATGACCGCGACGATCTCCCGATTTTTCGGCCTCGGATGGGCGATC
>JBEKFX010000229.1:0-4439 GCA_050013115.1 Polyangiaceae bacterium
ATCGAGCGCATCCGCGGGCGTTTCCAAAAAGAGCTGAATGCGTTTTTGATTTCTTCGGCGACTGCGACTTTCAGACCAGCCCGTGGACCTTCGCAAACGGATCCCACGACGCGTCCCGGTGCCAGTCGTATTCCATGCCCACGCCAATCCGTTCGGCGATTTCATTGCTCACGAGCCGCGCAATGACGGCGAGCGTCATGTCGATCCCCGCGGAGACTCCGGAGGACGTGACGAATGGGCCGTCCTCGACCCAACGCGCCTGCTTGACCCACTGGACAGACCGACCTTGCTCGGTGACCCAACCGAAGGCCCCCTTGTTCGTCGTCGCACGGCGCCCGTCCAAAAGGCCCGCCCGCGCCAGAAGCGCAGCCCCGGTGCACACCGAAGTCACGACCTGGGCTTGCTGGCTACGGCGGCGTAGCCATTCGAGGAGGGCTTCGTTGCTCACCTCACGGCGTGTGCCAATGCCGCCCGGAACGAGGATGGCGTCGAGCTTGGGACAGTCCTCGAGCGAGTGCTCGGCCACCGCGCGTGGTCCCTGAGCGCTGCCCACGGATCCCGCACTTGCGGCAGTCGTGACGATTTTCCAGCCGCCCGCCTTGGCAAGGATGCCCCACGCTTCGAGTGGGCCGAACACGTCGAGCAATTCGAAGCCCTCGAAGAGCAGCGCGCCGATGGTCTTCTGCGGGGCCATGATGGGGGTTCTCCTCGGCCAGAAGAATAGCAGGCCGTTGCCGTGCGGCCGTCGGGCGCTGGTGCCGAGTGCTCGTCGCTGCTCATCGGACCCGACTCGGAGGTTCACCGCGTGCTCGCAGAGCGTGGTGACGGCTGGCAGCGCACGACTCTTTGGCAAATCCAACCGTACGCAGACCGCAGGGCAACTCCCCTCCACGAACTCACCATTCGTTCGGAACCGGATTCCCCGAAGGATCAAAGGAGAGCTTTGACGCAAAATCGTTGCCGGTCGCGCCCACGTCGTAGGTGGTCGCTGCCTGGAACGCTCCGGCTGTGTATGCGCTCGTGTGATGGATCACGACTTGGCCGTCACCCTGCGCATCGGACGGCAGCTTGGCCTTGAACGCCGCGAGCTGCGCAGGATCGGCCAACGCACTGGAGAACCCACGGGCAGAGGCAACGACGTCAGCCGGAACCGTTGGCCAATAAAGGCTTTCGCTCGTCGTCTGGTTGGCCGAATCGAAGCGGGCCGACGCGAGCGATTCGACGACGGCAATCCCCGAGATCGAGCGGGCCAAGACGATGGTGTTGCCTCCCTCCTGCGTCAGCGCGCCCACCCCGCCATCGGCCGACTCCGAACCCCCGACCATTTGGAAGACGGAGGAAGACGCAATCTGACACCCGGCGAGTCCCATCGTCCCGAAGTACTCAATGACGTGGTTCGTCAACGCAGCCGTGTCCGGGCTCCAATCTGGAAGGTTCGTCTCCGGCGCCCCGGCGTTCATGGTCCCGAGCACGTTTCCGTCGGCCCATATTCCGACTACGCCGTCCGTTCCGACCCAACGGACGAATCCGCTCCCGTCCTGCTCGACCGGAGTCGAACCAAACGCGAACCGCGACTTCGAAATATCGTAGGTTGCCCCGGACAGCGGGGCACCCGTCGCGCAGCTACTGAGGTCGGCTGCCTCCGCCCCCATGGCCGGGTCTCCAGCGGTCGGTCCGCCGCATCCCCAAGCAAGGGCAACAAGGCCGCACCATACGCATCGAAGAGTCATCGGCGATTATCCCGCGGAGCACCTGACGGAAGCCCGGTGCCGTGCGAAATGTCCAAGCACTCAGGGGCGGCGCGAGTGCCGTGCTGTGCCAGGGTAGGTCGGATTCGTCGCGAATCGTGAGGGCGTTTCAGCACGTCGTGAAGGGTACCGCAGGGTTCGGGCGCTGAGGCCTCCTCATCCCTCATCGGCCACACCCGCTCCATCGTTCCATCAAGGCGGGTGACACTCCGGTCCGGCATCGTTCTATAAGGCCGCGCGCGTAGGTCCTCGGGGGCCGATGCGTCGTCTCAGGTACCGCTCCGCGGAGGTCCAGCGCGCGAGGGTACTGTTGCGCGCCTTCTGCGCACCTTAGGGCAGCGCTCACGGCGCCCCGTCGAGCGATCGCACCTTCGAGATTGTTGGCGGGCAAGTCCTTCGCGATTTCATCCTCGAGACAGGACACCTCGAAGTACGCCTCGGCCGCGCGACTGATTTCGCGGCCCTCCTCGGCGCTTTCCGCGCAAGGACGGCGGCGGAGACGCGGTCATCTAGGTCATCGAGCGTGTGCGTGTCGGGCGCCATGGGAGACCGGAAGGAACCCCGTCTGCCGCCACCGACAGCTCCACAAGCCGTACCACGCAGACGCGAGAGTCCTTCTGGCGCCGGGCCTGCTCTGCCCGGCCGCTCACTTAGCCGGTGGGCCACGCCTCGCGCTTGCACTAGACTCGCCCTATGTCGCCGACCGGAGCTTACAACGCGGACCGAGCGTCGGCGCTCTCCGGGGTGCCGCGGTCGACCATCCACTATTGGTCGCGGCACGGGCTCCTGGCGCCCGCAGTCTCGCCCGAGCGGGTCAAGCTTTGGTCGTACGCCGACCTCATGGGCATGCGGATCATCTACTGGTTGCGCCAGCGGAAAACCGACGCGACGGGGGCCGAGATCCCGCCGACGAGCATGAAGGCGATCCGAAAGGCTCTCGACCGATTGCGCGAGCTTGACGAGCCACTTTGGGATCACGAGGCGTCGGTGTGGGTCGACGGAAACGGCGACCTTCATCTCAAGGGCCCGGCCGGCCCCGAGACGCTCGCCGGCCAGACGCTGGTGGCCGATGCCATCGACTTGATCGCGCCGTTCTCGACCCAGGAGGGGCTCCGCGGCCCAGACCTCGTTCGACCGCGGCCGGAGCTCCGCATCGTTCCGGGCCGCCTGTCGGGCTCGCCGCACGTCGTGCACACGCGGCTCGAGACGCGGACGCTCTACGCGCTCAGTCGCGACGGGCTCGATGCTATGTCGATCCGGGCGCTCTATCCGTACGTGACCGAGAAGCAGCTCGACGAGGCCTTGGACCTCGAACGGCAGCTCGAAGCGAACCTCGCGATTCGCGACGCAGCCTGATGGCCCATCCGGCGAGCAAGGTCCGTCTCGCCCTCGACCACAACTTTCCGGTGCCCGTTCTCAAGGCGTTCGCCGTGATGATGCCAAACGTCGAACTCGTACCGATCGCCGACATCGATCCGGCGTTCGCCGAGGTCGACGACTGGGAGCTGCTCGTCGCCTTGCATCGGCATAAGGAGCGGTGGGACGGCCTCGTGACGAACGACGAGGCACTGCTCTCGCTGCCCAAGGAGATGACAGTCCTCTCGCAGACGCGCCTGACGCTCGTTGTCGCCGCGGGCGAGGGGCACAACCCGATCCGTGCCGTGGGCCTGCTTCTCTGTCACCTGAATCACATTTGCCATCACACGACGCCCGATCGGTCGCAGGTTTGGAAGTTGACCGTGTCGCAGAAGGACTACGAGGAGCCGCGGAAGTACCTCGAGAGGATCGCCGAGAAGAAGAAGCAGACCGTGGAGGAGCTGATCCAGTTCCACCGACTGCGGCCCCGGGATCTGCGTCGGGCGTCGACCTGAGCGTCAGTGAAGCGAGTCGCGCCTGCGCCGAGCGCACGGCGGATACCCACAATCAGTAATGCAATTGGTTGTCGCGTCTACAGCGAGGCGCGAGCAGTCGGGCGACAGCGTCGCGGAGTTCCCGCGCTTGAGAGGGTTTCGACGTCGACACTGTGTTGAGTGAGGGTCGCAGCGATCGCTTCGTTCATGCCAATAGAGACGCGATACTCGTGTGGCTCGCTCTACACGATTACCGCGACGACGAGTCGCCGCTTCGTGCTATCGTCTCAAACGCACAGACACTGTGCTTGCGGTGAAAACTGTATCGATCTTCTTCGTTGTTGTGTGCGCCGTCCTCTCTGCCCTCACCCTTTCGTGCCCCGCCTGGGCCATGGGTCCGATCGACATCGAGGCGGCGGCGAGAGTTGGCGGCGCGTCGGACCCCATCAACGGGGGCCTCAACCCGCTGGCTTTCGGCGCAGGAGGCCGTGCGGGCGTCTCCATATTCGGCATCTATGCGGGCCCGTGTACTGGCGCTGCGCGATGAACGAGTGTTTGCCCCGCTTGAACATCGCGGTGTCGTCGACGACGCAGCGGGTGACGCGCTCACGCGCGGGGCGAGAACGCTTGCCCGGGGGCCGCCCGTTCCGAACCCGTTGCCTCTTGACGCGGCACGCCACCACGTCTGCTGTGTGCGCCGGGAGAGCTCTTTGGCCAACGTCGGACGAGGGTCGGTGGAATGAGCAAACACGCCGTCGCATTGGTACCCGGATTCTTGGGCTTTGATCACGTCGGCAATTGGACCTACTGGGCCGATCGGTTCCTTGCCGCGCTTCGCGGA
>JBEKFX010000230.1:0-4390 GCA_050013115.1 Polyangiaceae bacterium
TGCGGTGGGCCGCGAAGAACGGGTCGACTTGGCGGTGGCTGGCCGTCGAGAGCGCGGCAATCGCGGCGAGGAGCGGCGCGACGCCAGCCGCAGCGGCGTTGAGTGCCGGAAGGGTCGTGCCATCGTCGAGAACACCGCCGAAGCTGAGCTGCTTGCGAAAGTCGTCGTAAGTGAGACGGCCGTTGCCCGCGAGCAGCAGCGGGGGCGGAAGGGTGGGGTCGGGATGGGCGTAACGCACGCTGACCGTGAGCGTTCCGTCGAGCAGCCCGAAGAAGACGTTGGTGGCATCGTCGCCGTAGACCAACGTCATGAGGCCCTTGGCGATGTCGCCATTGGGGTCGGGGACCATCGCGAACTGGGTCTCCACGGCGGCGAAGTCGGTGCGTAGCGTCCGGGCGAGGGCGGTGATCCGCGTGTCGGCGGGGGCGGACTTGCCGCTGAGGTCTTCGTTCCAGACGAGGTAGAGCGCCTGCACGGGCTTGAGCGACGCCGCGCGCAGGGCCTGGACGAGGCGGATGAAGCGAATCGCAGGCGGCACCACCGGCGCCTCCACGGCGGGGTCGAGCGGCGCAAACGGGTCGAGGCCGGTGACATCGATCAGGCGCAGGAGCTCGACGACGCTCAGGCGAAGGGTGCGCGCGAGCCACCCTCGCCGATGGATGGCGCTGACGTTGTCGAGCGTCAGCGGCGTGGTTGCATCGAAGCCGAGCGCGCCGGAGATGACCGTCGAGCCCACGCCGGCGTCGTCGGGGACGAGCGCCCCCGCGATGAGCGCGAGCTCCGACCCCGTCAGGTTCATCGCGGACCGTAGCGCATGCTCGTGCTGCCAGAGCAACTGCGCGCTGTCCTGGAGCACGCGGCCGTCGGGGCCCTCGGCGAACGCCCGATCCCGATGCAACACCGACGGGTTCAAAAACATCGTGCGGTAGAGTGAGCGCTTGCCGGCCGTTCCGATGGGGGCCCAGCACGCGAGCAGCGAAGGCAGGTCACGCTGAGGCGTCAGCGAGAGCAGCTGGATGACCTGGAACAAGAAGCCGAGGCGCGCGATCAGGGTCGCGAAGCCCTCGTCCAGCCGCTCGAGGTCGGCGGCCTCGTCCACGCCGGTGAGCTCGGAGGCCGCAGGGTAGAGCGCCGCAACGATCGCGTCCGTCTGTTCGATCGTGAGACCGAGCTTTCGCCAGAGGCGGATGAAGCGGTTCAGGCGCACAAACTCGATGCGACGGAGCGCGTTGTGGGAAGGGTCCGGATCGCCGTAGCGAAGCCGCAGGGAGGTGGCTGAGCAGGGGTCGCTCTCGTCGTCCGGCGCCGCGATCGCGACGAGTTTCATGATTCGGGCGTACGTCGCGTCGTCCTTGAGCCACGCCACCACGGGACGCAGGTCGCGCCTCGGTGCCCCGGCGGGCGCCCCGTAGGCCGCCGGGTCGAGCCCCGTGGGCAGCAGTGTCTCCATGTCGGAATCGGCGATGTCGCCCTGCTTGAGCGCTCGGATCGTCGCAAAAGAGAGACTCAGCGGCTCGAGGCGCGAAAGAATGCCGCTGTCGGGATTGATGAAGCGGGTCCGCACGATCGCGTACAGCTCCTCGTAGGAGACGCGTGCGCGCCGGCAGAATCCCTCGAAGCTCGAGAGCTCGGCGATGGCCGCGTCTTCCGACCCGCCGGGCATCTGGAGATGGCTTGCCTCCGCCCCCGGACCTTCCTCGCTCGCAGGAGAACCGCGGGTTGGCTGGCGCTCGGCGATCCCGAAAAGCTCGTGCAGGGTGAGCGACCCGTCGGTGAGGACACGGTACTCCGCCCGCGACAGGCCGATCCGCTCCATGAGGATGTCGCGTCCTCGGTACGCCGAGCCCTTGGCTTGTAACGTTTCCATGGCGTCGGGGAGCGAGAGCCCCAGTGCACCGAAATGCAGGCGCAGTCGCTCGAGCGAGCGATCGAACGGCAGCGGCGGCGGGAAGAGAGCCCCCTTTAGCGCAGCGTAGGCCGTGTTGGAGACGAACTGAGGGCTCGCCATGAGCTCTTCGGAGGTGACCTCGGGGTCGGTCGTGTGACCCTCGAAGTGGGCGAGGGACATGCGATGCGCGACGAAGTACTCGAGGGTCTCGTTGACGAGATCGATGTAGGGGAGCGCCGTGTTCGTGTTCTCGCACGTGAGGGGCAGGTGCTGCAGGTCGGGGCGGCGTTCAAGCAGAACCGTCTGAGGGTTTCTCGAGCCCGCGTGGGGATAATCAACGAACTGGAGCAGGTCGACGAGGTACGCCGCGGGGCTCAAGATCGAGCGGCAATCGGCGCAGGCGCAGAAGTCCATCGATCCGAACAGCTGGTCGAGGGTAACCTCCCGCTTTACGGGCGCGGCGCTCATCGAAAAGGTCCCGCCTTTCGCGCCGAGACGTGGAGCGCCCCGTGCGGTGAGGTGAGACGTCGCGAGATTGAGGGCGGCGCCGTGCACGAGCCTCGCCTTGGCGTGAACCTGGCGCGCGATGTTCTCCCCGCCCACGACCTCCCCAAAGGCGCGAGCAAACCCGGCCTCGTCGTATCGCGTAACGGCGTAGGCCGAGTCGATGTTGTGCTCGAGAAGCGCCTGCATCGCGCGATTGGTAGGCGTAATCTGATAGACGCGCTGGAGTTGCTTGATGGTCGCAACGACCGGCAGGGCCACCTTTCCGGTCAACTGGTGCTTGGTGAGGTACCGCTCGATCGGCTCGGCTCCAAAGTCGAACGCGCTGCTGTGAGCGGTGAAGAACGAGCGCAGGCCGTCCTTCACGTCTGGGCCGGGAGGAAGGGGCAGCGCGCCCGACTCGATCATCGCGGCGACGACTTCGGTCGGGTACGCGAGGCGAACCTGCGCAGCGATGTACTCGGCATAGGCGGCGCGCCGGTGCTCGAGCTTGTCGCCCTCGATCTCCTTGGGGATCGCCGAGCCAATCAGCGGCACCCAGGCTTGCGCCTGGTAGAAGCCATGCTCCACAAGGTCCTTCGCGGCGGCAAGTTTCACCGCCTTGCGGAGCGCGCCGATGAGCGGAGCGTTGTTGAGTGTCAAGTGGCCGAGCTGCCCATCGAGCTTGAGCCTCTTGGTGAGGTCCGCGCCGAACGCCTTCTCGACGTGTTCCCAGAACGCTGGAAGATCGTGTTGGTAGCTGGCGTAGAGCTCCGCGAACGTGAGCATCCGCTGCGTATCGCCACCGAGCTGCAGATGCAGGAGCTCCCTCAGCGTCGACGACCCCGAGGCGGGCTTTGCGTCGAGCATGTGCGCAGCGCTCAGCGTCTCGAACGTCTTCACCGCAGCATCGACCCCGCGCTCCAGCGTCTCCGAGATGACGCCCTGGACAATCGCCTCCCTCCAGATTTCCCCCGCGACGACGGACGTGACCTCGTACAGCCGATCGGGATCGGTGGGGAGTCCCGCGCGAAAGAGCGCGTAGTAAAACGCTGGCTCCAGCGCCTTGCCACCGCCTTTGGCCGCGCCGTGATGGGCGAGCTGGTCGGCGATCGCCATCCAGGCGATCGCGCGCGCATCCCACCCCGTCTTGCGCGCGAGGTAGGTGATGTCTTCGCGGTCGTCGCTCTCCTGAAGCTCGGCGGGCTTGCCCGGATGGTGTGCCGTCAGCGCGGAGGACAGAACCTCGTATTCGCTGGGCAAACCCCTGCTTCTCGCCGGGACCACCACGTCGAGGGTCTCGCGCGCCCCCGCGTTGTACCGGACCGCCGACGAACCCAGAAGGTCGTGCCCCGAATAAGCTCGGGCGCACAGATCGGGACGCGTCTTGTTGTGAGGCGCCCCGAAGGTGGCAACGTAACGACCTTGCTCATCGGTGATGGCCGACGTCAGCGGAACGTCCGGCCCGGCGTTCCGGTCGACGATCTCGACGCGTAGGCCTGCAAGCCCTCCGCGGCCCGGGCTCGAGACGAGCCCCTGCACCGTCTGACCGGTCCCGCCAGCGTGAGGCCCCCCGGGCTTGGACGAGGCAGACGGCGAGGTCGAGGGGGACGACCGCGGGGTTCCTCCCTGGGCCTGGCTTGGGGCAGGAGACGTGTTGGCCGTGGGTGACGTCGCCTGAGTCGCTGAAGTCGGTGAAGCGGCGGGCGGCGCTGGGCTCGAAGGCCCGCCGTTGGTCCCGGCGGAGGAGGGTGACCCACCGGTGGACGTGCCGCTCGTCCGGGCAGACTGCGGCGCCGCCGCCGCCGCGGTCGCCGTTGCAGAGCCCGGTGGTCCGCTGGGCGGCGCGCCGTTCGCCGCGCCGGAAGCCGGCGACGCTTGACCGGGCGCGCCTGTGGCTAGCGCGGTAGGCGGGCCGCTGGGGCGCGGCGGGCTCGCCTCCATCGCATGAGCCGATGCGGAGGCCGCTGCGACGCGAAACGACGCGTGAAACACGTGCAGCGGAGCAGGTGATGGAAT
>JBEKFX010000231.1:0-7528 GCA_050013115.1 Polyangiaceae bacterium
AGCTCCAACATCGCCTCCGAAAGCTTATTGCGTCGCCCTCCGGCCGCGAACGCTTGCGCGAGCGCGTCAAAGTCGAGCACGTCCTCGCGCACCTATCCCGTAAGCAGGGACGCCGCGCGCGCTACCTTGGCATCCGAAAAAACGTGTTCGACCTTCGACGTCATGCCGCCGTCCTCAACCTTGAAGCCATCCACCGCCGTGTTTCCGCGATTGCTGCGTAATCATCGGTCGATCGAACTGTTCGTTGCTCTAGGCAGCCGACGTCGCGGGCGAGCGGGTCGCGACGAAGAGAAGGCCCCAGTCGCGGACGAAGATTCCCTCGGGCGCTCGCTTCGCTTGGAGGGCCGCGACCACGTCGGTTCGCAGCTGCGGCTGCAGCGCCTCGGGCACGATGCGCAGGAAATTGCCGAAGGAGCTCGCGTCGAGAAAGTCGACCACGTCTTCGCCGCTCGTGTGTTTGCGCGCGCGTTGCGTAACGTGAAGCTCGAGGAGCTCGAACCCGGACGCGGCGAGGAGCTCGATCGTCGCCGTCGACGACAGGCCGCGTTGCGCGAAGGGGAGCACGGACAGATCCACGTGCCCAGCGTACGGCGCGCGCGTCAAGATCGCTTCGAACACCCTCGCCATGTCGCCCGCGCGGCTCAGCTCCTGCGGGAACGTCGTCGCGCCGAAGCGGCCGCCCGGGCGGAGGACGCGGCGGATCTCGGCGAATGCCTTCGGCTTGTCGGAGACCCAATGAAGCACCGACGACATGCAGACCGCGTCGAAGCTTGCGTCTTCGAACATGCCGAGATCCTCGGCTTGCCCCACTTCGAAGCGGATGCCGCCGCTTCGTGCGCGCGCGATCGCCACTCGCTCCGCGAGCGGATCGACCCCGGCCACCTGCCCCGTCGCGCCGAGGCGCTCCGCCATCCATTGCGCGAGTCGTCCGGTCCCCGATCCGACGTCGAGCACACGCTGTCCGCCGGCTTGCCCCCCTTGCCCGGCAAGCCCGAGCCGCTCGAAGAGCCGCTTGCCTCGCTCGAACTGACTGTCGCTCACCCGATCGTAGGTCTCAGCGAGATGGCGGCTGTCGTGCGCGAAGGAGGTCATAGGCTTTCGGATAGCGCGCGCAGGCACATCGGCCAGGCCCCCGCGGGTCCGTAGCGCGAGGTCGACGAAAGCACCCGGCCGCGATACGTCCTTTCTGCATGCCTGCGCCTTTTCTCGCATCCTTCATCCGTCCCGAGATCGAGCGGCTGAGCGGCTACGTCCCCGGCGAGCAGCCGCGGGGCGGCGGCACGATCAAGCTCAATACGAACGAGAATCCGTACGGGCCTTCTCCGCATGTGCTCGGCGCGATCCGGGAGGCAACGAAAGAGGCGCTGCGCCTTTATCCGGACCCAGTGTCGACGGCGCTGCGAGCGACCGCCTCGGAGCGCTACGGCGTCGCGCCGGAGTGCATTCTCGCGGGGAATGGGTCGGACGAGCTCCTCAGCGTGATCCTTCGGGCGTGCATAGGGCCTGGCGAGAGGGTCGCCTATCCGTTCCCAACGTACAGTCTCTATTCGACGCTAGTCGCGATGCAAGGCGGCCACGCAGCCGAAGTCCCCTTCGAACGCGACTACGCGCTGCCAGTGGACGCGCTCGCGCGCGCAGGGCAGCGCGTCACGTTCATTTGCAATCCCAACGCGCCGTCGGGCACGCTGGCTCCGCTCGCGGCGATCGAAGAGCTCGCGAAGCGCGTGGAGGGCCTCATCGTCGTCGACGAAGCCTACATCGACTTTGCGAGCCGCAGCGAAAGCGCCATCGCGCTCGTCGGCAAGAACCCGCGCATCGTCGTTCTGCGGACGTTCTCGAAGTCGTTCTCGCTGTGCGGCATGCGCGTTGGCCTCGGCTTCGGCCACCCGGAGGTCATCGCGGAGCTCGCGAAGGTGAAGGACTCGTACAACGTCGCGAAGCTCGGGCAGGTCGCGGCGACGGCGGCGCTCGAAGACTATGCGTGGATGGAGGCCAACGCCGCGCGCGTTCGGACGTCGCGCGGCGCTCTCGTCGTCGCGCTCGAGAAGCGCGGCTTCCAGGTTCTGCCGTCGGAGACGAACTTCCTCCTCGCGCGCGTCCCAGGCGGTTCCGCGGGCCCGCGGCAGAAGGCGTTGAAAGAGCGTCACGTGCTCGTGCGCTACTTCGACGTGCCGGTTCTGCGCGATGCGCTCCGCATCACCGTGGGCCGCCCGGACGAAAACGAGGCATTGCTCGCGGCCCTCGATGCGCTCAATCCGGCTGGTACATGACGACCTGCGATCCGTCGCGGAAATAGAAGCGGTCGCAGCGCGCGTCGTTGCGGTCGAAGGTGACCGCGCCGAAGAGGTTGACCACGATCCCCATGCGGCCGCCGTGCGGAACAGCGCGCCGAACGGGCGACCGCCGATGGCGAGCAGCATGAACAGGAGAATCACGTAGTCGTTCGAAAACCGGTAGCCGAACTGGCGCCAGCCCGTTGATGGACGACAATTATTTCTGCAGGTCGGCGACAACTATTTCTGCAGGTTCCCCGCCTTCCTGAAGGCGTGTGCGAGGTTGTTGCTCGGAGTTCCGAGCGGGTTTTGGGGCTCCGGAGAGCCCCAATGGTCACGGACGCGCAGGTCAGGTTGCTGAGGAAAAAGATGGCTGACGGAAAGACGATTGTGGCTGCCGCGGCGGCGGCCGGAATGAGCGAGCGCAGCGCGTATGCCTGGAAGCAGGGCGCAGTGCCGAGCGAGACAAAGAAGGCCCGGAGTTGGCGCACGCGTCCGGACCCGTTCGCGGCAGTGTGGGAGGGGAAATCGAGCCGTTACTTGTCGCAGATTCCCAGGGCGCACTCGAGGCAACGACGGTCATCGCCGAGTTGCAACGTAAGCCGCCCACGAAGGGCGTCTGGAAGGTGGCGGTGGCTCGTGAGGTCGAGGAGCGCAGTCCCCCATGCTCACGAAGCGCCCGTCATCGCCCTTCAACCGCCCGCGCTGGTCGGAGCCGGACGCGCGCGACACGCTTGCGGCGCTGGAGCGGTCCGTCAAGACAGTTGCCAGCTTCGCAGCCGAGCATGGGCTTGATCCGCAGCGGCTCTACCTGTGGCGTCGCCGGCTCGCCGGAGGCGAGCGTACCACGTTCCGTGAGCTGATCGTTGGGCCTTCCGCGCCTACGTCGACCTTCGAAGTCGTGCTCGCCTCGGGCACCGTAGTGCGTGTGCCATCGTCGTTCGACGGCGAGGCTCTCGCACGTCTGCTCGACGTTCTGGCTCGCGCGTGCTGAGCCTTCCCCAGAGTGTGCGGCTGTTCGTGGCGACGCAGCCGGTCGACGGACGAAAGGGCCCAGACAGCCTGATGGCGCTCGTGCGCGACGTGTTTCGTCACGACCCACTCAGCGGACACCTGTTTAACGCAATTCGCCTGTTCGATACACAGACCATGCTGTGTCATCAAACGACTGCCGACAGGTGGCCCGAGGACGCCGACGAGTACAGTCGTGTCACGGAAGCTGCGGTGGAAAGGCTCTTGGACCGCATCCAGCACTGGTCTATGGCTTCGACGTTCAGCTTGGACCTGTGACTCACGAACGAGACGGCGATTGCAGCAACAGCAGAACCATAACGCATTGTGTTGACTCGGAACGTCCGTGAATCGAACGACTCGTGCGCGCCCGAATCGAACGAAGGGCTCCCAGTCGTGACATACAATGCTCAGCTGCCGAGCCCTCGATCGGGATCGTTGCAAACGACAAGTTCATTGTTTGAATTGCGAGTGACCGTCACCGACTCGCCCGGGATGGCGCGACGCGAAGCCCTGGTGTCGAGCACGGCGAAGCGGAAACCGTCGGAAATAATGGCGTACGAGGCGCCACCGGGCGAGTAGGTAGTCTTTGACCGGTGGCGCGACCAAGCCCCGGAAGTCAACGTAGATAGTTTTAGTGGTTCCGCTGTTGCTGGAACGGTTTACCCATTTGGCACGTATCTGCTGAGCATCGGGGCCGGTTACAACGGCGTTTCCGGCTCGGTGGGGTCATCGGGAACCGGCAACGGGCAGTTCAATGCGCCGGTAGGTATTGCCGTCGGAAATGAGTAAGGGTGTACGGTGAATAAACCCGCAGCATGGAGCAGCTCTTTTAACCTGCGGCCACGCGCAGCCCGATATCCCTGCGGCAGAAGCCTTCCGGCCAGGGAACGCCCCGCCGCCTGTTGAACTTCGGGTAGTAGAGGCGGCTTGTTGGAATTCTTACGCGACTTTCTTCTCAGACGCGACCGCGGCGGCGGGCCGAATGGCGGCGACGAGAGAAGGCATGCTCATGTAGCCCTTGACGCGCCGAAATCCCTTCTGAGCTTCGGCGATGCCGAGGGCGACCCAACGACGGATCATCTTTTCGTCCTTCCATCACGTTGCGAGCGATGCGCCGGAGCGAACCGTTCATGTTCTCGATCGCGTTGGTCGTCGCGAAGGTGCGCCGCAGCGAAGGTGGAAGATTCAGTCGCATCACGGTGAGTGTCTCGTCCAGGCCCTCGCGCAGGCTCGCGGCGGCGCTGTCTTCACCATTCGAATCCAGCCACGAGGCGAGCTGCATCAACTTCTTCTTCGCCGTCGAAGCCGTCGTCGAATTGTATGCATCACGCATCTGTTTTGCGACGTAGGCTCGCCGCGCTTCGGGAAGATGATCGCGAACGTTGCGCGCCTTGTGGACCTGACAACGTTGGATGATCGCGCGGTCGCCAAAGATATCGCGCAGCGCCTTGCGGATCGCCTTACCGCCGTCGATGACGAAGAGCATCGAGGCATCGGCGCGAAGACCGCGAGCCACGAGGTTCGAGAGCAGCTCGCTGACCACGACGGTGTTCTCCGTCGAGCCGGCCCAGATGCCCAGCGGCGTCTTGGTGCCGTCGATCGTGATGCCCAGAGCGATGAGCACCGAGTGCCCCGCGAACTCGATGCCATCGATGAACATCGCGACCAAGTCGACGTCGTCGAGTTTGCGCGAGACAAACTGCGCGAGCCTCTCGGTTGTCGCGTCGATCAGAGCGCGCGATGCATTGCTCTTGCTCGCGCCGCGCGTCTCGATCGACTCATCAACCGGTTCCAAGCTGCGTTCGTAACCGCGCGTGGATACTCCGAGCGCGATCTGTTCGACGACGCGTTCGGACATCGGGTCGCCCTTACGAAGGACCTCGATGCTCGGCAGCGCGACCTCTCTGCCCCGGCCCTGGCCGCGAACGCGAACCCGAGGGTGTGGCAACGACACGTGGCGACCGCCGAAGCAAACCGAACTCGTGCCCGTGCCCCAATGGTGATGCGTTCGCCCCTCGATATGCTTGCCCTTCGGACCGGCGATCTGCACAGCCTCCGTCGCGAGCAGCTCGGCGAGCACGACCATCCCCATCTGCTGCACGAACGACAACAGCCCTTTCTTCGTCGCGTCCATCGCCAGCAGCAGCGGCAGCATCAGCTGCTGCATCGCTACGTTCATCGTGACCGGATTCTCTTCTTGCTTCCGTTCCCTGACTGCGTCTTTCTTCTTCATGGCGGCTCCTCTTGCCCCTTGGGGCTCAAAGTCCTGGCAGACCTGATTCTCAGGCCGGCGAGGAGCCGCCGCTACTTCACGAATTCAACGGGCTCTGGGACATCCCCCCCCGTTCGATCACGGCGGTTCGGAAAGTCCTCACGTCGTCGATCGGTCCCTGCGGCCCCTGCGTCGCCCACTCGCGGAGCAAAGCCGCGCGCTCGGCAGGCGACAGGTCACCGCTCACGTGGCTTTCTGTTTCCGGCTCAATGACGAGCCTCACGCGCTGCCCATCGAGCGGAGGAACTGGCGCATCGAGCGTAATCGTCACTCCGCGGAGCACGCCTCGAGCGGCGTTGGCCATGGCGAGGAGAAAGTACCGCCGGAGGGAGCGTTCGCGAGCCGACGCAACGGCACCGCCGCGTTCATGTGCCCGCGGCGGGCGGCGTCCGAAAGGGGATGGCCGGGCAACCAGCTCGCCGTACTCATCGAACGCCTCGGCCAAGCTTCAAAGCCCCCCGGCCGATATGACGCCCGCGTCACCCCTGGCACATTTCGCGCCATGGCGTCGGACTCCGCGGGAAGCGTGCCGGCTCGCCATGGCGCGCAGGCGGTGACTCGTTCAAGTCACCTTTGACGGGCGGTCTCTCGGGCCGCGAACCCCGTCATCGACCAACGGCGCTTTTCTTGCACGAAGCCCGTAGCAGGTGAGGCCATGCGCTGCTCCTTCGCACTGCCCATCGTCTTGACGACTCTCCCCCTCTTTGCGTGTCGCGGCACGACCACGGACGGCTTAACCGCTCAGGACGACGCCGGGGACAATGGCTCAACGACAGGGGACGGTGGAACCCTCATCGTTCTGCAAGCCTTCGGCGGGGATTCGGGCGAAGTAGCGGCCCAGGTGCCTCTCCTTACACCCGGTGTCGGACTCCAGGAAACGTGTGCCGCCCCGCTGGATGCCGGTGCGTGCCAGCTGAACTCCTGCCAACATGGCGGAGTCGGTAGCGCCCCATACGGGTCCGGCGATGTTGGCCCTGACGGCCCGATGTCCGCCTCCGTCGGCTCGACGACCATCACTATCCCGTACAACGGAGACGGATACGGCACCGCCTATTTCCCCTCGTCGGTCACGCTCGGGGCGGGAGGCATCATGACCTTTCGCGGGGGAAACGGAGGCGACGTTCCCAAGTTCGATGTCTCCGCAACCATTCCCGGCCTCGCCGTCATCACGTCGCCCGCCGCGGCGCCAGATGGGGGCGCCGCGACACTCGACACGTCCCAAGACCTGTCCGTCGCCTGGTTGCCGATCTCCATCGGGCAAATCCACTTCGGAATCTACGGGGGATCCTTATTGACCCATGGACCGTTGGCTTCAATCACGTGCACGTTCGAAGGTGGCGCCGGGTCCGGCGTGATTTTCCAGACGCTCCTTTCCTCCTTGAAGATGTCGGGCGCAACCCCTGTGTATGCCACCTGGAATTCTGAGCTCGACGCCACGACCCTGGTCGGCGGGCTCACCGTCATCACGCAGAGCTTCCAGAACTCGCCGCCCGCGACTCACGAGTTCAATGTGACGCTCCAGTAGAGGCGGAGTATGGTCCGACCTCGATTCCTCCGCCTTATCGACGCGCGGGTGGCCGACAGGAAGTGCCGCACCAGGTCGATGACGCGAAGGTCGAACGCGTGCACGTGCTCCGCCTTCGCGACCCAGAGGCCCTCGATGGCGAGCACAAGGCGAGGATGCCAATTGTAATTGAGCAATATATAAAGATGGTCCATCACATGCTGATGGAGCAAGTGCGCCTCGTCGGTCGGCTTAGCACTACTGTCGCAGCTTATTTGTCCATCCCGTCGAGTTCTGCGAAACGTCGCGTATGGCCTACGTTCTTGATGCGTAAGCCCCTTACGGGGGGCCTGAGTGACGGAGAGACGAGGGGTATCCATGCTGCTGGTCATGCACCAGACAGCGAGAGATAATCGGACGGTCAAAAGACCGAGCCGAACGAAGGCGGAGTGGGTCGAAGAAGTG
>JBEKFX010000232.1:0-4358 GCA_050013115.1 Polyangiaceae bacterium
ACTCCGCCTTCGTTCGGCTCGGTCTTTTGACCGTCCGATTATCTCTCGCTGTCTGGTGCATGACCAGCAGCATGGATACCCCTCGTCTCTCCGTCACTCAGGCCCCCCATAAGGGGCTTACGGTCAAGCACTCGTCGCGGTGCGGGCCATTGAAGCTCCAGGCCTGGCCGCCCTCTCGTCGAATCGCTCGATCAGCTGATTTTGCGAAGCAGCTTGGTTGAGGCGGCAAGCGGCGACGCGCTCAGGTGCGAAGTTTGCCGCGGGAACCTTTGCCTTGACGTAACCAACGACCTCCGGCGGAGCGAATCACGAAGAGGCAACTGTCCGCTCCTTCGCAAACGCACACCTCCTGGCTCACCACGGCGCGCGCGCCGACAGCCGCGAGACCCTGGGCGAGAATGCCCTCCTCCATTGCACAGTGATGCGGCGTCGTCTTTTCCAAGTTTGCGATCCATTCGTCGAAGGCCACGACACGCCATCCGCCAATTTGTTCGCCGCGATTGGCGTAGTGGTACATCTGATCGATCGCGTGGACGATATCGTGGCCGCACGTTGCTGTGCGTAGGACGCGTTGCTCGTGCGAGCGCCGAAATAGAAGGCGGCCCATGCGAACGAGCGCGTACCGGCCGGTCCGCTGTTCGACGGCGTCCATCAAATCAAGGAGCGTAGCGATGGGATACCACCTCTCCGGATGGACGCTCTGAAGCTGCTCCCACTGTCCTGGCTTCAGCACCTTTTCGAGCAAACCGCTCCGCCTGCCCTTATCGTTTGTCGCGAGAGCTTGGAGCGCGTCGAGCACGGAAAGGACGTCGGATCCAATCGTCTCGTGATTTCGGCCGACGTAGCCCTTTGGCACTCGCCTGCGGAACACCATGGATCCCAAAACGGCCGCAGGACGAAAACTCTTGAGACGTCCGTGGTTTCGAGGCCTTTCGGACGCGCGTCAGCACGGCCAGTCCGTCGGGCCCGGGATGACGAGGATCGAGCAGCAAAGGCAGTGATTGGCGATTGCCCATGGGCGGCTCGAATGAGCCGGTGTCGGAGCGGACCGCACACTCTCGGCGCTTCTTCAAACCGACCGAATTGGGCTGCGGGATGCCATCGGGGCTTGAAGGGACAGCCGTTACGGCCCATTCGCTCTGTCGTTCGCTTCCCTCTGAAGGATGTCCTGCACGGCCTTCGCCGTCTCGACCACCCGGTCGACACTCGTTTGCGCGTCGTCCAGAGCCGCCTTGGCTTCGCCTTCGACCCACTTCGAAATGAACTCGAAGTTCAGACGGGCGATCGCCGCGTGACTGAGAAGCTCCTGCAGTCGCCGAGAGACTTCGGCGCGCCATGGGCTTCCGTTCTCCGCACAGCGGCTCTCGTCTTCGGCGTCCATGGTCGACTCCGCGCTGAGTCTTTTGGGTTGAGCGTAGAGCCGACGATCGAAAACACAAGATCCTTGGGGATCGTGAAACGAAAGTCAGGCGCCCTCGGTAGTGCGAATGAGCGAATGGTCGAGCACCGGGAGAACCCCGGGCCCACATGAAGCGGTCGTAACGCGCGGAAAGGTGGCGCGTGCGCTGTCAGAGTGGCGCGCGCATCAAACCCTGCAGAGAGGTCAAATGAGATCGACGGCCGCTTGTCAGCAGGCGTGAACGTTTCCGGTTAAGACGAATGCCGCCTACGGCAATGGGTCAGGCCGACTCGCGAACCCTAGAGGGCATCGCCGATGGCGCGGCCTGGATGGCTCTGATGATTTCGACGATGCGCGCGAGGCTGGTTTGAGCGTCCTGTGCGGCAGCTTTTTTTTCCCCATCGCAGGATTGGACGAGAAACTCGAGATTCATGCTGACGATGGCCGTCTGATGCAGAAGCTCGTCTCTCGCTCTCGAAATAGCCTCGAGGCCGATTTCAACCAACTGTCCGGCAGGCATCACCACGCTTTCGTACTCTTCCGGCATGGCCGCATCATGGTCCTCGCTGCTGGACAGCGCTCAACGATAAAAAACGGCCGAGACCGCGGGTCCATGAGCCGAAGCGGCCGGGCCGTAGCCCATGGCGGACGAACCGTCGGCCCAAGTCCCTGAACGGTAACTTCGATGACTGCGACGAGCACCGCATCTGCCGCATTCGCCGTGCGCTGACGGCTGGGACGAGATGCACACACTCGCTCGTGAGATGGGCTGTCCCGGGCGGCACATTGACAGCCGGCCGAGGAGGGGCTTACGGCTGAGGAATACCCATCGATCGACCTGCCCTGGCGACTTTTGCCAGACCCGATCCCGATGCTCAGCCCCCTCTCCGACACCCCTTTCGACCCGCCGGACGAGCAGCTCGTAGCGGGCGCTCAGGGCGGAGACCGTCGCGCACTCGAACAGCTCGTCGCTCGGCACAGTCCATGGATCTTCAACGTCGCGGCCCGGATGGTATGGCGCCGCGATGATGCTGCCGATGTGACGCAGGAGGTCCTCGTCAAGGTCATCACGCGGCTCTCCACGTTCCGGGGCGAGAGCGCCTTCCGCACCTGGGTCTATCGCATCGTCGTCAACCATATCCTCAACCTGAAGAAGAAGCAGCCGCTCGAATCGGCGCCGCGCCCGTTCGAGTCGTTCGTGCAGGACCTCGACAACGCCGGCGACGCGCCCACCCCGGACGAACCCGGGGGTGTCCCCGCAACGCTCCTCGTCGAAGAGGCGAAGATCGGCTGCACGCTCGCGATGCTCATGTGCCTCGATCGTCGGCAGCGTCTAGTGTTCGTCCTCGGCGAGATCCTGGGAGTGACCGACCGTGTGGGCGCCGAGGTCATGGAGCTGTCCCCCGAGAACTTCCGCCAGGTGCTCGCCAGGTCGCGACGCGACCTCTACAACTTCATGAACGGCAAGTGCGGGCTCGTCAACAAGGCGAATCCGTGCCGGTGCGCGCGCAAAACCAGGGGCTTTATCGACAAGGGCTACGTCGATCCAAAAGAGCTTCAGTTCGTCCCGGAGAGGATCGTCCAGATCCGAACCGTGACCCCGAGCCGGGTCCGTGAGCTCGACGCGCTCGAACGTGAGCACGCCGAGCTTTTCCGGAAGCACCCCCTGTTTGCCGCGCCGGATGAGGTGCTCTCGCTCCAACGACTGTTCGAGCAACCCGGCGTTCGCGCGGCCCTCGGCGCCGATTCTTAGCCCCCACTGTCACACTCGGTCCTCCGGTCCTGTCCAAGGAGCATGGAGGCAACAATGAGCAACGATTCTAAGACGGTACAGTCGCGCACCGACTTCTATACGGTAGTCCACAAGGGGCTGCGCAAGCGGCTCTTCGAGGCCATCATCCTCGCAGGCACGACCGACCACGCCGACTCCGAGCAACGAGCGACGCTGGCGCACACGGTGGGCGAGGTCGTCAGGATGCTGCGCGAGCACGCGGAGCATGAGGAGACATTTCTGCACCCGATCATCGCGGCGGTCCTCCCCGAGGTCGCCGGGTCGCTCCACGCGGAGCACGAGGAACATCACCGGGCACTCGACGAAGTGGAAAGGGCGTTCGAGGTCGCCGGTGCGGAGACAACCGCAACGGCCGGCCACCTGGCCTACCGGACGCTTGCACGCTTCGCGGTCCAATTCCTTGCGCACATCGAGGAGGAGGAGGCCGGTCAGCCTCGACTCTGGGAGATGGTCGACGAGGCCCGCCTTGCCGCCGGAATGATGGCCTTCAAGCGCAGCCGGACGCTTGAACAGACGGTCGCCGGATGGGCGACCATGCTCCCCGCGATGAGCGCGGCCGAACACGCGAGTATGTTCCGTGCGCTGAAGGGCGGAGCGCCTGAGCCCGTCTTGACCGCCGCGTTGCAGCTCGCTGAGAAGGTGCTCGATGCCCACGCGTGGGATGCGCTGAAGTCATCGCTCGAAGTGGCGGGCGAACCGTCTTCCCGGGCAGCCTGAGAGATCGGAGTCCCGTCTGTGAACGGGGACGATCGTCGTGGCGTTCCAGTTCGCCATCTGCCGCGAGAAAGTAAACGCGTTTGGCGATGATCCCGATGCCGGCTATTCGCCTCGCGAGCTCCGCCCACGAAGCGACCTGGCCGCGTTCTCGCGCAGCCGCGCCATGACAAGCGGATCTACCTTTCCCGTGCAACGGCCTGGAAAACGACCCGAGCCATTCGGCAGCGACTAGCCGCTTGGCTGTGGACGACGTCTCAGCGACAGAAACCGCCGCGTGCCGCAAGGCGATCGTCTTCGAGGACGACGCCAGCCATTGGCTCGACGAGAGTGCGTGCGCCGGCCCATCGCGATCGCACAAAACGGCGCATCGCGATCACCGATTCCGGCGCATGCCGATCGGACAAAACGGCGCATCGCGATCACCGATTCCGGCGCATGCCGATCGGACAA
>JBEKFX010000233.1:0-4332 GCA_050013115.1 Polyangiaceae bacterium
GGTGACGGCCGTGGACGAGTCCGACTGCTGCCCTACGTGGATGCCGAACTGGCGCAGCGGCTCGAGAAATTCTGTGCTGCGAGCAACGCGACGGCAAGCGCCGTCGTCGGAGCCGCGCTCCGGCAGTATCTCGATGGCACGAGCGATGCCGCTCTATTCCTGCGACGCCTGGACCGACTGGGTCGGGCCATCGCTCGAAGTCAGCGCGATCTCGAACTCTTATCGGAGGCTTTTGGGGTATTCGTCCGGCTTTGGTTTGCGCACACGCCGATGGTCCCCGCGAGCGAGAAGAAGTCGGCGAGAGAGAGCGCCGAGAGTCGTTATCGGCAGTTCGCCGAGCACATCGCTCAAGAGTTTTCCGGGGGCCATCGGTTCCTCGATGACTTGCCAAGCGAATCAATTGGCGATGACGGCGAGCTTTCGGCGGTGGCAAAGGCCACTGCGGCGGAGAACGATGGCGACGAGTCGACCCAGGCCCGAACGCCCTGAAAATCGCGCGCCGTGGCGTCGGCGCGATGGAACATCCCGGAAGCCCGCGGGAGTCCTCCTTGCCAAGGTGGACGTCGAAGGTTCAAATCGCTTCTCCCGCTCTGGAGGCTGAAAAGCCGTTAGTTTGCCGTTGCTTAGGGAACGGGGCGCGCGAGCATTGCCCACCCGTTGCCCAAAAACCTCAGGTCTCGCCATGGCGCCCGCCAAGGTCGGGGCGGCGCTGCCTCCGTCGCGCAGCGGGACTGGATCGCCCGGACTGTGACTGCAGGGGGTGCCGAACAACGAGCGGCCGAGGCCCGTGGCGCCTCTGCAAGCTAGCGACTTGCCCGTGCCTGCCGAGGCTGGAGCACAGGTTGGACCACGACGGCGCCGAAGCGGCGCTCGACTTCCTCACGGGGATGAAACTCGCCGGTCTTCGCGCCATGGCCGGCCCATCGATGGATCGGGCTCGGCGGCGCGACCCGCGTCGCCAAAGCAACGTCTCACGACCGCCGGGTCAAATGGGTTGGAAGCGATATGCTGCTGACCCTTTTGACGTACGCCTGCACCCGACGTCTGGGAGCGGACCGACACGAATCGCATGAAGAATACCAAAATTGCCGTGCGACAATCGCGCCGGAAGAGGCTGATCTCCGAGTTCTTCGAGGGCGAGCCCTACGCGCTATCGGACGAGCTCCGCTGGCACGTGCTCCGCGGCGAGGCGATGGAGGGCGGCCGGTCCCTCAGCATCATCGAGAGAAGCCAGCTTGTCAGCTTCTCGCGCACGGTGCGCGACCACTGCAACGACTCGAATTGCACCGGTTTGATATATTGGGTTCGACATATATCGGGCTCGTTGCCCGATGCGGCGTGTACAGAATTCGCGCAGTGGACGACGTTTTGCGCTTTTTGAACGGCTTCGCGAGTGGGATCCGGATGACGTCGATGGGACGGTTGCAGGCGCTGTCCTGGGACCAACCGAGCGAGTGTGGCTCGCGGCGTGCTGGAAGGCCGCAACGCTTGCTTGACCTTTTCACGCGCCGTGAAGGCCCATCCGTGTGCGCATCCTGGCGATTGCACGTTCATGCGGGGCACGAGTCGGCCGGGCAGTCATTCCTGCGGCGCCGGCCGCTGCCGGACGCGGATCTGTCCGCGGACACCGTAAGGGCACCGCAAGGCCGCAGAATCGCTTGCCACGGTCCTGGCACGCGGCGCGAGAGCAGTGGGGGCCGTGGCCTCGCTCGCTCCCGCGTACGTACCCCGCCGTCCCGCGGAAACGGTCCTGTACGATCTTGTCCGCACGCACCTGGAAACGTTCCTCGCCTACGCGCGCGCGAGCTATGAGGAGGGCCTGCCCCGCTACGTCGAGCAAGAGCTGCGCGCTTACCTCGCCTGCGGGGACTTCAGTCGGGGCTTCGCGCGCATCTTCGTCGAGAGCGTGTTCGCGCTGTACCGCGGCCGCGCCAAGGACCATGGCGTCGAGGCTCCGCAGTGCGGCGCGGTCAACTTCGTTCAGCGCTGCGGGTCGAGCGTCAATCTTCACGTGCACTATCACCTGGTCGTTCTCGACGGCGTCTTCGTCCGCGACGCCGAGGGCCAGCTCGTATTCCACCCGGCACACGCGCCGACTGCGGCCGAGCTGGACGCGATCGTCGCTCGCACGGCTCGTCGTTCGCTCGCATGGCTACGCAGGCATGGGTATGTGGACGATTCGCCACTCGAAGAGCGCTCGAACGAGTTGCCGGAGCAGACCGCGCTTGAAGCGTGTGCGGCCATGGCCATGGGACGCGGCAACGTTGCGACCCTGCCGCGTGATACGGAGCAAGATGACGCGCACGGCGCGGGCGACGATCGTCCCGACAAACCAGCCCTGGCCGTCGACCGCGACGGTTTCAATCTGCACGCCCATGTGCGGATCGAAGCCGGCGACGACATGGGTCGCGAACGGCTCTGCCGCTACGGCTCGCGTCCGCCGCTGTCGCTCGATCGACTGCGGCGCTTGCCCGGCGGTCGCATCGCCTACCGCCTCAAGTACGCCGACCGCGGTCGGCGCGGCAAGCATCGTGTAATGGCCGGAATCGAGTTTATGGCCAGGCTCGCGGCGATCATTTGTCCTCCACGCTACCCCCTGACGAGGTTCGCGGGGGTGCTGGCACCTCGGTCGAAGTGGCGGCGCGAGGTCGTGCCCAAGCCGCGCGAACGGCCACACCCATGTGGGGCTGCGCCTACCGCGACGCCCGCGGCAGTCGAGAACACGGCGAGCAAAATCGGAGCGGCTCCGAGGTCGGACCGCCGCGACGAGCGGGGCACACCACCCCAGCGGCCATCGACGGCGACCAGGTCGATAGTCGCTCCAACAGCGCGGGCGAGCGAGATTGCGCCCCCCGGTGTGCCCCTGCGCCCCTCCTCGCCGCCACCACAGCCAGGCGACGTGGTCCGGCTCGCCCCGAACATTCTCTCCGTCCAGCATTGGGACCGCCTGCTGGGTGGCGCCCTCTACCCCATGCAGCCGCGTATCGATTGGGCGACGCTGCTTCGCCGTAGTTTGTCGGTGGACGCCCTGGAATGCCCGAAGTGCCACGCCCGGCTCCGCGTTGTCGCGGTCATCACCGAGCGAGAGCCGATCCGCCGCATTCTCGCTCACCTCGGCCTGCCGACCGACCCGCCAGCTGTCGCCCGCGCCCGCGACCCGACCGACGAGCCCGACGGGGACGGGCCGTCTGGGCAGCTCGCCCTCGGCCTCGCGTAAGCGGGGCGCCGACGGCCAGCAAGGCGGGCGGCGCGAGAACGGTCACGGGTGCCGTACCGCGCACGCGCGGGCGGCGTGTGCGTTGAAATTGCTCAATGAGGTCCACAGCTTGTCACATACCGGAGGGTTCGTGACAGCCAATGGGCCTTCGACGCCGCTTGATCCACGAAGGGCGCTACGACTCGCTACACTCCCGGTATGTGACAAGCCGTGGACCTCATTGGCATCACGTGGATGGCGATTCGCGGCGACGATCCGCTACGCATTCAGCAACGCGCCGGCCACGAAGACTTTACGACGACGCAAGGCTACATCCGCGAGGCCGAGGCCGTTCGGGACGGCTTCGGCGAAGTCTCCAATCCTGCCAACAAGCCTAATGCGGGTCGTCGGACCCTCAGAGACTGCCGCCGTGCGCGCGCGGACAGCGGGGGCCCCGAGCAGCGGATGGTACAACGGCCGCGCGCCAACGGACCGCTGAGGTACTTCGCCGCTCGGGAGGGCCGGCCGACGATCGGAGCACCCAGTCCTGCTTTCGGGAACACAACGCTCAACCCCGAAGGACACGTGGACGGCGCCAGAGCTGACAATATTGTTTTCCACCGGCCATCTCAGCTACGTTGCTCATCGTGCGCAGGATTGGTCCCAATCAACTCATCCCCGCCTTCGACGGCGTGCTGTCTGTCCATGTGAATGGCGCCTGCGCGGTCCCGCGCTGTGCGGCCGCACTCAAAACTTTTTTGCGAACCGAAGGCTCGAACGTCTGATGTCTTCGAAGAAGGAGCGAGCGAGAGTTCGCAAAAAACGCGCCGGACCTGCGCGAATCGAGTACCTGAAAGTGCAGAATTACCGCGCTCTGAAAGAAATCGAACTGCCAGAGCTCACTCCAATCACGGTCCTTTTAGGCCCAAACGGCAGTGGAAAATCTACCATATTTGACGTCTTCAACTTTTTATCAGAATGTTTTCAGTTCGGATTAAGACATGCTTGGGATCGTCGCGGGCGCGAAAAAGAGTTGCGGACGCGCGGTCAAAGTGGCGCCGTAACCGTAGAGCTAAAATATCGCGAAAGACCCGGTGCGCCTTTGATTACGTACCATCTGGCCGTCGCCGAGGAGA
>JBEKFX010000234.1:0-4305 GCA_050013115.1 Polyangiaceae bacterium
GACCTCGGCCGCGTAGTTCGGGTCATTCGCGTTGGGCAAGGGATAGAGCTGCTGGGCCTGCTGCGCGAGCCCGAGGAGCGAATCGGGCTCGGGGGCGTCTTCGACGACGCACATGTTCTTGAGTATGAGCGCGCTGTTGATGATTCCTTTGCTCCACTGGCGAAGTTTCGGATTGAGCCCCTGCAGCGGCGAGGCTTGCGCGGTGATCGTCGCGGCGCCCGCGAGGGGCTGCTGGGGATTGTAGCCGGCCCACTGCGCCACGTCCGGCGTGATGAGCTGGGTTTCCCAGGACGTGCCGATCATTTGTTGCCGCGTCGCTTCGAGTTGAGAGTCCATCGAAGGGCCGAGGCTTTGGGCCAGGTTGGCGGCGGCGACCTGACGCAAGATCGGCAGTGGGAGGTTCGGCCCCATCTGCTGGGCGAGCTGCTGCAGCGCAGGGTTCGTTCGCCCCGAGGGCAAATGGCTCGGTGCGGCGAGCCCCCCGGACAAGCCGTTCAGCTGAGCCATGGACGTGTCGATCGAATTGATGCGCGACTGAATCTCTTTGGTCGTGAGGACCGAGGGAGCGAACGGGGCCAGTCCGAGCTTGCTGCCGGAAACCCACTGGCTCATGTACTGGCCGTTCGCGATTTGTTGGTTCGTGATTTCACCGTCGACCCAGCGAATCAAGTCCTCGGCGTTCTGCGCGGCGATGTCGAGCACCGCGCTCCATTCGTTGATGCTTGCCTGGACCTTCTCGCCGGTGAGCGGATCATTGAAGTCCGTCATGATGCCCCACGGCGAGGGGGTCTGTGGACTCTGGATGAGATCGACGACGCTGTAGCGCAAGTCGCCGAGCCGGACGGCGAGGCCACGAGCGCCGCACGCCGCCGGGTCGCCTGCCGCCACGGGGTTATGGCATAGGACAAAAATGTCCGGGACGGTCAATCCGTTTTGCTGATCGGCGTAAAGGTCTGCCTCGCTCGTCAGAAGGTTCTGAGCGTACTGCGGAACCCCTGCACGGGTGGCCTCGACGACTTTGCCGAGTTGCGTGGCGCGTTTGACAGCGATGTTCCACGAGTTGAGCGATTCCGCCGTCGTGGCAAAGAGATCGGGATCGGCCGTTGGGCCGTAGTAGAGCGGTGTCGTCTTGGTCTTGCGCGCATAAAGCGGAAGGTCGCATTTGTTCGTGAACTCGTCGCAACGTGACCCGGGGTTCACGACCTGCCCGGCGCTGTCGGTGAACTGACACTCGTCCTCGGTTCCGTCTTGATCGACGTCGCGGTGTACGTCGGCGCCGACCGCACTTTTCGTGAATGGTTGGCCCGACGGGTCGGGAATCGGCAGGCCGGTCACCGGATCGAACTTGTAGTTGCCGGCCGAGGTGACCGCGTAGTTCTGGACGTTGCCGTTCGCATCGCGCCAGGCGTCGACCGCGCACTGGGATCCCTGAACGTGGCTACTTTGCCAGATGTTATACCGGGCCGGAAAGCGATGCCAGTCTTGATCGAGGATTCCATAGTTGCGGTCGTACCCGAAGCGATCTTGGGTGAACCACCCGAACGCGTCCATCTTGCTTCCGTTCCAGTCTTCGGGCTCGTAGTCGTCGTCGACCACGGTCTTGAACGAAAGGCGAATCTTGACCTCGGCCGGGTCGCACGTGACGACCGGGTAGTTGCCGAAGAGCCAGCAAACCGGGAGGTTCCCGTAGGGTGTGCTGACGATCTGCGGGCGGGCGGTGAGCATCGTCGTCACGTCGAAGTAGCCGTCTTCCGCGCTGAAGACCGGGGCGTCCGGATCGCTCGGATCTTCGACGTAGTACGTCCCGGGATCGTACTGCAGCCCGTCGAGCGCGGCGCCGTCCGAGAAGAGGTCGAAGTCGTAAGCGTCGGTCACCAGATTCTTCGACCAGTCGACGCGAAAGTATTGCCGCTCGTACCAGGGGCGGTCCGTCGTGTTCTCGACGATGACGTTCAGCTGCTCGCCGGTCTGCAGATTGTAGTCGTGCATGATGTCGAAATGGCTTTCGATCGGGAACTCCGCGACAATCTGCCCGTTGTCCGTCGTCTGCGACCCGTCGTAATCGCTATTTTGAATCCTGTCGTACGTGAGCCGCGCGATGAGGATTGTTTCTTCGATTTGCCACTTGATGCGCGCCAGCGAGCCCGTGGCCTGAAACATCCAGAAGCCCTGGCCGAGGCCGTCGGGTTCGTCGATGATTCGCGTTCCCATGTAGAATTCGGGGTCATCCGCTGGACTACTGAGATTCGGCCCGACGAAAAAGCTCTTGTCGAGCGCGCCGGCCTGAATTCGATTGATGGGCGGGCGCGTCTCCGCGCAGCCGGTCGCCAAGCTGCACACGAGACTTGCGAGAGCGAGAACACCGAGCCAGCGCACGGACAACCACATCATCTTCGCATCCTCCATCAGCCAAGAAAGCCGGTCTTAGCGCGGCGATTCGCCTGCGAGGCGTGCCTCTCGAGCGCTCCGCGCCGCGTTCGTCGTTTCGCCGGTGACCTCGGGCCGCTTCGCTCCGCCGCGGGCGCGCTCCCAGACTCGGTCGAGGTTGACCGTGACGTCGAGAAAGAGATTCGCCTCGGGGCTCCAGAACGCATTGTCCTCGCCCGCGAGAAAGGGCAGGCGCAGCTGGCCGTTCAATCCGATGACGTTCCCCGCATTGTAGTAGCCCGCGCCAACCGACAGTTCGTCCATGAGTTCATAGTCGACTGAAGCCAAGATCCAAAAAATTTGAGTAAATTGCGTATCGTTAATGCGAGCCACGGGGACCGGGCCCATGATGAGGCCCGGGCCGGACAGAGTCGCCGGCGTAGGGGGGTAATGCCACTGGTCGATCCACAGGGCGGACACGGACGCGTCGAGCTTCGGGGTGATTTGAAGGCTCGCATCGGCCTTCGCATAAATGGCGTGGTCGACGATCGTCGTGCCCGAAATTTGGCCGCTCGTCGTGGCCTGGCCCGAGTCACTTTGAGTCGGGTAGTTCAGGCTCGTATTCCAGGGTGTCGTGACGAAGGAAAACGGGTGGAGGTAAACGAAGGTCAGGCCGAAACGCGCGGCATTGAGAGCGGGCGCAAAGTTTCCCATGAGGGGAACGGTCTGTGACACGCCGGCGATGGCACCGGCCGAAACATAGATATTGGAAAGGTGGCTCTGCAAAGAGGTGCCCCACGTCGCCCGCAGGCCGAGCGTGTACTTCGTGTGCCTCCACGGTCCGGCCCGCGCGAACGAGCTCGCGTACACGAGGTCCGTAAAGATGTCGCCGAACACGTCTTCGCGATACTGCGTCGTGTCTTCGGTATTCGTAAACTCCTTATAATAATCGAACCTGGCCTGAAGGCGCAGATTGTCGCTGAAGTTCCAGCGCGGCCGGAAGGACATCCACCAGGCGTAAAAGGGGAGAAACGAAAGTGGAGCCGACGGTTCGAGGTGGGCCGTTGCGGTCGAGACGAGCTGGTCGAAATCGAACGTCGACCCGCGGAACGGGTCGGCCGTTTGCGTCGATGTGGCGTCTCCGGGGCGTGGCTCGTCTCCCACGTGTGAGTAAGGGTCCGCGCGCGCGTTTCGTGCGAAGGCGCCCGTCGCGAGGAGGAGCCAGGCCCCTGCACGGGGCCCGCGCGTCAGGGCTGACAATCCGGTCCTGCCGTGTCGGCGTTGATGCACGTCAAGCCCGTCGGCGTCGTGGGGCAGCCCGTTCCCGCCGCGGTGCACATCGGCAAGCAGTAGCCCGACAGCCCTGTGTTTTGCATGGCGAATCCCGGAATGGCGGCGTCCGCGTCGTCGAGGACCATCGTGGGCTCGGACGAATCGCAGACGTACCCCGCGGGGCATGCGGCAGCGGTCGAGCCGACGAGGCAAAACTGCGAGCAAATGCCGACGCTCGTCGTGCTGTCGAAGAGGCAGTTGCAGTTGGCGGGTGTCGTGGACGTCCCGTTGTCTGCGCTCGTGCAGGCCGCGCCAAGGGCTTTGGTCGGCGCAGTGGCGGTCGAGACGCAGATGCCCTCGTTCGTCTGGCATACGTTGCCGGTCGGGCAGTCCGTGTCCTTCGTGCAGCCGCCGAAGCAGTAGCCGAGGCCAATGACGGTGTTCGAGTTCGCCTCGGTGCCGATCGAGTAAAGAACGCACGCGTCGAGCCCCTGACAGCCCGAGGGGGCAGTGCCATCGCTCGGGATCAAGCACTCTGGCAGACAAAGGCCCACTCCAGGGCTCGTCTGGACGCACACGCCGGGCGACGAAGGCTCATCGGGCCCATCGCAAAAGTGAACGGCTCCGTCGGTGCCGGGATTGCACGAGCTTTGGACGCAGACGGCT
>JBEKFX010000235.1:0-4285 GCA_050013115.1 Polyangiaceae bacterium
GCACTGCTCCAGCTCCCCCAGGTAGGCAGGCGCTCTGTCAGCGGCATCGAGCATCTTCTCGACGTACGCCTCGACCTGAGCGGGTGTGCGTTGGACGCAGCCGCAGAAGGGGCAGGGGATCGCTTCGGTAGGCATTCGGGCTCCTGGTAGGGCCGCGGCGAAAGAAAGATCCTCACGCTGTCGCCGGGGGTCCGGCCTGGCGTTGTATTCAATGTGCTCGAGGAGCGGCTCAGGACAGGATGTGTGTGCCCAGAGCAGCATCACTTCACGCCGAACCCCGATCATCGAAGGGCGCCGCCGCACCACCCGCGGATCGTCGTAAGGGCATCCTCAAGCGAGATGCGCTCTCCCCAGAACATGGGCGCGATCGCGGCGTAGGCTCGTTCGATCTCGTCTCGGCGTTCGCCGGCCGCCAGCAGGAACGCCGGGTCGGCGTCGACGGGGACAGCTCGGATGTCGCCCGCGTCGAGCATGTCATCCGCCAACTGCTTCGCTGAGATGTCGAGGGCTGGAAGTTGTTTCTCGTTGGCGGCGCGAATGATCCGCGCGGCGTCCTCGTAGTGACGAACGAAGGTGGGCGCATCCTTCCCTCGGGCGAAGCGGCCCGAGATCGCATCGAGCTTGTCGAGTAGCGTGACGAGGGGGTGCACGCAGCGGATGACCGCTGGTCGGTTGTCGACGAACTCGCCGATCAAGCCGCGCTTCCCGAGCGCGTCGTGCACCCACGACCCGAGTGGTTGCTCCACGAACGGCACAACACGGGCGTCGCCCACCTCGAGCAAGACGAACGCTCGCATCGGCGCTACAAGCTGATCGAGAAACATACCCGGGTAGAGCACCCTGTACTCCGCTCCGCGTGCCTCTCTCCCAAGCGATTCCTCGACAAGCTCGACGCGTGCACCGGGCACCTCCAGCTTCGTGACGAGCGCCTCGTAGAAGGCCCGTCGGGCCGCGACGGGTCCCTTGTTCTTGCTGGACCAAGAAGCAACCGCGGGCAGGTCTTGAACCTGCCCGCGGTCGATCTTGAGGTCGAGGTCCTCGCTGAAGCGCGTGATAAGGCCGAACCCCTTGGATAGGGAGGTGCCGCCCTTGAACCACACTCCGAGACCGGATCGCGAGAGGGCCCACAGCGCGTGCGTGACCCAGTAGTCCTTCTCGATGAGAGCTTCCGAAACTCCTCGCTCCCCGGAGACGATGCGGAGGAGGTCGGCGAACTCGTTGTCCTCGTGGGGGTAGGTCACGAGCTCCACGCCTGCGCGATCGCACGCTCGACACGTTGCCTGGTCGCGCGGGTACCGTAGGTGGACGCGGCCTCGCGTAGGGCCTCGCGGTCGAACTTGTGCGATGCGAGGCTCGCCGCGAGGGAGGCCTCGAGATCGGCACGCGATGCTCCCGCCATGTCAGCGTGTTCGAGCAGATCGATCGCAAACCACTCTGCAGTCGGTCGCTGGGGGAATGCCACGCGCCTGAAGAGAAAGGGGCGACCACCCAGCGAGAACTCGCCGGACCGCTTCGTGTTGTAGACGAGCGTTGCCGACAGCACGGCCGTGGTACCCAGGCCGAGCGCGTTCCATTTCTCGGGGCCGGTGATCACGTACGGACCTCCGGTGAGGAAGCCTCGCAAGATCTCCTCGGTGGTTGGCGGCACCGTGCCGAAGCGGCTGGTCTTTGGGTGCACGTAGAGACCCGGAGCCAGCGGCTGCAGCACCCGGTCTCGCACGAGCCGGTGCGCATAGCGCGTCGGGTTCGCGCTCCAGTGCGCCAGGTCTCGCGTTCGGTAAACGCGTCCGGGTTCGAGGTCGGCCTTTCGTGCGGCAGGCATTGGATGAATCTTTCGGGAAAAAACATACGACCTTGGGGAAGCTAACGCAAGGTGCCGCCAGCAGAGGCCGGGCTTACGCCCATCAAGACGAGCACTTACGTCCCGATCGAGCTCGGCGTCCGCCCCAGCCGACGCTGGGCAACCTCGACGATTTCGCGTTGGTCGCATATACTGCACACGTGTTTAGCTTCTGCGCTCTAGATTTCTTGCGGGCGGACGGCCCCAACGGCGACCCCGCTCGCTCCTGAGGTAGCGGCCACATGCCGCCAGATGGAGATGCAGATGAGCGAGAAGAAGTTGGGGGTCGCCGTGGTGACGACGAGCGGACGATGGCCGACAACCGAGTTCGAGATCGTCAACGACAACGTCAAGGTGCGGGTCGTGCTCGACGATGCGGCCAAGCACCTGAAGTTGACCGGGACCGCGGGGTGGGTAGCGACGTTGGCGGGCAGCACGACGGCTCTGAACCAGGACGCCTCGTTCAAGGACGACGGCATCACGGGCGGCGATTTTGTTCTGGACTTCGGACCGCCCCACGGTGGCGGAGGCGCTGGTCGTGCATGAGGAGGTGTCGCGCCAGCTCTTCGACGAAGCCGTAAGGGGTCTGACCGCGGAGCTCTGCACGCTTCGCGGTTGGACCATCCACTCGGCGACGTTCCCCACGCTCGACATGAGCTTCAGCGCGCCGGGTCGAGCGGCGACGAGACTGCGTGTGCAGTGCGACGACTGGAACAGCCTTCCGCCGTCCATCGTCTGGCTCGACGAGCAGGGGAACCTCGCGAAGACCATCGCGCCGGCCCCCGGCAACCAGTTCCAGCAGGCGCACTCCGTCACGGGGCGCCCGTTCGTGTGCATGGCCGGCGTGCGCGAGTACCACACGTATTCGAGCCACACGGGGGACCTCTGGGACAACTACAAGAACCGCTCGGGCTACGACCTCGGCGGCATCATCACCCAGGTCTGGCGCGCATGGCAGACAGCGAAGCTCTGATCGCTCGCGTTGTCGTTCCGAAGCGGCTCGTCGCTTCGACGCTGCGGAGCATCCGCTGGGCGGGCCGCTGCGGCAAGGAGCGCGTGGTGCTCTGGCTCGGACGACGGACGGACGCCGCCATCGACGTCGTGCGGGCGCACGTCCCGAAGCAGGTAAACTGGAAGGGACGTCTTCCGCATTCCTCCGCCGTCAATGCGTGCCCTTATGGAGCTTCTTCGCACCGAGAACCTCATGGTCGCCGCGCAGGTCCACAGCCACCCGCGGGAAGCGTTTCATTCTCAGGCGGACGACGAGTGGGCGATCGTGCGCCACGTCGATGCCCTCTCCTTGGTCCTTCCCTACTTCGGCCGGCGCGTGACAGCAGCGTCCTTTCTTCGCGACGCCGCGACGTTCCGGCTCACGGCCGAGAACATTTGGGAGCAGGTCGAAGCGACGATGCTCGCCGAGCGCATCGAGGTGACCCCGTGAAGCTGACGGCCCGCGACGAGCACGCGAAAACGCTGGCGAGCATGTTCGGTCTGGACGAGGACGCTGCCGCTGCACTGCTCGACGTTGCCGTCCTCGTCACCGCGGCGCCGGATGTCGGCGCGCAATCGGTCCGTCACCACCTCGTGGCGATGCTTGGCCGCACGGTCGCCACTGTCTCCGCCGAGCACACGAGCGAGCCCGCCGTTGAGGTCCTGATTGGCAACGTTGTGCCACGCTCCTCGGCACCACTCGTTCGTGTCGGCATCACCGCCGAGCACGTTGTCGTGTCATCGAGCGACGAGCCGGAGCACGACGGAGCCGGCGTCCTGGAAATCATCCTCCTCGTTGCCGCCTGCTACGCCGCCGCAGCCGTTGTTCGGCTTGCGGTGGGACGCCACTTCACGCTGCCGTTCCACGACGTCATCCGACTCCCCGTGCGTCGGTTTCTCCGGGGCTACGACGGCCGGCGGGTGCAGCTTGGTGAGTTCTTCGTCGCAGGCGCCGGCGCCATCGGCAATGGGTTCCTATGGGCGCTTGCGACGATGGACATCGAGGGCACGGTGCTGGTCGTCGATCCCAAGAACGTGACCGACGGCAACCTCGGCCGATGCTTGCTGTTCACGGAGGATGACCGCGACCAGCCGAAGGCGGAGCGCCTCGTCGCCCGAGCGCAGGCGTTGCTACCCCGGCTGCAGTTGCACCCGCGGGTGCACACCCTTCAAACAGTTCCGGAGCGCGTCGGGGGTGCATGGTTGCGACGCCTTGTCGTTGCCGTCGACAGTCGGCGCGCGCGGCGCCGCCTTCAGGAGGAGCTGCCACGTGACGTCTTCGACGCCTCCACCACAGGCATCGAGGAGGTCGTGGTGCACTTCAACTCCGCCAACGACCACGGCGCCTGTCTCTCGTGCGTGTACCACGAGGACGCGGCCGAATCGGCGCACGAGCAGCACGTCGCGGAGACGCTCGGTGTCACGCTCGCCGATGTGAGGGAGCACTACGTCTCC
>JBEKFX010000236.1:0-4269 GCA_050013115.1 Polyangiaceae bacterium
CGATCGCGCGCCTCCCGCACCTCCGAGCGTGCGTCGACCGCTCGTCCTTCGAGCCGCACCTCACTCTGCCGCTGCATCGCTTCGAGCCTCGCGACGAGAGCCTGGCGCTGATCGAAGAGCGGCACCTCGATCGACGCGTGCGGGCCGAAGGAGTAGTTCCCGTCGTTCAGCCGCGCGACGTCGAGGCCGACGGTAAGAAGGCCGGTCCACCGCGTCGATTCGGCGAGCGACTTGACGTGCCCGATGGCCTGCACCTCGCGGCGCATCGCCGACAAATCACTGCGCTGCGAGACAGCAAGCGACTCGAGGTGCTCGAGGGGTGGCTCGGTAGGCGGGAGCTCGGGGAGCCTGGGCGGGACGACGAAGTTGGTCTCGGTGCCCCAGAGGCCCATCACGCGCGTCAGCCTCTCGCGCATTTGCAGCACGCCCGCCTGCTCACGCGCGACGTCGAGCTGGGCCTGCTCCGCGAGCCCCCGCTGCGTCTCGTAATCGAGATCGCTCAGGTTGCCGGCTTGGTGCTGCGCTGCGGCCGTGGCGAGCGCGGCTCCCGCGGCGCCGGCAATCAGCCGACGCATCGCGGCAGTCTGCTCGGCGGACTGCAGCGCGAAGTAGGCGTTTCGGGCTTGCGCGGCGACACCAAGGACCTCGTCGGTTACCCGAAGCTCGATCGCCTCGAGCTGCGCGCGCGCGATCGTCTTTCGGGCTGGAAGCATCAGAAGATCTAGGAAGTCCTGCGCGATGCCGACCACGACCGGCGGGGTAAGGATGTCGATCTCCGCCTCAGCAATCCCGGCCGAGAGTACAGGGTTTCGCAACAGCCCTGCCTGCACAAGATCGGCCTGCGCGACGCCCAGCTCCTCGTAGGTGGCGACGAGCGATCGGTTGCGCAAGAGCGCCACCTGCGCGGCCCCGTCGACCGAGAGCTCCCGCGAGAGCAGGGCTCGGACGGCGTCGTCGGCGCTGCGGTCTTCTAGCGTCGCCTGCCGCCAGTGGACTGCGTGACCGCTCTGCCGTCCAACCCTCTCGGCCATGGCGCGAAACGCTGGCGCCGGAGATGTCGAGGCGCACGCGCCGGTCGCCAACAGAGCGAAGAGCGCGACCGCCCTCATGGCATTCCGGGATGGTGATGAACAGGCAGGGGCGCGGGCTCCGCGTCCGCGCCACCGTCAAGGGGCACGCCGGTCGGTGCCGGCAGTGGAGGACTCCAGGGCGCCTCTGGGGCACATGGGTTTGACGGATCGTTGGGCTCGCGCGACAGAGCGACAGGCTCTCCGGCGCACGACGAGAGCATGGCATGGAGAGCAACGATGATGACGACGACGAGCGTTCGCAACGTTCCCCCGGTACTAGCACCCAGGACCCCAACTGTGACCGTGCAGGAGTGACACGCAGGACGTCATGGCGCGCCGCCTTCGCCGGACCGCTCGGTCGCCAATGTAGTCCACAGCTTGTTACCGCTTCGTTCGCGCCGTTACGGCGAGGGGGCCAGCGGTTCGGCTTGGCGGGCGAACTGCCCAAGGGTCAGCTACTCTCCGCCTGCGGAGGGTACCCGCGGGGCTCCTCGATCTGTCGCACAGCCCAGCTCCTCTGCCGTTGACCCGAGCGAGCGCCCTGGGCATCGTATCCCCATGGGTCAACGCGAGTGAATGGTCCGGAAGGAACTCCGCACCTTCATGCCCGAGCAGGTTCAGAATCGCAGTTCGAGAGCCCCGGAGCGATGCTTGGGGAAGGCGGGGACCTGCTTCCCATGGCAGACCCACGCGTGCAGGCTGTGTTCAAGCTGAGGCGCCCACTGGCGCGCGCGGCCCTGAACGCCTACTCGGCCTTGAGGGGCGGCCCATGATGCCCGGTCGAACCCGAATCCGCCCGAGGTGACGCGCGTCCTCGAACAGTATTAAGATCAGTATTAACATTGGAGTCGTCTCAGCCAATCGTGACGTCGAACCGACCGTTTGGCACCGCCGGCGTCATCGAAGGGCACGGCGAGGTCCGGGATGGGTCAGTCGTCTCGGACCAATCCGACATGCGCAAGCCCACCGGCTTCGGGGATGACGACTCGGAGCATCGTCCTCGAACCCCCACCGTTGGCCTGGAAGGCTTTGGCCTGCCGATTGATTTCTTCGAACTGAGCGTCGCGATCGGGATGCGAGCTGCCTTCGGTCGTCTTGCAACAAGGGTCAGGGAGTGGCAGCCCTCGGGCGCTCCCGTTCCGGTGCGGGTCCACGACTTCATCGACCCCGTGCTTGGCAAGGCGATTCCTTATGGCGTCTACGATGTCACGCGCAACGAAGGGTGGGTCAACGTCGGCGTCGACCATGACGCCGCCGAATTCGCGGTTGCATCGATTCGTCGCTGGTGGAACCGAAAGGGTCGTTACGCGTACCCGCATTCGCCATGCTCAGGGCTCGCCGACGAACGTCGTCACGCTCTGGGCGGCGAGCGACGCCGAAAACCGCGCGCCGACGAGTGAAATCGGCGCGGATGCCACCAGGCTGCTGCTCGCCGAAGTGACCCACGGGGTGACCACGCCGGGCCAGGCTGTGCCGGCGACGAAGAACGGAACGGTCGTCGATCCCGTGTTGTTGTTCACGGCGACGATCACGGTCGTCTGATCCGTGGGGTTCGCGAACGCGAGGGTGGTGACGCCTGCCGGGCTGCCTGTCACGTCGATGCGCTTGTACCCCGGTCGAACGAAGCGACTGAAGTTTCCGAGCACCCAGAGTCGTTTCGTCGCCTGTCCGGTCCCCATGTCCCAGAGAGCGCCGTTGCCTGCGCTGGTCGGGTAAATCCACCAGTAGTGCCAAGCGTTGACATTGGTGATGGTCAGCGCGTCGGTGATGAGCTTCGCCACGCGCAGCGCGCTCGTCATCCCCGGATCGGCCGCGGCAGTCTCGTCGTAAATCTCGGTCTCCCAGAACTCCTTGCCCGAGCTCATCACCTGCTGCACCGCGCTGTTGACCGTCGGCGGCGCGCAGCCGTATTCGTGCGTCGCGATGATCGACGTGTAAGACGACGCGGCGGCGTTCGACAGAATCGCCGGCGCGTAGCTCGGAAAGTCGCACCAGTTCTGCGTCTCCGGGGCCACGATCTTGACCCCGGTCGATGCGAGCGCCGGGCCCATGTACGTGCCGATGAACGACGCGAGCGTCGTGCCCGTGTAAGAGCAAGACTCGTAGGTGACGTTCGCGTCGGGCTCGTTCTGCGCAGAAATCGCGACAAGGTTAATCCCCGACGCCTTCATCGTCGCCACGTAGCTCGCCAGGGTAGCCGCGAAGGCTTGCCCGTTCGTCAGCGTCCCGGCGATCGCGTTGTTGTTCGACTTATCCGCCGGCGGCGGCGACCAGGGCGTCGCCCACACCGAGGCTCCTCGCTGCTGCGCAGCCTGGGCCATCGCGATCTCGCCGGCGCCCGTCGTGCCGTCCGGAGCAATCCGCACCCGCAAAAGCGATAGCCCGGCGCCGGCGGTCACCGAGAAGAGCGTGTCGGCGTCGGCGGTGTTGGCGAAGCCGTTCTCCCAGGCTGAAGAAGCGCCAAAGCCCGAGATCGACTGGTGAACCGTCGCTGGATTGATCGAGACGTCGCCTGGTTGGCTCGAGCCCGCGGCGCTCGACGCCGTGCTCGCCGAGCCGGTCGGGGTATTCTGTCCGGTCGCGGTCGTCGCCGACGAGGACGTCGCGTTCGACGTCGTCGCCATCGATGTCGTCGATATCGACTTTGCCGTCGACCCCGGCGTGCCGCTAGCGGTGGGGGTTGCCGTCAGCTGGCCGGAGCCGGTCGGCGTGGTCGGCGATGTCGACGCAGCCCCGTTGCCCAGGGAACCGCCAGATCCCGACGCCGACGCGGAGTCCGTCGCTTCGCCCGTCGCCAAGCCACCGAGGCTTCTGTCGGAGCCAGAATTTTCGGACGTTGTTGAAGACAGTCCCGGCGGCTGCGAGCCCAACGACCCACACGCCGCCGCCAAGGTGACCAGTACACAGAGGCCCGAGCAAGAAAAGCGGCGCATCGCGTGCTCATCATGACACGACGATGGCCGATTGGCGGGTGGGAAGGGGTCGTCGCTTCAACTAAGCAGGCCAGCGCGATCTCTACCTACCAAGGCGCTGGGGTGCGCGGAGTCAGACGTTGCTGAAGTGACCCGAAACGACTGGACGCTCCGCGCTTGTCGAAAGACGAAAGGATGCCAACGTGACTTCAGTCGTGAAAGGCCGCGCAAAACAGCGCCCGGGCGCGATGAACGCGACGACGACAGAAAGACCGGTGGTCTCGTTC
>JBEKFX010000237.1:0-4250 GCA_050013115.1 Polyangiaceae bacterium
CCCATGCCCCCCATCCCGCCCATGCCCCCCATCCCGCCGCCGGGCACAGCAGTGGACTTTTCCTTCTTGGGCCGCTCGGCGATTGCGGCTTCCGTCATCAACATCATGCCGGAAACGCTCGCCGCGTGCTCAAGCGCCATGCGCACGACCTTTGCCGGATCGATGACACCTGCCTTAAGAAGGTCCTCGTACTCTTCCGTTGCGGCGTTGAAGCCAAACGACCCTTTTCCGGCGCGTACTTTTTCGACAACGACAGAGCCTTCAGCGCCGGCGTTGCGCGCGATCTGACGGAGCGGTTCTTCGAGCGCTCGTTGGAGGAGCTTAACGCCCGCTGCTTCGTCGCCCACCAAGTTCAACGCGCCCTCGAGCGATGCCGCGGCTCGAAGCAGGGCAACGCCGCCGCCTGGAACGATGCCTTCCTCGACGGCCGCGCGTGTGGCGTGGAGTGCGTCTTCGACACGCGCCTTTCGTTCTTTCATCTCAGTTTCTGTGTGAGCCCCAACCTTCACGACGGCAACACCGCCAGCAACCTTTGCGAGCCGCTCTTGAAGCTTTTGCTTGTCGTAATCGCTCGCTGTCTTTTCCATTTCTTTTCGGATGGTTTCGATGCGGCCCTTAATTTGCTTAGGGTCGCCGCCGCCATCGACGATCGTCGTAACGTCCTTCTCGATCTTCACTCGCTTGGCACGACCGAGATCTTTCAACTGCACGCCGTCCAGCTTCACGCCCAACTCTTCGCTGATGACTTGTCCACCAGTTAATATAGCGATATCTTTGAGCATTTCCTTGCGTCGATCACCGAAACCAGGCCCCTTGACGGCACAGACCTTGAGCAGACCGCGGAGCTTATTGACTACCAATGTGGCGAGAGCCTCGCCCTCGACGTCTTCGGCGATCACAAGAAGCGACCGTCCATCGCGAGCCACTTGTTCGAGCAAGGGCAAAAAATCGTGCAAGCTTGAGACTGTCTTTTCACTGATGAGTATTGCTGGGTCGTCCAGTTCGACGCTCATTCTTTCAGGATTGGTGACAAAATACGGTGAAAGATAGCCGCGATCGAACTGCAAACCCTCTACCACGTCGAGCTGCGACTCCGTCCCCTTAGCCTCCTCGACTGTGATAACCCCTTCCTTGCCGACTTTCTCCATTGCGTCCGCGAGCATGTTGCCGATCGTCGCGTCGCCGTTGGCGCTGATCGTTCCGACTTGTGCGACGGTCACCTTGTCCTTCGTCGGAGTCGCCGACTTTTTCACCTCTTGGACGACGCGCGCTACGGCTGCGTCAATTCCGCGTTTGATATCCATCGGGTTGGACCCGGCCTCCACAAGTTTCAGGCCCTCCGCGAATATACATTGAGCGAGCACGGTAGCGGTCGTTGTTCCGTCACCCGCTTTGTCGCTCGTCTTCGAGGTAACTTCGACCACCATCTGCGCGCCCATGTTTTCGAGCTTTCCTTGAAGCTCGATCTCTTTGGCAACGGTCACGCCGTCCTTAGTGATGATGGGGGAGCCGAAGCTCCTCTGGATGACGACATTGCGTCCCTTCGGGCCGAGCGTCACCTTCACTGCATTGGCGAGGCAGTTTACGCCCTCGAGGATCGAGTGGCGCGCGCTACGGCTGTAGGCAATTTGTTTGGCAGACATGAGTTTTTTCCCTTCACTTCAGCGCGTCAACGGAGAGAACCGGCGCCACGCAGGTCCCGCCTTGGTTCCCGGTCTAGCGCCCCAATGGCGAACCGTACGGCCTCTTGGCACTCCCTTGAGCAGAGCGCCAGCGACGCGGAAGCTAAGCCGTTGCACGACTTGGTCAAGAGGTTTCGTCGCCCACTAGGAGTTGGCAGCCGGACGCGCTTGACAACGTGCAAGCCATGAATAGTGTTCGCGCTCCCGCAACGGCCGGTCCGTCCGGCGCTTTTCATGAGCTTCAGCGTTCACTTGGGGGATCGTCTAACGGCAGGACAGCGGATTCTGGCTCCGCTTATCAAGGTTCGAATCCTTGTCCCCCAGCTTGGGCGCAACGATACAGCCCAAGGGGCGCCCTGGAGAAGCGACACAAGGAGCGCGGCACAATGGCCCCATCGTCTAGCGGTTAGGACACCGGCCTCTCACGTCGGTAACACGGGTTCAATTCCCGTTGGGGTCGCAAGTTTAGCTAATGTTTTCATGATCTTGGCTCTTTGAGTTTGGGATAAATCCGAAACGCATCCTAAACTCACCGGCGCCTTCGGCGCACCGAAAAGCCCGGGCGGTAGAGGCGGAAGCGGCGCGCCGATGCGACGCCGCTCGGTTTGGCCGCGCACGATGTAGGTTTGGGTGGTCTTAAAATCCGTGTGACCACCCGCCCACTGGATGAGGATCGGCGAATCGCCCCGCACCGCCATGTGCGTGAGACCCGTGTCTCGAAGGTCGTGAAACACAACCGCGCGTTGCAACGGATCGCCTTCGACGAACAGCGCCGGGCGCCTCACGCCGACAGTGCGCAGGTCCTTTCGCAAGAGCTCCGCGCGGTCTTCCGGAGGTGGCATCCGAAGCAGGCGGTTGCCCTTTCCTTGCGGGTTCGCGACGAGCGCCGCCACGAGCGGTAACAGGTGCGGCTCGATGTCGATCGTGCGGACCCGCTTGGTCTTAGTATGCTTCGTGCCCTTCCTGCCCTGGGTCTTTGGGTCCGCCTGTTTAGCGATTGTGATCGTCGAGTGCTCGAGGTCGACGTCCGACACCGTGAGCGCCTCGAGTTCGCTGGCACGCGCCTTGGTGTAAATAGCCATCGCGTACACTTGGCGCCGGTACGTAGGGACGCCGGCCAGGCGGTCCGGATCAATATTCTGCCCACGCAGGAGCGCGACGATCTCATCCGAGTAGAGGATCTGTCCCTGCCGGTCACCCCCGCCGTCGGGCCCACGAACGCCAGACAGCGGATTCGTGTTGAGCACGCGGAGGACGCGATCTTTGGCGCCGACCGCCTCGTCAAAGCCGTGCTGAACGTCCCCCCAGACATTGGCGGCTGTCGACGGAGCCAGCCTCCCCTTGCCCGGCCCGTGCTTCAGAAAGGCGGCCACCGCCGCGTCGAGCTTTGCCACGAGCCGCTCGCCGTCCTCGCGCGTCACCGCCCGCATGTCCTTGTCCCCGAACACTGGAAAGACCCATCGCATGGCACGCCCGCGCATGTCCCTGACCGTCGCGAGACCTTTCGCCTCTTTGGCTCGGTGCAGCCGCCCAAACCATTCGCGCACCGTCTCCGTGACCGTCTCGGGCACCGCACTCCCGCCGACGAGGTACGCGTACGCGACGCGCGCCCCCTCGCGGGCGCCCGCGTCGTCATGCTCCGGAATCCTGGGGTCGAGCGGCGTGAACTTCGTGCGCTTCCCGTTCAACGTGAAGCGGGCATGCCAGCAAAACGCCCCCGTCTTCACGTTCCGCAGCCACTTCACTTGCCCGCCCGCCGGGCGGCCGGTCTTCCGGGTTTTCATGTGCTTGACTCCTGGCGCGGGTCGTCCTCGCTGCCCCGAGGGAGTTTTCTGCCACAGCGGCCTCGGATAGCGACAAACAAGCATGAAATGTCGCCTGGGAAACTTCAGGAGACACTCTCGCGGCCGGATTGTACGCTGCGCCTTCGTCTGCGGCTCGGCGACGCGCGGCGTCCGGGGTGCTCGGCCGACCTTTACGGTTCGCTAGCGAGCTCGACGGCGAAGCCACGCACGGCAGCTATTCCGCGCTTGGGTCGCGAAGGATAGAAGGGCCCAGCTCCTTGCTCCGCGGTTCCCGGCTCCCGGGTAATTTCGGCGATTTTGGTGGTACGCGTGGGGACCGGTGGTGACACGGATGGTCGACGCTGCGACTCGATGCCTCGCAGATCACGAACGTTCGTTTCGTACAGGGCGTGTCTTCGAGCTGCTGTTCCCCCTGCATCCTTCGACCGGCTGGTCACGAGTCAGTTCTACGGGCACCTCAAGGAAGAGGACCGAATGCCATCGTCACCCCCAAGCAACCGGCTTCTCGGGCCACGCCCTGCCGCCCCGCAACGCGCGTTCGTCGACCGCGCCGTCTTGCCCCGCGTCTTCGAACGTCCTTGTAGACAGAACGCAAAAAAACGCACGGACAACATCCCTTGAACCCCATCTTTCAGGCGCAGCTAACAAGAAACCCGGGCGGTCAGGCGGCGGCGGGCCGGACCTCGACGTCGAAGCCCAGGGCGTTCAGGCGGCGGACCAACGATTTGGCGGCCCGGTCCCTATTGATGGCGTCGAAGTGACC
>JBEKFX010000238.1:0-4235 GCA_050013115.1 Polyangiaceae bacterium
TCTGTCGTGAGCCCCGTCGAGACGGTCCCCTCCGAGAGCGTGACCAGTGGCGCCGTGGCTCCGTCGACGACGAAGTCCGCCGGGCAATCCATTGTGCACTGGCCGTTCGCATCCGGAAACTTCGTCTGGACGGGTGGGGCCAACGCGACATCGCGTTCGACGCGCCCAACTCACCGTCCCGCGATTGTGTTTGGTAGCAGCTTTGTGATTCCGTCGATCCGAAGAAGGCGATCACGTCTTCGAGCTGGTGGTGCGAGCGGACGAGGTTACCGACGACGCTCCGAAGGAGCGCGAGGACTGGAACCGCGTTTGGGGCCATCCGCCGCATAGAACCAGAGCGCAAGATTGGTGGCGAGTCCCCCCAAGTTGGGTCGGCTTCGGCGCTTCTCCCACGCGCAACCCCCTTGGCCATGATGGGGCCGGTGAGCATCTTCGTCCTCATTGAGCCGATCATCAAAGAAGGGTGGCTCCATCGCTCCTGATGCGGCGCGACTGCTGCCAGTGAACGGGTCGAAGGTCGGTGGAAGGGCCGGCGACTTCGGAGCGGCCATCGCCCAAGAAGCTTGTCTCGCAAGGCAACGCGGCGGGCGTCAAACTCGAGGTTGGATACGTCCACAACGTGCGGTCGTCGGTCAAGGCCCCGAAGAAGACGCCCCTATCGAAGAAGGCGCCCGCAAACCCCCTACCCATGAGCGCCAGCCGATCGGCGTTCGCGGCAGATCGGCTGCAGAGGATTGCTCAAAGCGCTTGCCGGCGAGATCGGGCTCGGACGGGCGATAGAGATCCTCGCCGGACAACGCGAGAGGGTGAAGAGCCTTCTAACTACTAATCGGGCATGAGCTGTCTCGCGGTGCTGCGTCGTGCGTTCGCAACCTTCTGACGTCGTCTGCAACTGTGCCGATGCTGCGCGCGGCCGTCGACGTCAACCATCGCCGACATGTTGCCGCTTGATGAACAAGACCGATGACCAGCGAAGCTGGGTGTCGCAGCCGGGTCACCATACTTCGGCTTCGCGTAGGATCGCTTCACGCATCAGCGACAAGACCTGTTCGGTCGAGAATGGCTTCTCGAGCAGCGGCCTCGGCGATGCGATCGGGGGATCTCCGGGGCGTCGGGGCAAGGCGCCGCTCATCAGGACGGCGCGCGTCGCCTGGGCGGGGTATTCGGTCACGAGGCGAGAGTAAAAATCGATGCCCGTCATATTGGGTAGCTGTAGATCGCAAAGAATCAAATCGAAGCGCTGACCGGCCGCGAGCAACTCCAACGCTTGACGCGCGTCGGTGGTCGTGACGAGGTCATAGAAGGGGCGTATCGCCTCCTGCATCGCCTCGCAGAGGTCCCTTTCGTCGTCGATGAAGAGCAAGCGGCCCCTGGGTTCGATCGCGGGTGTCACAATGCTCGGTGGGATGGCTGTCGGGATAGAGGGGGCCTGCGCGCCCGGGAGCACGACGCTGAACACGCTCCCCGCGCCAGGCGCGCTTTGCACGGTGATTTTCCCGTCCAGCCAGTCGATGACGGCCTTGCAAAGGACGAGTCCGAGCCCCGTGCCGACAGTATGAGGCTTGGTGCTGAAGAACGGGTTGAAGATGAGAGGCAGGTGGTCGCGGTCGATCCCGGTGCCCGTGTCGTGGACTTCAATGACCGCGCGCCCTTCGGCGTCCGTATGCCCGCGGACGCGGACCTCGTGCTGCGATGCGGCGCCCGGCGGGATCGCCTGGGCGGCGTTGATGAGCAGGTTTACAAACACCTGGCCCAGGCGGCCTTCGTTGGCCCAAACCAGCGGAAGCGCGTCGTAATCCTTGACGAGGTGCGCGCGAAGGCAGATCTCGTTCTGGACCAGCGAGATCGAGGCGTCCATCGCTCTCTTCGGATCGATGACGCCCATGGTCTCGTCGTCGGTTCGGGAGAACGCCTTCAGCCCGCGGACAATGAGGCGCACCCGCTCCGCGCCGTCGCGCGCGCGGTCGACTTGACGGCCTAGCCACTGGCTCGGCGCGCTACCCAGTGCCTCCGGACCGGCAAATCCTGGCACCCGCGCGCTCATCACATCGAGACTCGCAATCACGCAGGCGAGCGGATTGTTGATCTCGTGGGCCACCCCGGCCGCAAGCGTTCCGAGCGTCGCCATGCGCTCGGCGAGCAGTAACCGCTTCTGCATCCGCGCCCGCTCCGCGGCGGTCTCGGCCTCCTGCTTGCGCTGCTCGGTCAAATCCGTCATGACGAGGCATTGGGTCGGCCATCCATCCATCTCGAGGCTCACGATGGCCAATCTCACCGGGACTGGCGTGCCTGGGTCGGGCGCTTGGAGCCAGAACTCGCCCTGGCTACGGCCGACGGTTCCGGCAGCGATCAGCGCCTGAAAGTGATCCCGCTCCGCTTCCGGGACAAACGAGGAGATGAGACTTCCGATGGTCCGCTCGAGCGGCACGCCCAGGATGGCCGAGAAGCGTGCATTGCAATAGTTGATGACCCCCTGGTTGTTCAGCGTCGCAACGCCTTCGCTCATCGCCTCGAGCAGGGTCCGATAGCCACGGTCGGCGCCGTCCAGCGTGAAGACGCGGTCGCCGGCCGGGTGAAAGATGACCAGTGCGTCCACCTCGCCCGTCCGGATTGCCGCGAGGGCCTGTTCCGCCTCGTAGAGCTTCGCGCGCAGGGATCGACCCGCGCTCGCGGGCGAGGGCTTCATGGGCGCATTCGCGGGCGCAGCGCCGGCCTTCACGACCGTCATTTGATGTCGAGCCCGTGCAACACACGTTCTGGCTGGGAGAGGTCGCCGATGACTCGCCGCTCCGGAAGTGGTTGAACCTTCACCAGCGTCGGCGTGGCGATGATCTGCTCGTCGCGCGCAAGGCCGGGCGACTGATAAAGGTCGACTACCTCGATGCGATGGTGCCCCGCGAGGTAGCGCTCGCAGAGGTTGCGCAGGTTGTCGATGGCCCGCTGCGACCGGGGTGCAAGGCCGGAAACGAAGAGCCGGAGCAGGTATTCGGGCTGGCCGTCGGTCTTGATGCCTCGGGGTGCTTTGCGGGCGTGCGTCATGGCGGGCTCGGACGTCGCGCGAGCTTCTCGCGGTGCTTGCCGCGGGCGACCCCGTTGCCGTTGGCTGCGTCGTTGCGCTGTTGCGCCTCGCGGGCCGACCCGGTGACGAACCCGCCTGCTCCGCGATACGCGTTGATCATGGTGACGCCGCGATCGCTGATGATGAACTCCCGTACCTGGTTCGAGTGCGCCGTACCACGAGACTTGCGGACGCTGATGGCTCGGTTTCGCTCGCCGGCGACTTCAAAGCTCTGAAGGACGATCCAGGTATCGATCAGCGACGAGACCCCCGCGTCGGACGCGACGTTCGAGCCGTCGACCGGGCCGCTTGCATGTGCGCTCGTGAGCAGCGCGGTGATGCCCTTAGTCTTGAGATAATCCACGAGGCGGGTCATCATGCCCCGAATCTCGCTCTTGTTCCCGATCGGCACGAAATCGGTGATCGGATCGAGCACGACGATCGAAGGCAAGAACTCCTCGATCGCTTGATAGATGGTGAAGAGGTGCGCCTCCAAGCCGAAGCCGGACGGGCGCGTGGAGATGATGCGCAGCCGCTGCTTCTTCATCGGACTGGCCAGGTCCAGCCCGATCGAACTCATGTTGCGGACGATCTGGGCAGGCGACTCCTCGAATGAGAAGAAGATGGCGCGCCGGTTGCGCGTGCACGTGCATGCGAGACATGCGGCGACGCTCGTCTTGCCGGTACCTGGCCCGCCCGAGACCAGGATGCTGGAGCCGTGGAAATAGCCGCCCCCGAGCATCCGATCGATTTCGGAGTTGCCACTGGAGATACGCGCCGTCGAGGCTCCGTGGACGAGTTGCAACGAGGACACAGGGAGGACCGAAATCCCGTGCTCGCCGATGAGAAACGGATACTCGTCGGCGCCGTGATGCGCACCGCGGTATTTGACGACACGCAGGCGCCGGGTCGAGATCTGCTCCGCCACACGCAGGTCGAGCAGGATCACGCAATCGGAGACGTACTCTTCGAGACCGTGGCGGGTAAGCGAACTCTCGCCGCGCTCGCCCGTGATGAGGGCCGTGACCCCTTTGTCCTTCAACCAGCGGAAAAGTCTGCGAAGCTCGGAGCGTAGGATCTCCTGGTTGCCGATCCCGCCGAAGAGCACCTCAAGAGTGTCGAGCAAAACGCGTTTGGCACCGACCGAGTCGATAGCATGTTCGAGGCGAATAAAGAG
>JBEKFX010000239.1:0-4199 GCA_050013115.1 Polyangiaceae bacterium
TCCGCCTTCGTTCGGCTCGGTCTTTTGACCGTCCGATTATCTCTCGCTGTCTGGTGCATGACCAGCAGCATGGATACCCCTCGTCTCTCCGTCACTCAGGCCCCCCATAAGGGGCTTACGTTCAAAACGACCAGCACGATGCCGCCCCCTTCTGCAACCAAGCCGCCGGCGATGACACCGAGCGCCAAATTGCGAGGGCCGTTGCCACTCGGACCGTTCGGGTCGTCCGACAGATACGCCGAGAGCAGTCCCAAGCTTCCGATGCCGAGCGCCACCGCCCCAACCACGATCGCGGCGATGCCGACACCGAACGCGGCGCTCGAGGCCGGGGAAACGACCACGGTTTCGCGCCTGGCGCTGGCGAGGAGTTCGAAGCCACGTGAGGCTCGCGTACCGTCGCCCGCGATGCGATACCTGCCGGTCGTCGGCACCCACTCGTCGCAAGGCGACGTGCAGGCGACGTAGAAAGGATCGCTGCGATCGCCTGTCTCGCGCTCCAGATTGACTGGCTCTGGGGATTCGACGTGCACAAGCAACCTACCCGGGACCACCGAGGGGCGGGGGTGGATTGCGCGAGCGCGAGGCGCGGCGAACCTACGGCAATCCAAGGTGCCACGACGAGGATGGCTCGCCGTGCCCAGGCCGCCATTGCGGCTAGCATCGCGTGCGCCAAGCGGGCGGAGTCGCGCTTTCCGGCGTGCGTTCTGAAGTGCGCCGTATCACGCCGGGGCCGAAGCTCGATGCGATCGACCTGGGCAATCCCCTCGAGGTGCCCGCCAGCCAACCCCCGGCCCGCGCATCGATTTCGGAAAGCACGTGGGTGGAATCAAACTCGCCCCGAACCCGAACGACCCGCTCTAACTTCGAGACGGCGACGACGCTGCCGACTTTCACTCGTTTCCGCGCGCGTTTCAACACGACGCTCGCCGAGTCTGGCATGAACCTTCAGCAGGCGATGCACGTCACCGGTCATGCGGACGCGAAGACGCACATGCGTTACGTGAGGCGACGCGCGGCGATGCGGGCGATCCCGACGCGGCGCGGCCTCGGCTGCCGGCGGGGGCGGTCGTCGCCATTGTCACTGGCCGTGACGATTTGAGAAGCTCGAAAATCGAAATCTTCAATGATTTCGCACGCCCGAGTGGACTCGAACCACCGACCGACGGCTTAGAAGGCCGCTGCTCTATCCAACTGAGCTACGGGCGCGTGTGATGCATAAGATACTGTAAGGACGACGGAATCGCGAGGTGCAAGGTACCGGTCGATCGACGCCCGAAGCGCTCTCGACCGCCCCGTTACCACGCTGTTACCACGGACTAGCCTGCGAGCCGCTCGATCGCAGCGCGAAGGTCCGTCCGCGCGACGTGCGCATACCGCTGCGTGGTCGTCAGATGCGCATGGCCCGCGAGCGCCTGCACGGTCGGCGCCGCGACTCCCCGTCGAAAAAGCGCGGTGACGAAGTAGTGGCGAAGGTCGTGCAGCCGAAACCGCTCGACACCGGCGCGCGTTCGCGCACGCGCGAACGCTTGTCGAAGACCCCACTCGCGCCACGGAGTCCCTTGCTCCGTTCGAGCGACGAGTGCGTCGCGATCGCACTTGGGTGTGTTCGCGAGAGCGGCGCGAAGCTGCGGCGTGAGCGGGACGACCCGCTCATGTCCGGACTTCGGGGACGCCGTCTGTCCACGGCACACGCTTTCGCGAACGACGAGCTGCGCGCCCGCCAGATCGACGTCGCGCCACTTGAGCCCCCGGATCTCGCCTGCTCGAAGCCCCGCATGGGCGGCGAGCAGGAAGGCGAGCCGATGGCTGGCTGGCGCCACTGCGAGGATGCGCGAGACATCCTGGTCAGTGAGCGTGTTCGTGATCTTCGCGCCCGCCTTCGGCATGGCGGGCATCGAGGGCGCGCTTTCGAGATAGCCCGCCTCGACCGCGAACCGGCGCAGAATGGACCGGAGCACGATGTGCACCTTGCGCCGCGTCTCGGGCTTCGCGCCGCCCTCGACGCGCTCCGCATCGAGCTCCCGCACCACTTTCGCATCGACATGATCGATGCGAAGGTGCCCGATCCGCGGCAAGAGAAAGCCGTCGAGCAACCGCTTGTACCCGTGGACCGTGGACGGCTTGAGTCGGGTCGGCGCGAAGGTTCGCAGGTACTCGACTGCGACCTCCTTGAAAACCGGCCGCGTCTCCGGCTTCGGCGGGCGCTCTTCGTTCGGGTTTTCGCCCCCGCCCGTGGGCGACCCCGTAGAGACGAGAAGGGCGAGCCGCCGCCGCTCTTCCGCCCGCGCCGCCGCGAGCATCTGCACTTCCGCGTCGCGACGGAACCGCCCCTGCGATCCGTCCGGCTTTGTATAGACGATGTCAAGGACCAGCCGCCGCTTGCCGCGGCGCTTCACGATGCGCACTGTCATGGCCGTACTGCCTTTCCACGACGCGTGCCTCCGCGGCCCTGGGTGTACCACGGCGCGGAGCGACGGCTACCGACGTTCACGGTCACACCGGCGGCCCAGTCCACGAGGGGTGGAGCCATACCCGCCAGTGGCGTCCGAGCTTTCGCGCGCGGATGCCGTCGACGCACGCCTCCACCGAGCCATCGGGTGCGCGCCTCGCGCTGCGCCCGATGAGACGCCGGAGCGTGATCGTCGGAACCCCGAGGATGCGCGCCGACGCTTCAATGCTCCTCCAGGACCCGGTCGATGGGGTCGAGCTGCCGGTGGTGTTGACCAAGTCTCGATCTCTGCGCTCCATGGCGATCTCTCCGCGTGGATCAACAGGGCTTGCCGGTCGACGGACGCTGCCCTGCGGCCAGGCGCGCGCGTCGACGGGGCCGGTGGGGCGGACGCGACCGATTTGGCTTTCGACGCGGCGCTCGACTCCCGCACGCGCGACCGGTGCTCGGCGGCGGGCAGCGAGAGCAGGATCTTGTGACCGGGCAGCCGGCCTCCGAGCGCCGCGCTGGCGCGGACGTAGAAGATGTCGGGCAGCGCCGATGGATCCTGCCCGTGCGAAGGAGGAACGCGAAGAGGCTTCGCGCAAGTCGAATCCGACCCGCTGTGCCGAGCTCCATGAGGAGCTGAACGCGCGGACGGACGCCGGGCACGGTAACCGCGAAGGCGTCGTCAACTTCAAGTGTGCGGAAGACGAAGAGCACGACGGCGCCGTATGAGGCACGCGACGACCTCACCGGAGTCGAAGCGCGCGACCGGACCGAGCGTTCCCTCGCCGAGGTCGCACGGGGTAACGAAGAGAAGCTCGGCCGGCGGCCGCTCGTCTCCTCCTCAGCGTTGGCTTGCCAGTGGCAGGCGATCGCGATGAACACCTGCCAGGGGCCGCGCGCCCGCGTGAACTGACGTTTGCCGCTGGCCTTCGTGGGGCGCACGCCGGCCGGGATCGTCTTCGCCTCGTCGGCCCACTCGATCGAGCCGGTCGGTGGGCGACCACGCGTCGGGCGATGACTTGCGTCGTTGCTCATGATGGCCTCCATTCTCCTAGTCCGAGCCCCGTTGACGCGGGGTAGGGGGCCCCGCCAGGAGGCGCAGACCGTTGCGCTCCAGCAGGCCGTCGGCGCGCTCCAAAATGGAGCGGCGGGCGCGGCCACGGCCGTGGCCGCTCCGGGCGTGGTTCGCGCGCGCAGCGTGCCGCGTGCCACGCTTCACGAGGGTAGACCCACACCTTGCCCTCTTGGTGTGCCCCTGGGATCCTATTGCTCCGGCAAAGCTCAGCGAAGCGGCGACGCGACGTGCGTGGTGGGAGCCGCGTCGAGTCGTAGGTATTGCCGTCGGCGTCCAACCCCGGAGCGTCTTTGGCCAGTGCGCCCAGCGCTTCAGCGAGACCGCGCGCCGCGGCGGCGGCTTGGGCAAGATGCGCACGACTGTTCATGGGGGCACTCCTTGTCATGGCGTGTCGGGCTTGAGAGCCGCTGATCGAAGGCGATGCGGGCACCGAGTGCGTCCGCCGAACGCCCCGTGAGGACGCCATAGAGCGACGCCGGTCGTCTACTGGGGAAAATCCCCATGAAGGCGCGCCCTCGCCTGGCCGACGAGTGATCGCGTCCTGCCGAGGTCCTTCCGGCCAACGCGCACCGGCGGGTGACGCTCATCCGCGGCGTTGCGATGGCGCTCGGATACGGGTCGCGCCGAACGACCGATGATGCGGATACGGTCATCCCGGCCGAGACCGCGAAGGAGATCCCGTACGTG
>JBEKFX010000240.1:0-4197 GCA_050013115.1 Polyangiaceae bacterium
TGACGATGGCGCGCGCTCTCGTCGCCAGAACCGCTGCGCCCTAACCGGCGTCGCGGCCGCGCTTTTCTTCGTCGCCGATCCCCGGCGAGCTGGGCGAAGCCTCGTCCTGAGTGCCACTTTACCTGTATAATGCACATGATACCGGCCTTCGACGGCCTCTCATTCCCCCCCAAACGCCTCCGCGAGCCGCTGAGATAGGGCTCGCGAATCCCAACTCGCGCCTTCCGGGACGGGAACTAACTAACTAATGCACGAGGCGCGTGACCGCACGGTCGGGTCCTTCAACGCCTTTTTCGACATGCTGCGCGAAAAGCGTCCCAAGGCGATCGTGTTCGTCGCCAGCGACATGTGGCAGGCGTTCCGCAACGTCATACAGCAGGCGCTTGCCTCTGTCGTCGATCTGGTAGACGAGCGTGATGAAGACACGAGCTACTTGACGTGATTCCAGGAGGGTCGGCCCATAGTGGGTCCGATTCATGTGTAGCCTGCTACTTGGAATGGAGTGCAGGCCGGCAGGTCCGGTCGCGGAAGACGCCGACGGATGTCACGATTCAGAATCGCCAGGATACTCCGAGGTCGATCGCCCACTGGGTCAGCTGCGTCGTATAAGACGCGACCGCCTGCCCTCCCTCAGCTGGGTAGGCGGCGTTGGACCCCGACAGGGTCGCTGTGGGAGAGATCATGCCGGCGATGTTGATGGTGAGCCGATCGAGCAGGTCATACCCGGCGCCTGCCGTGATGTGATGTTCCGCGATGGCCGGAAACGCGATATTCTCGAATGCCCGAGTGGGATTGAGCGGGTTTTTGCCGTATGTATAGCCTGCGCGCACGCGGAGCTTCGGAAGGGGGGTTACTTGGGCACCGAGCTTGAAGACCCATTGGTCACTCCAGTCGAGGTTGAAAGGCAGAGCCCCGGTTGTCTGCGGATTGGAGCTGTATGCAGGGAGGTTCAGACCCTGCGTTGCCGCCCAGTTGATCCATTCCACGTCGGCCGCGACGAACAATGGCGGGATTGGAGTAACCGCGACGCCAAGGGTCACCATTTGCGGCTGATCAAAGGTTAACTTGTCCGTCCCTGCTGGGATCGTGGGAGTGGGCTGGAACGTCGCTGAATTCACACCGAGATGTGCGGGAATGCCGAAGCTGAAGTCCTGAAACCAGCTCTTGGTTTCGTAGGCCACGCCGATGCTGAGGGCCTTCATCGGCGTTATCTTCACGCCGATGGTCGCGCCGAGGCCCGGTGACGTCGACGTGTCGTGCGGCTGTTGACCAAGGCCGGTTGCGACATCGTACTTCAATTGCGCGAGCATCACGTTCAGCGTGAGGCCGAACGCAATGATGTCGGTCATGCGGTAGGCCACCGACGGTGCGAGCCGCGCTTCGAGGTACGACGTGGTCGTGGGGCCGCCGTAGAGGTTCGCCGGATAGTCGACGCCGGCCCCTGAGATTCCCGTAATAGCGACCCCGACGTTCAGCTTCGGCAGCATGGGAAACACGCCCGCGAGAAACGGAAGCGGCGAGCCTCCTCGGTTCGAATCGATCGTTGCGCTCGGATGGGCGACGACCGCGCCAGTGAAGCCGGGAGGAAGTTGCGACTCCGTGGCCCGATAGCTGACGTTGGGCTGGAGCCAGCTGATGGCACCGTCTACTCGAGCGCCGAGATCCGCGAGGCCGGCGGGGTTCGAGATTATGCACGCCGCGTCGAGCGTCGCCCCCACTCCGACTCCCCCCATCGAGTCCTGGACTGGGCCGAAGCCCGTCAGTCGCGTTCCGTCGGTGGCCCCGGCGCGGCCCGCCGCTGTCATTCCGACAGCACACGCGACAAGAGCAAACAAACGTCTCTTGGCCCTGTGGGTCTCACCGAGGCCCGCGAATGGCAGGCGCGCCGTGTCCAATTTGGCGTCCGCACCGACCTCCATCACCTCACCGGCGACGTCCCGACCGGGGATGATCGTGACCCGAACGGGGAACCGGTCTTTGGCGGCACCGCTCCGGATCACCCAATCGATCGGATTGACGCGGCCCGCCGCCATCCGCACGACGATCGCGCCGCGCTCGGCCTGTGAATCGACGACGTTTCGGACCTCGAGCTTGTCTACCCCGCCGTAGCCTGTCAAAACGACCGCCCTCATGAACCGCCTCCTTCGCGTGATTCCTTGGTCGTATGGGACGCCCGTTCGCGACGTCGCCGGGGCTTCCCGACGCTGGGTTGCGCGGGAAGTGCGAACGAACGCCCATCTGACCTTCGGGTCTTCCGGCTACTTCTTCTCGCCCGTCCTCAGGAGCTGCATCTCCCAGAGGAACGCGACGCCCGTGGCGCCCGCGTGCGCGACCGAAACGTCGGCAACGCCCGGGATGGTCTCCTCCCGCGCCCAGTCGCGTTGCCACTCGCTCATGATGCCCATCCAGTTGAGCGGCGTGGCGCCCGCCTGGATCATCCGGAGCACCGCCATATCGTGTGCTTCGCGGCTCGTGCCTCCGGAAGCGTCGGTGACGAAGAACACGTCGTAGCCGTCGGCGAGGCTGTGGATCACCGGGTAGGCCAGGCAGATCTCCGTCCACAGGGCCGCGAAAATGAGCTGCCGTCGCCCTGTCTTGTTCACCGCGTCGACGACGCGTTTGTCTTCCCAAGTGTTGAGCGTCGTGCGGTTGATGGGCTTCTGCTCGGGAAAGACGTCCTGAATTCCTTTGATGATGTGACCGCCGCGCTCCTCGGTCACAGTGGTGAGAATCGTGGGCACCTTGAAGGTCTTTGCCGCCTTCGCCAGGCCGACCACGTTGTTCATGATCATGGTCGGTTCGTGACTATGCAGGTTGGCGAACTGAAACGGCTGGTGATCGATGAGTACGAGAATGCTGTCCTGAGGGGTCAGAAGCGCTTCGAGACCGAACTTTTTGCTGGGCGATGGCATGATTTCCTTGCCTTTCGATGAACACAAAGGTGCTGCGCCCGTGGCTAGACTCGTTCCGGCTTCCGCACGGGCGACGGAGGCCTTCGGTTTGACAATCTCTGTGCTTGAGCGGGCGCCTCAATCGGCGCACTCACGTGCGCCACTCACGGGGCTCCTCCCCGGCTCAGAACATTCCGTTCGAATTGGCGCGCGGAATGTTCGGTCCGAGCAGCGGCGCCGAGTTCTTCGGGTCGCCTACGAACTGCAGGGTGTCCCAGTGCTCGATCGCCTTGCCTTCGGCGTCCATCTTGTAGATGTCGACACCCGCTATCCCGGTATCGTTTGGGTCGTCGCTGAAGAGGTTGAGGAAGTTCACGTGGGCCCAGACGTAGTCGCCTGCGGCGATGATCCGGTGCACGACCACCCGGGCGTTCTTACGCTCGCGCGTTACCTTGCCGAAGAACTGGCCCAGCGCTACCGACCCGTCTGCGATGATCGGGTTGTGCTGGATGTACGAAGGTCGTACGTACTTCGCAGTGCCCTCCTCGGACCGTTTGGTGTTGATCATCATTTCATAGAGCTCGAGGACGTTGTTCTTGTTGCGCACGGCGCGAGCATCGTTGGTGTCGAGAATTTCAATCATGATCGGCTCCTGGTTCTGCGGCGCTCAGCGCCGCGGTCACAGCAGTTGACAGGCTTCCTCGAACGCCAGGCGCGGGCTGCGCGGAAACAGCTTCATCGGGTCCCCGACGCCTAGGTTGCATAGGAAGTTCGAGCGAAGGCTCGTCCCGGCAAAGAACTCGGCATCGACTTTGGTGTTGTCGAAGCCGGACATCGGCCCGCAGTCGAGTCCGAGAGCCCTCGCGGCGATGATGAGGTAGGCCCCCTGAAGCGTCCCGTTACGGAACGCGGTGCTCTGCGCCAGGTCGGGATGACCCTTGTACAGATCAATGGCCTTCGGATTGTGCGGGAGAAGTTGCGGTAGCTTCTCGAAAAACGCTTCGTCGGTCGCGACGATCACCGTGACCGGCGCGTTCAACGTCTTCTCCACGTTGCCCGGCATCAGCGCCGGGCGCAGGCGCGCCTTAGCCTCGCGCGTGCGCAGGAACAGAAAGCGGCCAGGCGAGCAGTTGTTGCTTGTGGGGCCCCACTTCAGCACGTCGTAGAGTTCGCGCAATTGCGCATCTTCGACCGGCTGATCCACAAAGCCGTTTTGCGTGCGCGCGGACCGGAATATTTGGTCGATGGCGCTTTCGTTGACGCTCGTACGCTCGCCGCTAGACATTGTCGCACTCCATGGGTGATG
>JBEKFX010000241.1:0-4171 GCA_050013115.1 Polyangiaceae bacterium
CGAAGGTGGGAGCCCATTGCGGGAAATCCGCCCGATGGGTTCTGTCCGGGGGGCGGCTCGAAAGGGCCGTCCCTACCGGGACATGATTCTCGGCGGCTTGCCTTCCAAATCAGCCAACGGTTTCCTTGTCTCCTGGTGCCCGCAGACCCGACCTCACTGATCGTTCGGTGTGCATTGCAGTACTATGCTCGACGTCTGGCCCGAGCAAGTGCCGTTCGGCACGCTACCGAGGAAGGTCAGGTAAAGCGTGGTGCCATCCGTCGTCAGAGCGCCGGCGCTCACCTGGGTGACCGTCTGGACATTCGGGGACATCATCGTGGTGGGGTCGATCCCGCCGCAGGCGACTTCGATGGTCTGCCCGGGGACGGGATTGGCCGAGCTGTCGCTCGTGGTGGTGAAGTCGAGAGTGCCGCTTGTGAGTGTACCCAAGCTGTAGGTGGCGCTAAGGCTGGATCCGGTCGCGTTTAGGGTGAGCGTCCCAGCGCCCCCGGACGAGACGATGTTGTCTTGCATGCCGTCGTAGGTGACGACCGTGTACGCGCTGCTGCTGCAGTCGTAGGAGCCTGTCAGGAAGGCGGAAGTCGCGAACGTGAGCGCCCCAGCATCGCCCGCAGCGGTGCCGCCATCGCCCGTGCTCGACGCGTCGCAGACGAGCAGCGCGGATGTGGGGCCCGTTGGAGGCCCGTCCGGTGCGCAACCGGGCTGGCCTTGAACGTCGACGACCGCCCCGTTTATCTGAACGAAGGCGACGCCCTGGTCGACCGTGAGCTCCGCCGACGACATGCTCAGTGTTGCTTGCGTCGGCGCAGGACTTGCGGCGCCGACTTGAATTATGACCTCGCCATCGGTGAATTCGGTTTCACCGCTGTCGAACTCCTCGACCCCGCCGCCACACCAGCCCCATTCCCCCGCGAACCCCTGGCCTGATGCGGTCAAGGTCGCCGAGCTATGGCTCGTCGCGCGCAGGTCGAAGGTGGCGGTCGACTGGCCCTCGGACTGAAACGTAGCCACGACGGACGACCCGTCGGGCGCGAGCGTGAGGCTTGCGGACGATGCTGCGCTTTCGGCAGTGCCGCTGGTCAAGAGCCAGGTACAGTCGGAGTACACGCCGAAGGGAAACGAGCTCCCGTCGTTCGATGATCCACCGTCGTTCGATGATCCACCGTCGTTCGATGATCCACCGTCGTTCGATGATCCACCGTCGTTCGACGGTCCTCCGTCGCTCGATGATCCTCCGTCGCTCGTCGAGTCGTCGCGGTTCGACGAGCCGGATTCGATGCGGGCGCTGCAGGCAGCCAGGCTCGCCGCTGTCGTGAGGAGAAGAGGTGCGGTCGCAAGTGCACGAGACGCTCTCATCCTGGGTGGCGCCTGCAGGCCATATGCCGCGCGTTTCACGGCCTTATTTCCAAATGTCGCTGCGCCAACCTGGGCCAGACCTGACATGGCTTCCACTCATGGGCTTCAGCCCGGAGGGAGAATCGGTCAAGTGGCTCTTCATCGACTCGGGCAGACGGGTCTTCCACGTGCCGGCGCTTGTGCACCTGGCAGTGCCGGAGGAGCGCCCGCCGACCGAAGGTCGCCACGCGAGCGATTCCTTACTCAGGACGTCGTCCCAAAACGACCGGTCTACCCTCCCACCGAATCATGCTTCATGGTGTCAACACGTCTGGATTCACAACGTTGATGGGTGAGCCCGCCGCGTACTCAAGAATCTGATCGAATATTTCGGCAAACTGAATCTCGTACTCGTCAACGGTGACGTAGCCGATATGCGGAGTACAGATGACGTTGTTCATGCCCAGTAGCGGATGCGCCGGATCGACAAGCGGCTCTGTCTCGTAGACGTCAACGGCAGCCATACCGGGACGACCCGACCGAAGCGCGTTCACAAGCGCACTTGCTTCGATTAGTCCGGCGCGGCTTGTGTTGACGAGCACGGCGGCGGGCTTCATCCGGGCGAGGTCAGCCGCCGTAACGATGCCTCGCGTTGCGTCGACGAGGCGCATGTGCAACGAAATCACGTCACACTCGAAAAAAAAGCCTCCTTGCTCGAGGCGACCTGGTGCCCGTCCCCAAGAGCGCGGGCCCGCGACGATTCCCGGGCACATACGCAAACGCTCATTCCGAACGCCTTGCCGTACCCGGCTACAACGCTGCCGATGCGTCCGTACCCGTAGATTCCGAGAGTCTTGTCGCGCAGAGTATGGCCCACACCTGTTTGCCACCTGCCCGCGCGCAGGGCCGCAACTTGCTGGGGAATCTGGCGCATCGCGGCGAGAATGAGCGCCCAAGTAAGCTCTGCGGCAGCGTAGGAGGGTGTCCCCGGATGCTGGCTGGACGACACGACCACGCCGCGTCGTGTGCAGGCTCCGATGTCGATATGCGGATAAACGCTACGCTGACTAATTAGTCGAAGCTTTGGCAGTTTCGCCAGCAACGCCTCGGAAATGGCGGTACGCTCACGGAACAGCACGAGCACCTCGGCATCCTTTAGGCGCTCTGCAAGGACATTCACGTCCTGCACGTGGTCATTGAACACCTTGACGTCGAATGCTGAGAGTTTCGTGAAGCACGGTAGCGTGCGCAAGGTGTCGTAATAGTCGTCCAAGATGGCGATCTTCACGTGCGCTCGTCGAGAAGGGAGCGACCCTCTGAAGTGAGTTCGATTCTCTGCCCCAGGAGCCCTGACGCACCATCGACGACCCTGATCAGGCCATTCGTCAGCGCGTCTTCCCAAACGGGCATGCGCGGGCATGAGGTTCGCCAGGCGTCCATCGTCTCTCCGTAGGTACGGGGCCGCTCCGCAATCCATGCGAGCAGTTGAAGGACGAGTCCCTCGGGAGCGGTGAAGATTGTCCGGGCCGTTGACGGAGATATCATGCGTCCTATTGCCTAAACTAGCACGCTTGTCACGAACGAAGCTCAGCAAACCCATCCACAGGCTGACAGGGGCGAGCGTCGGCGCGGTGGGTGCCAGGTCGCGGGGATTTGCAATCCGATCGCGGGGGCCGCGTAAAGCTGCCGCCGCAAGATCTCCCCGGGCACCATCAGCATGCACGTGCCACAACGCTGGCATTGGTAGCGTCGCGCCTGAACCGTCGTCATCGTCGGGGGGGCCCTCCCGACTCGGGGCTCCACAACGGACGCTCGCGCGTCCCATCGCCGTGCACGACCAGATTTCCACCTGCCGGGCGGCTCGCGGCCCCGCAGCCCCAGCACCTCGCCGGCCGAACCGCCGATACCGCGGGCATCGTCGTCCGGCGAACAAAGCTTGGCCCGCAGCGTGCGGAAGCCGCGCGCGAAGTCGTCGTAACCAACAGGCAAGTGCGCGACTGCGCCCGAGTGGGCATGGCGCGCGTCGATGGGAAGCCGGCGCAGTTGCGCAGCAACCCATCGGCGAGTGACGTCGTTCCGGTGCTTCCCGAAGTCGCGTACGCGCGTAAGGGGAGGCCGCGATGGGCAAGCGACGGACAGAAGGCGGGCAGCGGTGGGATGAGGCAGCGCGGCGGTCGCTGGGCGAGCTTGCCCGCACGGGCGAGAGCTCGCGCAATTCGCTCGCCGCCAAATGGGCCCGCGTTCCAGCCCACGTAGAACTTTCGGGAGGCTTTTTCATCGGATTTGCAGCGTGACTGTACGCTCAAAACCGGTTGGTTTTGAGACGCGGGCGCTTGGCGGGGCGACCCCCATTGCGCGACCTTCTCGCCGAGGCCAGGTACATGCGAACGTGAGCCGACAAGCCGAACACGGCCGTTACCGAGCCGCGATCGCTCGCACCAGCGCTGCCACGTAAGCAACGTCGACACCGGGCTCGCAGTGGATGGTCGCGTCGCCGACCACGACCGCCACCCAACCTCGGCTGCGCATTCCGCCACTCTGCTCGACCACCAGACTCGCGACCGCCGTTCGCGTCCCATGCCCCCGATCGCGAGGCCCTTTCCGTCCGGAATTCAACCGCGGGCCCGGTCGGACGGTTACGTGGGCACGCTATCCGAGTGCGACGGGAAAACGCATGCGCAGCGCCGTGTCCCGACACGCGCTGAGCGGGAAAGTCCGCTTTGCGGGTGTTCAATAGGGTCCCCGTTCCAGCGACAGTGGAACCGCTATAGACCCTTATGTTGATCGCAATGCGCTTGCGCGCCCAACCGGCCAAAGATGTCCTACGCGCCTGATG
>JBEKFX010000242.1:0-4152 GCA_050013115.1 Polyangiaceae bacterium
AGCTCCAACATCGCCTCCGAAAGCTTATTGCGTCGCCCTCCGGCCGCGAACGCTTGCGCGAGCGCGTCAAAGTCGAGCACGTCCTCGCGCACCTATCCCGTAAGCAGGGACGCCGCGCGCGCAACCTTGGCATCCTAATAAACGTGTTCGACCTTCGACGTCATGCCGCCGTCGTCAACCTTGAAGCCATCCACCGCCGTGTTTCCGCGATTGCTGCGTAATCATCGGTCCATCGAACTGTTCGTTGCTCGAGGCGTACGCGTTTTGCATTTGGGATGGTGGTTTCTTGCCGAGCGAAGCGGAGTGGGAGTACGTGGCGGCGGGGGGAAGCCAGCAGTTCGAGTATCCGTGGGGGTCGACAGGTCCGGGGATGGCGACGCAGTACGCGATTTACGACTACGACTACACGTCCAACCCGACGAATATCGCGCCAGTGGCGATGGCGACGCTGGGAGCTGCCTACTGGGGTCAGCTGGATATGGCGGGGGAAGTCTATGAGTGGAACCTGGATTGGTATGCCACGTACGTCGATCCATGTGCAAATTGTGCCTATCTCACGACGGCTTCCTCCCGGGTGCTCCGCGGCGGCAACTTCCGCAGCACCGCGGCGTACTTGCTAGCCCCTACCCGCACCAGCGACTCCCCGACGCGCGAGATCGAATACATCGACTTTCGTTGCGCCCGGACGCCGTAACCAGCAGGGCGCGGACGCCGGGATTTCCAATGGCCCGCCATTTGCAAGCCAGGAGTTGGACGCGGCGAGACCAGGAGGCCGCAGAGCACGTCATCAAAGTAGTGCTTGCCGGTCGTGGCGCAAACACTCGCCACCATGCGCTGCCGGATCGATGGTGGCCCCTCGGACCGGCCTCCTGAACCATTCCCGGATTCATGTCCAACCTTCGGCGGCACCTTTAGAGTGATCCACTTCTGGTGACCGAAGTGATCCACCGGTCGCCGGGATCGTGGTGACGGCAGCGGCGGGATCGTGACCCATCCCAGGCTATCGGAAAGGGCGCGCGTCAGGGCCGTTGGTTCGTCCCGAGGTTGCCCGGCCGGGCGAAGCGCCGGTAGGACTCGCAAGCGCTCGGGCCCGCGGGAGTCCGGCTATCAGAAGGAGTTGTCGTCCGTGGGATCGTGCGCGGGTGGCATCGCCGCTTCGTGGACGGCGTGGCGGTAGCGCCAGAGCGTCTCGCGCAAGGTGACGGCGCTGCGGCAGATCGTGTGGGCGAGGAAGACAACAGGGCCTTGGTCTGATCGTCCACGCGCACCGTTGCCGAACGCCCTTTTTTTGGCCCGCTCGATCGCCGTGCGGGATGGTCCGCCCGTCTGCGCGCCCGCGCGACAAGAAAGGCTGAGAGCTCCAACTCTCGGCCTTTCGCCTTTGGGTCGTCGTCGGCGCCGACCCTTACCCGCGCTTCGCCGTCGAGTGAACTTTCCGGCGAACCCGCCGCCCGGTTTCTACGGATCGGAGAGGCCAGTCACACGTCGGCGACGGAGCTGCGGGGACGTCCACCGGTCCCGCCGTGAATTTGGGCCCGGCAAGGGCTCCGCAATCGGGTCATGGCGAGTGCGCGGCAGTCGAGGGGACGAGAACTGTGGCCGGATGCAGAAGGAGCGGCGTGACGACCGCGGCGTTCGCGGTTGTGCGACGACCGGTCGGTTGGGACTGTCGCGGATCCCGTCGTCGTTTCCGGCCCTTAACGCGGCGGCGCGGCAAATTCGTGGAGTTCCCACCGCGCACGGCCATCGCCCGACCGGCCGAGCACGTCCGCCTGCGACCCTTGGACTCAGGATGGGGCTCCGTTGGCAATCCTCCTCGTGAGGTGAACTTCGCTAAAGCAGCGAATTGCTGGAGCGCTCAGGAGAAGCGTGGTGTTTCCATGTGGCAACGCCGAACCCCCGAATTCGAATTGGACCGTATCGGAAAAGTCGCGCGCAAGTGCGTTGAGCACAAGAAGTGGCTCCGCCACACCAAGCGAACGCACGAGCGATGCGTCGTCCGCCGGATGAACCCGGGCCGCAAGACGAGACAGCATACACCGGTCTGCGGACAAGGCCATTGACATCGGGCCGTGCTGCTGCGACGGTGCGCGAGCGAAAGGGGGGTATTGATGGGCGGGCCCCCTTGCCGCGTGTCCGAGGGGACAATCCTGAATTCGCCCACGAACAAACGTGAGAGGGGTTCCATCCAATGAAACAAAGAAAGGCGCCGTTCGTGGCGACTGTGTCGGCTTTTGCTCTTCTAATGCTACTGGCCGTGTCCCGAAACGCGCAAGCGACTAATTGCTCGGGCGGGAGCGGCTTCTGCCTGTCCTATGACAACACCAATTCCTCCGGGTCTGGAGGAGCGATATCCGGCACCGCCGGCGGTGGTGGCGGCTCCGGCGTCGAGGGAAACTCCACCGACGCCTGGGGCGTCTACGGGACATCAACGGGGACGACAAATAGTGGTATTTACGAAGGCGATGCAGGTGCGTCCGGCGTTGGGGTTCTCGGGTCGTCTGGCAACGGTGTCGGCGTCATGGGCTCTTCGACAAACGGCCCTGGAGTGGTCGGGTATTCCGATGGAGTCTGGCCCGCAGCCGCGGTCTACGGGGACAATCCAAACGCAAACGGCAATGCGATTGTAGGCATAGCCGACGGCGCGAACGGTTGGGGCGCATACATGGAAGGGTCCAACATGGGGCTCCAAGCCTATGGGTTTGGCACTGGCGGTTACGGCGTTCAGGGCGTGGCGAGCGGTTCCGGCGGTCAGGCCGTCAGCGGCATCTGCAATTCGTCGTGCGCCACTGCAGGTGGTTACGCTGGGTATTTCACAGGAAATGTATACACCACTGGCAACTTGTCGGTTGCGAGTTTTACGAATCGTTCCGACCTCCGCCTCAAAAAAGACGTCGAAAACGCGCCTTACGGTTTGCGCGAACTATTGCAACTCCGGCCGGTAGCCTACCACTGGAAGGACCCAGCGAGTGACCAGGGGAAACAGGTGGGCGTGATTGCACAAGAGGTGCAGAAGGTTCTTCCCGAGCTTGTGCAGGCCGATCCAGTCTCTGGGATGCTCTCCGTCAACTACCTCGCCTTGATTCCCGTCACGATCGGGGCCGTGCAAGAGCAGAACAGGATTATTGAAGCACAGCGGAAGCTCATTGAGCAGCAGATGGTGCGCATTTCACGCCTCGAGCGCGGCCATGCCCCGACTATTTCCTATCTCGTCCCCGGCGGGCTCGGTGCGCTGGCTTGCGGTCTGGTGCCCGTCGGTTTTTTTGTAGCGTGGCGCAGGCGCACCGAGCAAGATAACTGACGGGTTCAGTTCTGAAGGAGACTCGTTCTTCCAACGAGGCTGCGCGCCTCGGCGCGTACGTGGAATGCGTACACCTACAGCGACGGAGGGCCCGGAGTCGCAGCTCCGGGCCCTTTCTCTTGATAGCGCGATGGGTCCTTCATCGGGGTCCCGAGGGTCCACAGGCCTAACCCGCATAGGTGGCCTCTACCAAGTCAGGCGCATTCGGGTGCCCCAGCTTACATTTGTTCGGGCGGTAGGCGCCGCGACCAGTTGGGTGCGATTCGTCTTGGTCATGGGTGTAAAGATCGCCCGGCAAAGTTGGAGGACGTCAATATGCGAATTTGGCCGTATCTGTTTGTCGCCAACTGGCTCGCCGCGTGTTCAGGTAGAACTGACGATTCGCACCCCGACGCGGCCGTCCACTCAGCTGGCGAAGCGTCGCAAGGCGAAGGCGAAAACGAAACCGACGGCGGACCTATGCTAATTGCATCCGACCTTCAGGAGCCGCCTTATCAGCTCACCTCAGACGGAGAGACGCTGTTCTGGATAGATCAAGGGGGAGACCTCTCGAGCATGGTCGCGAGCGGTGGGCAAATAAATCCGCTTGTGACGGGGACGGTCGGAACAGGGCTACTCCGTGTGGACACGTTCAACGTCTATGCCGAGCGAGATGGCGGCGTTTACCGCGTTCCGAAGGATGGTAGCTCTCCTACTCTGATCGCCAACTATGGCACAACCAGTACTGGTGTAGGCGTCCGGCCGATCCCGTCGTGACCTTCGCTGGCGGGGCGACTACGGTAAGCGGGGGACCCGCCGCGTTCCGGCTGCGACGTCCACGGTGGAGTTGTTCACGCGGCCGTTGAAGTCGC
>JBEKFX010000243.1:0-4076 GCA_050013115.1 Polyangiaceae bacterium
ACGCCGCCCGTCAGCGGCGTCTGAATCGTATAAGCGAACAATGCGTCGGTCGGACCGAAGTCGACCAAAAGGGTGAACGAATCGAATGCGCCGGCGTCAGTCCATTCACTGCCAACGACGAACGAAATTGTATTGGCACCGGTCGTGCTGCCCTTACCGACACCGCAAACGCCGCCTCCACCCGATGCCGGTGGGCTTTTCGCGCTCACTCCGGCCTTCCCGCCGCACGGTTGACTCCGCTGAAACCTCACGGCGCAACTTTTAGAGGATTGGGCATTTGTCGGCCATGGTACGCGTGTACCATGGCGAGAGGCGGCCTGAGATCGTGTAGTTCCGGCGACCATCGCTCATACCGGCGGTGACCCCGGCCGCCGGCCGCGCTCCGATTCGGACGCGACCACGAGGGCCAGCGTCCCCGCTCGATTCTGCCGTCGGGTCGCATCGGGTGGCCGCGGAGCGCGAAGCGCCGCCCCAAGCTCCAGACGATTGCTGATGCGAAGCTTCGAGAAGCTCGCTGCGAGCTGGTTGCGCACGGTGTTCTTTGAACGCCCGAGAACGAGGGCGGCGGCCTCATTCGAAAGGCCGCGCGCGGCCAGCTCGGCGACCTGGAATTCGGCTCGCGTCAGGCCGCGCGCGTGGGCGCACGCCTCGGAGATCACGGGCCCGCCGTCGGCCAGGCCCGTGCCGACGGCGTGTAGAGCCGCGCCGATGGTCAAGATCGACCCGAGTGCGTCGAGGCCCTCCATGTCGGCCGTCATGTAGCGCACGCCACGACCCGCCCGCGACATCGTGAGCCAGAACGCGCCGTTCCGGTTCATCCACCCCCAGCAACAAAACCGGTGAAAGCCTTGGGGGCGGAGGTAGTCCGTGTAAAGGCGAAGGCTCGACTTACGATGGGGCGTGAAGATGTCGTCGTCGAGCACCGTCGCGTTTGAAAGCCCCCGGCGCAGTTCGTCTTCCGTCAGTTCGTTTAGGAAATCGAGGGGCGACTGCCGGAAAGGTTCGAGACCAAGCCCCACGGTCTCGACGCTCACATGGAGGCCAGTCAACGTCCGCTTCATCGCGCAGGCGTCCACCGAAAGAGCCTTCGCGATCAGCGCGAGCGAGGCGTTGGCAAAAGCGTCGTACGACGTCGCTTCGACCGCGATCTCGGCGAGGTCTCGCATCGCGCGGAGCACCGAAGGCGCTGCGTACGCGTCGTCCGACAGCTTGTGTTTGCGCATCATGGTTCATGCGTCCGCACGATCCGTGCCTTCCACCCGCGGTCACCGATTGACGAGCACTCCTGTCGGGGCAAGTCCCTCGTTGAGAGCCTCCGTCACCTTCGTCGTAGGCGCCAACATGCACGTCGATGCCTCCAAGTGCGATCGTTGTGGACGGTTGCGTCATGTGACTTCGGGTTGCGTTTTGATACCGTTCCTGGCGGGGCGTGCGTTTTCAACGCAGGTGACCGCTCGCCATGGGCAAGGACAGCCCGAGCGCGCGCTGCACGGGTGATGCTTCCCATCTCCGGGATGCGTACGAAGGTCCTCGAGGCCAGGCATGCGCGCTCCGCGGGACGGGCAAACGTGCGGGGGTGCCGCGACGAGCGGCGGCGGCTGTATTCCTTTTGGGCGCGGGACGTGCAGGGACTCTTGGCATGTTCTCTGCCGTCACGAGCTGCCCGAAAGGCGCACCAGCGACTTCGTCGGCAGTCGCAGTCATCGGCATGGCGGGGCGCTTTCCCGGCGCCGGAAGCGTCGAAGCGCTCTGGTCCAACCTGCGCGATGGCATCGAGTCCATCCATGCCTTTACGGACGAAGAATTGCTCGCTGCGGGCGACACGCCCGACCGACTGCGCGATCCGGCGTACGTCAAGGCATCGGGCCGTCTCGCCGACATCGACAAGTTCGACGCGAGCTTCTTCGGTTTGAGTCCGCGGGACGCGGCGGTGTTCGATCCCCAGCAACGACTGTTCCTCGAGTGTGCCTGGGAAGCTTTCGAGGACGCGGGGTACGTGGCGGAGAAGGTTGCCGGCCCCGTCTCGGTCTTCGCGAGCTCCGGCGCCAGCGAGTACATGATGAAGAACCTCGCGTCGAATCGCCGCATCATGGAATCGCTCGGGCCGTGGCTCGTCCGCCACACCGGCAACGACGCCAATTTCTTGGCTACGCGCGTTTCCTACGAGCTGAACCTCCACGGCCCGAGCATGAGCGTGCAGTCGGCGTGTTCCTCGTCACTGCTCGCAGTTCACCTTGCCTGCCAGAGCTTGCTCAATGGCGAATGTGACATGGCGCTCGCGGGTGGCTCGACCGTCTATTCCGAGCAAGACCGCGGCTACTTTTACAGAGAAGGAGAAATTCTCTCCCCGGATGGCCACTGCAGGGCATTCGACGCCGGAGCGGGCGGTACCGTGATGGCGAGCGCGGTCGGTTGCGTCGTTCTCAAACGGCTCGACGATGCGCTTCGCGACGGCGACCGCGTGCTTGCCAGTGTCCTCGGGTCAGCCGTCAACAACGACGGCGCGGACAAAGTCGGTTACCTGGCCCCAAGCGTGGCGGGACAGGCGCGCGTCGTCAGCGAAGCGCTCGCCGTCGCGGGCGTCGACGCGGAGGACGTCTCGTACATCGAGGCCCACGGAACCGGCACGCCCGTCGGCGATCCCATCGAGATCAAGGCGCTGACCGAAGCGTTTCGAGCGACAACACAAAGACGGCAATTTTGCGCAATCGGCTCCTTGAAAACGAATATCGGGCATTCGGGCGAGGCGGCCGGCATCTGCAGTCTCATCAAGACCGTGCTCGCGCTCGTCCATCGACAAATTCCGGCGAGCCTGCACTTTCGCTCTGCGAATCCGCAACTCGAACTCGCGACCAGCCCGTTCTTCGTCAATGATTCGCTTCGCGACTGGACGGCTCCACCCGGTAAGCGCCGCGTGGCGGGCGTCACGGCGTTGGGCGTAGGGGGCACCAATGTCCACCTTCTCGTCGAGGGGTGTGACCCGCTCGGCCAAGAGGTTGGTGCGGGGACGGGTGCGGGGACGGATGCAGGGCCCGCGCAGGGCCCGCACCTCTTGCTCTTGTCGGCCAAGACGTCGAACGCGCTCGAACAAGCAAGCATCCATCTCGGCGCTTACTTGCGATCGCAGCCGGATAGCGCGCTTGCGGACGTCACGTACACGCTTTTGGCGGGCCGAAAAAGCTTTTCCTTCCGGCGCGCGATCGTAGCCAACGATGCCGGCGACGCTGCGGACGCGCTGGAGAACGGCGATACGAAGCGTGTCGCCACTCAGCGACACAACGGTGATTCACCGTCCGTCGCCTTCATGCTTCCCGGCGGAGGCGCCCAATACGCGGGCATGGGGGCGGAGCTCTACGCGACGGAAGCAGTCTACCGCGAAAGCGTCGAAGCGTGCCTCTCGAGTCTCGCCGAACCGCTCGCCGCCACGGTCCGCGACCTTCTCCTCGCCCCGGCGAACGAGGCGGTCGCGAGCGAGCGGCTAAAGTGGCCGAGTTTGACCCTTCCGGCCCTCTTTGCAACCGAGTACGCCGTCGCCAAATTGCTCGAGTCCTGGGGAATTACGCCGACCGCATTGATTGGCCACAGTGCGGGCGAGTACGCCGCGGCGTGCCTTGCGCAAGTCGTCGCGCCGAGCGATGCCATGGCGCTCGTGGCGCTGCGAGGGCGCCTGTTCGAGACGCTCCCCGAAGGCAGCATGTTGAGCATCGCCCTCGCGGAGGAAGAGGCGCGAACATTCTTGACTGAAGGCGTGTGTCTCGGCGCGGTCAACGGGCCGTCGTTGTGCGTCGCCTCGGGGCCGGCCCTCTCGGTCGGCCGGATGGAGGCCGCGCTTCGTGCGAGAAGGGTCGCTTGTACGCGGGTTCCGTTCAGGGTTGCCGCGCACTCGGCGATGGTCGAGCCGATTCTGACCGAGTTCACCGACTTCTGTCGCACGATTGCCTTTCACCCACCGCGGACTCCATTCGTCTCGAACCTCACAGGAACGTGGATCACCGACGCGGAGGCGATGGACCCCGTGTACTGGGCGAGACACCTCCGCGAAACGGTCCGCTTCCACGAGGGAATCCGCCGACTAC
>JBEKFX010000244.1:0-4042 GCA_050013115.1 Polyangiaceae bacterium
GACGCAGTCTCGAAAGAGGTCGGCACCCGCTACTCCCCGAACCTACGGCACCGCGCCGGCGCTCGACCCGCGTGACAGCCAATGGGCCTTCGACGCCGCTTGATCCACGAAGGGCGCTACGAATCGCTACACTCCCGACTCCCGACACAAGCGGGCGGCGATCGGCTTCCAACGCCTTGACGCGACACGGAGTTCGTCGTTCTGAGCCTTCAGGCTTCGAATCGCGTCGACCAACATGGCCGTCGCTTCGGGCTGGAAGAGCCGTCTCATTGGTAGCACCCTCGCGAACCTTCGGGGCCATATCGAGAGCCACGGCGGCACGGTCGTCTTGGCGCCCACGCTGAGCGCGAGCCGTGCTCGGGCGGGCGTGCGGCGACGATGTCCGAAAACCGCGAGCCACCTCTCGCGGTGCGCATTACGGTCTCAGCATCCCGGTGCTCGACCCCCACGTTTGCTACAACGCGCTCCGGACGCGCGACGAGCGATTTGACGGCCGCCTCTTCGTCGCGGTCACGTCGACGGGGATCTACTGCCGTCCCGTGTGCCCGGCGGGGCCAGCCAAGCTGGAGCACTGCCGGTTCTATCCCTCTGCGGCCGCCGCGCAGGCGGCGGGGTATCGTCCGTGCCTGCGCTGCCGGCCGGAGACGGCGCCGGAGCTCGCCTCCTGGCGCGGGACCTCGAACACCGTCTCCCGAGCGCTTGCGCTCATCGCGGCGGGCGAACTCGACGGCGACGACGCGAGCGTCGAGGCCCTGGGGGAGCGCCTGGGCGTGGGCGCTCGCCAGCTCCGGCGCCTCTTCGAGCGTCACCTCGGCGCCTCGCCGCTCGCCGTGGCCCAGACCCGCCGCGTTCTCTTCGCGAAGCAGCTCATTCACGAGACGCGGCTGAGCATGAGCGACGTCGCGCTGGCGTCTGGCTTCGGGAGCGTCCGCCGCTTCAACGAGACGTTCCAGCAGCTCTTCGCGCGCCCGCCGAGCGCGCTCCGGCGTAGAGTCGGCCCGCGGTCGACCGCGGCGTCGGAGGACGATGCGCGGATCCGACTCCGGCTGCGCTACCGGCCGCCCTACGACTGGCCGGCGATGCTCTCTCATTTCGAGGCGCGCGCAATCTGTGGGATCGAGCAGGTCGAGGGCCGGACCTACCGCCGTACGACGGGCGTGCACGACGGACAGCGGGGCAACGTCGAGGTCGTCGAGGGCGCCGAGCCCGGCACGCTGTCGGTGACCCTTCGGCTAGGCCGCGTCGACGGGATTGCATCGGTCGTCACCCGCGTGCGGCGCGTGTTCGACCTCGGCGCCGACGCAGTCAACATCGGTCGGCACCTCGCGCGCGATCCGCGCCTCGCACCGCTGGTCGCAGCGAGGCCCGGGTTGCGGACGCCAGGCGCCTGGAGCGAGTTCGAGGCCGCGGTGAGGGCGGTCCTCGGGCAGCAGGTCACGCTCGTTGCGGGTCGGCGGCTCGTGACGCGTCTCGTCGACCTCTGCGGCGAGGGCGCGCCCTCGCCGCCAGGGGTGGGCGCGCCGGCCCGGATCTTCCCGACGCCGGAGCAGGTCGCTGGAGCCGACCTCTCTGCGCTCGGGATGCCGGCGGAGCGGCGGCGTACGCTCGCCGCGCTGGTCGAGGCGGCGATGGGCGACCCCTCGCTCTTCCAGCCCGCGAGCACCCTGGACCAGACCGTCGCCAAGCTGCGCGCGATCCGCGGCGTCGGCGAGTGGACCGCGCACTACATCGCTCTCCGCGCCGCGCGGGAGCCCGACGCGTTCCCCGCGAGCGACCGCGGGCTGGTGCGGGGCGCCGCCCGCTGCGGCCTCGGTTCGACTCCGGCGGAGCTTCTGCGAAGGGCGGACCGTTGGCGTCCCTGGCGCGGGTACGCCGCCCAGCACTCTGGGCCCTGGACGCAGAGGCCCGTCGCTCGAAAGGAGAAACCTCGCCATGACACGATCCTCGCGCTTGCTCCTCGATCACGTCGCCACGCCCCTCGGGTCGCTCGCCCTCATCGCGGACGAGGACGGGAAGCTGCGCGCCGTGGGGTGGACGGATGGTCACGACCGGATGGAGCAGCTCCTGCGTGTCTGCGCCGCCGGCGCGTGCCCCACGCTCGCGCGGGCGTCGAACCCCCACGGTCTGTCGGACTGCCTGCGCGCGTACTTCGACGGCGAGCTGACCGCGCTTCGCGATCTGCGCGTGCTGGCGTCGGGGACGGCCTTCCAAGAGAAGGTGTGGACGGCCCTTTGCGAGATCCCCTCGGGGGAGACGCGCTCGTACGCGGACATCGCGCGTCGCATCGCCCACCCCAGCGCTGTGCGAGCCGTGGGCCTCGCAAACCGCGCGAACCCGGTGGCCGTCGTCGTCCCTTGCCACCGCGTCATCGGCGCCGACGGCTCGCTCACCGGGTACGGCGCCGGGGTCGATCGCAAGCGGTGGCTCCTGGAGCACGAGCGCGGCGGTCTCCGCGACCGCGACGCGCCGGCGAGCGCCTGAGTCGAGCGCGGGCTTTTCCGCGGGCTGGCCTGCTGGCCCGAGCCGCGAGGGGCGAGCACGAGGAGATTCGGTTGCCTACAAACAGCGGTCACGGTCGGACTCGGCGGAGCTGGCGGATCCGCGGAGCGAGCACGAGGAGATTCGGTTGCCTACAACGGAGGTCCAACATGAGCACCAACATCGAGATCTTTCGCACGCTGCACCAGGGGCCGAAACTGGTCCTTTTGCCCAACTGCTGGGACGCGGCCAGCGCGCGTCTCTTCGAGAGCCTCGGCGCCGCCGCGATGGCCACGACGAGCGCCGGGACGTCCTGGTCGCTCGGCTATCCCGACGCCAACGCCGTCCCGCGCGACGCTCTGGTTGCCGCCGTGCGGGCCATTGCGCGCGTCGTCCGCGTCCCGCTCAGCGTCGACGTCGAGGTCGGGTACTCCGACGATCCGGGCACCGTGGGGGAGACGGTCGCCGCGATCGTCGGCGCGGGCGCGGTCGGGATCACACCGCAAGGCCGCCATCGCCATCCTTGAGCATCGCTTGAAGTCAACGCCGGCGGACCTTGACGCGCTCGAAACCATTGCCGTGCAGATCGCCACGACCAGCGAGGTCATTCGCGACGGCGCCACGATGACGGACTACTACTGGAAGGAAGTAGCCTTCCGGCTCGCACCGAAGTACGCCCAGGCGATTGTTGCTGCGATCCTCCGGGAGCAGGCGGACCGAAGCTCGGAAACGTGGTTCGCAGAGTACAGCACCGCTAAGGAGGTCCTCTGGAAGTGCGTGGAACTCGACGCCGCAGCCGTTTGGCAAGCGTTCACGCCGCACCTTTCGTCAATGATCGAGGGATTTCACTTTGCGGTGGGTTTCCCCCTCGGCGTCATCGACCGGATGCCCGTCGAGGACGTCTGCAAGTGGGTCGAGGAGAACCCGGAAGAGCGAGCCTCGATCGTTGCGCGGCTGGTGAACAAAAGTCTCATCAATGATGAGACGCTGACCGCCCGCATCCTCGGCCAGTTCGGGGACCAGCGTGTCATCGCGAGCGAGTTCTCTTCTGCGTACGTGTCGGGCAGCTGGCATGGCCCGACCTCCGAACACTGGGGGCGGCTCGCAGCAGAGCTCGAACGCGTCGCAGGAAGCACCAAGCTTCCAAATTTGCGGAGATGGGCGACCGATGCTGCCCATCGCTTGCGGAAGATGCAAGAGAGCGACGCCCAGCGAGAAGAAGAGGAGGAGGTACGTGGGCGATAGACAAGCGTACGCGTCTGACAACAGTTCCTTGCTTCGCGAGACTCACGGTCGGCCGCACATCTCGAGTGCGTGCCGGAGTACGATGCCGTCTAAGAAGTGAAGGACGCCGTTTCCTCCTCGTAGATAGAACCATGCCCGCAAAAGTAGGTCGAAACCGGCCACCGTCGGCCGGCCACAATAAGAACACCGGACTACCGCTGAGGCCGTCATAGTTTGCAACGAGACTCGGGTCATCAAGTTTGAGCGTGTGGCATTTGTCCCATCCGGGTTCTCCCGCGTAGGTACCCGTGCCCGCGAATGCTTGCCAGCGAATCCTAAG
>JBEKFX010000245.1:0-5606 GCA_050013115.1 Polyangiaceae bacterium
AGAGCCACGCTGCTATGTCATCCCAGCGGTATCCCTTGCCCCGCATGGTGTCGATCGCCGGCGCCAGCAGGGTGATGGCTTTCTGCTTGCTGACATGGGTGGGTACGTACGGCGGTACTTGGTCGATGAGCTGCTGCAGCTTGGCAATCTCGTCGACGGAAACGGTCTTCTTCTGCGGGTTGCCCATGAACTCCTACCGATTCAAGACGTGGTGTTGATTGCGATGTGCGCGCGAGCGCTTGCGCGCCCGAACCCGGCACGCGGAGCGCGAGACGTTCGAGTGCCGAGAGAGGCGCACAACGTTCGCCGAGGCTTGCGACGTCCGAAAGCGCGTCGAACGTCGATACTGAACAGCTAAGCACTGAACGCCATAGCGTCAACCGATGCGCCGAACGAATTCCGGAGGCGGCGCCCACGTCGTTCGATCGCCCACGCGCATAGTCGCCTTACGCGCATCTGCAGGTGCGTACCGTCGCCACGCCGCCGTGATGTTCCGCGCATGCCTCGCGGCGCAGTAGCGGAACGTATCCGCGAGTCGTTCTCGATGCGTCTCCCATTTGAACCACCACCTGTCTCGCAGTTGTCTTCGAGCAAGTCGCGCACGCCGTTCGTGAGCGTGGCGTCGATGACGAGATGGGCGACAGCTCGGGGTTCACCTGGCGCACGGTCGTGGACGCGTGCGAGCACTGTGTCCGTAGCCCATGACGCTACGCCGCACGCGACATCGTGCGAACCCGGGAGCGCATCCCGCGCTCTTAGCGTCTCGCATCACGGGCAATGCCCGTGATACCTGCGCCGCAGTTGCCATCGGATGTTCGTCGGTATTGACTCCGGTATCGCGTGTGGTGTCGCAAGCATATCCACGAGTCATCTTCGGAGTCATGGTCGAAGCGTTGATCGCATCGTCTACCGAGCCGTCCACGCGCCGTGGAAGCGTCGATGATTCGATGTCGCGCGAATGTCGCAAAAGAGGTGAAGTCCCCGGAGCGAAGCGGAGGGCAAGATAAATAGCCGGCGTCTTTGTTTTGTAACTACCATGAATCACAATCCTATTTCGACGTCACGGCCATGGGTAGTGGCTCCACGCCACCCATAACCGATGGATTTGAATTACGAAAGTGTAGAGCCATTGTGGATTTAGACGATGATTTGCCGGTGTTTCGGCCTCGCTTCGGAAAGCGGGGTCGACGGGCTGGGCGCTCGTTTCGAAACGACGTCCTGGCCCGTGTCGGCCTCCGAGGAGGCCTGCGGCGGCGCGCCTCCACGGGCCCGCTACGTGCGGAGGCGCATCGGCCCGACGCCCGTCGTGTCGTCGTCAAAGCGCGCGTCGTCCGGTTGACGGCGTACGGCGCGAAAGCGGCGGCGCTACACCTCCGGTACATCGAGCGCGACGGCGTCGAAAAGGACGGCACGAAGGGGGTGCTCTACGGCCCGGAGGGGCCCGTGCGGCGGCGAACGTTCGAAGCGCCACGCCTCGGCGAAACGCACCAGTTTCGGCTGATCGTGTCTCCCGAAGAAGCGAGCGAGCTCGACCTGACGGCGTACGTGCGGCGGCTCATGGGCCGCGTCGAGCAGGACCTCGGGCGTCAGGTCGAATGGGCGGCCGTCAATCATCACGACACGGGTCATCCGCATGCCCATATCGTCGTCCGCGGCATCGCCCGCGACGGGAGCGAGCTGCGACTCGATCGAAGCTACATCGCAAGCGGCATCCGCTGGCGGGCGCAGGAGCTCGCGACCGAGGAGCTCGGGCCTCGCCACGAGTTCGAGATCCGGCGCGCGCGCGCCCGAGAAGTCACCCAGGAGCGGTTCACGTCCCTCGACCGGGAGCTCGAACGGCTCGCGAAGGACGGCCGGCTCGAGCTGCGCGTTCCAAAGCGCCCGTCGCGCGTCGATCCCGCCATCCTGCTCTCTCGACTCGAGCACCTTGAGGTGATGGGGCTCGCCGAGCGCGGTTCCGCCAACTCCTGGTCGCTGGCTGAGGACTGGCAAAAGCACCTGCGCGGGCTCGGGGCGCGAGGCGACATCATCAAGCAGATTCACGACGCGGTTCGCGGCGACTCCTCGCGCTACCGCATCGTTTGCGCGGGAGAGCCCCTTCTCACCAGCGCGAACGCCGAGAAGGAAGTGCTGGTCGGGCGCGTCGCCAGCAAGGGGCTCGCCGACGAGATGAAGGGGACGTTCTACGCCGTGCTCGAGGCGCCCAACGGATTTGCCTACCACGTGCCTCTGGACGCTCGGACGGCCGAAGCCGTGGTGGCCGGGGACCTCGTCTTGTTCGGCACACGACCGGAGCTGGCCGTTCGGCCGATCGACCGGCGCATCGCCGAGAGCGCCCGCCGAAAGGGAGGCATCTATGCGCTCGAGCCGGCTTCGGAGGACCATGACCGTGCGGCGCGTCGGCTGCGCGAGCTCGAGCGCGACGGCCTTGTCTCGGCGCAAGGCCCGGATCGATGGATCGTGCCGGCCAACTTGCTCGAGAGGCTCGAGAGTCGGCCGCAAACCGAGCCCGCCCGGGAACGCGTATGGCTCGAGAAGCTGCCGCTCTCGCTCGATGCGACGGCCGGCCACCGGGGTCCCGTCTGGCTCGACCATGTGGACGCGGCCACGCTCGCGCCCTGGGGGTTCGGCGCCGACGTCCGCCACGCACTCGACCAGCGACGCGACGCCCTGCGCGCCTTCGGCATGGATCCCGATGACACCCGGAGGGACGCCGCAGTCCGCGAGCTCCAACGACGGACGGTAGGAGAAGCAATGGCCACCGAGACCCGCCAGCAGTTCCTTGCCAAGACTTCCGATCGTTTCCGCGGCCGGTTGCAGATGGCGCCGGACGGTGCGCCCTACGCGGTCGTCACGGACGGCGCGCGCTTTGTCGTTTTTCCGGCTTCGCGGGAAATGCGGCCGCTCACTGGCAAGACTGTTGCCATCGCCCGCGAGGGCCACGGTCGACTCACGATCCGCGCGCTCGATCGGGACCGCGATCGGTAGGGCGCTTGTCGGGCACGCGGTGATCGCTTCGTGTTTTCACGAACATGGCAAACCGAATTGGAGTCTCCATGGCCACGACCAAAGTTCGACGCGTTCGGGTTGGCACACGCCTCTCTCTCGAGCTCCGAGCCCGTCTCACCAAGTACTGCGCGGCGAGTGGGATCTCCGAGCGCACCATCATCGAAGATGCCCTGCGCAAATACCTCGATGGTACTGACGACACGGCCCTGCTCCTTCGCCGCTTCGATCGGATCGAACGCGCGCAAGCGCGCGACCACCGCGATCTCGAGCTCTTGTCCGAGGCGTTCGGCCGCTACATGCGGCTCTGGTTTCTGACGCACGCGCCGAACACGGCCGAGGCGGGCAAGGCCGCGGGGCGCGCCGGCGCCGAGACGCAGTACAGGCACTTCGCCCGGCATCTCGGCGAACACTTCAAACAGGGTCACCGCTTCATCGACGATCTCCCAGTCGAGGCATTGGGCGAGGACGAGGGCACGTAGGCCTCGCGGTTTGGGGCTGGTGGTGATCGATGATCTCGCGGGGTTCAGGGGTTGCGCGAGGTTGGAAGAGCAGCGCGGCAACGTGAGTGACTGCCAGACCGGGAAGTGCATCGCCGGTGCGTCTCCGGACAGCCTCTGGCTGTCCAGAACAACCGAGAGCGGCTCGAAGTGCGCGGAATCTTTGCTGGTCGAACAAGGCACGCCGCAAGCGACTCCGCGCGGTCGCTCCGGTGGCTGCTCTCGCTCCCCCCTATCTACCGCGTCGGCCCACCGATACGGTTCTCTACAACCTGGTCCGTCAGAACCTCGAATCGTTTCTCGCCTACGCGCGCGAGCATTACGAGGGCGGACTGCCCCGCTACGTCGAATCGGAACTCCGCGCGTACCTCAAGTGTGGAGTCTTCTGCGAAGGATTCACGCGTGCGCGATGCGATGCGTGCGGTCACGATCTGCTCATCGCGTTCAGTTGCAAGTCGCGGACCGCGTGCCCGAGTTGCGCCGGGCGACGCATGGCCAATACCACGTTCTGACCTTGCCCTACGAGCTACGCAAGCTGGCCGCCTTCAAGGCGGACGTGCTCACGGCGATGGGCCGGTTCGCCGTCGAAGCGATCTTCGCCCGCTACCGCGCAGGCGCCAAGCAGGCCGGGGTCGCCGATGGGCAGTGCGGAGCCATCAACTTCGTCCAGCGCTTTGGAAGCTTGAGCCTCAACGTCCACCTGCATATCGCGGTTCTCGATGGCGTGTTCTCGCGCGACGTCGAAGCGAGCGTGCTCTTCCACCCTGCCTCTCCTCCCACGAGCGAGGAGCTCGACGCGATCCTGCGGCGTGTGCAGAAGCGAGTCGAAGTTTGGCTTCGTCGCCATGGTTACCTCGACGAGCGACCGATTGAAGAGCGCTCGAACGACCTGCCGGCGCAAACCGCGCTTGACGCTTGCGCCACGATCGCTCTGGGGCGTGGCCAGGTGGCGACTTTACCAAGGGGTGAGGGGGCCGACCCTGATCATGAGTCCCCGCCCGACAAGCTCGCGGTTGCAGTGGACCGTGGAGGTTTCAATCTTCACGCGGCCGTTCGCATCGAAGCCGGCGACGACCGGGGTCGCGAAAGGCTCGCCCGATATGGTGCACGGCCTCCGCTGTCGCTCGAACGGCTGCGCCGATTGCCGGGCGGAAGGGTCGCGTATCGCCTGAAGTACGTGACCCGCGGTCGAGGCAAGTTCCGGATCATGACGCCGATGGACTTCATGGCGAGGCTTTCTGCTCTGATTGCACCGCCACGGTATCCGTTGGTGCGCTACGCGGGCGTGCTTGGCCCGCGCAACGCGTGGCGCAAGGACATCGTGCCCAAGCCGCGCGAACGCCGACCTGAATGCAACCCCGCCCGTAGGGACCTGTCCGGAGAAGACACGGCGCGGCAGCGTGCGAAGCCGAACAACGGCGAAGTCGCCGCCCCGCGCTCGCTGCGGCCGAGCGAGACTCGAGGCCTTGCGCGTCAAGACAGTGGCGGCGCCCTGACGATCGGGCTCATGCCCAACGCTGTCGCCCGGCCCGGTGACGTCATTGCACTCGCCCCCAACGTGCTGTCCGTGCATCACTGGGATCGGCTGCTCGGGGGCGCGCTCTACGCGACCACGCCGAGAGTCGAATGGGCCGCTCTTCTGCGCCGAACCTTTGACGTGGATGTGACGGCGTGCGCCAAGTGCGGCGGTCGGCTTCGCGTCCTTGCCATCATGACCGAGCGCGAGTCGATCCAGAGAATCCTCGCGCACCTCGGCATGACGACCGACGCGCCGCCGCTGGTTCGGGCTCGCGACCCGACCGACGATCTGCACGACGACGAGCCGTCCGGCCAGCTCGATCTCGGACTGGCCTGAGCGAAGGTAAATCGGAAGCGCCGTATCCCGACACGCCGCTGAGTGGGGGTGTCCGCTTTGCGGGTGTTCAATAGGGTCCCCCGTTTCAGCAACAGCGGAACCGCTAAGGCGATTTACGTTGACTGTGCGCCGTATGGCGCAGAAAGGATTGGTGATTCTCAGATGTCATCACAACCCGGATCGGGCCGGGTTCGTAAGGGCGCCGCGAACCTCGCTCAAAGGTTGGAACGAGCGAGCTGCAAAAG
>JBEKFX010000246.1:0-3997 GCA_050013115.1 Polyangiaceae bacterium
TGGCGCCCTCGCGGGTGGACTGCTGCAAGTCGTCGCGCAGTGGCCGGCGCTCCGGAGCATCGGCTTCGCAGACGTGCCATCCTTCGCTTTCGACGACGATGTCAAGCAGGTACTGCACCGCATCGCGCCGCTCACGTTGGGAATTGGCATCTACTCGATCGACCTCGTCATCTCTCGGCGTTTCCTTTCGGGCCTCGGGCCCGGCGCCCAGAGCTACTTTTCCTGGGCCCTGCGCCTTTGCGACTTCCCGCAGGGCATTTTCGTGATGGCATTGTCGACGGCTGCCTTGCCTGCGCTCTCGACCCTTGCCGCGGCCAACGCAGGCGACGAATTCGCGAGGACCTGGGCCCACAGCATGGGCCTCGCGATGTTCGTTGCGGTCCCGACGAGTGTGCTGCTCGTCGTTCTCGCAGAACCAATCGTCGTGACCCTCTTTCAGCGCGGCGCCTTCGACGCGCGCGCTGCTCACGAAACGGCGCGAGCCGTGACCTGGCAGGGTGGCGCGATCTGGACCGTTGCCGCAGTGCGTCAGACAGTGCCTGCGATGTACGCGCTTGGCGACACACGAACGCCCGTGCTCGTCAGCGCGGTCGATCTGTGCGCCTTCATCCTCTTGGCGTTCTTCCTGCGCGGACCGCTCGGGCACGTCGGCGTCAGCGTGGCGGTCGCTGGATCGAGCGCCGTACAGATGGTGCTCCTGCTCATCGGTCTGCGTCGCCGTCTTGCCGTCTGGCCCGGCGCTTCTCTCTTGCGCTCGATGGCGCGCACTCTCGTCGCATCCGGCATCGCGGCAGCCGCGGGTTGGGGTAGCGCCCGAATCGTCGTCACCGACCTCGGCCCCCGTTCGATTGCGCGCATGCTGCCCGGGCTCGCCGGGGGCTTTGGGTTTGTGGCGACGTTTCTGCTTGTGGCTTGGGGCCTCCAAGCCCCCGAGCTCGACGACATTCTTGGCGTTCTGCGCCAGCGACGGAAGCGGGGACGAACCGAAGCGGAGGTGGCGAGATGAAAGAGCTTCGAGTGTCGAGCACGAGCGTCGTCGAGGCGACGTTCGTAGCGGGCGCGGTGGACGCATCGACGTTGCCTCCGCCGACATTGATCGAGGTGGCTTTTGCCGGACGATCGAACGTGGGAAAGTCGAGCCTTCTTAATGCGCTCATGCAGAGAAAGGGGCTGGCGCGCACGAGCAACACGCCCGGCTGCACGCGGCAGCTGAACATGTTCGAAGTTCGATGTGCGGACGGGCTTACCCTCCGCTTCGTCGACTTGCCCGGCTATGGCTGGGCGCGCCGCTCGAAGGACGAGCGAACCGAGTGGCAGTCCATGATCGAGGGGTACTTGACCACCCGCGCCAGTCTTCATGGCGTCGTCGTTCTGACGGATGTACGCCGTGGCGTGGAAGAGGAAGAGCGCCAGCTCATCGAATTTCTGAGTTTGCCGCGTGCGGTGAGCGAGCGAAGGTCGCCTGAAATCATCCTCGTCGCGACGAAACTCGACAAGCTGAGCCTCTCTGCACGCAAGCCCGCGCTCGAAAAGGCGCGCAAGGCGGCCGCTGCAGCGTCGGCAGCTGCAAGCAGCATGGTCGGCTTCAGCGCCGTGGTTGGAATCGGCGTGGAAGATCTCTGGGAGCGCATCCGGCGGGCCGTTCTCTGACGGTCGCCCAAGCGGGGCCGGACGCGGCGCCCAGGCGGTTGGACGCGGCACTTGCTCGAGCCGAAGAGGTGGAGTAACTCGAAGCACGCAGCGACGGGGATCAGCCGGGCGCATAACTCAGCGGTAGAGTGCGTCCTTCACACGGACGAAGTCGCAGGTTCGATCCCTGCTGCGCCCACTGAAATAATTCACGTTTTCAGCCCCGATCGCGGGCGGCGGCCGTGGAATCGTCAGTCACGAGCCACGACGATTCCCGTCGCGTCGAACGCCTCCGAGGTCGCCTCGCGGGTGTCCGTGCGCCGAGCGCGCTGGCGCGTCGGCAAGGCGAAGCGGCCGGGTCACGGCAGAGCGACCGGACTCGGCGACCCGTCGGATGCCCGGACGGGCACGAGCATCAGCGCAAGGGCCAGCACGGCGAAACCGGCGCACGCATCGAACACGCCCCGATACCCGAGCCGCAGCGCGAGAGCCCCGAAAAGGAAGTAGCCGGCCGTTGAGCCGATGCGTTGGGCATTCGCGTACACGTTCGTCGCCGTCCCGGGGTGGCGGGGCAAATGCCCTTGAAAGTAAGTGATCGCGACGCCGGAAATGACCGCCGTCGCGGCAGCAGACAACCCCTGGCACACATACACATGCCACGGTGCCCTGGCGAAGGTGAGCGACGTGTAATAGGCGAGGCTGATGAGCATGCCGCCGCGAATGATTCTGGCCGGCAGGTATTTGGTGGCCAGCCAACCGAAGTAGAGCATGAACGGCAGCTCGAAGAGTGGCGCCACACAGTAGGCGATCCCTACGTCCGCCTCTTTTCCGCGCAGCGTGCTCACGATGAGGAGAGGCAAATTCATCATGCTTATCGTCGTCGACGCCGTGATGAGAACGAACGCCGCGAAGTGGCAGAGGACGTCGGGTCGCCCGAGGAGCTTGAGCAGGGATCGCAGCGACGACTCGTCGACCAGCCGTGCGCGCGGCGCCTCGTCGGGTACGCCGCGCCAGACAACATAGGCGAAGAGAAGCAGATCGGCGGTCGTACAGAGAAAGAGTCCGCGGAACGAAAAGCGGAGCATGACCAACGAAGCCATCGCCGGCCCGACCGTCCACGCGAGGGCGATGAACATGCGAAAGATGTTGATGTAAAGCGCGCTCTGAGAGGGGTCGATGTCAGACCGCGACAAGAGCTCGCGGGCATATGCAAAAAGCTGTGAAAACGTGACCGAGGCAGTACCGAGGAGCAAGCTCCCAATCAGTACGAGTGGGACGAACGACCTGAAGAACGCATATCCGGCGTAGCCGAGCGCACCGCTCAAGCTTCCGAGGAGAAGCATTGTGCGTCGGCTGAAGTGCACATCGGAGTAGTGCGCCAGCGTCGTCGCGATGAGGATACCGGATGCCGCATTGGCCGTCATGAATGCGCCGAAGAGAAACAGGCTCATCCGGACCTCGAGGGTGCCGAACAACGACATGAAGGGCATCACGAACGATGTGGAAAAGCCGAGCAGCAGGTTCAGCACGAGGAGTCGTCGGAAGGCCGGGAGGCTGTATAGGGGCCGAATTCGATCGAAGAGAACGCTCATGACGACGATGGCGTCCGAGGCTCCGGCTTGATCGCATCGAATAGGCCGTACTTCATGGCGCCGACCGCGTAGGCCGCACCAATGCGCAATACGGTGAGGGCGAAGATGCGGTGGGCCGAGGCGTCGCTCCGCAGGAATGCGCGGTAGCGAGGCCGGCTCGAGACCGCGGCGACGAGGCGGGCAACGGCGATGGCCCAGGTTCGCCGAACCTTCGCCGTCAGTTCTTCGTATGTTACGTTGGCGAATCCAGCGGACTCGAAGCCGTCGACGCACTCAGAACTCGTCGGGAGGCCGGCGAGCCGTCCTTCCCGGCAGATTGGCTCGAGAAGCAGCCGCCGCTCCCAAGCCGATGGCAACTCGTCCGAGAGCCATGCACTGATGACCATTCGACCTCCGGGTCTCAAGACCCGAAACGCTTCGGAGAAGAACCGAGCGCGGTTTCCCATGTGCTCGAAGCTCTCGATGGCGATCACGGCATCGAACGAATCGGACGGCAGCTGGTTGTCGAACCAATCGCGCTGCAGGATGGTCGGGCCGAATCCGCTGCCGCCCACCTTTTCGGCGTAACGCACCTGGGCCGCTGAAAGGGTGAGGCCGACGACGCGCGCGCCGCGCCGCTCGGTCAAGCGTCGTGCCGTGGCGCCATAACCGCAACCGACGTCGCATACTTCGGTGCCTGGGCCAATGCGTGCCGCGTCGCCGACTCGATCGACCAACGCGCAGACCGCCTCCGTCGTGGCCTCGTCGCCGTGCTCCCAGAGGCCGTGATGGACATG
>JBEKFX010000247.1:0-3990 GCA_050013115.1 Polyangiaceae bacterium
GGCCACGGAATCCTGGCGACCACCTGTGGCCGGCCGAGCGTTGTCGCGTAGAGGAACTTGATCGCGGCGACATACATATGATGGGTCGCCGCGCCGACCTTCCTTTCCTGCACGAGATACGTCAAGAATTCGCGGATCTCCGCGGGGCCAAGCTCCGTCGGCGGGCGACGATAGTGAGCGACGAAGTTCTGCGCGCGACGCAAGTATTCCTTCTTCGTCGTCTCCGCAAACCTCCGCAGGTCCAAATCGGCCTCATCTTTTCTCGGATCGCTCCCATGGTGTTCTCCAGTGCTGATCAATTCGCAGCACCAGGAGAGACCGAGCGTTCCGCACATGGCTATGCACCGACGTTGGATGGTCACGCGAGCACGAAGACGCGCTGCCGCGGCAGCGGCTTAGTTCAATGCATGTTATCCGGAGCTCCAGATAATTCGCACGGCCGGCGCGGACTGGTCTACGCCGTTCAGGTCGGCGATGCGCGCGCCGTCGAGGGGCTTGAGCTCTACGCGAAGATCTTTCACGTCGACGCCGAGTCCAAGCGCCTGGGCGAGAGCCGCGAGCAACGCTTCGAGCGGCGGCTGCGCGACACCGCGCCGTGGGTCGATGAGCTTCACCTCTGGGTCGAACGCTGTCGCGGTGAGGTCGAGCCCAAAACGCCATTCGGCCAAGCGCTCCGCTACCTGCACCGGCAGTGGCCACGCTTGACGGCGTTTCTTCGGGACCCGCTCATGGAGCTGACCAATAACGAAGTTGAGCGCGATATTCGTCCTTGGGTACTTAGGCGCTGTCCGTCGATAAAGGGATGCTTACACTGGCCAGTACGCCCGGCAAGCTCTCGTTTTCAAGCCCATCCACGTCTTCCATAATTCCATAAATTGCGGACGCCGCCTTAGTCGAAAGACGTGGCTCTTTGTCGGCCACGAGCTGAGCGCCCGGAAAGCGGTCGTCCCCCTCGCGTAGGGGTTCGAGCGCCCCATCGCACCGACCGTGCCGCACCTCCGCGCGCGCTGCCAGGGCAAGCGAGCTCTCCGCGGTCAGGAGCGCCGGAGCGGCCCGGTTTCTTTGCAATGTCCAGGCCCCGCCCGTTCGTGGCCCGTGAGCGCGCGAAAGGCGCGGGGACGGCGCCGCAGGCTGGGCCACGGCAGGCGGCGCTGTCTCGAGCGCGGTCGCGCGGGGAGCTTCGGCCTCGACGGCTGGCGACGGCTGGCGACGGCGGGCTTGCGGCGGGTACTGCGGCGCGAGGCGCAGTCGCGGCGACGGCACGGCCGAGCGCGCGCCATGCTGTTCTACCGTTCTACCTTCTACCGACGACGGCCGCCGTCCCGAGCGCCGCCCGAGCAACGCGACGGACTTGACGCCCATCGCTATCGCGCCAGTTTCAACGGTGCCGCAGACATGCCGCCCGCGCTGCCGACACCGGTTCCCGTCCCCGCGACGCCACGGATCGGCCCCGGGGTGCACCGTCCAGGACACGGCGCACGATGCCCCGACTGCTGTCAGACGCGCCGAGAGCGCGACCCACGCCGCCTCGCACTGCGCGTCGTTGGGTCTGGCGCGCTCGCGCTCTCGAGCAGAAGTTCTTCTATGCTCCCGGGTCGGGCGCTGTCGCGCGCCGCGCGTGGCGCCACGACGGCCGCGCACAAGGCAACCGCCGCTCACGCGACTGGCCATTGGCGATGGATTGGACGCAGCACGGACCGCGAACCTGACGTGCCGAAGGGGCTGGCCGACGATGTCGATCACCAACCCATCAGCGATTGGAGGCGCGCTGCGAGCACGGCGCCCATCGCGGCCTGCCCGGCGACGTTCGGGTGCTGATTGCATCCAAGATTATTCTGCGCCGAGCTGACGCTGAGCGTTTCGACTCTCGATTCGCCGCCGCTCTTCAGCGTCGCGACAACGTCTTCGATCCGGGTCAGTCGATTGCCGCCGTACATATCGATCAAGATGAAATATGCCCCGGCGTACTTTGCGCGGATGGTCTCGATGAATGCAACATACGCCGTTTCATAGGGAATTCCCGGATCTCCGGAGCCGAAATCGTTCGTGCCGAGATTGATGACGACGACGTTCGGCTGGTACAGGGAAAAATCCCAGGGGGTATCGTCGTTGGGGATCGCGTACGGATAACGCATGGGCATCGTGTTGGTCATGCTGCCATCGGAGTTTCGGTAGACGCCGATACCGGACCAGGCGATAGTGACCACGTCGGCCCCTACGGTCCGCGCGGCCACAGAGCCGTACGCCAGGTAGTTGTTGGTGAATGCATTGATTCCGCCGGGACATGCGGCATTCCCCTCGACTCCTGCACCCACGGATAGCGAGTCTCCGATGACCTCCATACGCTTGTTCGGCGCGGCGGGGGGCGCCAATAGCGCACCAGCCGTACCGAAGTTTGTAAGGCCGGTGAACTGGGTGATTCCAGTGCTGGCTTCGGTGTTCCGCCAGATCACGAGATCATGCGATCCGTTCGGCAACCCCGCTGCCAGCGATAGCGACGTCTGCCCCAATGTCGTGGTGAGGATCGTCGGCATGCCATTGTCGACCACGACCGTGAACCGATTCTGGTTGTCGCCGTCGTCCAGGTTCATCGAGACCTGAGTCCCGGTGAACCGGGCGGCGATGTTCACCCCTGGCCAGGAGAAACGAATCGACCCGACAGCGGTGCTTGGTGCCGTGCGGCCGACGATGAGCAAATTGGGCAATCCGGCATCTCCACCCTCGACCGAACCCGCGGTTGCATCGAGCGACTGCGTGTTCGCCCCGGCGTCCGAGTCCGAACTCGCGCCCGACGTCGTACCCGTGCTCAATGCCGAGCTCTCGCTCGAGCGGGAGCTCGCGCTGGATCCGGGACTCGCGCCCGACGTCGTACCCGTGCTGGACCCGGGCCCTGTGTTCGAACCGGAACTCGCGTTCGATCCGGGGCTTCCACTCGATCCCCCGGGAGCAGAGCTCTGAGTTGAGCTCGTGCTGGACATCGAACCCGAGCGACCCAGCGCGCTCGGATTCGCGCCTCCTTCGGCACCGTCGGTGGCAATAACGGGCGAAGTACAGGCGCTTGCAATCCATGCGGTCACGCTGCATGCAAACCATCCAACGGTCTTCGAGAGATGCATGGGCAATCCGTTCGCCGGGCCCCACTGGCGCGAGGTGAGGGGTACCTTGCAGAAGCGGGACGATGGGTCGCCGGCTCACGCGACCGTCCGGGCGACAATTTGCGTCGCCACCGGAATGGCTCGGCACACATCGTAGACGCGTCGCGCTACGCTCGACTTCCTCGCGCATCCGCCGGAGCTGCGGGAGCCGGCTAAGCATCGGCGTCTCTCCGGCTGCGATCAAGAGAACAGCGCACCGTGGGACGGACCGCGGCGACGTCGCGCGAGTACGAAGCGACTCTCTCCACGAACACTGTCGACTCGTGGGTGCTGGTCGGTGGCGGCTTCCCAGAGCGGCCGGAGCGGCAGTCTCATGCGGAGGCCGTCCCGGTTTACAAATGACCGCAGTCGGTAATTTAAGTTTCCAGGCTGCGTCTTTAGCGCCGCTCGGCGCCATTCCCGTTTCTTCGGCGGACGCCGGCGACCCGGCGCCCGACCGCGGGTCCTCATGCGAACTGGTCGCCGAACTTTGGGGAGCCGCCTCCCCGTGAGCGCGGCCATCATCTCCGATGGAAAGCGGGCTCCTTTTGATCACGAATTTCGATGGAGTCGGGGCGCAGCCCATCGCCCTTCGTGAGCAGAGCGTTCGCGCAGTGAGCGAAGCGAGGGTCAGAGCGAGTCAGCGAGCCGTTGCTGCTTTTCTGCCTGCTCGCGATAATAGTCGTGGCCTTCATGATCGTCTTTTCGACTTGGATCGGTAACGAACTCGAAGGCTTGGCGGTAGAGGTCGGCGGCGAGGGCATGGTGGCCCAACTTGGCGTGGACCATGGCGGACCGCTCGAGGCCGTCGACGACCTCGGGAAACTCGGCGAGGAGCCGGGCGCAGGCGGCGAGC
>JBEKFX010000248.1:0-3974 GCA_050013115.1 Polyangiaceae bacterium
CGCGGTCCTCGCGGTTCCGCCTGACGGAGCCGCAGCGCGCGCCGGAATGCGGGGCATCCAGCAGACAGCGGGCGGGCTCGTCCTTGGCGACGTGATTACAGGGATCGACGATCAAAAGGTCCAAGACTTTGATGACCTGTACAATACGCTCGACCAGCACCCTGCGGGGGATACCGTGAATGTCCGGCTCCAGCGGCAGGGCGAGATGCTTTCTCTCCCGATGCAGGTCGTCGTACTGCAGTGAGCGTAGCCATCCCGTGGCCAGCGGTGATGCGACGCGCGTGCTCGGGGACGGGGTCTCTAGCCCAGCACCTATGCTCGTCGCAGCTCACCCGAGGGTAGATCGGCGCAGCGAGACCTCACCACTTCAAGAGATGCACGACCGTGGTCTCGGTCTCGGACGGATCCGGCGTCGGGTCCCCATAGATCTCCCATGTGTTGCCGGCGGACTCCCTCCCATTCGCCGCCATCCATTTTTCGATCGCGTCGTACGCTTCGTTCATCCGGTCGTACGGGCCGCGGTGGACAGCAATGGCGGCTTCGCCGGCAGGCGTTTCGGTTGCGTAGACCTCGCCTGCCCCTTCGGAGCCACGCGCCACCTCGACGCCGAAATCGCACTGCAACGGCATGCCGGGCCGCGGAGGGTGATGATAGAGAAAGATGTTGTGGCCGTCCGTCCGCAACGCGGGCCGGCTGCGCAGGAAATCCCAGACCTTGCCCACGGCCGGTCCCCACGCGGCGCCAACTCCCCCAAGCGCAACCTGACGCCGCACTGCGGCCAGCTTGCGGGGCTGCACGATCTGGATGCTAACGGTGACGTGGGGCATTGTCGTGTCGCTTTCTCGAAGCGCGAGGGAACCGCGTGCGAGCGTGCCTCTTCGTAAAGTAGCTTGTCCGCGAGGTCGAGGCTCGCATCGTGGGTGGAGCGACCCGACGCCGTAATTTACAGCGTTCACAAGGCTGCCGTGGTGATCGCCTCGCCGGCCCTGGGGACGCCAACGCTCGAGCAGTACTGGGAGGACGGCGGCAAGGGGGCGTCTTCGAAGAGTTCGAAGCGCACGTGGCGGCGGCGGCCCGATCTGGCTCGGCCCAGACGGCGAAAAGCTCTTCGAAGGGATCGTTCCCTTCGGCGGCCCATGCAGTGCCCGCCCCCCCCTCCGGCGATCGGCGGCCCCGAGAGGGTCGAAGTCGCCCACGCGCACCGCGCTGCGCTTGTCCCGTGCTCAGCCTGGCGACAAGTTCGGAACCAGAGCGCGCGCAAAAGCCGCCGGGCGTAACGCTGTCGATCTGATTCCGCCGGTTGTGCTTCCAAAACTATTCTCATACATTTTATGGGTGCGCTTCGCATGGGATCCGAAGAAGGCCGCGGCCAACCTCCGAAAACACGGCGTCCTTTGAAGAGGCCGAGACCGCGTTCGATGACAAGCTCGGGGCCTACTATCCGGACACGCCTCTCGACGGTTCGCAGGTTCGAGTGACCCCACGACGTAGCAAGAGGAGTGCACCGAGGTTCTCAAGCGGGCATTCGCGGGATAGCCTCAGAGGTTCCAATGAGTCTCGTGAGGAATCAAACATGATGTCGCCGGACAATCGAAAGAAGCCAAAGGTCGGCACCGGCCGGCCCGTGAAGGACTCCGTTAGGGCGTCGACCCGCGCGACGCCGAAGGCACGCAAACCCGCCGAGCCAACGGCCGCGCAAGGCAACGTCCTCGCGACGCTGCCGGCCGCCATGACTGGCAGGGCAAGTCCCGCGAAGGCCGCGGTCGGCGACAAGCCGGTCTTTGCCTACATCAGCAGCCTGCCGCAGCCGCAACGATCCATCGCCGAACGCGTCGATGCTCTGGCGGCCGAGACGCTGCCGGGCCTACAGCGCTGCGTGAAGTGGGGCATGGCGTGGTATGGGGTCGGGGACGGCTGGTGTTTCTCGTGCGGCGGCTTCGCCGGCCACGTCAAGCTCACGTTCGGGCGCGGCACGTCACTCACGCCCGTACCGCCCGTTGCGCCGATCGGGATGGGCAAGAACTCGCGCGGCGTGGACCTCGCATCCATGGACGACCTCAACGAGCGCCAGGCCGCGTCGTGGATGAAACAGGCCGCGGCCATCCCCGGCTTCGGGGGGAAGAAGCGATGAGCCCGGTAACGGGGCTCCCGCGAGGACTTCTACGATGGACGTTGGGCCGGGCTCGATCGTTAGGCGATGCACGAGATCTGCGGCGTGATGTTGACGCGGACGCCGGGGACCGTCGGCGCCCGCGGAATGCAAATGACGCGGCGCGGCGCGGCGCATCGCTCAGTGCTCGCCGTCCAAGCGCTCGCCCGCCTCGCTCGCCGTCCAAGCGCTCGCCCGCCTCTATCTTCAGGGGCAGGTGATTCTGGCTCGGCGCGAGAGGGCACGTCGCGAAGCTCGTGAAGGCGCAGGGGGGACTGAAAGCGCGATTGAAGTCGAGCTCGACCGAGCCATCGGACGCCGGCAGGTCCGTGTAGAGGAAGCGGCCGGGCGGGTACGATCCGTGCCCCGACGTGGCGTTCTTGAAGAGGACAAAGAGCCCTTCGTGATCGCGGTCCACCACGGGGTCGAGGCCGTACAAGCGTCCGTCGACGTCGAACCTCAGGGTGGCCGGCGAGGGCATGTCCTCGACCTGATTCAGGACGTTCACGATGCGGATGGTCTTCTTTGCAGGTGCCGGCTCGAACCGGGCTCGACGACGCCACTCCGGATTGGGGGAATAGAAGGTGAGGCCCTTGAAGGCGGTTCGCGCAGGGTGGGCGCTGTCCTTGACCCGGAGCGCGGACCGATCCTGGCGCTGGATGACCCGAAATGTCGGCGAGCCCAGCGCCCAGACCGTGGGATGTCCGTCGTGATCGTCGGCGACATCGAGCTCCCTCTTCGGCTTCCCGTCGACCGTCACCGCGACTCCCTCCGCCGCGACGAAGCGAAGTCGTTCCCCTTCTCCCGACGGCGGTCTGCACCAACAGCCAGTGCGCCTGTCCTGGCAGCGAAGTACTGCGGAACCGAACCGAGTGGCAGCGCGCGTTGCGACGACCTCTCGGTCGATCCCAATAACTGCGGGACCTGTGGCAAAACGTGCTCGGGAGGCACAGTTTGCCACAACGGCGAATGCGTTTGCCCGGCCGGCACGCACAGTTGCGGCAGCGGCAGTACCGCAACGTGTTTGGACAACACGTCGACGACCTCGTGCGGGACGACCTCGTGCAGCGTGTGCCCGATTCGGTCGGGCGGGATATCCACGTGCGACGGGATCCGGTGCGGACAGGCATGTCCGAATGCGTCGCTTCATTGACTTTGCGCAACGCACGCGGCGCTCGCGCCGATGCCGCAAAGTGTGTGAAGCGATGCACCCTGCCGTGAATGACTGCCCGCGTTTTCGCGGGGGAACGTTGCCGTGGAAATTCTAGCTCAACCGTAGGAGTTCACGACTTGCCCGACCCGAGCGGCAGCCTCGCCCGGGCGCCTCCGGCGTTTGCGTCTCACGCCCGGGGGCTCCACGGCGCGATTCCCGTTTCTTCGGCGGACGTCGGCGACCCGGCGCCCGACCGCGGGTCCTCATGCGAACTGGTCGCCGACGTTTGCGGCGCCGCCCCCCCGTGACTGCGGCACCGTGATGGAGCAGCTTGGCGGAGTCGCACGTGAGCCAAACTGAACCGCGTGCCGCACGTGACGAGGACGATGGTGGCGCTGCGCAGGTAGCCGACGGCGCTTCGAGCAGGGCGTGATTTGTGCGTTCGGCGGTCACCATGACGCAATCATCGCACTTCGCGGCCGCGCTCTCGATTCTGACCGGACTCACGATGGCCGGCTGCGCGCACGACAGCGCGCCAACGGCGAACGCCCCTAGAGCAGCGAACAGTTCGATGCACCGATAATTACGCGGCAATCGCGCAAACACGGCGGTGGATGGCTTCAAGGTTGACGACGGCCGCATGACGTCGAAGGTCGAAGACGTTTTTTCGGA
>JBEKFX010000249.1:0-3945 GCA_050013115.1 Polyangiaceae bacterium
GACCGCTTGTCACATACCGGAGGGTCCGGAGGGCTTGTGACAGCCAATGGGCCTTCGACGCCCCTTGATCCCCGAAGGGCGCTACGACTCGCTGCACTCCCAAGGCGAACACCGGCGAAGAAGGTGAGGAAGTCGACGAGGAGCGCTCGACGACGTACACGGCGGCGTTGGCCCTCGAGCGTCGTCGAACGAGCCCGACGTAACAACCGCCCACGCGTCCTTGGCGGTCTGGAAGAGCTGCGAGCGCGAGCGCATCTCGAGGGCCCTGCGTCGCTCGAGGGTCCTCCGTCGCTCGACGAGTCGTCGCGGTCCGACGAGCCGGATTCGACGCGGGCGCCGCAGGCACCCAGCCCCACCGCTGTTGTGAGGAGAAGAGGTGCGGCCGCCAGTGCACGAGACGCTTTCATACTGGGTGGCGCCTGCAGGCAATGTACCGCGCGTTTCTTCGGCCCTATTTCCGAATGTCGCTGCGCCGCTGCGCCAACTTGGGCCACACCGGACGAGACAGTCTGGTGCCAGACGCGGACGCCCGCGGGGACTTCGCCAAGGTCCCGGGCAAGAAATGTTGCGCGCTCCGCGAACGCGCCGGCTGCCGCCACGGCAACCCATCGCTAAGCCGGCGCCTGCCACCGAACTCGCACCCATTCAAGCACCTGCGACTTGACTGAGCGACCCTCGATGACGCCATCAATGGTACCGTCGCGTCTTCGAAAGGGAGGGGGGGCACATGAACGACGCCGACGCGAACGTTGGGGCGCGGGCACGCGGGGCGGCCGCTGCGATCCTCTTCGTGCTGACCCTCGTCGGCACACTCTCACCGGCGGGATGCTCATCTCTCAGCCCCGGCGTTTTCGACGCCGGCGACGCGGGGTCGGAATCGACGGACGCTCCGCGGGAGGAAGCGGGTGACGCGGCCCTGGACGCGTCCGTCGGCCACTTCGGCGATGCAGCCGACGGCAACTCGAGCGACGCGGGTGTCTCGGATGAGAATGACGCGAGCGACGCGAGCGCTTCGGAGCAGCGTGACGCTGACGGTTCGGTCCTGGACGCCACCGTGGCGGGCGACTCCGGCGCGGAGGCGGCCGGCGGCGAAGAGGCATCGGCAGGCGATGGCGGGCTCGGCGCAGCAAGCTGCAACTGGGGCTTCCGACAAGCACACCAACTCCAGTCAGACGCTGGGATGGTGCAGGGCCAGACGTTCGGGGTGCATGGCGATCTGAACGGGGACGGCAAGCAGGATGTCGTGTGGGTCGATGCTTTGAGTAGCGCGGTCGAGGTGATGCTCGGCAACGGCGATGGCACGTTCGGGCCGGCGGCCGCATTTCCCATCGACGGCATCGGAGCCTCCATCGCCATCGGCGATGTCAACGGCGACGGCAAACTGGACCTGGTCGTGTCGTGGTCTTCGACGATGAACGTTCTTCTCGGTAAGGGTGACGGCACCTTCATGCCGTTCGTCGAAACGGGCGGCCTCCAAGCCACCTATGCATTCGTCACGCTGGGCGACCTGAACGGCGACGGCAAGCTCGATGTCGTTGCCGCGGGCGCAATGAGCGTGTACTTCAGCGAGGGCGGCGTGACGGGCAACACGTACGTCAGCGTCATCAACGTCCTTCTGGGCAATGGCGACGGGACCTTCCAAGCGCCGCTCACGGTCGGCGAGGCGACCCCTCAGATCGTGGGCTCCGCAGTCCTGGTGGACCTCAATGGGGACGGCAAGGAGGACCTGGTCGTGCCCGCCTTCAATTCGCTCGACGTCAGGCTGGGCAACGGCGATGGGACGTTCGGCGGGCCGACGTCGTACGCCGCGAACTCCGCCGTCGCTGCCGTCGTCGGCGACTGGAATAACGATGGCAAACCCGATATCGCGTTCGTCAATCAGAATACGAGCAGCCTCGTCACGCTGCTCGGCAACGGCGACGGCACCTTCCAGTCCGAAGTGGCGTGGCCTGTTGGGCCCTCCCAGGCGACATACGTGTATACGGTGGACGTCGATGGCAACGGGACGCAGGACCTGGTTATCTTCTTGCCAGGGGGCCCGGCTCGGACAGGCGCATCGAACGCCGATCTGGGCGTCTTGCTTGGCCACGGCGACGGGACCTTCCAGCCGCAGCGGCTCTTTTTTTGCGGCGCCTATAGCGAGATTACAGCCCCCGTGTCCCCCGCCGACTTCAACGGCGACGGATTGGCCGACTTCGTGTGCCTCGCCGGTGATCTTGGAGTGCCCTCCCTCCGAGGGAACCCCGCAGGCCCGAATTCTACGACCCTTGTGGTCCTGCTCGGCGACCACGATGGCGTCTTCGGGCCGCCGGCCGCGTATCCGTCACTGTCGCCCGCTTCTTTGGCGGCGGGCGACCTCAACGGCGACGGCAGGCCCGACCTCGTGACCGGAAATCCTTCCGACGGCGGAAGCGCGGCCGGCCTGAACGTGTTGATCAACGCGGGGGGAGGTTCGTTCGAGGCGCCGGTCGCCTACGCTGCGGGCGCGGATCCGGACTCGGTGGCGCTGTCGGATCTGAATGCCGATGGGCATCTCGACGCGGTCGTGGCCAACGGCGGCTCCGGCACCGTGAACGTGCTTTTGGGCGCCGGCAACGGGACGCTTGGGTCTCCTGTCTCGTATCGGGTCGGCAGCAACCCGAGTTTCGTAGCGGTTGGCGATCTGAATGGGGACCGCAAGCCCGATCTCGTCGTCGCCAACGCCTCTCCGGCCACCGACGCGGGCTCGCCGCCCGGGGCCGTCAACACGGTCAGCGTTCTCCTCGGAACCGGAGACGGCACATTCGAAGCGCAGACCACGTATGTCGCGGGCGACGATCCGGCGGGCCTCGCGCTGTCGGACTTCAATGACGATGGGCACCTCGACGTCGTGGTCGCGAACGAAGGCTCGGCGACGGTGGGGGTTCTTCTCGGAAACGGCGACGGGACGCTCGGCGCGCAAGTCAGTTACGCCACGGCTCTGCAGCCGACCTCGGTCGCCGCCGGCGACCTCAATGGCGATGGCAAGGTCGACCTTGCCGTGGCCAACTTCGGCGCGAACAGCATCAGCGTTCTCTACGGAAACGGCGACGGCACTTTCGAGGCGCAGGTGCCCTTTGCGACGGGAACGGTCTCGTCGACGCCGCTCACCATCGCCATCGGGGACGTCGATCGCGACGGGACACCCGACTTGCTCGCCTCCGATCCGGGCCTGGCGGTGCTCGACATGCTGAAGGGCAACGGGGATGGGACGTTCGGATGGCCCAGCATCTTCACCGTGGGGACGGCTCCCGACGCGCTCACGCTCGCCGACTTCGACGGCGATGGCACGCTCGACGTAGCGGTCGGAAGCGCCGGAAACGTCACCGTCTTGCTCGCGTGCCCGGCGAGCGGCTCCCCTGACGCAAGCAGCGCCCCGGCGACAGGCGGTTCGGTGACCGTCACGCCGAGCTCGCTGGTCTTCTACGCCACCTGCGCGCCCCAGGCACCCACCCCTCAGTCGCTCCCCATCACGGTGACGAACACGAGCGCAGCCCCCGTCGCTCTCAGCGTGTCCTTGTCGGAGCCGAGCGTCGGGGCGCCGCCGCCGTACACGAACACCTGGTTTTCGATCAACGTGCTGGGCGAGACCGGCGGCGTGCTCGCCGCGGGCCAATCCGCAACCGTGATCGTCACGCCATCGCTGACGGTAGACCCCACGTCGTCCAACTACACGGGGACGATCGCAATCCGCGCCGGAGGCGATGCCGGCACAACCCAGACGGTACAGCTCGCCGAAGCCGACACCCTCTTCGTCGCATACCAGCCCGACATCTCCTTGGGCGACGTGCCGATCGGCACGTCGGTCTCGACCGTCGTTCCTTGCCCGTTCTTCGGCAGTGTCGAGACCGCGCCTCCGCCCCCTCCTTTTGGGTCCCCCTTTTCCACCACGGGCAACTGCGGATTTGGCGGATGGACCATCACGTT
>JBEKFX010000250.1:0-7400 GCA_050013115.1 Polyangiaceae bacterium
GGCCACGGAATCCTGGCGACCACCTGTGGCCGGCCGAGCGTTGTCGCGTAGAGGAACTTGATCGCGGCGACATACATATGATGGGTCGCCGCGCCGACCTTCCTTTCCTGCACGAGATACGTGAAGAATTCGCGGATCTCCGCGGGGCCAAGCTCCGTCGGCGGCCGACGATAGTGAGCGACGAAGTTCTGCGCGCGACGCAACTACTCCTTCTTCGTCGTCTCCGCAAACCTCCGCAGGTCCAAATCGGCCTTCATCTTTTCTCGGATCGCTCCCATGGTGTTCTCCAGTGCTATGGCTATGCACCAACGTTGGATGGTCATGCGAGACACGAAGACGCGCTGCCGCGGCAGCGACTTAGTTAGTTCAAGCCTTATTTTGTTTAGCTTCGTAAACGTTGGTATTTATTCACAACACAATGAAAAGACGCGGGATTCGTCACCATTGCAGCATCAGAGGTCGTCAGGCGACATCACGCGATTTGAGATCAGCATGGCAACGTCCGGTCAACGGACAAAACGCGGGCGAAAGTCCCGAAGGTTTCGCCCCGAAGGATGGTTCCGAGCTCAACAATCGGATCGGGTGTCCTGCCTGTCGCCAGGGCCGCCATCGCTCGGTCGCTCGTGCGCACGATGAGCGCTACGGTTGAGTGACAAGGCAGCCGCACCGGATCGCTGTCCAGGCCAGCAGAGGTGGGGTCGTAACCGTGACGGGGCTCGACGTTCAAGAAGGCGAACTTGTCCAGGTGCGCGTCTTACGAGGGACGGACGACCGCGAGCGTTAAGCTTGCGTCTCGCGGGGAGACCGCCTCGAGACGGGAGGGCGATGATCCCGACCACGTTTCTGGAGCGCTACACGACGCCACACGTACGCTTGATCGAACCCGGGTTCCAGCTCGGCTGGCTAACACCTCATCCATTCGGATGGGCGAGTGTTGCTTCTTCTTTTTGCGCGGAGGACGACGTGCGCACTTGCGGGGAAGGCCCGCTCCGCGGCTCCCCCGACGGTGGGCCGCTCACCGGGGTGCCAGGGGCCGGCTGGACATGATCCCCTCCCCGAGGCACGATTTGTCCATGCCCGCTTCGTCTTCGCGCGTGCGCGCCATCCTGCAGCTCGTATCCGAGCTCGACGAAGCCGAGCGCGACGAGCTGCGCGACGAGCTCGACATTACCGAGACGCTGAACCATGCCCAGTGGGAGCACGCGTGGAACGGCGAACTCTCGAACCGAATTGAGCAGATCGAGCGGGGGGAGGCGAAGCTCCTCACGAAAGACGAGTTCGTCACGCAGCTCCGGGCCCGCTGAGCGCTCTCGGTGCGCGTCCATCCCGACGCCGCACGGGAGGCCGTGCGCGCGGTCCGACACTACACGAAGCTCGATCCTCAAGTCGGCGATCGTTTCGAGCGCGTCACCCTGCGGGTGATCGATCGCATCGACGAGGCTCCCCGGCAGTTCCAAAGACACGGGCTCATCTCAGTCACGGGCCCATCTTGGGCTGGGCCACTGCTTGTCGAGGTGCGCAGGGTTGTGTACCCGCGGCCGTTTCCATTTGTGGCCTTCTACTATCTTCGGGAAGGCGAGCCGCACGTGCTCGCCTTCGCGCATGCAAGACGCCGACCCGGCTACTGGTCGGAGCGAGAGTTCAAGAATGAGTGACGATGGCAGCGGCGACGACTCGGAGTCGTCGTGTGCGTGGGTCAGAACAAGCGGGTGTGGCAGGGACTGCTGTTCCCCGTGCTCCACGTGGTCGCGATGCCCAAGACGACGTCCGTCAGTACATCGCGGCGGAGAAGGACGAGCCCCTTACGGCGACGGGCGGCTGACCTGCCGGCACGGCGGGTCAGCGTATCGCGCCCTCGCCCGACGCCAAATCGTCCGACTCCGCCCCGGAACCGTTTCCGCGGGCAATGGGCGGGCAATCGATTCCGCTGAGCCCTCCGCGTTTGCGCCCGGGTCCGGCGCGCCGTGGGCCCCACCCCCAGCCAAGCGCCCTTGGAGTCCTCGACGGCGGCGTTATTTGCATCCCAGACCGGAGGCCGTCTAGCCCCGGACGTCGCGCCGTTTTTGCCCGCTGCTCCGTCGCCCCCAAAGGTGCCGCCGCCCCCCCCGCACCGCCCCACGCAGCGCCAATGGCATCGCCGCGTTCAGCGCTGGTCAGGCGTTGCCGGCGAGCGTCGGCGGTTGCCTTGACGGCAGGGACACGAAGGCCGCACCCGTCGCGCAAAGGAGCCAGGGGCATCGAGTTCGGATCTCTCAGTAGCCGACGGCGAGCCCGAATCGGAAGAATGGGCCAGCCAGCGCCCTCAGCACCCCCAAATCGACGCCCGGGGTTGTCTGCTCGTTGTTGGTTACGGGCGCGAGCAAAAGGCGATTAACGGCGACCCACGAATAGCCGGCGTCGCTGGGACCCAGCGACCGTCGTGCACGCGGCTCCGCCCGTAAGTCCACGCCCACCGTGTCGAACGAGATGAGTGGGCGGTCCTGCGCGAAAGCATCGGTGAGCCGCGGATCCCACGAGTCCATCGTTCCGCGGAGCGGTGCCAGGAGCAGCAACGGCACGCCGGGCTTACGGCCAAAAGGCGCGATACGCGAACTGAATGCCCTTCTCCTCGACGAAGCGATTCGGGGCTGTAGCCGACATTCCGACGGAGGCCGGCTTTGGCGGCCGCGTAGGCGCTCACCCCGGGTATCTCCTTCTCGTTCGCGATGGATGTCGTGAGCACGATCGCGCCTGCGGAAGGCATCAGCGGAGCAAACTTCTGCGCCGCGAAGTACGGCCCCTTCATGTTCAGGTTGAACATCTCGTCGTACACCGCCTCGGGTGTGCCCTCGAACGGCGCGATCTTTCCGTACCCGGCGTTGATAAGAGGAAGTCGACAGCTCCAAACTCCGACTTCGCGCGGGCGGCGAGCGCGTCGATTTGCGGCCCATGGTTGCGTTCTCCCTCGGCGACCGAAGTGGTCGCTTTGCTTTTCGTCTTTCTGAACCGTTCGGTACGATCTTCGCGCAAAGAGCCGTCCGCAGTGTGTTTGACGCGGTGCAGTTCGACGAAGCCGAAGCGCAGCAACGGCGATCCAGGACGCGCCAGGCTGACCCGGGTGGACCAGGCTTATTCAGCCCGAGGTCGAGAGCTCCTTCTCAGGACACCGTCAAAGATGCTTGGCTGACGCCGGAGGCCTTGATGAAACGGTGAATTGCCTCGTTGGCATTGTCTTGAAAGGACGCGTTCTTCAACGAAGTGAAGAAGGTGCTCTGGTCCACCATCTCGCCGGACAGCTTGCCCTCTTTACTGGCGTAGAAAACGCCGCTCTTGTACCGGTCATCCGAGATGGCATCTACGAACCGCTTCACACCCACTTCAATCCCATGCACCGCCCCCATCAACGGGAAGACAATGGGCATCATCACGAACTTCAACATGAATCTCATTGGTTGCGGGAGACTGTCTGGAGCCATAGTGCCCCGCGTATTTCCGGGACTGACAACCACGAATTTCAGCTCCGGGTGCCTTCGGGCCATGGAGAGCGCCCACATCGTTCCCGCATACTTCACGTAGCCGTAGGCTTGCGTTGGATCGAACTTCTTGCCGAAGTATGTTCCGTCGAGAACGGCAGCAAATTCATCCTTCACTCCTGGCACAGCTTCTGCGCTTACAAACAGCACCGCTTTCTTCAGCTTTCCGCGTTTGATAAGCTCATCTACCAAGACTACGTGCCCCAAAATATTGGTAGCAGCCAGCTCATTCATGCCGGAAGGCGTCGGCTTCCCAGCGGTTGCTCCGACCATCCCTCCTGCATTCAAGATGACGGCATCAATCGGTTGCTTGAGCTTGTCTACCGCCTTTCTGACGGAAGCTTCGTCCGAGACGTCTCCGATAACGATGTCGAAGATGCTCTTCCCGGTTTTCTCCTCGAGATCTTTTTGTGCCGCCTCTGCTTTCGCTTGATTTCGGCAGAAAAGAACGACTTTTTTCGTTTCCTCTCTCAGCGCCAACTGCCGGGCAGTCTCTTTCCCGAGACCAACATTTGCGCCGGTGATCAATATGCTCTCGTTCATGTGGCTCCGGGGGGCGGTGGTGAGGGCGATCGAACCGGGGGCGTCAGGGGTCGGTCACCTTGCCAATTTTGAAACGATCGGTACCTTAATAGGGCCGATGGGCGGGCGCAAGGAGTTTTGAACTACATGGTCCAGAAAGACGTCAGGCCTCGCGGACGGCCGCGCGGCTTCGACGAGCTGGAAGCGCTGGAGAAGGCGACCCAGGTGTTTTGGTCGAAGGGCTACGACGGAGCGACGATCGACGTTCTCGTCGGCGAGATGGGCCTTGGTCGGCCGAGCCTGTACGCCGTCTTCGGCGACAAGCGGACGTTGTTCCTGCGCGTCCTCAGGACGTACGCAGAGAAGAAGGGCGCTGGCGCTGCGAAGGCACTCCTCTCGCCGAGGACGCTTCGCGCCTCGATCGCCGGCTTCCTGAGACACGCCGTCGAGAATGCGACCGAGGAAGGCTCGGCCGCGGGTTGCCTCATCGTGTGCATCGCGCCGCTCGTGGACGACGCAGAGGTCCGGCAATTCCTCCAGCACGCTTCGGCTGGCGCCGCAGCGATGGTGGAACGTCGTTTCGGGGACGCGATCACCGCGGGAGAAATCCCGTCGGACTTTCCCGTAGCCACGCGGGCGAGCCAAGTCGTCGACTTCAGCCACGGTTTGACCGTGCGTGCGAGAATGGGCCTGGCGCGCAAGACGCTTCTGAGGGACGCAGAGGAAGCGGCCGACTTGGTGCTTCTGCCGCGCGGGACCAGCGAGGGGCCGAGGGGCAGCGCCCGGAAAGCCCGCACAGTTCGGAGCTGAGCATCAGACGGCGCACATTCCGCCGTTGACGGGAAGGACGGCACCGGTCACGAAGGATGCGATGTCGTACCAGGCGATTCCAGCCTCGATGCCCGCCCGACCATCGGTCACGTAGCGACTGACGAGCCTATCGCCGTCGCCTTCGCCGGCGGGCACCGGGGGGCTCAGGACCACGCGCGCGCGCTCTTGCTCGAAGCGAGTGACCAGCTCACGCCCGAGTTGCGCTACGACGTCCTCCCGCGCCAGTCGAAGCATGCGGGACATCTCGGCGAGATCGGCGTGGCGCACGCGGCCAGAAAACAGGCGCTCGCCCTCGACGAGCAGCTCCACGGTGATGCCCTCCGCTTCGACCACTTCGCGAAACTCGAAGAGGCGGTCGGGGGCGCGCTGCGGATACTGCTCTCGAAAGGTGCTCATGCGTCCTCTTGCCTCGGGAGGCCGGCTTGCGTGCGTTGGTCGGATGACTTGCTCGGGGGGGTCGTTGCGGTTTTTTTGGACTGCTTCGTCCATTATGAGCCGTTCTGGACCGATTCGTCCAGTGCGTCTACGCTCGGTAGACCATGGGCAGACCGCGGACATTCGACATGGGTGAGGCGCTCACGGCCGTGCGCGACGAATTTTGGCGCCACGGCTACGCGGCGACCTCGGTCGACAGGCTTCTCGAGGCCACCAACCTCGGCAAAGGCAGCTTCTACGCCGCCTTCGGCGACAAGCGAACGTTGTTCCTCCGCGTTCTCCAGGAGTACGCCGCGACGCGCGTGGCCGCGATGAGGGAGCTACACCGCGGTTCGCGCAGAGCGATCGAAACGCTGCAAGCGACGCTACGTCCAACGCTTGGACCACGGGGCTGTCTTCTCTCAAACTGTACCGCCGAGCTTTCGCCGCAGGATGCCGACGTCGTTGCTCTCGCCCGCACGACGCGTGGCGCGTTCGAGGACATCATCAGCGAGACGATTCAGCGGGCCGTAGCCGAAGGAGACCTCCCCAAAACGACTCGTCCTCGGGAGCTCGCGTCCGTCTTGCTAGCGGCTAAGAACGGCCTCGAGTTTCTTGGGCGCACCGGCTTGGACGACGCAGCGATCGACAAGGTCGTTCGCAACTTTGCGCGCGGCCTTCTCGGCAACGCCGGCCGAGTGAGCAGGCCGCGGCGGCGCTCGAAGGAGCAATGAGAACCGCCGGCGTCGCGGTCAGCAGCCTGGCGCGATGCAACGTGAAGGAGCGATGGGACCGCAGAGCATGGTCAGCACCCCCGAAGGCCTAGCACTCGTCCTCGCCCTGAAGACGAAGAGACATGCCCGTTCCCCGATACGCGTCCGCTGAGAAACGCGCAGAACTGTGACAGCGGCGAAGTTGCTGCTTCACGAGCAAGGGCTTCACCGCACTACGCTTGCAGACGTGGCGAGCCGCGCAGACGTACCACTCGGCAACATCTACTACTACTTCAAGACAAAGGACTCGCTGGCCGAAGCTGTCCTTGAAGCACACGACGCGGCGTTGCGAGCGGACTTCGCGTCATGGGAAAGCGCGCACGACGAGCCGATGGTGCGGCTTCGCTGCCTCGTCCGCGCGCCACGAAGCGCGGCAGATCGAGTGGTCGAGTGGGGCTTCCCCCTCGGGGGCTTGTTGTCGGAATGCGCGAAGCGTGACGCCCGCTCCAACCTCGCCAAGGTCGCACGTAGAGTGCTCGCTCGGTACATCGAGTGGGTCGTGGAGCAGTTCAGAGCCGACGGCTTCAGTCTACGCGAGTCGCGCGACCTCGCGATGGATCTCGTCGGAGCTATCGAGTGGGCGCTCCTCCTCGCGAGCACCATGGGATCAAAGGGAGTGCTGCGCCGGCGGCTACGTCGCATCGAGCGGTGGCTCTCCGACGTTACCGGGTCGTTCAATTCAGCGTCGCCACCCTCTGCTCGCCGACGAGATGCCAGATCACCTGCGCTGTCGTCACGCCCTTCTGGTGTTTGCGTTCGCTGTAGAAGCGGAAGGCGGAGATCAGCTCCGCTAGGTTGACGCGCCGAGCGTCTCGGGGAGCAATGCGAGCCTCGGCTGCGGCTTCGATGTCGAAGCCGAGATCCTTCGCGTGAAGTGCCACGGCAACGAACTTCAACAGTTGAATGCGCATCTCCGCTACGGGCACGTGTCGAAGACACGCCTGTCAGATCACTCCGTCGCACGCATCGTGCAACGCGCAGCGACGCGGCCTCGATCCCTCGCGCTTCGGTATCTCGAGAGGCGGCCGGTCGGAAAGCAAGTGGCCGAACGCTCCGAGCAGGCGTTCGTCGCAAGTACGCCGGACGGCTTTCCTGGGCCCGCCCAGCCCGCGGCGACATCTTCGGATCTGCGAGCGGACCTCGGTCGAGCATTCATCGAAGACACGCCGAACCCGAAAAAGCGAAGACACTTCGGTCTGGGGGCTGAAGCCGCACTGCCATCTGCCTAACACTACTGTCGCACTCTTCGTGTCGGCTCACGCGGGCGTTGCCTGCGCAAGCAGCACGGGCATCTTGGAAGCCATTGTGCGAGCGAACGAGCGACGGCAAGCCGAAACGTGATGATGGA
>JBEKFX010000251.1:0-3886 GCA_050013115.1 Polyangiaceae bacterium
CAAAGGCGTCCGACGTCCTCGTGGCCACCCTGCAGCATCCGCGCAGCCCCTACGAGCTCAAAGCCGGAACGATTCTTCCGACGGTCCTCATCACAGGGATCAACAGCGACTTGCCCGGGCCGGTCATCGGGCAGATCCGCGAGAACGTCTACGACACCGTCAGCGGCAACGTTCTCCTCGTCCCGCAGGGCAGTCGCCTGCTCGCTCAATACGACTCGATGGTCTCGTGGGGCCAAGAGCGCGTCCTTCTCTGCTGGCACCGCCTCCTCCTTCCCGACGGCGACTCGCTCAACCTCGCGTGCATGCCGGCCGCCGACCTCGCCGGCGCCGCGGGTCTGACCGACCAGGTCGACGAGCACTGGTTTCGCATCATCAAGGGCGCGGCGGTGGCGTCGCTGCTCGCGGCCACAACGCAAGCCGCGGCCGGAAGCACAGTCGGCTTCAACCCGACGGTCCCGCAAATGTGGGCCAGTGGCGCCGCCGGCAACATGAACCAGGTCGGCCAGCAGCTGACCCGCCGCGACCTGAATGTCCAGCCGACCATCACCGTCCGCCCCGGCTACGCGATCAACGTCATTGTGACGAAGGACATCGTCCTCCCGCCCTATCCCGATCAAGCGAACACGGGGGTGCGCCGATGAACCTCGCCACTTCCTCCCGCCGCGGCCGGACGATGAGCGCGCTCGATCTCTCGCGGTTGCTCTTGCGCCTCTTGGGCGCCACGGCATTCGCCTCGGCGTGCGCATGCCTTCTGGCGGCGCACCTCATCTGGAATTGGACGCCGAGCCTGCCGCTCGGCCTCTACTGGCTCTCGCGCGGCACGCTGCCGCCGGCTGCGCTGCCCGGGGCGCTGGTCGCCTTCCCCGTGCCGGGCGGCGTTCGCGATCTCGTGCGCGAGCGCCGTTATCTGCCGCCCGGCGCGATGCTCGTCAAACGTGTTGTTGCCATGCCGGGCGATCGCGTTTGCGCCGAGGGTACGACGTTGACGGTCAACGGCGATCCGCTCGGCACCATTCTGACCGAGGACTCGGCCGGCCGGCCGCTTCCTCACGACGAAAGGTGCGGGCCCTTGCCCGAGGGATCGGTCTACGTCGCATCGCACTTCGCCAAGAGCTTTGATTCCCGCACGTTCGGACCCGTCCGGACGAGCGACATTCGAGGAACGGTGACCCCGCTATGGACGTATTGACCACCATCCTCACGTGCAGCCTGTATCTCGCGGACGACGCGCTCGTGCGCGCGATCGCCGAATCGACGAGCGAGAAGAACCCCTACTTCGTGCTCGACACGTCGGTTGACTGGACCCAGGTCGATCCGCCGCCACCCCCCAAGACGGCCGCCGAGGCTCTCGCCCGCACGAACGACATTCTCGCGAAGGGGGGACGACCCCTCCTGGGCCTCCTGGAAGTGCCCCCGGCCTGGCTGAACGCGTTCAACCGCGACCTCCCCGACGCGTTCGATCCCTGCACGAATGTCGCCGTGGGCACCGCCATGCTCTCCGAATTTGACTTCGAGTGCGGCGCCGCGGCGGCGGCGAAAGCCGCGCCGAAGGCGCACGAGCCCGCGACAGCGACCGGCCCGCATGCGCCGTCGGCGGCTCGGCGCCGCTGCATCCTCCGCAAGTACGAAGACGCGATCGGCCTGCCGGACTTCGCGGCGACGACGCTTCTCGAGCTTCACGCGCAGCGGTCGCTTCGTTCGACCGTCGCGGAAGCCCCCATCCTCTTTCCCGCGCCTGAAGAAAGCGCGGGCCCTGCCTCCTTGCTTGTCCGAGCCGCTTTCTTCGCTCAGCCCATACCCGCTTCGAATCCGTAGTCGCATCGCTCCAAGTCCAGTCACGTTTCAAAGCAATCAACCGTGTCTCGAGGCGCGCGCATCGTTTGCGCGCGCAGCGGGCGACGTCCATCCACGCGGCGCGACGCCATCGCCCAATCGCTCCGAATTTTCCGCAATCGCTGTCTCGAAAGGACCCACCATGCACTCCTCCCATGTCGCCTCTTCCGATTTTCGCCAAGTCATCCAGTCTCTTGTGGGACTGCCCGCTCATGAGCAGATCGCGACGCTGAAAGCTGAGTTCTTTCGCGCGCAGGAGCGAGCGAACCTATTCCGCGCCCAATACCTCAAACTTCAGCAAAGCGTCGCCGATCTCCAATGGGAACGCGCCGAGCGCGGTCAGGAGCACAGCGCCTTTGCGGCCAGGCTCAACGCCGAGCTCGTGAAGCTCACGAGCGAGCTGTCCAGCGTTCGGGCCGAGCACGAGAAGCGCCTGCGCGCCGCGCATCTCGAACGGGCCGCCTTGGAGCTTCGTTGCGAGGCGCTCGACGAAATCTGTCGTGCGCTTCTCCTCACCATCGAGAACGCGGCGACGGCCGCGGTTGAAGGTGACCCACAAGCGCCGGGGGCTTCCGATCGGTCCGCATGATGCGCTCCGGGTGCCGCTGCGGTTCATCGCACGGCGAGGACCCGTAGCTTGCCCTCGGCCAGGTAGTCGCCCCCGAATTCTCGCCGGTCCTGTTCTCGTTTCTCGGCGGATTCACAAGTCGCATCACAGGTCGTTCCGTCGCTTGCTTCTTTTTTCTTATTGGCCTTTTCGGCCCATTCGACGACCGATCGACCGACACGCTTCGCTTCGCTGAAGCGCACGCCCATGCGCCCAATCGATGCGAAGGAGCCGCATCCATCCGTAACAGGCACTTCGCCGGGGACGCGACGAAGGCCGGCTCGCGCCCGCTTCCCCCCTGACTCCCTCCCTCTGGAGACCGCCATGCACGATGCCGAGCTTCACCGATTCAAAAGCGAAATTCACTTGGTCCAATTCGCCATGGAGCGTTACGGATACGAGCGCGATCGGCGAGAGAGCAGCCGCGCCAGCCATGTGCTGCGCCATCCGGGCACGAACGACAAGATCATCGTGCGACGGGCCCCCGATGGCCACTGGACCTACTTTTCGGTTCGAGACGATCGCGATCGAGGGACCATCGTCGACTTTCTCGAGCATCGAGGCCGGCACGCCTCGCTCGGACATCTACGCCAAGAGCTCCGCCACTGGCTCGGCACGCCCCGTCCCGACTTCGATGGCGGGGCCCCGACCGCGGTCGCCCCGGCGCGTGACCCGCAGGCCGTGGCGCGTGCCTTTGCGGCGGCCAGAGGCGCGGACAATAGCCCGTATCTCAACGCCCGCGGCATTCGCCCCGAGACGCTTCGTCATCCGAGGTTTGCAGAGACCTGGGGAGTCGACGCCCGAGGCAATGCGCTGTTCGTTCACACGACCGACGCCGGCGAGGTGACCGGCTTCGAGATCAAGAATCGAGGCTTCACCGGCTTTTCTCCAGGCGGGAGCAAGAGCACGTGGCAGAGCGTCGCTCTCCCCAGCGACCGCACGATCGTCGTCACCGAAAGCGCCATCGACGCGCTGAGCTACTTCCAGCTTCACCCGGCGGCGCAGGTTACCGCTCGTTTCCTTAGCACCGCAGGGGCCCCGAGCGCCCACCAGATCGAGCGACTCGGTCGCGTCTTCGCCCAATTGCCGGCGGCGAGTCGCGTGGTGGCGGCGGTCGATTCCGACGAGGCGGGAGAGAAGCTCGCGACCCGAATCGAAGCGCTCGTCTGCGCCCGCTCCGAGCTCACGTTCGATCGCCATTCTCCCTCGCCGGCCAAGGACTGGAACGACGTCCTGCAGCAGCGCGAGCGCGAATTCATTCAATCGCTTCCGGCCCGAGATCGTTCGCGCGCGCCCGATCGAGGCCGGTGACCCATCAACCGCTTTTCTCAACCAAGGAGCCCGTCATGCCTGTCCGTCACGACCCTGAACTCGAAGCATTCAAGCGAACGATCGATCTCCCCGAGTACGCCAAAAGGGCAGGCTACGAGCCTTGTCCTCATGGCG
>JBEKFX010000252.1:0-3840 GCA_050013115.1 Polyangiaceae bacterium
AATCTCGTTCTCGCCTGCCAGTCCGTCGGGGTTCATCGCTACGTGCAGCAAAGCGTCGCCTTCCTCGTGGCGGACGGCAGCCCATCGGTCCTCGACGAAACGGCACCGGTACGACGGACCCCCGTGACCGCCTCGGCGGCGGACATGGAAGCCATCGTCGCAGAATCAGGACTGGACTGGGTGATCTTGCGGGGCGGTCTTTTCTACGGCCCCGGCACGGGACGCGACGATCACTGGCGGCAGCTCGCCCGAATCGGCGACCTTCGATGCCCGAACGACGGATCGGACTATGTCTCGCTGGTTCACGTCACGGACATGGCCGATGCGGTCGCGCTCGCCGTGGGCACGGCGCCTTCAAGAGCGGTGCTCGCTGTCGTGGACGATGCGCCAGTGACGTATGCCACGCTCTTCCGTCACGTCGCGAGTGTCGAGGACGGCCCGGAACCTCAGGCCGGCGGCCCTGCGGGGCTGCCTTCGTTTCGCATCGCCAATGCACGGGCTCGCAAAGTGCTTGGGTGGACGCCTAGGATCGCCACCTATCGCGCCGGCCTAGCCTGATCGGAGGCCATCCGAACATGGTGGACGGCGTTCCGTCATCATTCCCACTTTCCGTTTTAGACTGGTTGTGGTTTGTCGGAAGGGCATGGGGCGGGCACCGAATGGGCAGGCGATCTCAGCGGCACGCCGCAGGCCTCGCGAGGTGAAGCGACTGCGGGAGCTCCTGCACGAGGCGACCGTACGGAAAGACCTGTCGATATGGCGGCGCGCCAAGTGTGTGCTCGACTACATCGATGGCCGGAGCGCGATCTCGCTGGCCCAGGAAGTCGGCATCGATCGGTCCGCAATAATCAAATGGATCGGTCGCTACAACGCGCGGGGGGCGGACGGCCTGCGCACTCGGCGACGGCCCGGTCGCACGCCGCGGTTGACGCAAGAGCAACGTGCCGAAGTCTCCAGCATCGTCGAAGCGGGTCCGCAGGCGGCCGGCGTTTCATCGCGCATGTGGACAGCGGCGTTGGTGGGGCAGTGCATCGAGCAGCGCTTCGGTGTGCACTACCACCCCCGGCACATTCTACGCTTGTTGCACCGACTTGGTTTTCCCGTGCAACGGCCTCGAAAACGGCCCGCACCAACTGCGAACGACTAGCGGCTTGGCTGTGGACGACGTCTTAGCGACAGAAAACCGCCGCGTGCGCCGAGGCGATCGTCTTCGAGGACGACGCCAGCCATTGGCTCGACGAGAGTTTCCTTACGTGTCTCGTCCGAGGCTCAACGACCCACGGAGACCACGGCTGGGCGGACCAAGAGAACTCGATGATTCGTCGGCCGCCCGCGCGACACGGCCGGTCGCGCGCACCACCGTCGTTCTGCCGTTGTAGATGGAAAATTGCGTTGAATGTGCCATCATTGTGTCAATTCGGTGTAGATACCGTCCCAAGTCCATGAAATTGTAGGCGGGACCGCCATGGATCCAGAATCGCCGGGGCGGCAGTCGTTTCGGTCGCAATCGTCTTCGCGTGTCGGCGCGCGCATGGCCTCGAACGACGACCGCGCGCGGCGCGTTCGAGCGACGAGGCCCTCTCGAGCGACGAGGTCCCTCTGAGCGTGGAAGGTGTATCCGTGCCGCTGGCGTTTTTCGAGCCACTGATCGCGCAGTTGGTGGAAGACGTTCTCCGACGATTCCGAGAAGCGCCCCTCGACGAGCTACTGACTGCGATGAGGCCCCTCGGCGGGGCCATCACGCATCGGGACCATCCTTTGTCGGAGATGGGACGTCGGCCTTCCCGACGGGACCGGGGAGCAACGTTGCGCGACTTGCCCCTCGGCGGCCGCACGCTAGTGCAGGTCGAGCGTGAGACCATTCGGCAAACCCTGGAGCAGCTCGGGGGAAACAGAGCCGCGGCGGCGAGATCGCTCGGAATCGCAATCTCGACCCTCTACGAAAAGACAAAGAAGTATGGGCTCTGACTCCTCGCCTGCACCTTTTCAGCGTCGCACAAGCAGCCCGCCGATAGCTCAAGGCCGAAGCCGTGTCTCGCGGTCGGCCGCGGGCTGGGCAGTCCCGTACTTCAGGCAGATCATGGCGACGGTGGTTTGCGGGTACGGGCTCGCGCGGTCTCGTCGGAGACTGGCTGATCCTTGAGCAGTTCGCCCGCCAAACCGAACCGCTGGCCCTCTCGCCGTAACAGCGCGAACGAAGTGGCACAAGCTGCGGACTACATTGAGAGTTATGATACGGGGGTGTTCAGTCTAGGTACGCGGTTTACGCCACGAGCCGTTGTGGCGGCGGGCATGTTTCTCTTCGTGTCGGCTTGCGGGGGCCGCGCGAGCCTCGTTAAGGCGATGGCCGAGGCTGTTGTCGATGGCGAGGCTGCTGTCGATGTCGACGTGGATGCTGCCGCTTGCTGGATCATTGCCTCAAACTACGACCAGTCTTGCGCTGTCGACTCCGACTGCGTAGCGGCCGTAGGCACATTTCCTCACGCATTTGCCGTGTCTTCTGGCAACTACTGTGAAAGTCAATGTCTTTGCCCGACAGAAGCAATCAGCCAGATGGCAGCGACTCAGTATCTGAACGATGTCTTACGTACCCCGCTGGGTTCGGGTGCGATTCCATTCCAAGACTGCGGCTGTCTAAGTCTAGGCCCCGCGTGCTGTATAGGCGGCAGCTGCACTCTCAGTATGCAGTGCGAGTCAAACGTAAACACTTCCGACGGGGATAACGATGACGGGGATAACGACGGTGGCCCCCACGGTTCACCGTTGGACAGCGGTGTGCTTTGCTCAGCAAGCTCGGGACCCCTTGATTCGGGTGTCACTCAACGGGGCATCGCCCAGTGGTGTCCGGGAACGTGCGCTCAGGTCGGCTCAGGATGGGCCTGCTGTATTTCGGCTGGTGGAGATACATACTTATGCACTACACCGTAGCCCGAGCCAGGGGGTCCTTCGCGGGGCCGTCGTTACCCGGGGGAGACAACCGAATCCTCGGACCAGCGGTGGTTCGTCGCAATGGAAGAGCGTCCGGGTAGCATTGCGATGTGAGCGCCGAGGACATCATCAACGCCCTCGATCTTGACTGGAGCGACGGCTGTGCCGGTCGAGGCGAGAATGTCCGCACGGATACGATCGCGGGGCACGAACTGTCGCTCAAGCGAGCGATCGAAATGCTGCACGCCGAGGAGACCATCAACTTCTCGCTGCTGAACGCGCTCGGGTCGAAGCACCCCTCACCGCAGGTCTACGCCCTGGACTTCCCATCCGATCTGCGCGCTTCGTTCTATGCCCTTCTCGGCGGGTACTACAAGCAAGCGATCCTATGCCTCCGCAACTGGCTGGAGATGCGTCTCCTCGGCATCTACTTCGGTCGCGTCGATGATTCCAAGTACGCGGACTGGAAACAGGGGGTCGTCGCGAAAGACGACGCGCTCTTCGGCACGACCGTCATCAAGAAGCTCTTCCGCAGGGCGGAGTTCCACAAGGCCGACGACCGGACCCAGCTCCGGGACCGACTGATGAACCTCTACGGCCAGCTCCAAGACTGGTAGTTGGCCCTCACCAGAGCGCCCCCGCTCATGCGCGTCCGGGAAGTAGGCTACCTGTCCGACCCCTGCTGGACCGCCATATCACGCTGGTCGTTGGGGCAAGAACGGAGCTTTCGGCTTCCCAAGGATCGATTGGGATCTGGTCGGTCAAGCGTAAGCCCCTTACGGGCAGCCTACTGGTGAGGGCGATGCTTGGGCGTAGATTGGATGGGCGATGTCGAACGCCGCCGTCGAAGCAGGTCCGGGGTGGGGTCGAGTACCGAGCCTGCTCGAATCGCTACTTGGCGGCTTGATTGGC
>JBEKFX010000253.1:0-3831 GCA_050013115.1 Polyangiaceae bacterium
GTCCCTCGCCACGAACCCTGTCGTCGCTCAGTTTGCGCCGGATGGAAAGCGTCACGTAATCATGGAGCAATTTCGATCACTTGCGCGTGCCCATTCACGCGAACCCCCGGTGAACGGCTACGACGGGAGTGGCTAGGACGAGCGCGTCGGCGCCTTTGACTACCTGCACGAACGTGGCAATCGCTGGGCTCTCCACCCGACCTAGAAGCACATCGGCAGCGTCGAAATCGGTGACCGCGAATGTGGTCACCCGGTGCCCCGCCGCGCGAACCTGGTTCTCGATGAACGCCGCGAGGAACGACGAGCGCGATTTGGCCGAGGGACTGCTCGTGATGAAGACGACGTGCGCGCTCATGACGCCTCGTTCTCGACGGCGCGCAAAGCCACGAGGTCGTCCCTCGCCGCAGCTTGCGCCGCGGCGAGGAGAAGCTCCGCGTCTGCGCGGACTGGTGGCACGTGCGTAAAGTCGCCGTACCGCCGGTGGAAGTGCACGAGGGGAGCTCCATCCGCCACCGCGGATCGCACGACGCGGCCGACCAAGATCGTGTGATCGCCTGCATTGTGGCGGGCGTGCTGCGTACACTCCATCTGCGCCAGTGCGCCAGCGACCACGGGGGCCCCCCAAAAGGGCGCGAACTCGATGCCCGCGAAGCGATTCTCACGCCGCCGCGCCACATGCTCGGCGATCCACTCTTGGGGCCGAGACAGGACGCTGATTTCAAAATACGGCGCCGACACAAGCCCCTCGTGAGGGCTCGCGCGATGCGCAACGCACACGAGAACGAGCGGAGGGTCGAGCGACACCGAAGCAAACGCCGACGCGGTCATTCCTACCGGCCCATCCGGGGTATGCGCGACAACGACGACGACACCGCTCGCGAAGCGGGAGAGAGTCTCACGAAATGCGGCACTTGCAGAAGGCTCGGTCATTGGCTCTGGAGGTTTGCGAATGCACGCCGCATGCCGCACGCGAATAGGACCTCTAGAACCGCGTACGGTTTCGCGACTCTCAGCAAAGCCTGCTGCGCAGCGCGCATGCCCAGTCGGATCTGCTGCGGAAGCAGCAGCCCGGTCATCCGCGCTCACGCGGGTCATCAGAATTCCTCATGTGATCTGGCGACACGGTCGAACTATCGTACGGCGGAACGATCCGAAAAGCGCCGCCCGATCAACGCCCCGCCCGCGAGGTACGTATTGCTACATTTCCACTTTTGGCCGACGCCGAATGGCAAGAACATCTCCCCCTTACTCATTCTCGAGCGCGTCGGGCCCTACAGGAAGCAGCGCGCTATCTCGGCGCCCACTCCTCACGGAATCTGACGATGACCGACCGGAATGGATTCGACGGAGCTTTGCCCATCGAGGCGGACGTCTTGGTGGTGGGCGGCGGAATGGCAGCATGCTGGGCGGCCATCTCGGCCGCAAGATCCGGCGCTCATGTGGTGCTCGTCGATAAGGGCTACGTCGGGACGAGCGGGGTTACGGCGACGGGAGGGCCCGGGCACTGGTGGGTGACGCCCGAGGGCACGGCGCGGGCCGACGCGATCGAGAAACACTGGCTCGCCGGATGCGGTCTCGCCGACCGAACGTGGATGGAGCGCATCATCGATACGACCTGGCGCACCCTACCGACCCTTTCGCCTTATTATCGTTTCGACAAGAACGACCAGGGCAAGACCGTCTACAACGCGCTGCGTGGCCCCGAGTATTTGCGCGCCCTTCGACGCGCCGCCGTGGACGCAGGTGTCACGATCTTCGATCAGAGCCCGGTCCTGGAGCTTCTCCTTCATGCAGACGGTTCGGTTGCGGGCGCGAACGGCGTTCGCCGCCAGATCCACCAGCCTTACGTGGCGCGTGCGGGCGCTGTCATCCTCGCGACGGGGGGCTGCGGTTTCCTCGGGGGCCTTCTGGGCAGTCACACAAATACGGGCGACGGCCATCTGATGGCTCTCGAAGCGGGCGCCGAGCTGTCAGGCATGGAATTCTCGAATGCTTATTCCGTTTCGCCGAAGTGGAATTCGACGCGAACGCTCATCTACTCGTACGCGCGCTACTACGACGCGGATGGCAACGAGCTCGATGTCCTTCCGCGCAACGGCGTGCTGGCGCGCGCGATGATCGACGGGCCGGTTTACGCCCGGCTCCACGATTGCCCCGACGGCCTCCGCAAGTCGCTGCCGCAGATTCAGCCGATGACGCTCCTGCCCTTCGTGCGCAAGGGCGTCGATCCGTATGCGGACGCCTTCGAGGTCAAACTATTTGCCGAAGGAACGATCAGAGGCACCGGAGGACTGCGCGTCGCCGGCGACCACTGCGAGACGACGGTCCCCGCGCTTTTTGCAGCAGGCGATACCGCGACGCGCGAGCTCATCGCCGGCGCGGTCAGCGGGGGTGGCTCCCCGAACTCCGCGTGGGCTCTCACCTCGGGACTGCTCTCGGGGCAAGCTGCATCGGATCTCGCCCTGCGCCGCGGCCGTCGTACGGACGAGAAGGTCTCCGCGCTCGGCACCGCAGGCCTTCGCCCGCGCCGTACCGTCAAAGCGATCGACCGCCGCGGCGTCGTCAAGACCGCACAAGACGAGATCCTACCGCTCGACAAGAACATGTTCCGGTCAGGGCCCAAGCTCCGCGCGTCGCTCGAAAGGCTCGACTCAGCATGGCGCGAAGTCCGCGACCACGACCATGCCGGAAAGACCGACGCCGTCGCCGCCCGCGAGACGGCCGCCGTCGTGGCGACCGCGCGCCTTTGTTACACCGCTGCGCTCGCACGCGAAGAAAGCCGCGGCATGCACGAGCGCACGGACTTGCCGGAGCGGCGCCCAGAAAACGCACGCCGGCTGCTCATCGGCGGTCTGGACGATATTTGGACGCGTCTCGAAGCCCAACAGGAGTGGAAGCCCGCGCATGTTTGAACTGATCGTCCGGGAGCGCTGCACCGGGTGCAATCGCTGCGTCGAAGTCTGCCCGACGAACGTCCTCGAGCCCGGCCCGGGCGGCGTGCCAGTCGCCGTTCGCATCGAGAGCTGCCAGACGTGCTTCATGTGCGAGCTGTATTGCTCCGCCGATGCCGTTTACGTCGGTCCCGATCGCGACACTCTCCGTCCGGTGAAGGAAGCCGACGTCGTCGCCTCGGGCTTGCTCGGGCAATTCCGCCGGGACTCCGGCTGGGACGAGTGGGCCGATGATCCGCGCTACGAGTGCCAGATCTGGAAACTCGGTCCGTACATCCAGGCAGGCGGGAAGCAGAGCGCCGAACGAGTCGAGCGACGGCTGGCGCTGAAGGCCCACGAAGCAGCGGTGTCCAACGGAGAGCGCCCGTCGCCGCCCGATCCATCGGTGTCGCACTCGTAGCTCTCTCTTCATCAGGGACGGCGTCGCACCGCCAAGCCCTGGGCGGCGGTAGATACGATATCGCATCGCCTCCACTTCGAGCGCGAACTGCGCGACGAGCGCCCACAGCTTCCGATTCTCCTCTTCGAGACGCCGCTTCTCCTGAACATCCGGAACGCTCATCCCGCTGTACTTGGCGCGCAAGTTCGCCCGGGGACTCGTGGAGTGGACCGCGGCGGGACAGCCGGCGAATCAGGTCCTGCCGATCGACAAGGCGCTCGAGCGGCTCGCGGCGAAGTTTCTCGAAGAGAAAGACGACCGGCGTCTCCTCGTCCTGCTCCTCGACGGGATGGCTTGGGCCTAGGCCGTCGAGCTGCTCGTACCCGTTCACGGGGTTCTACGGAATGGATGGCAAGAGCGATTCTGGCGGGTTGCTGTAGAGATGATTCGCGCAAGCGCGGTGCAGGTAGAGAAAGACGGAGCGGCCTTGCTTTCGCAGGG
>JBEKFX010000254.1:0-3810 GCA_050013115.1 Polyangiaceae bacterium
CACCAATTGGGACGGCGATTGCGGCAACAGCGGAACCGCTAACGGCCACTATGTTGATTTCGACGGCTTGCCTGCCAAACCAGCCAATGGTTTCCTACTCGCTTCACGGCGACTCTCTCCTGTCCTGGCTCATCGAACCTGCGTCAACACCTCGAGCAACCTAGTGCTCAATCCAATCGACGGGCGGCCGTAGCCCCGTGGGCTCGACGGGGCAGGAGGCGAGCCTCCCCTCTCGACGCTCGCTCACGAGGCCGGCGTTCCTCAGCACCGTGGGATGCTGCGCCACCGCCGTTTGCGAGATGTTGAACCGCGGCGTGAGGTCTCGCAAGGCGGCCCAAACCGCGCGTGAGCCGCTCGAAGATCGCGCACCGGCTCGGGTCAGCCAGGGCGCGAACGACACGGTCCTCGTTGAGCACGCGAAGTCAATAAGCCAACGCTTATGGATTGTCAAGTCGAGGTCTTGAGCCTGGCGAGCGTTTGCATACTACCCGTTTCCGGCGCGTTCTTTCCTATGAATGGATCGGCCGGCGACGTCCTCATTCGCATCGACCCGCTGCCGCAAGAGGATCGCGACGGCCACTTCGACGAAAGGGTGTCTACGAGATGAATCTTGCGGTCGTCGAGGCGACCGCGACGCGGAGCGCGTTGCGATCGACTCGGTTCGAGCTCCGCTCGGCCAGCCGACGGGCATGCGTACTGCGGTCTCAGGAGCGCGGCTGCTTCGCAAGCGCACCTTGCCCCGACCGCGCTCGCCGGTCAGGTGTCGGAGGTCCATTCGCACGGGTCGAGGCTGAGGCGGCGATGGGCTATCGTATCGCCCCGGGACCGAGGGAGAAGATGTCCGAGAAGTCGCTGACCGTGCGCGAGGGCGATGTGCTCGCGGGCAAATACCGCGTGGACCGCGTGCTCGGGGCTGGCGGCATGGGCATCGTCATGGCGGCCCACCACCTGGGCCTCGACACGAAAGTGGCCATCAAGCTCTTGCTACCCGAAGTGCTCGGGCACGAAGACGTCGTCGCGCGTTTTGCGCGCGAGGCCAGGGCGGCGGCGAAGATCAAAAGCGAGCACGTGGCGCGCGTCTTTGACGTGGGCACGCTCGAAGACGGCTCGCCCTATCTCGTCATGGAATTCCTCGACGGGATCGATCTGCATGGGTGGATGGAGCGCGAGGGCGTGCTGGGGGTCGAGCAGGCCGTCGATTTTCTCTTGCAGGCGTCCGTAGCCGTCGCCGAGGCGCACGAGCTCGGCATCGTCCATCGGGATCTCAAACCGGCCAACCTCTTCTGCGTCCGGCGCGCAGAAGGCACGTTCATCAAGGTGCTCGACTTCGGCATCTCGAAAATGAAGACCGATGCGGGAAACTCGTCGTTGAAGGCAGCCATGACCCGCACCGCGGCGCTCATGGGCACTCCGTTTTACATGTCGCCCGAGCAGATGGATTCGGCGCGTGACGTCGACGGCCGATCGGACGTTTGGTCTCTCGGGGTCATCCTGTTCGAGTTGATGAGCGGCAGCCTGCCTTTCGCCGGCACCACGCTTCCCGAGGTCTGCATCAAGATCGCGACGCAACCGCCCGCTGGCATCCGCGCCCTCCGGCCGGAGGTGCCCGAAGGCCTTGAGGCTGTGATCTTCAAATGTTTGGAGAAGGACCGGGACAAGCGCTTTGCGAGCGTCGGCGAATTCGCGGCGGCCCTCGCACCGTTCGCTCCCGCACGCTCGGGACACGCGGTGGAACGGCTCACGCGAACGCTCGACTGTCCGCCGACTCGCGCCGGCTCACAAGTCGTCCCCCTCCCCGCCTGGAAAGGAGACACGCACGGCCCCGAGACCCTCGATGCCGTGGGCCGCACCCAGCACGCCGCGGTTTGGCGGAGCGCGGGCCGGAGGAAGATTCTCCTTCAATTCGCGGCCGCCACGGTTGGGTTATGCGCCCTCGTCAGCATCATCGTCGCCATGGCCGACCGCCCTCCGACGTCCACCGAGGCCAATGCCGCGAGGACCGCCGGGGCCGCGTCCGCCACGGCTTTCTCGCCAGGCGTCCCGGTGACGCTTGCGCCCGCCCCGGCCGCCGACCCCGTGGCACCCAGCGCGAGCGAATCACCTGGCGGCTCGAGAGTCGCCGAGACCCTCCCGGCGGCGACGCGGGACGAGCGGCCGATGGACGATGTGCGCGATGGGCCGAAGGGCGGCCACGGCAAGGCCTTGTCAGCCGCGCCCGCGGCCGCACCCAAGCCCACGACCGATGCCCAGACGGCGCACGCCGCCACGCCCTCCCGTCCCACGCCGGCTCTCGAGGCGCCGAACAATCCCAACCCGTACGATGAGAGGCTATGACCGATGAAGAACCACCGTCATGGCTGCCGGCTGCCAGCGCTCGGCGCGGCCTTCGCGCTGGCCGCGATCGCGATTCCGGCCCGCGCCGACGACATGGCCGCCGCTCAAGCCCTCTTCGATCAAGCGAAGAAGGCGGTGGCAGCTCACGACTATGCGCAGGCATGCCCCAAGTTCGAAGAGAGCTTGAGGCTGCAAGAGGGCGTCGGAACACTCTTGAATTTGGCCGACTGCTACGAACACGAAGGGAAGCTCGCGAGCGCGTGGAGTCGGTTCCTCGAAGTCGCGGCGAAAGCGCGTGCCGCCGGACAAACGCAGCGGGTGCGAATCGGCCATGACCGGGCGGCCGCGCTGGCACCCAAGCTATCGAACCTGATTATCGACGTGCCGCCGGCGAGCCGGGTTCTGGGCCTCGAAGTTCGACGCGACGGAACCCCGGTCGGCGAGGCCGAATGGGGAGCCACGATCCCGGCGGACGCCGGGCCGCACACGATCGAGGCTTCCGCCCCAGGGAGGAAGCGATGGTCAGAGACGGTCGCGGTCGCGCCCGAGGCGACGACCGCACGCACCCTCGTGCCGGAGCTGCCGCTCCTTCCGCCGCCGCCCGAAGCGACAAGCGTCGCGCCCCCCCTACCGGAACCCGCGCGCCCGCGGCCAGACGGAGAATCGACGCCCGGTGGCGCCCAGCGAATCGGTGCCATTGCAGCAGCGACCGTTGGCGTCGCGGGTGTCGCCGCGGGGACGGTGTTTGGCCTTCTCTCTCTGTCGAGGCACAACACGGTCTCGAACGAGTGCTCGTCCACCACTTGCCGAACCCCAAGCGGGCTTCAAGCGTCGAAAGACGCGATGACGTTCGGCAACGTCTCGACGATCACGTTCATCGTCGGCGGGGTTGGGTTGGCGGCCGGCATAACGCTATTTCTCACGGCACCGCGGGCCACCGAAAGCCACGCGCCCACAGCGGAGCTCCGCGTCGGACCGGGCCACGTCGCGCTCTTGGGAACCTGGTGATGGATCCTGGGTGATGGGGTGATGGGCTGCCGAGCTCCGAGGGGCTCGACCCGGTCCTCTACCGCGCAATCTAAAGCGCGGATGGTCTGTCGCGGCAGATCCTGAAGCACCACTCCGTGGGCAGCCAAGAAGGCCTCCGCGTCGTGCAAAGCGCTCGGCGTCTCTCGAACGACGAGCGAACCTGGAGTCCGGCCATCCGATGGAAAACGGTTTCAGTTCACGCTGACGTGGGCGACGTACACGGTGCCGGTCCATGCGTCACCCGTCTGGATACCGACCGAGACCGTCGTCGCGGCGCTCGCGTCGCCATTCATGGGAATGCCAGAGAGTGTGATCCACTGATTCAAGACCGCCGGAGCGCTTAGACAAGCGCTCATTCCAAGCTCCGCGCCCCCGGCGACTCCAACGCACACAAAAACCATGCCCCCGTCTGGCCCAAGCGCGGTCGATTGGAGATACACCTCAGCC
>JBEKFX010000255.1:0-3776 GCA_050013115.1 Polyangiaceae bacterium
GCCGCCGCCCTCATCGTAAAAGAAGGCGGCCGCACGGCTGCTCCCCTCCGGCGGCAGCCGCCACGTGAAGGTCAGGTAGTAACTCGACTCGTAATGCGTCCCGGCCCGCTCGAAGGCCGTTCGCCGCTCGAGATCGACGACGGCCGCCGCAGGATGCGACCACTTCGACTGCGGGTAGGCGCTCGACTCGAATCGCTGCGCCTCGACGAAGAGGCCCCAGCCCGATCCGAGCCGGCGAAGCGCGTTGTTGATGCGGGCACTCGCCGCGACGAGCTCCAAGTCGAGCGCGCTCGCGAGGTCCGGACCCCGAAAGGCCACGGTCTTCTGGAAGATGGCATCCTTTTGCAGGACGATGCCGGGGGCGATGAGGCAGGCCCACGGCAGCCGGTCGGGCAATCGGCTGGTCGGTTCACGGTATTCGCGGAGCGACAGCATAGGAGGACCTTTCACAGGTCAAGACGCGTTTGCGTCCGGATGGCGACGAGGACGATGTCGAAGAAATGCGGGTCGGCCTTGGTGGCCGCGGCGGCGCCGAGGTGCAGCACGATGCCGATGGGCATGACCCAAAGCTGGTGGAGGCCGAACGCGAACGCGCCCACGCTCGTCCAAAGAACGAGCGCCACCGTTCGCGGAAGGCCCGCGAGGAGCATCGGCTCGACGAGGGAGCGATGAAGCGGAACCTCGAAACCGTCGGGCCGATTCATACGAGGAGCCCCCCGGAGAAGCCGAGAAACCCAAGGCCCCAGGACACCGCGTTGAACGCGATGGCGAGCCCGAGAACCACCCAAAGGGCTTTGCGCATCATCGATCCGCCTTCCGAAAAAGCGATGCCGACGCCGAGGCCGATGATCGCGACCGCGCCGACGACGCGCGACACCGGACCCGTGAGCGAATCGAGCAGTTGATTGAGGGGGCCCTCCCAGGGCATGCCGCCGCCCATGCCGCCCGATCGGGCCGTCGCGGCGGAGATGATTAAGAGGAGAAGCACCACCACGAGCTGAGTCACGCGCCGATGCGCGCGCATCGGATCGCTGGACAGGTCGAGAGCGAAATGACGGGTGATCATGGATGGGTCCTTTCGTTGGGCGGTTAGGCGATGCGTTCGAGCTTCCAGCTCCCGTCGGCGTTCAGGCCCGTCACCCGATCGAGTCCGGACACGCGTCGACCGCTCGGGTGGGTCCTATCGCGCTGAATATGGACGCAGACCTGGATGGTCTGCGCGATGAGCGCACGCGGCGCCGGATAAACGACTTCTTCGATGAGCTGGCAGAGCCGGTCGAGCATCGCGCGCGTGTCGTTGGCGTGGACGGTCGCGAGGCCCCCGGGATGCCCCGTGTTCCAGGCCTGGAGGAGGTCGAGGGCACTGCCGTCGCGCACTTCGCCGACGAGAATGCGATCGGGTCGAAAGCGCATCGCCGCCATCACGGCGTCGCGCCAGGAGTGGACGCCCGGCTGCACCAGAATCTGCAGCTTGTTTCTCGCTTCGCACTGGATCTCCGGCGTGTCCTCGATGATGTGCACGCGATCGGTCGTCTCGTCGGCGATGACCTTGACGAGCGCGTTCGCGAACGTCGTCTTGCCCGACCCCGTGCCGCCCCCAATCAAGATGTTGTCGCGTGCGTGCACCGAGGCGGTGAGCGCCTCTCGCTGGGCGTGCGACACGATGCGGTCCTTGACGTAGTCGTCGAGCGAAAAGACGATGCGGGCTGGCTTGCGAAGGGCGAGCGCGGGTGCATCGGAGATGGGCGGGATCGCGGCCTGCAACCGCGCTCTCCAGGGCATCGGCAGCTTCGCCGACAAGGACGGGTGCTGCGCGTTGACTTCAACGCGGACTTCCGACGCCACAAGCCGCAGAATTCGCTCCGTTTGCAGGGGCGTCATGCGGGCCCCCGTTTCAGCGAGGCCGCTGCCGAGTCGATCCACCCAGACGAGGCCGTCGGGGTTCACCAGGATTTCGACGACGCGGTCGTCGTTGAGGAACGCGCTGAGTGGAGCCAGCGCGCTTTCGAGCGCGTCGGCACGTCGCATCTGGCTTTCAGTTCGTTGAGGGTCGGTGGACATGAAGGTCTCCGAGTGACGCCGAAACCGGGGTTTTGGCGACGTCATGACAAATAAGGAATCGCGGAGTCGCAGATTTGGATCGCTATGGGCGGAGCATTCGTATTCGGCTGTCCAGCAGGACAAATCCGTATTCAAAGTGACGTTTCTCCAGCGCCGCGCCGCGAGTAACGGAGGGCGGCCCGAAGAGACGTCGAAAGGTGCCTTTCGCCGGGGCGGTTTACGGGGCCGAGGGTGGTCCCCGGGGGGCGCGTTCGCTCATGCCCACCTAAGGAGCAACTAGCAGGCCAGCGCAAAATCGGCCCAAGCCGATAGCTAAATAGCGATAATCATTCGACCGCACCCGAAGGGGGGTGGCTAGTGATTATAGGGGGTGGCTAGCAGTTGCTGGCCACCCCCCTTCCTGAGACGCGTCTGAAATATTCTGGCGCAGAAGGAGGGATCGGGCCGTCGCGAGCCCGTCGAAACCGGCATTGGTGGGACGCGGGTCGGGACCGAGTCGATATCGAAGTTGACAGCCATGAGTTGGGGTCTCAGATTGCGCGCGGGGGCTCGAGAGTGAATCTTCTCGCGGGGCGCCCCGCCCAATTCGTCCGCAACGGTCTTAACGCCGCACCAGAGGAAGCCCCGTTTTGGAAGGAGCTCGTTTCGATGGCTGTGCTCGAGGCCGACCCGCCGCTCCGCAAGCGGCTGTCCTTAATGAGCAGAGGCGCGAGCGACCGGGCCCCTGCGCGGACCGATGAACACGGGAGCCTTGGGGGCGCCGGACGACTACACACTGGCAAGGCGAAGAGGGGTCGCGGTGACCCCCTGCGGCCCGGAGGACCGATGCGAACGTTCTCGCTCGTAGCGCTGCTGCTGCTTTCGCTTGCTGGACTCTGGGTTTCGACCGAGACCGTCGCCGCTGGCCTTCGCTACCCTTCCGAGCTCGGACCGCCTTGGGTCGTCGTCGGCTCGCTACCCATCTACCCGCCCTGGGCCTGGATCGCGTGGAGCGACCGGTACGAGTCGCGGTCACCCACGCTTTTTCGCAATGCGAGCGGCATGACGACTCTCGGTGCCCTCACGGGGTGTGCCCTCGCGGCCGTGGGCGCGTTGCGCCGCAGAGGGTCGAGCCCGAGTCGGTCTCATGGGAGCTCCCGTTGGGCCACGAACGACGAGATCAGGAAAGCCGGGCTCTTGCGCGATGCCGGTGTCGTCCTTTGTCAAACGAACGACGCCGTCTTCGACACCACTGTCGACGGCGCCGGAAAAGCGCGAACCGTCCTTCGGAAGGCGGGACGCCTCATCCGGCACGACGGGCCCGAGCACGTTTTCTGTTTCGCGCCGACCCGATCGGGCAAGGGGGTCGGCGTGGTGGTGCCAACGCTCCTCAGTTGGCCCCATTCGGTCCTCGTCTACGACATCAAAAAGGAGAATTGGGCGCTCACGGCGGGGTGGCGCCGGCAATTCAGCCGCGTCTGGCGCTTCGAGCCGACGGCGATTGATTCGCTGCGCTTCAACCCGCTCATGGAAATCCGAAAGGGACTGAACGAAGTGCGCGACGTCCAGAACGTCGCAGACATCCTCGTCGACCCCACCGGCGAAAAGGAATCGCGCGACCATTGGCAAACGACCGCGCATAGCCTCCTGACGGGCGCGATCTTGCACGTCCTCTACGCGGAGAGCGACAAGACGCTCTCCGGCGTGGCCCTGTTTCTTTCCAACCCCGCGGCCAC
>JBEKFX010000256.1:0-3632 GCA_050013115.1 Polyangiaceae bacterium
CCGGGGTGTTCACGGCTGGCCACGCATCATCCGACGGCGGCGCGGTGCAGTCATGCGGCGAAGAGCTCTTACCGCTCGCTCCGCGGCGAGGACCCCACTGAGGACAAGGCGCTGTCACGGGCTGTCTCGAATGCCGCACGTCACATTGCGTACGACGAGTCCGCGTCGCGCCGACAACGGGCGCGCCGTTGACCGCACCCGTCAAGCCGGGTGCATGTTGACGAGCTTGCAGAAGCGCGGGGAAATGAGCGCGCCGGTCACTGGGCGTAGCGTTGCGACCGGCGCACTCTGGGGATCCTGGGAGCTATGCCTTCGACTTGGGCTTGGGCTTGACGGCGGCGGCCTCTGCTTCGCGCAACCGATAGCTCTTGCCCTCGATGCCGATGACGTCGGCGTGATGGATGACGCGGTCAATGAGGGCCGTGGCGCAGGTAGCGTTGGGAAAGACGGTGGGCCACTCCTTGAACGCGAGGTTGGTGGTGAGGACGAGGCTCTTTCGTTCGTAGCGACGGCTGACGACCTGGAACAGCAGGTCGGCATTTCGGTTGTCAAAGGCGAGGTAGCCGACTTCGTCCACGACGAGAAGGCTCTGCTTGGCATAGTGCCTGAGACGCCCTTCGAGCGCGCGGCTGGACTCCTGTCCACCGAGGTCGAGGAGCATTTGAGCCGCGGTGGTGAAGAGGACGGAATGGCCGGCGACGATGGCCTGATAGCCGATGTTTTGAGCGATCATGGTCTTACCGAGGCCCTGGGGTGCGACGAGCACGACGTTGCGCGCAGCGCCGAGGAACTGGAGGCTGACGGCGGCTTCAATGCGTGGACGGTCGATCTTCGTCGGCCAGTTCCAATCGTAGTCGGCGATCGTCTTGAAGGGACCGAGGTGACTTCGCGAGAGGCGTCGTTCCAGTCCTCTCCGGCTTCGCTCACGCTCCTCGATGTCCGCGATGTGCTCGAGGATCTGGGTAGGTCCCCAACGCTTCTTGGTCGCGAGCGCGATGATATCGTCGAGTTCGGCGGTGGCGCCATGCAGTCCGAGAGCCCGAAGGCGATGGTGCAGCGTGGCGTCACTCATGGGGCCCCCCGTCGCCACGTGCGGCGAGGTTGTCGTAGTCATCGAGTCGATGGGGCTGGACGAATTGGTCACGGACACGAGGGTCGTCGGAGGGCGCTGGGAGGATGACAGGCTTGTCTCCGGCGGCACGCCGTCGCTGGTCGAGAACGTGAGCGACGGACTCGGCACGAAACGCGCCACGCTCGTGCGCGTCGCCGATCGCCACGTCGAGCGCGACGGCGCCGTACTGGTCGAGGAGGCGGAGGAGACGAGAGGTCGTACCTCCGAGATGTCCGCCGTGGAGCGCGATTTCGCCGAGGAACGCCTTAGCGGTCGGACAGACGGCAAAGAGGCGATTCTTTCCTCGATGCTCCCGCGCCTTACGTTTTTCGGTGGCGAGTTCCTTGAGATGGCGCTCGTCCTCGATCTGCTGACCTGCGTCGTACGAGCGGATGTGGCGAGCGACTTCGATGGGGCCATCAAGCACGCGCACCTCGGCCTCGGACGCGACGAGAGTGAGGGGCTTGCGCACAAGCAGGTGGGGAATCGTGTAATCATTTCGATCGAAGCGGACGTAGGGGGTCTTTCCCGAAGCGACGGGTCGTACGAGGTCGGTCGGAGCGGGATGCTCAGGTAGAGGGAGAAGGCGAGCACGCTCGACGACGAGCGCGTCGCGAACGAGACGACGATCGGGATCGGAGGGGACTTGTCGCCCACGCTGCACGCGGAGGATCCACGCGTCGAGCTGGGCATTGAGGTCGTCGATGGAGTGGAACGATCGTGCGGCAAAGAAGGCCTCGCGAAGATCGCGCACGCGTCTCTCGACGCGGCCCTTCTCGTTGCCTCGCGCCACGGCGCAGGGCTTTGGCGCGAAGTGGTAGTGACCGGCGAGGTCGAGGATGCGGGGATGAAATCGAATGAGATCCCCCTCGCGCTCGAGGACGGCGCTCTTGAGGTTGTCGTACAGGATCGTACGAGGGACTCCCCCAAAGGCGTCAAATGCGGCGAGGTGTCCCCGGAGGAAGCTCTCGGTGGTCTGGTCGAGGTAGAAGCGGGCGAAGAGCGCGCGGCACCACGACAGGACCATGAGGAAGCAGGAGAGGGCGCGCTTGGCGCGACCGATCAGGATCGAGCCAAACGAGGCCCAGTCCACCTGGGCTTGCTCGCCAGGCAAGACCGAGAGACGGAGGAACGCCTCGTAGTGCGTGGGACGCAAGCGCGCGACAAAGCGACGTACCGGAAAGACCCCGCCGCTGTAGCCACGATCACGGAGCATCTCGAGGAGCCGAGTGGCACGCAAGCGAGGATGACGCTCGACCGTCGCGCGGATGAAGTCGCGATAGGGATCGAGCATCTCCGCGCGAACGCGAAGCGTGGGAACCAGGAACGACCGACTCTCGATCGCGCGATGGACCGCGTCGCAGTGAAGGCCCAACTCGGCGGCGATGGTGCCGACCTTCCAGTGCTCGGCGAAGAACAGTCGGCGGATCTTGGCGCGTTGCTCGTCCGAGATCATCGTGCCACCTCGTCGATGAGGAGCTTCCGGAGGTCCTCGAACTTCCCCATGCCGGTAATGTCACGGTGGCGCGCGCGAACCTGACCCAGAGCGGGAAGCCAGTCGAGCGTGTAGAGAGGCCCTCCTCGGTCGATGAACGCTTCGTGAAAGAAACTCGTGTCGGACCCACCGAGCCGCCCGTCCGCACACAGAGCAGCGCGGATCGGCAGGCCCTGCCAGAGCGCCATCGCTTCGAGCAGCGAGGCCATCGCGCGCGGGTGGGAAGGCGAGCGCGACAACCTCGCCTTCAAGATCGTCTCCTGAGCCCCGGCCATCGCGAGCACCCTCGTGCTCGTCGCTTCGGGGGCGATTGCCATCCAGATCGATTCCATCGGTCGACTCCACGCCGGCTGTCGTCGTCGTCTCCATGACGAGCAACGCAGGCGGCGTGAGGACGGTGCTCGAAAGGTCCACTTCTCGACGACCCGTGTGCGTTACATTTGGAGGGTTACGATGCCGGGAGACGCGCGCGGCGGTCTTCCGGCGACCCTTGAAGCTGCGCCAGTACGTGCGGCGAGACGCCCTCCGTGACGCTCGCACGGCCTCCGGTCGACACTCCTGGCAGTAGACCTGCCCGTGGTCGCAGTTTGAGCAGAGAAAGAACGGCAGACCGCACGCTGCTACCGCGCATTGAACGAGTCGAGCCGAGTCCATGCCGCCCTTGCGACGGCAGGAAATTGGATCGCGAAGTGAGGAACGTGCGATTGCTGTGCACGTCGCTTGCCGTCGCGACCGGGGCTCGGAGGGTGAAGACTCCGGGCCCTACTTTTTGCCATCCGTGATGATCGTCCTCTGCGCGAGCCGCTGAGGGCCAACTATCCGGCGAACTCAGATATCCGCGATCTCGGGCGCTCGCCGACACGTGCGCGCCGACTACGTCGCCTCCTACGAGGGCGACCGGATGACGCGCTCCGCGGCCCTCGTCCGTGCGTACCCGAAGGACCTGGCTGTCTTGGCGCCGCGCCTCGCGTCGATCGAGGTTCCCGTCGCCATCGTCGTCGGTCGGAACGACCCTTACGGGCTCGC
>JBEKFX010000257.1:0-3518 GCA_050013115.1 Polyangiaceae bacterium
CGTTCTCAGCTTGTTCTGCGACGGGCTTACGAAGAAGTGCGGCCAGACGACCTACGCGGGAGCGGACCAGCCATGCGGGTACGATTCGGACGCAGGCACGCTCGTCGAGTGCACCACGGGCACGTGCGTGGGCGCCACCGCGTGCGCTGTCCCGGAGGGCGGCGCGAGCACGCCGAGCGCCGGGTGCCTCCCGCCGGCGCGCTGCATCGCCTCGAGCGGCGACTGTCAGGTGGTCAAGGCCGCGAGTTGCCACTGACCGACGATCCCTTGGCCGCGGCGTTGGCGCGGCGCGCTTCCGCGGCGGGGAACACGCAAGTTCCCCGCTGCCGAACAGACGCGAACCTCGAACGCCCGCAGGCGCCGTCCTTCAGCCATCCCCGGCAACGGGCGCCGAGACGACCGGGCGAGCGACGAGACCTCCTCGGACGTGACGTTCTGAGCGGGATTCGACCGCTGGACCGCGGGACGTTTCACAGGCGGCTTCGGGCCGGTCGATGCCCGTCCGCTCGATCGTTCGGAGTTCGGAGGTCGCGCGTGCGATCCGTGCGCGGAGCATGCACGCGAGGATGGCGGCGTTGCTCCCGAGAACGATCGTCGCGTGGTTCCCGCCGACGCTCACGACTTCGAGTCCGCCGAGGACACAATGCTCCCATCCGCAATAAGCACCTGCGTGCCGATAGATGTGTGCGACCTCCGTTGCGCGAAAGAGGGTTACCTGCCCGCTCCAAGGTTTGGGGCGATACCGAGATGCTGCGCTGTCGAAGTGATGTGTCATGTGAAGCTCGCGAAGCTCGAGCGGCAACGCTTGGCCGCGAGAGCGGTGATCGTCGATTCTGCGCAGGCTCGTTTGCTTGCGCAGTCGCTCCCGAGGTCGTGCCATGACCTCCGCGACGTACGCGAGCTTTTCTTCTCGAAGGCGGGCGGCGCGCGCACGCAGGGTCATCGGGCGAGGCGATATCAGCGGATGGAACGTATCGATGAGCGCGAGCAGCTTCACGTCGTGCCCGGCCCCAGTGAGGAGCCGCGCCATTTCGAACGCAACCAGGCCACCGCCCGAGTAGCCGCTCAGCAAGTATGGCCCTTCGCGCTGCAGCTCGCGTATCTCGGCGACGTAGGCGCCGGCCATCTGCTCGAGGGTCTCGTGGGGCGGCGTGGCCCCGTCCACACCGCGCGCCTGGAGCCCGTAGAACGGATGCGCTCCGTCCATGGCGACGGCCAGATCACGAAGGTTGAGGACATGGCCGCCCGCCCCATGGACGCAGAAGAACGGAGTCGCCCCCTTGCCCGGCCGGATGCGGAGGAGGGAATTGGGGACCGTCCCCTTCTGGTCGCGCCAGACTTCCTTGCCGACCGAATCCTCACGCTCGTCGGAGACGCCGATGCGATCTCGTAGGGCGGCAGCGAGCTGGGCGATCGTCGGCGCCTCGAACAGTGTCGCGAGAGGAAGCTCGACACCGAAGGTCCTGCCGATGCGCTGGAACATGCGAACCCCAACGATCGACTCACCCCCGAGCTCGAAGAAGTCGTCGTCGACACCGACCTCTCTTACGCCCAAGAGCTCCCGCCAGATGCCGGCCAGCTCGGTCTCGATCGCGTCCCGCGGGCCGACGAGCGTCACGCCGAGACTCGGCCTGGAAAAGAGCATCCCGCTGGCGGCCGTTGCGGCCCCTTCGCCGAGACCGATTGAAGGAGTGATTTCGTCCTTGCCCTGTGCGAGCCAAACGTCGAGGTCCACCGTGGATGCCACGATCAGAGGCGACACGTGCTCCGCCAAGACACGATCGAGCGCCTCCATCCCTTCGAAAGACGCCATCCCATCCCCGAGGGGGTCGGCCGTCGCGTCGGATCGGTGATCGCGGCGGGGGCTCCCCCCGCCGGTCGTCACCGGAGAATCGGCGGCGGTCCCGACCTCATCTTGCCAAGCGCCAAACCTGAGGCTGATGGTGCGCCCTCTTGGGTACTTCGCAGTGCGGGCGATTGCGAACGCATCGAGGTAGGCGTCGGCCGCGGTGTCATCCGCGTGACCTGGGCGGCCGATCATCGAGTCTACGGGCAAGAGCGTGACGAAGAGATCCGGGTCGTCGCTTCGCACAAGTGCGTCGAGGACGAGGGCTCCCTTCACTTTCGCGTTCACCACCGGCGACGGAGCCGCAGCGTCGCCCAACGCGACTCGCTCGCCGCCGAAGTATCCCGCAGCGTGGAACACTCCGTTCACGGAACCAAAGCGCTCGTGAACGCGTGCGAAGACTGCTCGCATGGCCCGAAAGTCGGCGACGTCGGCCGTCGCGACCATCACTTCGGCGCCTGCCGCGCGCATCGCACGAACGGTTTCGATCTTACGGCTCGTTTCATCGACCGGACCGTGCACCGCAAGCCAGGCGTCCTCGTCGGCCGGCCACGCCGAGCGATCGACCAACACGAGCTTGGCTTTTCCATTCGCCGCCAAGTGTTTGGCCACGGTGAGCCCGATTCGTCCGAGACCGCCGCTGACCAGGTAGACGCCTGCCGGGCGGAGCCACGCTCGCCGACTCGGGTCTGCCGGAAGGCGAATGCGGTCGAAACGGCGAATCCAACGGGCTGCGCCGCGAAGGGCTACCTCGCCATCGCTTTCGTCGCCATGGAGCAGCTCCCGTTCGAGCCGAGACGTGAGCTGCTCTGCCTCGGCTCTCGAACCGGGATAGGCCACATCCAGGCTCGTGCACTTTATCTGCGGATATTCGCGCGGAAGGACCTTGCAAGCCCCGAGCAACATGGCCTTCTCAGCTTCGCAGTCGCCGTCCCCCGGGACGGCCTGCATATGGCTGGTGATCACGGTGATGCGGAGGGCATCGACGTCCATGGCCAACGCCTGCGCAAGGAAGACGAGACTCGAGTGGTCGAGCGCCAGGCGCACCCGATGGTCGCTGAGCCGGCGATGACGGGCGATCCGCGGTGATCGCCCTCGGGGCGACAGCGACCAGAGGTGAAGGACGTGGCTCGGCAGCAGGTTCACACGCCGGAGCTCGCGAGCCAACACTTCGAAATCCGGTCGTCTGGAGGGATCGACGGTATACGCCGTGGCGTCGCGCGTGCCGAAGGCCTTGGCTGGCGATACGGACACGACGCGACCGCCAGATGCCTTCAGGCGTTCGAGCAGCTTCACCGCGAGCGGCGACGCATCCGTGAGCACGAGCCACGTCGCGGGTGCATGGCTCGATTCGCTCCGGGCAGGCGGCCCTGCGCGCATCCATGACGGCGCATAGAACCAACCGGCCATGTCCGCCCCCCTTTGCAGTGGCTGCCGGGCGACCTCACGTGCGAGAACGACGCTCGGCTCCGCGTCGACCCAGTGCCGCTGGCGTTCGAACGGGTACGTTGGGAGACCGACGCGCCGTCGTTGCTGTCCGGCGAAGAGCTTCGCCTCGTCCAGCTCGACGCCGCTCACCCAGAGCCGCCCCAAAGTGGCTTTGAGATGCGCAACTTCGGAGGCCTGTCCTCGGGGCGGCTGCAGCGTCGACGCAATCGCGACCGGCTTTGAA
>JBEKFX010000258.1:0-3450 GCA_050013115.1 Polyangiaceae bacterium
AGCGCTCAAGGCGACGAGCCCGATGAACAGGTGCCGCGGGGTCGTGTGGCCCTGCAACCAGCCGCCGAGCGCGAAGGACAATCCCGTCAGCCCGGAGTCCACGAATTGCGTCAACGAGCTCAGGCGCCCGGTCATCGACCTCTTTTGACCGACGATCGTCGTGAGCGCGTCAAGAGAGGCAAAGATGAAAAGATAAAATAGATTGGCGCTGAACATCGAGAGAACGATCGCCGCAGCGCCCGAACGCCCGAACGCGAGAGCGACGTAGACGAGCGCGGCTAGTGGACCGCAGAGGAGGAAGTAGCCGCGGTCGCCCCGACCGAACGGCGACCACCGGTCCCTCACGAACCCGAAGAGAAAGCTCACGGATTGAGGGCTCGCGATCACGAGCTGGGCCCATGCGACGTCCTCCGGACCGAGCTTCAGCGTGTCCTTCAGAAGAAATTGGACAGGAATTTGCGCGATACCGCCGTCGGGGTCCGCGAACCCGGTGACGAGATTCAGAATCACGAAGTAAGCCGCCACGTGTCGAAACGATCGGCCAGCGGCTCCTCGCGGGTCGTCGGACGGCCGTTCGACCTGTGGCATTCCCGGCCTCTCGGATCGGCATTCCGGGTCGATCGTGCGGATGAATCAACCTGGCGACGCAGCGCGGGCCCGGCGCGCCATGGCGACCAGGGAGCGTCGCACTTCGTCGGGCGTCGTGACGGCCGCCTCGAACGCGAGTCGCACCGTACGCGGTCCGCTCGAAGTCACGACCGCGATTTCGAAGCCATAGCGGTCGACCGCAGTCATCGTGACACTCGCCGCGTCCGTGACCCCGGCGAGGGCTCGAGCGTAGGCGAGCAGGGCCGCCGCATGGTCGTCGTTCATATGTTTCACGAGCTCCGAGGCGGCACGAGCCAGCGGATCGGGCTCGGCGGCGCGGTAGGCCTCGACGCTCAGCCAAGACATGCGCCCAAACCCGCCGACGTAGCGAAGGGCGGTCGGCTCGACCCGATAGAATGCAAAGTCATCGAAATCGACGTAATAGGAGGCGCTCGGCTGGTGTCTCAAAAAGGCCTCCCTCACGCCGGCCCGGTCTGCCGGAGCGACTTTGGAGCACTTGCCGAGAATCGTCACGCGGCCGAGTGCCAGCGGTTGATCGTGCACCCCTATGGGCTCCGTGATGAGCACGGACGCTTTGGGCTCGGCTTGCAAGTTCCCGGTGTGTTCGGCGAGCTCCGACAGAAGGAGGAGCGGGCGACCCTCGTCGTCGACGGCCACGGTCACGAGCGACCCGTACGGGAAGCCGGGCGGCTCACGGGCGATGGTCGAGAGCGTCGCCGACATGGCTTGCGACACCAGGGTGCGAGACCGTTCGGCGTGGCTCGGCGCGCGCGCGGCAGGCTCCGGGTCGGCCTCGTGGGCGACCGGCCGCCGGTGTTCGAAGGACATGGCCCGAACCTATCGTCGGTCGCACGCATCCGCCACCCACGACGACGAGGTCGGCGGAGACCACTCCGTCGGGGTATGCTCACGGGCCATCGGAGCATGCTCACCGGCCGTCCGACCCAGACGCCTATGAACCTATGAAATCGTCACTCGTGAATCACAACGCCCTGTCCTGGTTTTCCCCTGGACGCAGCGATGCGGGTGGACGCAGCGATGCGGGTGGACGCAGCGATGCGGGTGGACGCAGCGATGCGGGTGGACGCATGCGATGCGGGTGGACGCAGCGATGCGGTGGACGCAGCAATGCGGGTGGACGCAGCGATGCGGACGAGACGTCGCGCTCGTAGCGTGCTGAACGGATCCAGGTCACCCTATGCCGAGCGAACTCGCGAGCGCGTTTTGCCTCGATCCTACCATCACGTTCTTGAACCACGGCTCGTTCGGGGCCTGCCCCCGTGTCGTTCTCGATGCGCAACGGCGCCTCCGGGATGAGCTCGAACGTGAACCGGTGCGCTTCTTCGTTCGGGAGCTCGAGCCACTCCTCGACGCGTCTCGGCGGGCACTCGCTACGTTCCTCGGGGCCGACGAGGGGGGGATCGCCTTCGTCGCCAACGCCACGACCGGTGTGAACGCTGTCCTGGGATCGCTCGATGTCGAATCGGACGCCTCCTTCCTCATCACCGACCATGCGTACAACGCTTGTCGGAATGCGCTCGACTTCCATGCCGCGCGATGCGGTGCCAAGGTCGTCGTCGCCCGTCTGCCGTTCCCGCTCGGGGACCCTGACGAGATCGTCGAGCGCGTCCTCTCGTCGGTCACGCCGAATACGCGCTTGGCGCTCCTCGACCACGTGACGAGTCCGACCGGAATCATTCTTCCGATCGAACGGCTCGTGCGCGATCTCGATGCCCGCGGCGTGGACACCCTGGTCGATGGTGCGCACGCCCCCGGCATGGTTCCGCTCGACCTCGCGAGGCTCGGTGCCGCCTATTATACGGGCAACTTGCATAAGTGGGTATCGGCGCCGAAGGGCGCTGCATTTCTCTACGTTCGCGAGGACAAGCGGGCCAAAGTTCGTCCGACGGTCATCAGTCACGGCGCCAATTCGCCGAGACAGGACCGACCTCGATACCTTCTCGAGTTCGATTGGCAAGGCACGATCGATCCCTCGGCATTTCTGTCCGTGCCCGATGCAATCTCCGCCATGGGCCATCTCGTTCCGGGAGGCTTCCCCGCCGTCATGTGCAGAAACCGGCGGCTCGCCTTGTGGGCGCGTACGCTGCTCTGCGATGCCCTCGGCGAACGGCCGCCCGCCCCCGACTCCATGATCGGCGCGCTTGCGGTCGTGCGCCTTCCCGACGCCGCGCCGGACGTGCCGGCGCTCGACCCGATCCAGGAGGCGCTCTTTCATCGCTTCCGCATCGAGGTGCCCGTCGTTCCATGGGACTCGCCGAAGCGCTGGATCCGAATTTCCGCGCAAGTTTACAACGATGAAAGCGATTACATTCGCCTGGCCGAGTCGCTTTGCGAATTGCTCGAGAAATAGAAAATGTTCGCCTTCGAGTTGGACGGAGCTTCCGAGAGTTCGAGTTCGAGTTCGAGTTCGAGTTCGAGTTCGACGGAGCTTTCGAGCGTTCGAGTTCGAGTTAGACGGACCTTCCGATCGAGGCCGCCGCCCCGGCCGCTTGGCGATCGAGCTCCACTTTGCGCGGACGGCCGCGCCGACGAACGGCGGGATCGGCCGGTTCGGAAGGCAGCGCCGGCGCCTCGTGGACGGGCCGCGGCCGGCGGCCAGGCTTCGGCAGCACAATGGAATCGAGCCGCTCGGCCAATGTCGCGTCGTCGGCCCCGTACACGCGCGCGTAAGCAACTGCACGATGAGCGAACGCAAGCAGCGACTCTTGCCGTCCCACAAGATTGAGGCGTGCCTCGTCGAGGGCCAACTGCGCGTCGGACACGGCCGTCGCCGCAGCATGCACTTCCGCAGCGGCACGCAACAGCGTCTGCGCATCGAGC
>JBEKFX010000259.1:0-3403 GCA_050013115.1 Polyangiaceae bacterium
CGCCATGAGGACAAGGCTCGTAGCCTGCCCTTTTGGCGTACTCGGGGAGATCGATCGTTCGCTTGAATGCTTCGAGTTCAGGGTCGTGACGGACAGGCATGACGGGCTCCTTGGTTGAGAAACGCGGTTGATGGGTCACCGGCCTCGATCGGGCGCGCGCGAACGATCTCGGGCCGGAAGCGATTGAATGAATTCGCGCTCGCGCTGCTGCAGGACGTCGTTCCAGTCCTTGCCGGCGAGGGCGAATGGCGATCGAACGTGAGCTCGGAGCGGGCGCGGACGAGCGCTTCGATTCGGCTCGCGAGCTTCTCTCCCGCATCGTCGGAATCGACCGCCGCGACGACGCGACTCGCCTCTGGCAATTGGGCGAAGACGCGACCGACTCGCTCGATCTGATGGGCGCTCGGGGCCCCCGCGGTGCTGACGAAACGAGCGGTGGTCTGCGCCGCCGGGTGAAGCTGGAAGTAGCTCAGCGCGTCGATGGCGCTTTCGGTGACGACGAGCGTGCGGTCGCTGGGGAGAGCGGCGCTCTGCCACGCGCTCTTGGTCCCGCCCGGAGAAAAGCCGGTGAAGCCTCGGTTCTTGATCTCGAAGCCAGTCACCTCGCCGGCGTCGGTCGTGTGAACGAACAGCGCATTGCCTCGGGCGTCGACTCCCCAGGTCTCTGCGAACCTCGGATGACGAAGCGTCTCGGGGCGAATGCCGCGGGCGTTGAGATACGGGCTATTGTCCGCGCCTCTGGCCGCCGCAAAGGCGCGCGCCACGGCCTGCGGGTCACGCGCCGGGGCGACCGCGGTCGGGGCCCCGCCATCGAAGTCGGGACGGGGCGTGCCGAGCCAGTGGCGGAGCTCCTGGCGCAGGTGTCCGAGGGAGGCGTGTCGGCCTCGATGCTCGACAAAGTCGACGATGGTGCCGCGATCGCGATCGTCTCGAACCGAGAAATAGGTCCAATGGCCATCGGGGGCCCGTCGCACGATGATCTTGTCGTTCGTGCCCGGGTGGCGCAGCACATGGCTGGCGCGGCTGCTCTCTCGGCGATCGCGCTCGTATCCGTAACGCTCCATGGCGAATTGGACCAAGTGAATTTCGCTTTTGAATCTGTGAAGCTCGGGATCGTGCATGGCGGTCTCCAGAGGGAGGGACTTAGGGGGGAAGTGGGCGCGAGCCGGCCTTCGCTGCGTCCGCGGCGAAGTGCCTGTTTCGGATGGATCCGTTTCGGATGGACCCGGCTCCTTCGCGTCGATTGGGCGCATGGGCGTGCGCTTCAGCGAAACGAAGCGTGTCGGTGGACCGGTCGTCGAATGGCCGAAAAGGCCAATAAGGAAAAGAAGCAAGCGACGGAACGAGGCTGTGATGCGACTTGTGAATCCTCCGAAAAACGAGAACTGGCGAGAATTCGGGGAGACTAGGCTGGCCGAGGCAAGCTACGGGTCCTCGCCGTGCGATGAACCGCAGCTGCACCCGGAGCGCATCATGCGGATCGATCGGAAGCCCCCGGCGCTTGCGGGTCACCTTCAGCCGCGGCCGTCGCGGCCTGCTCGATGGTCAGGAGAAGCGCACGACAGATTTCGTCGAGCGCCTCGCAACGAAGCTCCAAGGCAGCGCGTTCGAGATGCGCCACACGGAGGCGTTTCTCGTGCTCGGCCCGAACGCTGGACAGCTCGCTCGTGAGCTTCACGAGCTCGGCGTTGAGCCTGGCCGCAAAGGCGCTGTGCTCCTGACCGCGCTCGGCGCGTTCCCATTGGAGATCAGCGACGCTTTGCTGAAGTTTGAGGTATTGGGCGCGGAATAGGTTCGCTCGCTCCTGCGCGCGAAAGAACTCAGCTTTCAGCGTTGCGATCTGCTGATGATCGGGCAGTCCCACAAGAGACTGGATGACTTGGCGAAAATCGGAAGAGGCGACATGAGAGGAGTGCATGGGTGGGTCCTTTCGAGACAGCGATTTCGGAGAATGGCGGTTTGGGCGAAGGCGTCGCGCCGCGTGCTCGGTTGCTTTCGGTCTGGGTTGGGAGTGATGGGCGTGGATGGACGTCGCCCCTTGCACGCGCAAACGATGCGCGCGCCTCGAGACAGGGTTGATTGCTTTGAAACGTGACTGGACTTGGAGCGATGCGACTACGGATTCGAAGCGGGTATGGGCTGAACGAAGGAAGTGGTTCGGACAAGCAAGGAGGCGGGGCCCGCGCTTTCTTCAGGCGCGGGAAAGAGGATGGGGGCTTCCGCGACGGTCGACCGAAGCGGCCGCTGCGCGTGAAGCTCGAGAAGTGTCGTGGTCGCGAAGTCGGGCATGCCGATCGCGTCCTCGTACTTGCGGAGGATGCAGCGGCGCCGGGCCGCCGACTGCGCATGCGCGATCGCCGCCGTAGCCGCTTGGTGCGCCTTCGGCGCGGCTTTGGGCACCGCCGCGGCCGCGCACTCGAAGTCAAATTCGGAGAGCATGGCGGTGCCCACGGCGACGTTCGTGCAGGGGTCGAACGCGTCGGGGAGGTCACGGTTGAACGCGTTCAGCCAGGCCGGGGGCACTTCCAGGAGGCCCAGGAGGGGTCGTCCCCCCTTCGCGAGAATGTCGTTCGTGCGGGTGAGAGCCTCGGCGGCCGTCTTGGGGGGTGGCGGCGGATCGACCTGGGTCCAGTCGACCGACGTGTCGAGCACGAAGTAGGGGTTCTTCTCGCTCGTCGATTCGGCGATCGCGCGCACGAGCGCGTCGTCCGCGAGATACAGGCTGCACGTGAGGATGGTGGTCAGTACGTCCATAGCGGGGTCACCGTTCCTCGGATGTCGCTCGTCCGGACGGGCCCAAACGTCCGGGAATCAAAGCTCTTGGCGAAGTGCGATGCGACGTAGACCGATCCTTCGGGCAAGGGTCCGCACCCTTCGTCGTGAGGGAGCGGTTGGCCGGCCGAGTCCTGGGTCAGAATGGTGCCGAGCGGATCGCCGTTGACCGTCAGCGTCGTGCCCTCGGCGCAGACGCGATCGCCCGGCATGGCGACAACGCGTTTCACGAGCATCGCGCCGGGCGGCAGATAACGGCGCTGGCGCACGAGATCCCGAACGCCGCCCGGCACGGGAAAGGCGACCAGCGCCCCGGGCAGCGCAGCCGGCGGCGGCGCACCACGCGATAGCCAGTAGAGGCCGAGCGGCAGGCTCGGCGTCCAATTCCAGATGAGGTGCGAGCCGAGCAGGCATGCGCTGGCCGAGGCGAATGCCGTGGCGCCCAAGAGGCGCAGGAGCAAGCGCGAGAGATCGGTCGCGCTCATCGTCCGGCCGCGGCGGGAGGAAGTGGCGAGGTTCATCGGCGCACCCCCGCGTTCACCGGATCGGGATACGGCGGCAGAACGATGTCCTTCGTCACAATGACGTTGATCGCGTAGCCGGGGCGGACGGTGATGGTCGGCTGGACATT
>JBEKFX010000260.1:0-3396 GCA_050013115.1 Polyangiaceae bacterium
ACCTTGCCGTCCAGAGACCGGCCCTCGTGCTTGAACCAACCCCCCGCCCGCACGGACGCGTCGATTCGATGTAGCTGGCGAGCGAGCATGATCGCATAACCCAGGGCGAGGTCCGCGACCTCTCCACCGAACACCCCGGGCGTGTTCACCACCGGAATCCCCAGTGCACGTGCCGCGTCGAGGTCGATCCCGTCGATGCCCACACCCCACTTGGCGATGATGCGCATTCGCTTGGCGTGCTCCAGCACTCGCGCCGACAGCGGATCGTCGCCGGCGATCATGCCGTCGAAGCCGCCAATGATCTCGATCAGGTCCTCTTCGCTGGGCTGCTGGACGACCTCGGGCAGCACCAGCTCCAGCTCGTGCTCGTTGAGCCTTGGCAGAAACTCGTCGATGCAGTTCTGCATCTGACGACAGGTGATGAGAACCCGCTCGCCGCTCATCGAACGGCCTCCCGCTGGGCATGGAGCGCCTCGACCACAAGCCAGTCGAGCTCGTCGTCGATATCCCACGCTTCGTGAGGCTCCAGCGCATAGAGCAGTGGCCGCTCGCCGATGCGGTTGCCACGCTCACGCAGCGTCACCGCGTCGAAGACGTACAGACAGGAATTCTCCTCCATCACTGGGGGCAGGTCCTGGGTGCGCAACAGAACTTCGGGATCGTGGTTGATCGCACGGCCGTCGGGCGTCCATAGACGCGTGTGCAGAGGCGTGACCGTGAAGAGCGAGTCGTAGAGGTCCCGTGCATCGAGGAAGGCGTCGAGGGCCGCTTGGATCGTCTCCGCGCGCAGGAGGGGATTCGTGCTGTGGGTCTGCACGTAGAGATCGGCCTGCACCTGTTCGACGTCATGCAGCAGAATGTCGTTCATCGGCACATCCCCTCCCAGCAGGTGCTCGGGTCGCGGCAGGACTCGGACCCTTGGAAAGGCGCTCTGCGCATCCTCGGCGATCAACGGCGAGTCGGTGTCGATGACGACCTCGTCGATCCGCTCGCAGGCCAACAGCGACCCGACGATGTGGTGGTAGAGCGGGCGCCCTCCCAGCGGCCGGTAATTCTTGCCCTTGACGCGCTCGCTGTCATGGCGCATGGGGACGAATGCGGCTACGCGTGGCATCATTCACTCTTTCGGCCGCGGGACATGAGAATCGCTCGGGCGGGAGCTCCCTCCACGCCGATCAGACGCAGCGGCAGGCACACCAACTCGTACGCGCCCGGAGCAACACCCCTCAGATCAAGGCCCTCGAGAATCGCGAGTCCAGAGCCGAGCAGCGTCTGGTGTACATCCGGAGGTTCCGTATAGCGCTGGATCGAAAGGTAGTCGATTCCCACCAACTCGAGATCCCTGGCGTCGACCAGCCATTCGGCTCCATCGAGTGTCAAGGCCGCGTAGTCCTCTCGAAATGGCGCACGCGCCGGCTGTGAGCTGTTCACCGTTCGCAGGAGCAGGCGCTTGGTATCGGGCGGGATGGCGGCCGCGTCGAGGACTGCTCCATCGATCTCCTTTGCGGGACCTGTGTCAAGCACGACGGCAGGCCCAACGAAGGGGTCGAGCCCCAGCTCATCGATTGACTGCCCGGTATCGATGAAGTGACAGGGTGCATCGACGTGCGTACCCGAGTGGACATCCATGCTTAACTGTGTGACATTCGCCGCATCGCCTCGTTCGATCGACATGCGCGAGGTTGTCAGCACGCCGGGACTGCCAGGCCAGGTTGCAAGATCGGAGTCGAGCGGGAGCGATATGTCATGCCAGCTCGCGCTCACCGCGATGCCGAAGGCGCGTCGTAGTCGATCGGCCGGCCAACGGCACCGCCCTGTAGATCGTCGGCCGTGGCCCCGTTGGCCGACGGATAGTAGAAGCGTCGCTTCAGAACATCCGTCACCGGTCCCGACTGCGAGAAGCCCCGATACGTGCCGATGAACTGCGCAAGGCGAAAACGCGGTATGTCCACGGCGTGCTCCTGAAAGCACCTCTCGCGCAGCGCCTCTCGGTAGTCCCCGACGATGTTGATTGCGGCGAGCCGCGCCGCTGTGACCATGCCCATCTCCTGATCATTGTAGATGTCCTTGTGGGCAATGGCCTCGCGTCGATAGCGGTTGGTTACCTGTTTGAAGGACTCCTGGTGGACATGGATGACCGGCGCCTCGGCGACGTATGCGATCGAGTGTCCGGCCTCCATGGCGTGCTTGGCCCAATCGAGATCCTCGAGTCCCGTCAACTGCTCGTCGTAGCTGCGCTCTTCCCAGACGGCACGTCGAATCGCGGCGTTGGCGTTGTTGCAGAAGGGGTGGCGCTGCCCGCGCGCAGACTGCGCCGGAAACCATTGCGAGAGCAGGCGCCGCTCGGAGAAGCGCCCTCCCGGAGGGGTCTGCTGGCGACCGTAGCTCAGGGCGACCCGATCGTCCTCGAAGGGTGCCACCAGGCGCTCGATCCAGGTGTCGTAGATCGGGTAGACGTGTGCGCTGGCGAACAGCCCGACCTCGGCGCTCGACGCGGACATCCCGACGTTCAGGGCGTGTCCAAACGAGAAGTGCTCCGGAGCGATCGAGATGACTCGAACGTCGAACTTGGAGGCGATTGCGAGCGTCGCGTCGGTGGAGCCGCTGTCGACGATCACGATCTCGTCCGCTACGTGTGTTTGCCGCAGGGCTCCGGTGAGCAGACGCCCGATGTGGGCCTCCTCATTGAAGCAGCGAACAATCAGCGAGACGCTCCGCAAGACGCGCTCAGGATACTCCGACGGGCCATCTTGTCGTATGCTCGTGCCTTGCTCTTCTCCCATGCGGAGTGGTCCGTCACGCAGTGGGTTTGGTCTACTATCGCAAGCTCCGCAATGCTCCCGTAAGCATCGTACGAAGGGTGGCGTTGTTCCTACCGTAGGTGCGGCGAGGAAAGGCGACTTGATGGAAGACGAGCAGACTGAGCAAACCAATCAGAGCTTGGAGCAGGCCATAGGCGTGGTCAGGCGCCGGTTCCCGTGGATCATCGTCTGCCTCGTGCTTGTCGGCGGCGCCGCCTTCGCGTATTCCAAGCGTGAGACTAAGAAGTACACGGCGACTGCTTCGGTTGCCTTCAGCAGCAACCCCCTCTCCCAGCAAATCGCTGGACTCTCGCCAACTAGTAGCGGTGTCACCGCCGCGGCTCAACAGCAGAGCAACCTCGAACTTGTCAGGGTTGGCGACATGGCATCGACGACCGCAAGTCGGTTGGGTCGGGGTATCACCGCGGAAGAGGTCGACGCAAGCTTGAGCACCAGTGGACGGGCAGAATCAAACATTGTCGACATCTCGGCGACCTCTACCTCACCGTTGCTTGCCGCTGCGATCGCGAACACCTATACACGCCAGTTCGTCAAGGAACAGCAACGCACCAATCGCAAGTTCTTCAAATCCGCG
>JBEKFX010000261.1:0-3354 GCA_050013115.1 Polyangiaceae bacterium
ATGGCGCGCTCGGGATGCACCAGGTCATCCACGATGAGCGCGTGCGGGTCGGCGAAGCACGTGACCGCCTCCTCGAACGAGACCGCATGCTTCCGCACGTTGCTCCGCGCCTTGCTCGGATCTCAGGTGAACCGCACACGCAGCAAGTGTAATACACTTAGGCCGCACCGTCATCCCGAGCTGATCCGGCGCTTGTTCTGCCCCATGCAAAGATGCTGTTCATCCGCGCCGTCGCCATCGAGCAAGTCCTTGCCGCCATGCCCGACCACGAGCCGACGCAGAAGGTGGTTCGTGCACGCCGGCACTTCGCGATCTGGTCGCTCGACGGGCAAGACCTGGGCCATCGGGGCGCAATTGCCCGAGGGCAAGATGGGCGTCCTCTCGGCGCTGTTCGCCGACTGGAAGGCGTGGCTCTGCTCGTCGGGTTGCGTGCCTTCGATGCAGGCATCACTCGGGAGAGAGCGGAAGCGCCCGCCGCTTGCTCGGATCGATCGCGCTCATATGCCAACCCGCGGCGATGTCGCCCGTACCACGGTCCGCGTGCGTCGGCGCGGGCCGTGCGGTGGGCTCGGTGCGCTCGGCGGTGTGGTTCTCGACAGCGCCGGAGCCTTGGGCGCCCGCAAGGCGGCTCTCGGCCTCTTCGACGCTGATCTCGCCTCGCTCGACTCGCTGCAAGAGCTCAAGCATGGAGTCCATGGCCAGGAATCCCTCATGAAACGGTAAACCCGTGTTTGGGCAACAACCAATTCGATGACGTGACGGAATCGACTGAAAAATATAACTACGAATCACCGAAACGTTGAGCGTTCAACGAAAAGTCGAATTGCGTCCGGGCGAGGGCCGGAGCCTCCGCCGAGACGAAAGACGAATCACGGCGAGGCGGCCACGTGCGCCGGCGGGTTCGCCCGCTCGTGCTCCTCGGCCCGCTTCTTCAGCGATGCGTTCATCTTCTCCCACCCCTGCCGGAAGGGCTCGAATCCGACGAACGGCACGAAGATTCCGCTGAAATCCTCGTATTGGACGAAGTGGCTGCCGCCGCCTGCGCGAGGCTCGACGATGAAGTGGTGCGTTCCGTCGAAGAGCATCGGGATCCACAGCCGGCCGCGCCATACGAGCTGTCGCTCCGGGTCGATTTGAAGAATCGTCGGCGAGAAGGACTGCTGCGACTTGCCCACGGGTTGCATGACGAGATCGAGCGAGCGCCCCTCGTGCAGATCCCCGCGCGCCTTCACGAAAAATGGATTCCACTCCGGGTAAGACTCAATGTCCGTCAGAACGCGCCAGACGTGCTGCGGCGACGCTTGAATGTCGATTTCCGAGCGCATCGTGGAACAGCCCAGAAAGCCCATTGCCAACGCTCCGATCACCGCGAGTTTGACGGTCTTCAGTGTTGTTTCGTGGCCCATGCGTTCTCTCGGTCGGCTTCGCCCTCTTCCGCCGCCGGTGAAGGCCCAGGCGGGAGACTCTTCCGGATGGTCCGCATTCCCAGGGCGATTTTGGTAAGAATGCGGTGTTTCCGCGGCAGGACGTTCATGACGCGGTAAAGCGCGCGGCGCATGAACGCGCCGATCCCCGCGCCCAAACTGAGCAAAAACTCGTTTCGATTCTGAAACTGCTGGATAAAATGCACGTCACCTTTGCGCTTCTTTTCGAACGAGGCGAGGTGCGCGGCGCGGACGAGAGGGACGCCCTCGTCGCGGAGCAGCCGGGCCAGGATCGGAGCGAGATCGACCGCGTCCTGGAGTGCCAGGTTCACGCCTTGCCCGAGGATCGGAGAGCAGGTGTGCGCCGCGTCGCCGATCAAGAGCAGCCCGTCGACGGACCAGTGGTCGACGTTCGCCGTGAAGATATCGAGTAGGGTCACCTGCGACCAGGTGGTGACGTGCTCCTTGACGAGGGCTGCAAAGCGCGGCTCGAGGTGGCCGATGTCCGCGTGGAAGTTGTCGAGCCCGCGCTTCTTGTAATTCACGAATTCGCCCTTCGGCATCGATCACGTCATGGTCACAGCGGGTCAGCCACACTACGGCCGTCTCGTCGAGATGGACTTCACGGATGTGCGGCACGCCCTCGATGACTACCTCATTCAAATGCTCCATGTCGCCCGCGACGCAGCGGGCAAGATGAGACCGGGAGGCACCCTACTCTTCATGGGCGGCACCGGCGGGCGCCGCCCGGGCCCCGGCCTGGGGATCGTGCCGACTGTCACCGCCGCTCTGCCCTCGCTCGCGGCGACCCTTGCCCTCGAGCTCGCGCCCGTTCGCGTCAACGTCATCGCTGCCGGCTTCGTCGACACGCCATGGTCGGCATCGCTCCTCGGCGCCGACCTCGAGAACCGCCGAAGTCAGCTGCGCGCCACGCTTCCCATCCGGCGCGTCGTCGAACCCGCCGACGTCGCCACGCTCGCCGTCCACATCATGACGAACATGGCGCTGACAGGCGCGACCTTCGATATCGACCGGGGCCAGCAGCTAGTCGCGAGGTGAAGCTAGTTCACGACCACGCCGCACCGCGTGGCAGACGTGGAAGACTTTCTCCGGGCCCATCTCGAGGGGACGATCGCGATCGACTTTCTGAGAACCCTCCCCGCCTCGATCCCTGCGAAATGAGTTCCTCGCCGGCACAGGTGCCTCACGTCAGCGTCCAGAGGCGGTTGAATCGCTCGAAGATCTTCTCGAGATCGATCGGCGGCTCATCGACGCGGACTACCGCCGACAGCTCGCGAACCGCCGACGCTTCGAGGGCCTTGCGACCAGGTCCAGTCCCAGCACCGAAGGACCTGGCCTGCTCGTGTAAGGGGGGAGCGCCCAGCTCCGCGAGCTTCGCACCGACGAGGCGGATAAACCGCGGGGAGCTCAGGTCAGCGCCGGCACGAGCGAGCTGCTCAAGATCGTACAGGTCGCGAATCGCGTCGCGCGTGAAGGCCGCGCGTACCTTCTCGGCGCGCGCTTCGTCGGCATCCAGCGCGTAGCAAAACGCGGAGGCATAGGCGCCGACGAGCGGGTCGACGAGGAGCTGACCGAGGGCCACCCGCCGTGCCGGTCGAATCGTCGGGCGCAGCGAGACCTCCATCTTGATGGCTTGCGGACCGAAGGCAGACTCGTAGGGGAGATCCCACTGTCGGTGAGCGCCTTGCTCGAAGTGGGTGCCGTCCGGGAAAGGCAGCCGGAGCCCGACCTCGCCGACGACCGCTCGCAATCCATCCCTGACTTTGTTCAGCGCCAAGACGTTGGCGCGCTTCTTCGTTGGGCCTCGTGGCATCACGAGGTCGACGTCCTCGGACATTCGTTTGAACCCGAGGTCGACCTTGCTGAGGAGCGTTCCTCCTTTGAGGAGCACTTGAGCACCAAGGGTCTG
>JBEKFX010000262.1:0-3342 GCA_050013115.1 Polyangiaceae bacterium
CGCACGTGCCCCATCGGAGCACTCGGACGACTTACGATACTTTCTAGCTTGCGCCGTTGGGCAGGTGTCAGGCGCAGTGGCTTCGTCTTCCCCATGGAGGTTTTGATAACACAATCCGTCCCAGATCGTTGATCTCATCTCCGTCTCGGTGCACTAGCGGTTGTGCCGCTCTCTCCTAAGTTCCCTGCAGTCGACCCGTTCGCGCGAGACGTTATCGGATGGCACCAGGGCCTCAGGGGTTTCTGGCTGAACGTTTTCAAGTGATGCGATCGAGCTTGCGGTCCAAGTCGAGTTCGACGCGCGCTTTCAGGCGCGGGACGTAGTGGATGAGGTCCAGCTGCGTGGCGTCCTCGGGGAAACGATAGGCCGGAGCTGGTGCTGCTCCCCAGACCGCTTCAGCGGCCCCTTCTTGCTGATCCACCTCTCGTCGTTCGGGTGACCCACCCTGGAGCGAGCGTTGGCGCTCGAAGGCGGCCCGATCGTGACCCACCCGGCGAGGCGAATCGAGGGCGCGTCGTCGCAAGGAGCCGTGCATCGCGAGGGGCGGTCGCGGACACAGATTCGGATTCCGTGCGCAGGCGATGTCGTTCGGGCGTGGGTCCGGACGGAGGCGCGCCGCGGATCGAGATCAGAAGGGCAAGTCGTCGTCGGGCGCGCTGTCGGCGGCGGCGGAGGTGGCGGCGTCGCGAACGGCGCGCCGGTAACGCACGAGGGTGTCGCGGAGGGCGCCGGCGCGCCGGCAGATGGTATGAGCGAGCGAGACGACGGGCCCCTGCTCTTGGGGCCTGTGGAAGTCGTCGATGAGGGTCATGTGCTCGGCCACGAGGGCACTCACGGCGACGTCGAGCGCGTGCTCGAGCAGAATGATGGCGGCGAGCTCGGGGGCGTCGACGAGGTCGGGCACGGTTGGCGAGGGCGTGACGGGCGGTGACGCATGTCGACGTGTCATGGGATCATGCTGAGGGAGGGCTGTCGGCGTGGCGTTGGCCGGCACGCTCGGCGGCGACATGCTGTCGGTAGCTGGGCCCGTCGATGTCGATCCGAATGGCATGCATGGCGAGGCGGTCGAGGATGGCGGCGGTGAGCGTGGCGTCGCCGAGGAAGCGGCCCCAGTCGCTGAGCGCGATATTCGAAGTGATGGCCGTGGAGACCTTGCTATGGCGACGGTCGATGAGGTTGTAGAGGGTGTGAGCGGCGGTTGGCTCGTCGCCCCGCTTTTTGACTTGCCCGAGACCGACGTCATCGATGATGAGTAGTGCGGGGGCCGCCCAGGCCTTGAGCCGGCGCGCGTACGAGCCGTCGGCGAGGCCCGCGTGGAGGTCGTCGAGCAGGTCGACGCAGCGTGCGTAGCGCATGCGGACGCCCTGCTCGCACGCGCGGAGTCCGAACGCCTTGAGGATGTGACTCTTGCCGGTGCCGGTCTTGCCCGTGATGACGAGATCGTCGCGTCGACGAACGAAGTCGAGCCGGGCGAGCTCGAGGATCAGGGCCTTGTCGAGCCTGGGCTGGAAATTCCAGTCGAAGGCTTCGAGCGCCTTTCGTTCCACGAGGCCACTGACGTGGACGCGTCGCGCGATGCGGTCCTCGAGCTTGCGCGCGGCTTCGAGACCGAGGACGTGTTCGAGCAGGGCCGTGGCGCCAGGACGCTCGCGGGTCGCCCAGGCGAGTCGCTCATCGAGCTCGGCGAGTGTGAGCGTCAGTCCGAGGAATTCGAGGTGTCGGCGCAATCGCTCGAGGACGAGGTTGTCGTCGGCGTTGCGGCCGTCGGCGTCGTGACCATTTTTGCCATCTCGCTTGGCCATGTCGGTGTCTCCTCGGTGGGGCATTGCGGCGGCGTGGGCGACGCGGACGCGAGTGGCAAGAGGTCGTACTCGGTAAGATCGCGAGGCTGGGTGCGCGTTTCGCCGAGGGTCTCTTCGAGCCGTCTCGCGGTGTCCTCGGCGACGTATTCGTCGAGGGTGCGCGGGGTCGACCGAGTGGCGAGGATGCGCTCGACGGCGCGGTGCTCGAGGGCTCCGAATGCGGCGGCGTGTCCGAGCGCGCTATCGATGTCGGCGGTGGCGTAGCGCTCGCGCAGCAGCAGGATTTGCCGGGCCTGATGGCCCCAGATCCGCGGCACACCGAGGCTCATCGAACGAAAGAAGGTCGCGGCGCTCTCGCCCATTCGCTCAAAGGCGACGTGCAGCTGGTCGAGATCGATGGGGCTTTTTCGTTGAGCGGGCGGATGGAAGCCGGCGGGGTCGAGCTTGAGGCCCTCGCCGCGGCGAGCGAGCTCGTGGCGCGCAATGCAACGCAGGTCGGCCGCGTAGACGAAGAGCTCACGCTGCGTGACTCGCACGGGCAGGATGTCGGTCACGTGGTCGTAGGGAACGGCGTACCGATTGCCATTCCAATCGATGAAGCCATCAATGCCGCAGACGCGGTAGACGACACGGGCGGTATCGTAGGCATGACGCGGAAGCGCGACGAGATGCTCTCGCTCGTCGGCGAAGCGCTCAAGGGCCGATCGCTTGTGGCGACGGCGGTGGTCCACGATGTCGTCCATCCAAGCGGCGAGCTGTGCGCGCATGTCGTCGAGGTCGCGAAACGAACGCCCGTTGAGAAACGAACGCTCGACTTCCCAAAACGATCTTTCGGTCCGAGGTTTGTCGTTGGGATGCCCGCGTCGCACGGCGACGGGCCTGAACTCGTAGTGGCTGGAGAACGCGAGGAAGCGCGGATTGTAGATGGGCTGACTGCCCTCCCACCGCAGCACGACGGGCTTCTGGCTATCGTACTTGCACTGGGCCGCGCATCCCTTGAAGCGGTCGAAGGCCTGCTCGTGTCCGTCCATCAGGGCGTGCAGATCGTTGCTCGCGAAGAGCGCGAAGGCTTTTCGCTTGCTGTGCACGAGGACGTACGAGAGCGCCTCGACCCTCATGCGCTGGCCGTCGGTGAACGGGATGGTGTACGGCGACCAATCGCTCTCGGCCATCTCGCCGGGCCCGTAGACGGGTGTCGAACGGCTCGGCTGCGGCTTGGACTTCGGGCGTGCCGCGCGAACGAACTTCTTGACCGTGTTGTAGCCGCCGTCGAAGCCTTCTTCGCGCAGGCTCTCGAACACGCGCTGGGCGGTGATGTGTGGATACTGGGTCATGAGCTCGGCGATGCGCGGCTTGAATCGATCGAGTATTGAGGCGCGTGGTGCGCGTGCCGGTCGCGGGCGGAGCGCGGCGTGCTCCTCCGTGCGCCCGCGCTGGTGCGCCGCGAGCACGGCTCGCACCGTGTTGCGGCTCACGCCGGTCGCGCGCGTGATGGCTCGTCGCGAGAGACCGTCGCGCGCGAGCGTGACGATCTGGTGGA
>JBEKFX010000263.1:0-3313 GCA_050013115.1 Polyangiaceae bacterium
GACCTTTGGATGGTCGCACTCTACCTGCACGCACTCGGCTACGAGCTCGTGCTTGTCGGGTGGCGGAGGCGTAAGCCGTAGCGTGACGTGCGGCCGTCGCGGCGGTCTGCGCAGGGAAACAGCGACGCGCTCGTCGAAAGCATGTCCGATGCGGTGGCGTGGGCGCGTGGCGAGATCGACCTTCCGGCGCGGGAATCCCGTGGCAAGGGGCGAAGCGCGAGGAAGGCTCGCCCGACGGCCAGTGCGCTGGCCGCCGGTCTGGCCTTCGAGGGTCCCGGTGACCTTTCGACCAACCCAAAATACATGAAGGGCTTCGGCGAATCGGGCCATGGGAGCAAGAAGGCGCGGAACATCCTGGACAAGATCGGCGAGGAATCGAAGCGCAAGGGGACGGACAAGCTGACCTCGCGCGACATCGATCGGGAGATCGCGGCGGTAAGGCGCAAATCCGGGCGGCGCAAGCCTACGGTCGCCGAACTTGCGGGAGACCTGATCGGCTGCGTGGAAGGGCCCGGCGATCTCCTGACCAACCCGAAGCGCATGCCCGGTTACGGAAAACCCAATCGGCCCGTCGCGGCGGCGGCATCGTTGACGGCCAAGAAGAGTGGCACGCGAGGTTCGGCACCGGCCCGACTGTTTGTTTCCTTCTGGCTTATCGCGCTCGAAAACCTCCCACTGGGAAGTTTCGCGCACCGCCGCATCGCGCCCAAGGAAGCGCGGGAGTACATTGCGCAAGCGCGCAAGGAGGCGGCTCTGGCGTGCTGTTCGCAGGACGATCTCCTTGCCCCGTATCGCAAGGACAGGCGCGACGATCATAAGGCGATGTGCAAGGTGTTGACGAAGCACTTCGGGATTGCGCTGACGTTGCGCGACTTCATGACGCCGCCCGATGAGAACGGGTCGTACACGACGTTTCCTCTGCAGTTCGCGAAGGCGACCGGGGGAAATCGCCTGCTCGTTGTCACCTGCATGTACATGCTTCCCAACCGAAGGAAGAAAAACTCGGCACCCCGATTACTGGATATGAAAATCGACCCTGAATCGGTCAGGTTTCATCTGTTTGAGTCCTTGGGCGGGCCGGGAAGCGTCGGGCGACCGGATGAGAATCGAAAGGGATCGTAGCAGCCCGCGCCGCTCACCCGCATGTGCCGGTAGCGCACGTGCCGGAGCTCCGCCGCCTTGCGCGTGAGGACGGATCGTCAGGGGCAACCGATTCGGGCCCACGCTGGGACGCTATGCGTTCATGCAGCCGACCATGGGTCGAAAACGGCCACGCCCAGATCGACAAAGTCACGTACGTTCCGTGTCGCGACGGTCAGACCATGCTCCAGCGCTGTGGCGACGATCAAGCCATCCGCCACCGACAGGCCACGGCCCCGGAGCTGGCATTCGCCCGCCAGCACGCCCCAGCGCTCGGCGATACGCTCGGTTACCGGAAGCATCCGGCCGGCAAACCACGGACGCAGCGTTCCGTCGATCCAGTGCTGTAATTCCTGGCGCCGTCTACTCGCCGGAAGAACCGTAAGCCCCTTGAGCATCTCGCCCAGCGACACGACGCTGAAGAAGAGCCGTTCGTCGTCCACAGCGTCAAGCCAGTCCTCGACATGGGGGTCGGACTGAGGCCGCGTCAGCTCGGAAGGCACGTTGGTGTCGAGCAGAAAGCCGGTCACAGCTTGACCGGACGGCCCGGGTCCGGATCACGCTCGAACTTCAGGTCAAGCCCTTTGAGCGGCGATTCCGCGAAGAGCTGCGCGAGACTCTTCCTGCCGGAAGGCCGTCGCTTTGCCGCAGCGGCGGAGGTCAGTATCTCATCAAGGTATGCCTCGAGCGAAAGCCCGCGTGCGTGCGCCTGGGCGAGAAGGCCGGCTTCGACTTCGGGACGCAATTCGACTTTCATGCGCCCTCCCCTAACCTGCGCTCCGCGCGCACGCTCGCGAACGGATCGCCTTCAAACAGGCCGCTGCGTTCGCCCTGCGCGAGGGCCGCATCAATCTTCGCAACCTTCGCCGCAGCGAGGCGCGCGAGGCCGGGCGGAAGATCGGATGCGGTGTGCGGACGGATCATTGGACGAATTCCTTAGCAGTTACGGTACAGTATGATACGGAGCGCCGGCTGTGTCAACGGGCTCCGCCCAGCCGGTAGGAAGGGGTACGGGGCAGTAAAGGGAGAGAAAACCGACATAAGGCCCCGCGCCCCGCGAGAAGGCGGCGGGCCAAAGGTTGCATTGCACGTCCGGTAAAGTCTTGAGGCGGTGAGCAAAAACTGCGGCGTGATCGAGTGATGTTTGAGCGCCCCAGCGATCTCTCGACCAATCCGAAGTATATGGAGGCGTACGGGCAGTCCAACCGGCGCGGCAAGGGCGGTTCCTGACCGGACAACGGAGAATTTGCCCTCAGAGCGCCATGGCCTTCATGTGCGCATCGATGCGCAGGGCAATCTCCTCGGGGACTTCGCTGTCGCGCCGCACCTGGGGCCAGGCGGTCCGCACGCCGTCGACGATGCGTTGCACGGTGGCCAGCGTCTCGTGCTCCGGAAGGTGGGCGCGTTCGGCGAGGCGGCGGAAACGTTCCATGGTGACGGCCGCGAACTCCTTGACGCCCGCAAGATTGAGAGCGAGGCGTTCCTTCGGAAGGTAGGGCACCGGCTAGCCATCAAGCTCGCCGTCGACGAGGCGGACGTCGATCGCGCGGCGGCGTTGCTCGTGCTCGCCAAACCCGCGCGCACGAGAGGGAGCTCTTTGCCGCCGACTCCCCGTCCCGGCTGCTTCGGGATCAGCGAGAACTCTGGGCGGTCTCAGGAGCTATCTTTGCTCGCCCATGTCTGAAGCCATGGTTGTGCTCGCCGTCGTGGCGGATGTTCTTCGCCCGTGCCGGTCGTCTTGATTTTCCCGCTCGACGTCCAATGGGCGAACGTTTGGATTCCCTCGATGACGGGTTGACTTGCCCCTCGCCCGCCAGTACCACGCGAGTCGCGGTGCGCGTAATCATCGTCGGAGCGGGAATCGCGGGCCTGACACTCGCCCTGTGCTTGGAGCGCGCAGGCCACGAAGTCATCGTGGTCGAGCGGAGCGACAAGCTGCGCGACGCCGGCTACATGATCGACTTTTTCGGTTCGGGATATGACGTCGCCGAACGTATGGGCCTCCTGCCGCAAATGGAGGCGATCCATTACCCCATCGCATGGCTCTCGTTTCTCAAGCCGGACGGGACGCCGCGGTTCCGAATCTCTTACGAGACCATGCGGAAGTTGCTTGGTGGGCGTCACTTCAACTTCATGCGCGGCGAGCTGGAGCACGTGCTGTTCGAGGAACTGC
>JBEKFX010000263.1:3336-4502 GCA_050013115.1 Polyangiaceae bacterium
GCTCCACGGTGGAGGTGATCGCGCAGGAGGACGCGGCCGTTCAAGTAACACTGAGCAGCGGCGCCAAGGAACGGGCGGATCTGCTGGTGGGCGCCGACGGCATTCATTCACGCGTCCGCGAGCTGACGTTCGGCGCGGAGCACCAATTCGTTCGCAACCTCGGTTACCACACGGCCGCTTTCGTCCTGAACGATACCGGGATGCGGGAGCAGATCGGCAGCTCGTTCGCGACACTCACGCTCCCGGGACGCCAGGTGGCCCTCTATCCTGTCCGAGAAGGCAGGGTAGCGACGTTCTGGGTCCATCGGTCCGACGAGCCCATTTCGGACCCGACTGCCGCTGCCGCAGCGCGAGAGCTGCGCGACTCATTTGGCGGGCTAGATTGGGTGGTTCCGCGTGTGCTCGACCACGCTGCCCAGGCGACGACGATGTATTTCGATACCGTCTCGCAGGTGATCATGCCCCGGTGGAGCCATGCCAGGGTCGTTCTGATCGGGGATGCTTGCCAGTGCGTTTCGCTCCTGGCGGGGCAAGGAGCCTCGATGGCGATGGGCGGCGCGTACGTGCTCGCGGAAGAACTGAGGAAAGGTGACGTCGCAAGCGCGCTCGGCCGGTACGAAAAACGGATCCGTCCTGCCATCCTGGCGAAGCAGAAGGCGGGCCGAGCCATCGCCCGCTGGTTCGTGCCGGATGGGCCGGTGCACCTTGCGGTGCGTGACGCAGTCCTGCGCATGTCCGCGTCCCCTCTCGGCGGGTGGCTCTTGAGGCGCCAGATCGCCGGCGAGAGCGTGATCGCGAGGAGCTGAAAAATCCCGGCAGACGACGTCGCCGCGATGGGGGAAAGCCGTCCCGGCGACGGCGTCGCGAGCAGTCGACCGTTCGACTCCGTGGCCGTGATGGGAAATAGTTTTGATCCGTCGTCGCCTTCACTATGGTGGGGGATCTTCCAATCCGCCTCGGCGGTCATTCGGGCTGGAATGTCACAACGACGGAGCAGCAAAACCACCCACGCCGGAGCCTCGCCGCACGGGAGTGCCGGGGAGGGAACACCTGGCGTGGAGCCGCAGCTGGGACCTGTGCTGGAGTTCATGCAGCGCCTGTGGGCGGTGGATCACGGGCTCCAGTCGAAGTCGAAATACATGGAGATGAACCAGGGGGTGACGGGG
>JBEKFX010000264.1:0-3296 GCA_050013115.1 Polyangiaceae bacterium
GAATTGTGCGTTGCCGACACGAGCATTGATTCCGAAGCGGACTTCGCCGAGCCGCGCGATATCATCCTAGCTCCTGGCGAAATGGTTCGCGTCGTTCGCTCAGGCAGTGGTCATCAATGGATCGAGGCTTTTGGGAGTGACCGCGATTTCGGTTTGGAAACCGACGAGATTCCGGTCAAGTTCGCGACGCACGAAGAAATCAAGGCCGAGCGCACCAAGTTCGCGTCGAAAGGGCGTGCAGCATGAGCACCCGGTCCATCACTCATCGCGCGGCGCTCTACTATGCATCGCGCGGACTCCGCGTCTTCCCAACGCTCCCCCGATCGAAGCAGCCCCACGGGCGCTTCGTGCGGCGCGGCTTCCTCGATGCGACCGACGCTCGCGGTCAAATTGACCGTTGGTGGACGGCCGCCCCCACGGGGGGCGTTGCCATCGCTTGCGGTGTGTCCGGCCTCGTCGTGCTGGACATCGACCCTCGCAACGCTGGCGACGAGACCCTTGGCCGACTCGAGCGCGAGCTCGGGCCGCTCCCCTCGACTCCTCGGGTGCTGACGCCGAGCGGCGGTCAGCACTTTTACTTTCGCGACGACGTGGGAAGCTACGTAGCGACGGCGGGCGAAGGGGTCGACGTCAAAAGCGCGGGGTACGTGCTGACCCCGCCGAGCATTCATCCAAACGGCAAACCGTATCGGTGGGACGCGGGCGCCCACGTCGAAGACACACCGATCGCGAGCCTGCCCGATCCTTGGCTGGCGCTTCTGACCAAACGGCAGAAGGCCGCGGCTCCCTCGAGGGAGAGCGCCTCACCGCTGCCTTCGAGTGGCATCGACGCCGCAAACTCTTGGCTTGGCACCGCCTTCGACCATCTCGGGTGGCTAGGCGGCGCTCATCCCGACGGGCGCCGCAACGTGTGTTGCCCGTGGGCGCACGAACACACGGACGGCCGGGGGCTCGGCCAGGATTCGTCGAGCGTGTTGTTCGCCCCGGCAGCCGGCCGGACTCTCGGCGGATTCCTCTGTTCACACGGACATTGCTCCGGACGTGGCTGGCGAGAGGTGTTTCTCGCGCTACCGCGGGACGCTCGAGAGGCCGCCGACCGGGCGTTTCCACGCCAGTATCTCGGGCGCAGTGGCGGAGCCTCAAACGCTCGGGGGTCCCGATGAAGCACACCGATGGCGGCCCCCCGAATCCGGGGGTCAGACCCGACCCGTGGGACGATCCGGCATTCGAGCCGGATTTTTCTGCCCCGAAGCTCGTCGACGGGGCTGCGAAGCCAAAGGCGAAACCGGCACCGGAATCCGCTCCGCGGGCGCACGCGGATGACGGCGAGAACTCGGACGACTTCGAAGAAGCCGACCCGAGCGACGCGTCACCGGAGCAGGGGGCGCCGTCCACTCAGCACGGGCCGAAGGCTGAATTCAGGTACAACCCAACGGCCCTCGAGGACGCGATCCAAGCGGCCGAGCGTGAGCTCGACAGGGCGGGCGACGTCTACAGCAACGGCTCGATGCTCGTGCAGGTAATCGGCTCGTCACAGCGCGAGCAGGAAGAGTCCGTTTGGGTCGATTCGAAAGGCCGAAAACACTTCGGCGTCATCGCCGGTTCAAGGCGCATCCTTCCCATGACGCGCGCCGTCCTGCTTCGGTACGTAAACAAGGCCATCCAATTCAAGAAGTTTCTGAAAAAGGATCGCACATGGGTCCCGATCCATCCGCCCGAGCAGGTGATCTCGGCTCTGCACGAGGCCGGGGCGTGGAACCTCTCGACCGTCCGCGGCATCAGCGAAACGCCCATCCTTCGGCCTGACGGGACCATCGCGCAAACCCCGGGCTTCGACCGGCAGTCCGGATACTTCATCGAGCCTAATGCGGCATTCCAGCCGGTTGCCGACCGGCCGACGGTGGCGGACGCCAAAAAGGCCTACGCGGAGCTCGCCGAAGTCTTCGAAGAGTTCCCCTTCGCGCAGCCTGGTTCCGAATGCATTCCGATTGCCGCGATTCTCTCCATCATGGCGCGCCCAGCGATCCGCGGTTCCGTACCGGGCTTCGCCTTCGACGCGCCCATGGGCGGAGCCGGCAAGACGCTCTTGACCGACGCGATCTCACTCATCGCAACCGGACGCACCGCGTCTCGTCTCGCCTATCCGAAGGACGACGAGGAAATGAACAAGGTGTTCAGCGGCTACGCCATCCGCGGAACTCCCATGATCTCCGTCGACGACATCAAGCGCACACTCGGCGGCGAAGTGCTCGACATGTTGCTTACCTCCGTCGACACGTACGACTTTCGACGGCTCGGCAAAACCGAAACGCTCACGCTCCCCTGGCGCGCCGTCATGACCTTCACGGGGGTCAATCTGACGTACATGGGGCAGATGAACCGACGACTTCTCGTCGCACGCATCGAGCCGAAAGAGGAGCGCCCGCAGGACCGGCAGAATTGGAAACACCCAAAGCTACTCGAGTGGATCGGCGAGAATCGCCTACGGCTCGTGGCCGCGGCCCTCACCATGCTTCGGGCATACACCGCTGCAGAGCGCCCCGGCATGAAGTGCGGCACGTGGGGCAGCTTCGAGCCGTTCGCAGCATTCTTTCCGAGCGTCATCCGGTTCGCCGGTGGCCCAAACCTGCTCGACTTCCGTCTTCCGGATACGTCGAGCAACGAGGACAACGACACGGACTATGCGATCGTCGACGGAGTCCGAGCGCTCTGCCTTTCGAAGGGAAGGCACGAGGGCATGACCGCCAATGAGATCGGGACGGAGCTATTCGATCGGGGCGATGCTCCGGAGTTTCTCCGGCCACTACGAGACGCTCTTCAGTACGCGACCATGAGGGGCGCCCCCGGGCGGCCAACGGCCGAAAAGATCGGCCGACAATTGCATAAGCGCAAGGGCAAGCCGACCAGAATCTCCGGTCGACTCATGAAGCTCTTTCAGGACCCGGAACTACACGCGAGGTTGTGGCGAGTTGTGGATGTCACCTGACGTGGCGCACGACGAAGCCAACGCAGATCATTCGTTCATCGGCGGCGACCGGCGCTCTGCGCTCAAGAGGGCCCCAGACGGAATGACTTCGGCGGATGGCCTGCCCCCCCCCGTGTCCCCCTCGCATGGTTGCCGAAAGTATTGTGTTTGCGAAACGCCAGGCGTGACGCCTGTTGGCGCGCCAAACGTGCGATTGACACGGGATGTGGCTAGGCTCGGTGCATGGCGAAACAGCACTGCGGGGCTGCTGAGACGGGATGCAACGGGCAGAAGGACTGCGACTGCGACTGTGGCGCTTGCGGGGTGGCCG
>JBEKFX010000265.1:0-3274 GCA_050013115.1 Polyangiaceae bacterium
GTTGGCCTCGAGCAGCTCGTGCAAGACGAAAGTCTCGTCAAACGGGTGGTTGGCGATCTTCGAGTACCCGGGGTCTATCCCGGCCCGGTGCCTCCGGGCGTCGCTTCGGAATCGCCGACGCCCGCCAGGGAGAACTTGTGATGCAAGACCAGGGTCAGGACTTGATGCATTGGCGGAGGCTCGCACGCGCGCTGCCCCCGCCGGTCCGCGGCATCCTCGAGACGATCGACGTACCGTGGTTGCGCAATGACACCGCCGAGGAAATCGAGCGGGAGCTATTCGGATGGGAAGAGCGACGGGTCCAAGCGGCGAGCAGCAGAGTCCCGGTGGACCCCGCGGCCGTTCGAACGGCGTGGCGGGGCCGGCTAACGACGCGACCTGACGAAACCCTGGCGCAGGTTCGCCGCATCGTCGACGAAAACAAGCGAACGGCTCATTACTCCAAGGTGCAGGACCGCGAGATCGGACGTGAGCTGCTCCCCCACCACCAGGACCCCACCCCCAAGGACGGAGTTTTGGTGGTCCGGCCGCCGCCGCATCGTCGCAACTCGTACTTTGGTGTTTCGGGCTACCTGGAGGCGACCCCCGTTGAGATCCCCGTGTACGTCGCTCGATTCTGGCAAAGGCGGATCGGGCGCACATCGCCGGCAGCCTGGGACCTGACGGCCGGAGGCAACACAGTCGCAGAGGTCCTGACGACGGTCTTCGGCTCACGCGTCGTCGCCAGCGATATCGTCGCAACCGACGCGCTCGCGGCCTTTGGCGATCTTCGAGACGTTGGCTTCTTGGCGCACCATCGGGGAAACCGTCGACCCGCGGAGATCCTGGCCGCCTCGGTCGTCGTGACCACGCCGGACCTTGTCTTCATCGATCCGCCGAGTCGCGGTGGTCCCTCCCATTCCGCTCTTTACTTGGGCGACCGACCCGAGCTTGATCTGGCCTGCCTCGATCGCGACGAGTATTTGGCCAACATCCTGGCTGTCCTCGTGTTGGCGTCAGCAAGGCTCGCTCGCGGGGGTCTCCTGAGCCTCCTCTTGCGGGAGGGCGTGCGCAGCGACCAGCGGGTCGGGCCTGACGAGTCCATCGTGACGGACTTTCTGACGGCGGCGGCTGACTTCCCCGAGGTCATGCTGGTCGACCGTTTCCGCCTCGTCGAGCCCGCGCCCGTCCGGCAAGCCTCCCTGGCGACGACGCGCCCGGCGATGACCCACCTCCTCTTTGCGAGGGCCCAATGACGGCGTCGCCCATCACCCTCGCGGATGTCGCAAGCGAGTCCCTTGTCGAGCGCATTCTCAATCCCCGCCGAACTAAGGCGTGGTCGCACGGGACGCTCCGAAACCCGGCTGCCGACGGCAGTGACACGTACGAGTTTTTCACCGGGCCCCTGGCGGTGCTGAACCGTTGCAAGGTCGCCGACGCGATCGCCAACATGGCGCCGTGGTCCCCGCTCGTCGAGGATCTCGTCCCGAAGCCAACCCGCCTAAAAGTCATCGTCGCCGCGCTCAAGAGCGGGCTCGAGGCCCCCCCGCGAGAGCACCGCTCCGTCCACCACGACACCCGAATCGACCATGCGCGCCAGCTCGCTCTACGGCACCTTATTCGCCCCCTCGTCGAAAAGACGCTCACGAGGGTTGCCGTGGCGTACGTGCAGGGTCGACGAATGGATGAGGTCTTCACCCGCGCCGTGATGACCATACGGGGAAACAATCTCGGCTTCACGAAGACGCTCGACGTCAAAGGTTGCTTCGACCATGTCGACTGGCTCATCCTCGACCGCGCGATCGACCGCCACTTGGGAACGACCGTCGACGGAGACGTTCGGGCGCTCCTCAAGTCGTCCTACCGGGCACCGGCACTGCGGCGTGACGGGACGGAGGTCACGCGAACCATGGGCGTGCCCCAGGGGTCCGTTCTCGCGCCGCTATTGATCAACCTCTACTTCGCCGATTTCGATCGAATTGTGCAACGAACAATCGCGAACTTCGGCTGCACGCTCTGGCGGTACTCGGACGACCTCCTCGTCGCGGCTCCCAGCGTCGATGCACTCCAAAAGGCCACCCAGGTGATCCGAAGGGAGCTTCGGCGGCTCCGGATGGCGATCAAGCCCGAAACCGATCACGTGTGCGACCTTGGAAACCCCGAGAACCCCGCCCGCTGGCTTGGCCTCGCGTTCACGCACAACCGAACGTGGGTCCCGCGCGATCGCATCGAACGCAAAGCGGCGGAGCTGCTCGGTGGCCTTGTCGACGGCCGAATCGATGCCAGCCAGCTCGATGAGCACCTCTTGGCACTGGGCGTCCATTACGATCAGCTCATCCACCCCGACGAAGCGGCGAAGGCCGTGAGAGCGATCCGAACGTTGATCGAGCCGTACCTGGCGTGCGGCTCGAGAAAGAAGAAGGAGGAGGAGGGAATCGAACGAATCAGAAAGCAAATCGAAAGAAGGTCCCCGTTCCGGCGGAGCAAGCCCGCCCCGGAAGGGGACAGAGGAAACGAGATCACCTTGGCGGTTGAAGCGAAGATCCACAACGAGTGGACCGAAGAGTCCCCTCGTTGGGGACGCAGCCATCTCCCGTCCAAGGGAAAAGCCGATGACCGCAGGGAAGTAGCGGGCGAAGCCCGCCCTGGAGTCGAAGGCACTCCTTACGGAGGATCTCTAACAAGCCGAAACGGTAACATGAATGCATGTAATCAGGAAATGAACGAAAAACTGGTCGCTCAGTCGTGCAGATTACCGCTTGTGGCGCCGACGGTTTCGGACGCGCCACCCCTCCTCGATCGGGCAGCTCATCGAGAGGGAGTCTCAGACAAGTTCACTTTGGGTAACGAGACGACCGCAGTCGTTCGGGTCACGGCGTCACAGTTCGAATGGGGCACCGTCTCCGTGGAGATGGGGAACGGCTCCGCATGGTCCTCGCCCTTCCGCATGAAGCGGGCCGCCAGCGCGGAGGAAATCGTCCTGGCCGGATATCGGCTCGCGATCCCGCGTGCCCTGGCCAGAGGTGCCCTTCGTATCGCCCTCGTCGTCGACCAGCCAACCATCGACGGGTACCTCTTCCGCGGCTACCGCATCCGCAGCGTATTCGTTATGCACCAGTGGGTCCGCCTGCTCGATGTCATTGACGCGCTCCCGAACACCGAGATCGGTTGCGTCGGCCGCGACGGCCAATGGGTTGCGTCGGGCTGACCGCGTGCGACCGCACGGCAATGGGCCATAGTCGAACGGCGGAGCCACTACGAGCGCATCTGCCTCTTGAACCACGGCGGGGCGACG
>JBEKFX010000266.1:0-3242 GCA_050013115.1 Polyangiaceae bacterium
GGACTTCGCGTTGCTCGCTCTCCATCGTCGTCGTTTGCATCATGCCGCCCCCAACCAATCAGCGTCGAGATGGATTCCCACACCGCTACGAATTTCCGAGAAATTTGAGGGGATCTCTCAGGTTGCCCATGGCAATCGCCTTCTGCCCGAGAGCGTAGGAGATGTTTGGCCGGTGGCAGGGTAAGCCCGGTCCATCAACATATATCGCCTTAGCGGTTCCGCTGTTGCTGAAACGGGGTACCCTATTGAACACCCGCAAAGCGGACACCCCCACTCAGCGGCGTGTCGGGATACGGCGCTTCCGATTTACCTTCGCTTAGGCCAGTCCGAGATCGAGCTGGCCGGACGGCTCGTCGTCGTGCAGGTCGTCGGTCGGGTCGCGAGCCCGAACCAGCGGCGGCGCGTCGGTCGTCATGCCGAGGTGCGCGAGGATTCTCTGGATCGACTCGCGCTCGGTGGCAAGGACGCGAAGCCGACCGCCGCACTTGGCGCACGCCATCACGTCCACGTCAAAGGTTCGGCGCAGAAGAGCGGCCCATTCGACTCTCGACGTGGTCGCGTAGAGCCCCCGAGCAGCCGATCCCAGTGATGCACGGACAGCACGTTGGGGGCGAGTGCAATGAGCGAGAAGGTCGCGCAATGGGGGTCGCCCCGCCAAGCGCCCGCGTCTCAAAACCCACCGGTTTTGAGCGTACAGTCACGCTGCAAATCCGATGAAAAGCCTCCCGAAAGATCTAGGTGGGCTGGAACGCGGTCCATTTGGCTCCAAACGGCCTTTTCATTGACTCACCGCTCCGGTGAAGGCGCCTTTTTCGTGGCCGAAGAGTTCGGACTCCAGTAGCGTCTCCGGGAGCGCTGCGCAGTTCAGCACGACGAAGGGGCGCTCGCGGCGGTGCGATGCATCGTGCACCGCGCGCGCAATGACGTTTTTTCCGACGCCGGTCTCACCGCGCAACAGCACGGTGGCATTCGTTCTCGCCGCGACGTGAGCCTGCCGCAGCGTAGCTCGCCAGCAAGCGGCCATGCCGACAGCGGCCTCTCCAAAATCGACCCACGCGTCGGCGGCCTGCGACTCCCCCGCAATCGGCGCGGCGGGCCCGAAGACTTGTCGGCGCCGTCATGCTCGGCAAGCCGGCTGACCCGAAGGGCGAGCCCGACCAGATTGGCGACGCTTCGGAGAAAGCCAATGTCTGTATCGAAGCAGAAATCGGCCTGATCGCCGGGACTGTGTTCACGCACGATCGTCAGGGAGCCAATGGTCTGTACATCGTCCTTGACGGGTACGCAGACGAGCGATGCGTCGAGGTCATTGTCCCAGAACGAGCAGACGGCGTCGCCCAGGTCCGACAGCTCTACCGAAACGCTTTCGACAATCAGCGCCATCCCTGTCGCCCCGACGCGGCGTGCCGCTCCCCGCGAAAGGGGAACAAGAACGGGGGCACTGCCATCCGCCGCTGCATTGAGAACGACGTCGATAGTACCGTCGGCCTGGAACATCGAGAGCGAGGCGGCGCGGAGTTCGAGAAACGTTGACATCACGTTGAGCACGGCTTCCAGCGATCCGGGAGGCGCGGAGTTAACGAGCGCCTTCGAAATCTCATAGAGGCCTTCGACCAAGATCTCGGAGGTCTTGGCTCGCATCGGACGGACGCTGGACAAACCCAATGGATGGATGTGCATCCGCAGCCTCCGGGGGTGGCTGCGGACTCCGAGCGTCTCTACGGCCCCACCTCTGCCCACGATGCTCGCCGATTGTTGCCGTGCAATGTCGTCTGCGTGGCTGCTCAAGTCATCGGCGCTCTAACTCGACGATGCCAGCCAGAGCCGCAGGCTCGCACGGAAGGGCCCTTCATGATGCTCGATCGGGGAGGTGCGCTGCCTGGAGCATGCCATCAAAGGGAAAGCGCGAAGGCCAATCAAATCGAACGCCCGGACGCTCGTCGTGCGGCGCACCAAGTTCGGCAAGGACCGCCTGGTGCCTTTCAGTCCTCGGCTCGCACGCGAGTTCGAGGCGTACCTCGCAATGAGGCACCGGGGCCGGACGCCGCTCAACGCCTCGGTCCTCCCAGGCGTGCGCGGTGCTGCCGTCAGCACCAACTCCATGCGCAGGGTCTTCGGCCGCCTATGCCGCGAGGTAGGCGTTGGCGCGTCCCATAGCGGCGCGCCTCCGAGGGTTCACGACCTTCGCCACAGCTTCGCGGTGGCGACGTTGCTGCACTGGTACGAAGCGGGCATCAATCTCTCCGGAAAACTCCTTCATCTCTCGACGTTCCTCGGCCATTCGAAGATCAAGGCGACGGCCGTGTACCTAACGACCACCTGGGAGCTCCTTCGAGAAGCCAGGAACCGCTTCGCCCGGGTGGCCGCCACGGCGATCCCGGAGGTGGCGTCATGAGCGCGGCCGGACTCGGACCGCTTCTTCACGCCTTCTTCGTCGCTCATCTCACCGGGGAGAAGGGACTTCGGCGTTCGTCGGTGCAGAGCTACCGCGACGCTGTGCGTCTGCTGCTCGTGTTCGTCGCCTCGGACAAGTGCTGGAAGCTCTCCGGAATCGAGCTCGAGGATCTCACTTTCGATCGGATGCAGCGCTTCCTGCGACGCCTCGAAGACGGTCGCGGCAACCGCGTTCCAACGCGAAATCAGCGGCTCGGCGCGCTGCACACCTTCTTCGAGTACATCGGCAGCCGCGCCCCGGAGATGTTTGCGGTGTGCCAGCAGATCGCGGCGATCCCGACCAAGCGGACTCCCCCGCCCGCCACGCAATTCCTGGAGCGCGACGAGATCGCCGCGCTGTTCTCACGGTTGCCGTCAGCCGGGCGACACGCCGTGCGCGATCGCGCGTTGCTCCTGTTCCTGTACAACACCGGTGCGCGGGTGCCCGCCGGATCGGTCCCCACCTTTTTCGCCACACGACAGCTGTCCATCTCCTCGAGGCCGGCGTCGAGGTCAACGTGATCCGCGGCTGGCTCGGCCACGTCAACCTCGCCACCACGAATCGGTACGCAGACATCAACATAGCCACCAAGGAGGCCGCCCTTCGGCAGTGCGCTCCACCTCCAGGGGTCGGTGACTCGAAGCCACGTGTGCCGGTTTGGCGGAACGACGAGACGATGCTGGCCTGGCTAGAGCATCGATCAATTCGGTTTGTCTGATCATTTCGATCACTTGCGCGAGGGGATCGACTTCGGATTCTGGGTATGATCTTTTCGCCTTCGCGGCGCGCGCCGCTGGAGGTTTGTCAT
>JBEKFX010000267.1:0-3164 GCA_050013115.1 Polyangiaceae bacterium
AAACCGTGGGGCAAGCTCAAAGACAGCCCCCTCGCCGAAGACTACTTCTCGGCGGCGATCTACGAGACCCACAAAGATCTCTACGCCAGCCCTACGGGCTGGGTCGACAGCCGCACCGGGTCCCGGTTTCACGGAAAGCACTCGGCCGACGAGGCGGTGCAGGCGATCGAGCAGATGATCGCGCACCGGGCACCGGGCCGCACGCTCTTTCTCGTCATCGACGAAGTCAGCCAATACGTCCACGACGACGAAGACCGAATGCTCGCGCTCCAGTCGTTCGTCGCGGCGCTCGGACAGCGCATGCGCGGGCGCGCGTGGCTTCTCGCGACCGGGCAGCAAAAGCTTGAGGAAGGCGCCGGCGTCACCTCGCCGATCGTGAAGCTCAAAGGACGCTTTCCGCCGTCGCTCCGGGTGCACCTCGGCGGCGCGAACATCCGCACGGTCGTCTACCAGCGGCTACTCCGGAAGAAGAGGCTTCTCGAAGCCGACCTCCGGGAGCTCTTCGAGCAGCATCGCCCCGACCTCGCCCTTTATGCATACCAGGGCGAGCAGATCGGAGAGGCCGACTTCGTCGAGGTCTATCCGCTCTTGCCCGGGCACATCGACCTCTTGCTGCGCATCACGAGCGGCCTACGCGCGCGCGGCTCTCGCGTGCAAGGCGACGCCCACGAGATTCGCGGCCTGCTCCAGCTCCTCGGCGACATCTTCCGCGATCAAGATCTCGCGCGGCGCGAGCCGGGGTGGCTCCTGACGATCGACCGCGTCTACGACGTGCTTCACACGGCGCTCGAGCCCGATCTGCACATGACGCTCAACCGAGCCATGGACTACTGCCAGCAGCAGGGGAGTGACCTGATGAAGCGCATCGTCAAGGCGGTGGCGATGCTCGAGCTCATCCAGGACGACAAGCACCCGACGACCGCCGATCTCGTCGCCCGCTGCCTCTACGCCAAGCTCGGTGACGGCACCCATCTGGCGGACGTGCAGAAGGCGCTCGACGCCCTCGTCGGCGAAGGGCTTCTTGGGCATTCGGTAAGTACCGGGTACAAGATCGAGAGCTCAGCGGGCCAGGACTGGCAACGCACGCGCGATGCCTACGTGCCCGTGGGCGAGCAGATCTCAGAGAAAGTGCAGGCGACATTGCGAGACCTTCTCGCCGACGTCGACAAGGTCACCGTCAAGGGCCTGCCACTCTCGTGGCTGGTGCTCTTCACCGACAACCTCGGCACGAAAGAAGCGCACCTCAAAGACGACAAGAAACCGACCGTCCTGACGCTCGACCTTCAGCTGACGAAGGGCGAAGGGCGTGACGATTGGATCCCGCGCTCCGAGACGCCGACGTACGTCCACCGCATGGTGTGGGTCGTCGGCGAGCAAGACGACCTCCGCCACGCGGCCATCCAAGTCGTGCGGTCCGAACGCATGATCGAGATCCATGCCGGGGCAGGGAGCACCGAGCAGCAACGGCTCGTCATCGACGAACGAAACAAGCTCGATGCCGCCACCCGCGACCTCGCCACCGCGGTGAAGGCAGCGTTCATGGCGGGAGCCGTCTACTTCCGCAGCCATCCCTACGCCCCGCGCGACCACGGCAGCGCGTTTCTCACGGCCCTCGCGGCCCTCGGCAACCGCGTCGGCGAGTCGCTCTATCCAAACCCCGCAGCCTACAGCGTCGGTGAGAAAGACATCGTGTACCTCCTCGAGAGCAGCGACCTCTCGGCGCCACCTCCAGTCTTCGGCCAAGACAAGCTCGGGATCGTCAGTCTCGATGTGGGCCGCTACGAAGTCACATGCTCGGGCCCCGTGCCCAAAGAGATCCTCGCATTCGTCAAAGAGCACGGCGGCGTCACGGGGGCGACGCTCCTGACCCACTTCGGCGGACCGCCGCATGGCGTTCCACCGGACGTCGTGCGCGCCGCGGTGGTCGGGCTCCTGCGCGGCGGCAAGCTGCGCATCGAACTTGCGGGTGTCGGCGAGATCACGAGCGTGCGCGACGAGGGGGCGCGCGAGCTTCTCAAAGAGGGCGGCCTTCGCAAGGCGAAGCTGACCGAGAATGCTGTCGAAACGCTCTCGCCGCGGGACAAGAACGTCATTTGCGGCCTTTTCAAAGAGCAGCTCGGCAAGGAAGTGGCGCGCGACAACGACGCAATCGCAGACGCCGTGGCCGAACGCTTCGCGCTCGTGCGCGCGCGCCTCGACCAGCTCGGGGTGCTCTTCCATCGCTTGCCGAAAGGCACCAAGTACCCCGCGCAGCTCGACAAGCTCCGATCGGCGCTCGAGGCCTGCCGCAGAGACCGCCGCGTCGAGCCGACCGTGATGGCCGTAAAGCGCTCGCTTCCCGCGCTCCGCGACGGTCTGACGCTCCTTCGGCGCATGGAAACGGACCTCACGAGTGAAGCCGCGGACGCCCTCGACGAGGCGGAGGGGGTTCGCGATCGCCTTGGGCCGAGCCTTCTCGCCTCTGGCGCATCGGACGATGCGCGTGCCGCGCTCACGGCGATCGACGCGCACCTGCGCACCGACCAGCCGTGGGGGGACGCGGGTCAGCTCGCACCCCTCGTGGCGACCGTGCGCACGGAATACCGCGACCGGCGCCGCGCGATCCTCGATGCGCATGCGAAGGCCGTGGAAGTCGCGCGCGAGCGCATCAAGCGGAAAGATGGGTTCGACCGCCTCGACCCAGACCAGCGCCATGCCGTGCTACGCCACCTGACGGAAGGCACGGCCCCGGGCACCGACGAAAAGGCCATCGCCCCCGCGCTCGAAGCCCTCGAAGGCCAGCTCGCCGCGCGGCGCGAAGCCGCGGAAACCAAGGCCCTCCAGCATTTCGACGAGCTCCGCGTGACCTTGGGGGCCGCGCCGGTCGTCGAGATCGACCTCGGCCTGGGCGGGCGCGAGATCGAGAGCGAGGCGGATCTCGACCGCTTGCTCGCGGATCTGCGCGCGCGCATCGTCCACGAGCTCGCGGCGAGGCACCGGGTCCGCCTGCGGAACTCATGAATCCGTCGATTCTCACCTCCGACGCGAAAGACGCGCTCCGCAAGCGCATCCGCGCCCTTCGCGAGCGCCTGCTCGACACGCTCGCCGAGGCCGCGCGGAGCGAGTACCAGCTCGACATCGCCCCCGCCAAGGCGCGCCTGCCGGAAGCACGCCGCATCCAGCGC
>JBEKFX010000268.1:0-3149 GCA_050013115.1 Polyangiaceae bacterium
TCCCCCTGAACCTGGGCGCCGTGGTCGGCGAGGGTTGGTACGAGTTTGAGTCGCCGCCGTGGACGATCGCGTACATGGATCCCCTGCACCACGCCAAAGACCTTGCCGCTTTCAATACGGACGTTAGGAAGTACTCGAACCCCGAGTTCGTTGCCGACATTCACGACATGATGGACCTCGCCCTGAGTGTCGATCTCGACGCCGAACGTCTGATGGCCGCAATGGCTGAGCAGCAACCGGAAACGTTTCGAACTTGCCTCGCCCGGATTCGTGCGCTCAGCCCGCGGGTTCTCGACGCTGTTCGTCGTCCTCGCGCGGGGTAGCGAGGACCCAAGCTGCTGCGAGAAGCGTTGGTTCGCGGCGGTGAAACCTGAGAGAAACCCGGGCCCAAGTTCGCTCTCCAGATCCCAGTCGACTCGATCGCGCTCACTCAACGAGCCCCCTCGCCCCGAGCGACGTCGCCCTTCGCAGCCAGCGGGTATGGGACGCCATCCCCCACAGATCGCCCCTCGCCCCTGGATTCGTCGGTCGGAATCACGGATTCATTCGGACCAGGCGACCGCCTTCCCGTAGTGCTGTAAACCTCCGCACGAGCGACTCGGCGATGGGCCGGTGGTCGAGCAGAACGCCCGTCTCGATGTTCCGCTCGTGGCCGGCGGCGGTGAAGTTCGCGGAGCCGATGAAGCTCCAGCGCTGATCCACGACGACGCACTTCGCATGCAGAGAAGCGCGCTCGACTCCTTGGCGACGCCCCTCCGGATCGTAATGGATCTTCGGGAGCGCCACGTCCGCGGGCCAGTGAAGTCGCCGAAATCTTGCCATAAAGGCGTCGACCTCCGCCCGCTCGTCGTCGCGGTCTCCCGTTGGCGACGGCAGGTTCACGTAGAACTCGATCTTGAGTGACGAGATCACCCGCGCTCGCTCCGCGAGCGATCGAAAGACGGCTGCGCCCTCGTAGATCACGTATGCCGCGACGAGAACTTCTCGCTCGGCACGCGAGAACAGGTCATCGAGCACCACCCGCGTGTCTCGAATGCCGCCGTCGTCCTCGCTCGCCCCGCTCCACACGAGCTGAGCGACCGCGGCGAACCGGTCGTCGGCCTGGCGCTTCTCTTGAGCCATTCGACGGAGCATCCACGCGACGACCTTCGGGTCGGTGCCCTGCAAGTGGGCGAGCAGCCCCGCCGCTCGTCTCTCAAACCCCGCAAGTTGGAGCGACCCCGCTGACGGAGCCGCCGGGATGCGCCCGTCGAGGATGGCGTCCGCCAGACCCTCCAGATCGTTGGCGGTGGCAGCATCGAGCCAGTCGTCGGACACGCTCATCCCTTCGCGAAGAACGCCGCCGCTGCGTTTTCAACGGTCGGTACGACGAGGGTTCTGTCCAAGTACATGTTCATCCGTTCACACGACGGCTCCGAGATCAACAAGCAGCCGTGACATGATGCCCCTTCGAGGTGCCGGTCCGAGCTGCCGGGCTCGTGATCGGGGACGTGCGCTGCGCAAACAGGATCGTTCGAGCAAAGCCGTCCGAGGTCGAGCGCGTGGTCGAGGTACCGTTCGAGGCGTCGTCCGACCTCGACCAAGCCTCCGAGCGACCCCTCCGCACCCGGGGCGGCCGTGTAGAGCAGGACGCCCGAACCGCCGGTCCCTGCGTAGATCCGCTCCCGGATCGAACTTGCCGCGTAGCCGCACTCCAGCGACACCGCCGTGATGAGTAGGTGGGCGAGGGAGTGGAGCAATACGTAGCGTGCCGACGTGAAGTCGTCCTTTGCCTTCTTCCGCTCGTCGCGCTGCGCCTGCCAGACCTTGAAACCCGCCTTGAATAGTTCCCCGCGTTCGCGAACGGGCTGATTATCTCTCTCCCACTTGGTGAGCACGCCTTCGTTCAACGAGAAGAAGAAGCCCTCGCCCGAGTTCTGCACGGCGGGCAGCCAGGCCATGGGGTCGTCGATGCGCGCGACCTCGGCACCGATGTCCAAATCGCCGTCGATGTCGCTGCCTTTGGCTTCGAACCTTGTGAATCCAACCAGGGCGCGCACCTCGGTGAGCCGTGGAAGAAGGACGAGCTTCTCGACGAGCGCCATGGGACCCTTGCGCGCCTTGGCGAGAGAGACTTCTCTGATCGCGAAGCGTTCGTTGTTTTTCGACTCATTGCCAGAAAGGAGCACGGAGACCTCAGCCTCTTTGGGCTTCTTCTGAGCAACTGGTTGTGCATCGCGTCTGCGGACCACCTCGGCGTACGCCGCTTCAGCGCTGATACCTTCGAGACCCGCCTTCACCGGGTCTTGAAGGTCTCGAAGCATATCGATTTGAGCAGCGGATTTCACACTCTTGATGAGATCGTAGACCGCGGTGATTTTGTCCCGTAGTTCCGACTCAGCGTCGGGGATATGGATGACGCTCGCGACGACGGGAAAGTATGCGTGCGACGCGGAGCGCAACAGGAACCGCATCGGCTCGTTGCACTGCTCATTCTTGTCGTCGCCGAGCCACGGTCGGCGTCCGCGGCAAAAATCCAAAGTGGGCTCCTGGTTAGCTGTAAACCGCTGCGCGGCGACGCTCATCCGAATGGAGGTCCCGCACCCGCTGCAACTCACACGGACGTCAGCGAGATCGCCGGTTGCGCCAGCCTCATCAACCCAGAAGATGGGGCGGCGGCAGGGCTCGGCCTCCTGCCTGCGAATGTGCACGAGCTTTAGCCAATCGATGTCGTCGATATGTCCGAGCCGGCACGCGCGTGTGAAGCGGATGGGCAGGACGTTGCTCGTTTTGCCCTTGCCGTCCCGGCACTTGTGCCCGGTTCCGTCGAGCTGGTTGATGCGAAGGAGACGTCGCGGCTTCGAACCGTCACGCCGCGGGTTCAATCCCGCTTCCTCCCAGCACTTCTCGTTCTGGCAGACGAACCACTCCGGAAATCGGAACACCTTGATCCATTTGCGCTTCGAGTCTTCCAAATCACGGCTAGGCGACGACGGTGGTTCGAAAAGCTTCAGGTTTCGAAAGTCGGGCTCTTTCGCCAGCAGCGCGAGGAGGCGGTCTTCCACGATCGGCTCGCCGCGCGACCACCAACCGAGCCCCGCGACGATCGCAGCATCGTCCACGAGGTCCGCAAGTGATCCGGGACCATAAGTCGAGACGAGCTGGCTATG
>JBEKFX010000269.1:0-3142 GCA_050013115.1 Polyangiaceae bacterium
ACAGGCCTTCGCGCGCTTGCGCCATCGCCTCTATCAGACACGCTGGGTCGTCTACGCCAAGCCGCCTTTCGGCGGGCCCGAAGAATTCTTTCGCTACGTCGGCCGCTACACCCATCGCGTCGGACTCTCCAATACACGCATCGTCGCGCTCGACCCCCAGCGCGTCGTGTTCCGCACCCGCGGCGACGCCACTGTCACCCTGACTCACCAGGAGTTCCTCGAGCGTTTCGTCTTGCATGTCTTGCCCAAGGGCTTCACCAAGATCCGCCACTTCGGCCTCTTCGCCGCGGGCAACGTCAACACCAAGCTCACCCTCGCGCGACAGCGGCTCGCCGAGGCCGGCGTCGCGCCGCCCGTCCCCCGACCCAGCACCCCGAGCGACTTCCGCGAATGGCTCCTGGCGCTCACCGGCATCGACATCCGGCTCTGTCCGCGCTGCGGCGTCGGCATTCTTGTCCGCCGTCCGCTCGACCCCACCACGACGGCGTCCGTCTCGCCCCTGGCCCGCGCCCCTCCCCATGACCCGTCCCTCCTCCCTATCGCGTCCTGAGCGCAGCCCCTCCCTGGCGCGCCTGGGCCTCATCTTGCCCCGCCACTACCGTCACCCCATCCCCGCCGTCCTGACCCCGCACTGCCGCCCGTCCCCCATGGTCGACACCCTCATATTCCCGCCTGGTCCTGCCTCTTCCCCCGTGCCAGGCTATCGCCGACGTTGGCACGCTTCCGCTCCTTCCCCATAAGCGCTACCGGAACGGCCGATTCGTACAACCAGTCGATTGCCAGCGCGACAACGCCTTGGCTCGCCCCGGGCGTCTCGGCGCGCAGGCAATCGCCTATTTGGTTGGTGGTTCCGCTGTTGCTGGAACCGCCGTCTCGTTGAGCAATCTCTGAGCGTCACGAACTTTCCGAGCAAGGCTGCACTACGCTTGCGGAAATCGCGCTCACGTGAACGCCCGGATCGCGCACAAGTGAACGCGCAGATCGGACCGATGTGAACACCGAGATCGGCGGACGTGAACGCCGGGATCGGAGCGTGTGAACAGCCGGATCGCTGAGCCGTGAACACCCACATCGGTCGGGTGTGAACGGTCGGAACGGAAAACGTGAACGGCTGAGGCACGAACGAAGTGACGTGCTGGGTCGCCCCTTCAGATTGCGGAGCTCCAACGAGGAGAACCGCGAGCGATGGAGCGATTGGCCATGAGCAAGGTAAGAGAGATTTTGCGGTTACGGTGGGCGCTCGGGCGGAGCGTTCGGGAAGCGGCACGCGCGGCAAGTGTGAGCCTCGGAGTCGTATCGAACACGGAGCGGCGCGCGACACGCGCGGACCTGAATTGGACGGCGGTCGAAGCGCTCGATGACGCCGAGCTGGAACGGCGCCTGTACGGGGGCCGCAAGCACGCGCGGGGGCCCGGCCGCGTCCTGCCCGACGGCGCGTGGATGCATGCGGAGCTACGTCGGGCGGGCGTGACATTGGAGCTTCTGCACTTGGAGTACCTGCGCGAGCATCCGGACGGCTACCGCTACACGGCGTTTTGCGACCACTACCGCAAGTGGCTCGATCGGCGCGGGCTGGTGATGCGCCAGCAGCACAAGGCCGGCGACAAGACGTTCGTCGATGACTCGGGCAGCAAGCCGCACATCGTGGATCCGACGACGGGCGAGGTCGACGAGCTGGAGCTCTTTGTCGCGGTGCTCGGCGCCTCGAACCTGACGTACGCGGAGGCTACTCGAACGCAGACCATGGGCGACTTCGTCTCGTCGCACGTGCGCGCCTTCGAGTACTTCGGCGGAGCCACTCAGGTTGTGGTTCCCGATCAACTTCGCAGCGCGGTGTGCATTCCGTGCCGATACGAGCCGACGATCACGCGGACGTACGCGGAGTTCGGGCGCCACTACGGCACGGCCATCGTGCCCGCGCGCCCGGGCAAGCCGCGCGACAAGGCGAAAGTGGAGGTCGCGGTGCAGGTGGCGCAGAGGTGGATCCTGGCGCGGCTTCGCAACGAGACGTTCTTTTCGATCGAAACGCTCAATGAACGCATTGCGGAGCTCTCGAGGAACTGAACGCCCGCCCGATGAAGAAACTGGGCGGCATCAGTCGTCGCGAACTCTTCGAGCGCATCGAGCGCGGCGCGCTGTTGCCGCTCCCCCAGCAGCGCTTCGAGCTGAGCGAGTGGAAGCGCGCGACGGTGAACGGCGACTACCACGTGGCTCTCTTCGAGCACTACTACTCGGTCCCCTACACGCTGGTGCGTGAAGAAGTCGAAGCCCGGTTGACGGCGACGACCGTCGAGATCCTTTATCGCGGTCGGCGCGTTGCGAGCCACGCGCGAAGCTACGTGCGTTTCCGCTTTACGACCGACCCGCAACACATGCCGGAGGCGCACCAGAAGCACTTCGCCGGCGGCGATGCCGTCATCGCGTGGGGCGCGTCGGTCGGTCCCATGACCGAGGCGATGGTCCGGCGACTGCTCGATGCCAACCCGGTACGCGAGCAAGGTTGGCGCTCGGCCAAGGGGCTTCAACGGCTTGCAAAGAAGTACGGCGGCGAGCGTGTCGAACTCGCGTGCGCCCATGCGCTTCACTTCGGCGCCAAGAGCTACAAGCCCGTCGAGCGCCTTCTCGAACTCGGTCGCGAGCAACTCGACTTGCCGGGGACCGGCGAGACCAAGACTCCCCTCACGCACGAGAACGTGCGTGGCCCTTGTTACTTCCATTGAAAGAAAGGACCAGATACCGATGCTCAATCAACCCACGGTCGAGAAACTCCATGCGCTGCGCTTGGGCACGATGGCCGAGGCGTGGCAGACGCAGCAACGCGACACCGCCGCCGGCGCCCTGTCCTTCGACGAACGCTTCGCGATGATCGTCGACGCCGAGTACCTCGCGCGCGACAACCGCCGGCTCGCACGTCTTCTGAAAGATGCCGAACTGCGAATTCCGGGGGACTGCATGGAAGACGTCGACGGGTCGGCGTCACGCGGCGTGGACCGCGCCATGCTCCGACAACTCGCGACCTGCGTGAGCGTGAGCGTGTTCTTTGAGGGTGTCCGCATCGCGTTTCCTGCGGGGCGCGGGGCGTCACAAAAGGGGAGCGTCGAGGCGGATTCGCGCCAAAACGGCGGCTTACGATGCTGGATGG
>JBEKFX010000270.1:0-3077 GCA_050013115.1 Polyangiaceae bacterium
TCCCGGTCTACGCTGACGTGCCCCCTGGATCACGATCGCGCCCCCCGAGCGACGACTCTACGCGGCGCGGTGGATCACGATCGCGCCGTCGGGTGGATCACGACGAGGGCGCCGCTGAAGCGTGCCGGGAGGTCGCACCCGATCGCTGTGGCTGTTTCTCATGGTCCTATCGTGGTCGCGTGCGGCCTGGGGCGAGTTCTGCTTCGACACGACCGTGCACTCGCTTCTGCGATCGCTGGTGCGGGCCGCGAGCTACTTCCGCGGCACGACACGACACTGGCTATTCGACAATCCAAAAATCGTCGTACTCGAGCGCCACGGCAACGCCGCGCGCTTTCATCCCTTGCTGCTCGATCTTGCCTCCGCCATGCGCGTCCAATTGCGGCTCTGTGGGCCATACCGAGGTAACGAGAAGGGGCGCGTTGAAAGAAAGATCCGGTTTCTTCGCGATCGCTTCCTCGACGGTCGCGATATCTATGGCATCGATCAGGGCAACCGCGAGCTGCTGACCTTTCTCGATAAGATCGGGCACAAACAACCGCACCCCAACTTCAGCACGCGCACGATCGCCGATTGTCTCGCCGAGGAGCAGCGACGCCTTTTGCCGCTTCCCGACCCGATGCCCGAAACCAACCTCGTCATACCCGCCAGTATCGACAAGACCGCGTTCGCCCACTTCGATACGAATCTGTACTCGGTCCCGCCCGACTATGCCGACGGTACGCTCACGCTCGTCGCCGATGATGGCCTCGTTCGGTTTTTGGACGGCCGCAACCTGGTTGTGGAGCACGCGCGCTGTTGGGGACAGGGGCAAAAGATCGAGACGACCGATCATCGAGCTGAGATCCTACGACGAAAGCGAGGGGCAGCACCGTCCGCGGGTCGCGATCGGCTTCGTACCGCCGCTGCGGGCATCGATATCCTCATCGAGCGCTGGGTGGAGGCCGGCCGAAACATCGGCAGCATGGTGTCGCAGACGGGCAAGCTGCTCGACCTCTATGGTCGCGACGTCTTCGGGAGAGCGGTCGCCGAGACAGTAGAACGGGGAACGTACGACCCGGGAGAGATCGGCGTCCTCTGCGAGAAACACCGACGCGCGGCTGAGCAACCCGTCCCTGTCGACATTCGCCTCGGAGATCACGTTCCCGAGCGCGACGTCATCCCGCACGATCTGGGAGGCTACGATGTTAAACGATGACCTCATCGCCGAGCTCCACTTGCTGGGGTTTCGCCTTCCTGACGAGGCATTAAGAGCCTTTCTCGAAACCGCGACGCGCTCACGGCTGACGCCCGTGCAGATGGCCCAAAAGCTTGTTGCGATGGAGCGCTGCGAGCGCGAGTCGCGCAACCTCGCGGCGCGCACTCGTCTGGCGAGGCTAGGAAACTTCCTCACCCTCGATCGATTCGACTGGAACCACCCGCGGCGGCTCGATCGGGCTCTCTATGAGCAGCTCCTTACCGTGGCCTTCGTCGAGCGCGGCGAAAACGTTCTATTGCGAGGGCCAAGCGGCGTCGGCAAGACCACGCTTGCACAGAATCTGGGGCTCGCCGCGCTGACCCGCGGCTACACGGTCCGTTTTTGCACCCTCGCGGGCATGTTGGCCGATCTGCTGCGCCGCGACTCCCTTCCTGCGCTTGAACATCGTTTGCGGCGGTATCTCTCTCCCAAGCTTCTGATCTGCGACGAGATCGGCTACCTGCCCTGCGACAGCCGCTCGGCCGATCTGCTCTACAACATCGTGAGCCGCCGGCACGAAAGCAAGTCGATCGTGATCACGACCAACCTGTCGTTCCGCCAGTGGGGCACGGTCTTTCCAGGCGCCGCATGCGTCGCCGCGCTCGTCGATCGCTTCGTCCAACACTGCCACGTGCTCGACATTGATGCCGACTCGTGGCGTCAGAAGTCGTCCATTACCCACGCGTTGCTCGGCCTTGCCGCCGGCCCAGGAGAGCAGGAACGCCCAGCGGAGCAGCCTCATGCCCAAGACTCGTGACATGGCAGTACCGACGACGACGCGCAACGCCGCTCGGGCTGAGAAGTACCGGCCCTCGGGGTGGCTTTCCGGACAGCAGACCGCCGCGCGCCTCGGCAAGACGTTGAAGGAGATCAACAGGCTTGTGAGCCGCGGCTACCTTCATCCCGTGATCAAAAATGGGCTTCGGTTCTACGCCTCGTCGGAACTCGAGAATCTCGCGAAGCCCGGACCGCGCCCGGCGCCATGGCTCGCAGGTCCGTCCCGGCGCAGCAAAAAGCCTCCGAACGCGTCCGCTCGACGTCGGACCCATGGCGAGGAGGCCGCCCTTGTCTTTCAGCTCCTGCATGCAGACAAGAGTCTTCGCGAGATCGTCATTCGATCCCGGGTGCCGCCCCACCGCGTGCGTTCGCTCTATCGCGAATGGCGGTTGGCGCTCGAGCAAGGCCGGCCAGAGACTCCGCGCGACGATGGCGTACCGACGCCCGACGCGGTGACGGCGACGCTCGCCCGCTTCGACCAGCTCCACCACGCGCCCGGCACCGTCACCGGCCGCGCTCCAAAATCCACCAGAGCCCAATCGTCGACGGTTCGCTCCCTTGACCGCGACCCCGCTATCGACGCCGCCGCTCCCGACAACCTCGCGCTTCTCGCGACCGCCGCGGAACGCATCTTCGGCGGTCACCGCGACTGACACGGCTGCTCTCCTCATTAGGACTCTCCCCGCCGACTCGTTGGCACTCCCCGTCCCAACGTCGGCGCTGGCGAAGCTGTGGGACCGTCCCAACGTCGGCGTTGGCGAAGCTGTGAGACCCCCGGGCGCCGGACGCCGCCCGGTCGCGTCCTCGCCACCTCCGTGCGGTCCGCTCCAGGGCGCAGACCTCTCGTCGGATCTGAGCGGTCAAAAAAAGTCGGATCTACCAGACCAAAAAAGATCGGATCCACTTGGCCAAAAAAGATCGGTTCGACGCGGCCGTCTACACAAACCGCGTGTGCGTGGTGTAAAGCGATCTTCTTCATCTGCCGCCGTTGCGATCGCGGGCAGATCTACTGCGGCCCCGAGTGCCGAGCGCGAGGCCGCCGACAGGCGCAGGCCCGCGCCAA
>JBEKFX010000271.1:0-3043 GCA_050013115.1 Polyangiaceae bacterium
AACCCTCGCCGACCACGGCGCCCAGGTTCAGGGGGACGGTCTCCGTATACGGCGCACCGGTTTGACGCAATTGACCGAGGGTCAAATCAATAAGTGCGCGCTCGCCTCCAAAGCGGGCCTCAATGATCTCGTGGAATGGGGCCTCATTATCGGGAAGGTCTCGGGCTTCCGTTGCCCTCCACTCCTCGAATGAAGGGCGGCCCTCGGCCTCAGATAAACGATCATAGATCTGCCGTGCTGTGAAGCCGATCGTCAGCGTCACGTCGGACTCGGCGTGTTGTAGCGTCACGGCACACGGTATCGCTCTCGCCTTGATGCCCGCACGACGCTTGAGGGCTTCCGCGCCTGCTACGGACGCCTCCACGCAGTGCTTGAAGCCGTCCTCGAACCGAGCCGCGATGCAGAACGGCGCGACCCCTCGCAGGGCCTTAATCATGCGATCGAACTGCCGGCTGGGCGTCTTCAGAAGTTTTCCCATCGTTCCATGGTACCCCGGGACGCGAACCGAGCCCCCTCCGAGCACTGGATCCGCGCCAAGGCTCGAGTGCGGCCCGAGCCCAGAATCAGCTAGATTCACTCAGTCCGCCGGGGGAGGGAGCGGGCTGCCACGAGCCAGAGCTCTGTCGCCATCTCGAAGGCACCGATGCCGGACAGTGCAAACCTCCGGACTCGCGGCGGTGCTGTCGCGAGCGGAAATCAAATCGTCAAGCTCGCGCGGAACCGGCGCTGAATGTGATGGCGGCGGGTCAGACGCATTCGTAGCCTTGAAGCACTCGAAGGGCGGTCCGACGCAAGCCGCGAGACCACAGCATGAGCGTTCATTGCAGCGGCTCCCGGCCGAGAGACGCGGCGCGGAAGCCGCGCGCCGAGACCGCCGATCGCGCATCTGTCGTCCGACAAAAAGAGAAGCGCCCCCGAGCTTGCGGCGCGGAAGCGCTTCCCCCGATTGCGAACGCGCGGCGATTTACCCGACGAGTCCGAGCCGACGCAGCGGCTGCTTCAACCGATCCAGAATCGAGATCGAGGCCTGATCTACCTGGTCGAGGTTCGTCGTCAAGATGCGCTCGACGGCCTGGTGCACCGTCTCCCCGGGCTCCGCATTCACGCGAGCGCGATCGACCAGGTCACGCGGCAGACGCACGACGGTGTCTGGGCGCAGTTTCTTTTGCGGCGCCTCCCGCTGCGGTATCCGGCGGACGATCTCGCGGACCGTGGTCAGGCTGATCCGGTAAACTGCGATGACCGTGCCGTCGGCACCGATCAAGCTCACCTCGTAGGCGAGCTTCTTCCTCAGAAGATTTGCCGTCGATCGGTACGACGGCTCCATGTACGCCTCGCCCGACTTCCAGCACCCAGCTTGGTAGCGCAAGGCTGCACAAAGGATCGCCTCACGCTCCACGAACGCGAAAAGCCTTCGGAGCGGTAGGGACTGCCGGTGTTCATCCATACGAGCTTGGAGCGTTTCTGGTTCCTTCAATTGCGGGGGACTCATGACGGGTAAACCTCATAGGTGAGTTGTTTCGCGACTACGGGCAAAAACGCCCATTGTGCTATCCTTACACCGGGGATGGGAGTCCGAAGACCGAATTCGAATCATTTCCGTCTGGTGGCGCCACCGACAGAGAAGCTCTCGCGACGGCGGAATCGACCAGCGTCGGCAGGTCAACCGCGCTCGTAACCCTCGGGGCGTGTTCAAGGGTGCCGCTCGCGTCGCCCCGAGCACGGTCACGGACTTCCGGGGTGCCGTGCAAGCCGACTGACGACGGCCTCCTATCGGCGACGCGTCTTTACCGGCGACGCGCGCAACCCGTGATGGCGTGCCGCCCATAGACCTGGTCGATAGTGAGAAACTCGTCGCGGTGTTTGAGCTTGCAGGGTCGGGCCTTCGTCCGGTGCAACCTTCGAGATCATGAACGCGTTCTTCGATGAGTTTCGCAGATAACGTTCTCGATCCTCGCGAGCGAGGGAGAAAGCGGTCGGTTGCCTCTCTCGGCCGCGTGGCCTACGAGGCCCCCAATGGGCTTCAACATCCAATGCAAGTACCGGTGCCCGGACCTCGAAGCGGTCCGCCGAAGAGCCATCCAGATCGGTGCGACCGACGCCGGTATCCTGGTTCAGACGGACACGTTCTTCCACGCGAGCTAAGGCCGCTTGAAGCTTCGCGATTTCGGTAACGAAAGGGCCGAACTGATCAGCTACCGGCGCCCGGACCAACCCGAGGCACGAGGCAGCGACCACCGCATCGTGACGACGGCGAAGTGAAGAAGCGTCGTCACTTGTTTCTTCATCGCCGCACTCGGATCCATCTCGACGACGTTGAAGGGCTCGGGGAGTTCGTCGAGCTGGAAACGGTCGTCACGGATCAGACCAACGCGAACGCGCACCTAGAGTTTTCGAGAGATCGCTGAGAATCTCGGTTTGCAACCGGAAGACGCCGTGCCTCTGCCGTACATCGAACTCCTTGCGGCAGCCACGAGCAAGCGACTGCCGTGAAAAGCCGTGCGACCGGACGAACAAGGGCGGGCGGCGGCGACGGCGTCGCGGCACGGAATGCCTGGTTCTCTTGAGCGCTCTTGCCGAGCGACGACGAGCGACCGCTGTTCGCCGCCGACCTCGCCCTGGAGGCGGAGGACGTCGCTCTGGCTCGCCTGCTCAAACGAGCGCGTCAAGCGGATAGTCGGCAGGACCGAGAACCGCATCGCTCCAGGGGACGGTCGCACTTCTCACTCGCGCGAACGACGACGTTTGTTTCCTGTCCACGCGACCACCAGGCATTGGTCCCGCCTCAAGGCGAGACGCCCTCGGTGCGGCGCGGGACGGGTTGGAGTCGGACCATCCTGGGCATCGAGCTTTTCGGTGGCAGAGGTTCGGGCAGCCCGGCGCCGACGTCGTGATAGCGGCACAACAGCAGGAGCCCTTCCACGAGCAGGTCGCCGATCGTGACGTGAAGATCGACGCCGAGGTGCGCGATGCGGTCGTGCAGATCGCCACTGATAACCGTGCGGACGTGACGTGAGGGGCTTGCGAAGAGTGTCGGTGGTGA
>JBEKFX010000272.1:0-2964 GCA_050013115.1 Polyangiaceae bacterium
ACTCGGCGAGCTTCGCCAAGGACGCCAATGGTGACGGAGCCGCGGTCGCGCCGGGTTCGCTGGTGAGCATCTTCGGGTCGTTCCCCGGCGCGTTGATGGCGGACGCCGATACAGTGCCGTTTTCGACGTCGCTCGGAGGCGTAAGCGTGACTTTCAACGGCATCCCGGCGCCGGTGCGTGACGTCGGCCCAACCGGTGCTTTCCCTTTTATCAATGCGCAGATGCCGTTTGAGGTTCTGAACGGCTTGAACGGCGCAAGCACGGTACCCGTAGTCGTGACGGTCAACGGAGTCCGGTCGGTGGCTCAGCAGACTCCCGTCGTTCCGGTCGCTCCGGGCATCTTCACTATTCCGGAAGGCGTGGGTGTGGCTGTCCTGGTCAACCTCACGGACTTTTCGATTGCCGCGCCCACCAACGCGAACCTCGGAGTTCCCACTCGCCCGATCAACCGGGGCGAACAGGCCTATATGTACGTCACCGGGCTCGGAGCTATGACGCCGCCGATTCAGGATGGCTTCAACGACCTCGTGACGACCCACTCTGCCAACAGCACTCCCATTGTTTGGATAGGAGGTGTGAATAGCGGAGTCACGGCCCAAATCCAATTCGCCGGGCAAGCGCCGAACTACCCGGGCGTCGGCCAGATCAATCTTGTGATTCCTGAAAACGCTCCAACGGGCGATGCTGTGCCGGTCCAGGTCCAGTCAGCCGACGGCAGCGTCGTCAGTCCTCCGAATGTAGCCACCATTGCAATCCAGTAGAGCGAAGTCCTGTATCCTTATCCTCCGGCAGGGCATTCCATGTGCCCTGCCGTTTTTTTTGCCCCGCTGAGGATTATGATTTGTGGCCTGAGGATTACTGCGATCGTGCCATTTCGCGGAAGCGGCCCGGTGTGAGTCCGACCTGACGGCGGAAGGTCGCGCAGAAATGGCTTTGGTCGGCGAACCCGCAAGCGATGGCGACGTCCACCAGCGGATCGTTGGTCGTCGAAACCAGGCGGCAGGCATGCTCCACGCGCTTGCGGCGCAGGAATTCGCCCACGGTAACTGAAAAGTGCCGCCGGAATTCACGCGCCAAATGGACACGATGCACGCCTGCGGCTTGAGCGATCTCAGCCAGACTCACGGAACGCAGGAAGTTCACCTCAGCGTATTCGCGAGCAACGCGCAGCCATCGAGGCGCCGGCCCCGCTGCATCCGGAGCGCCCGAGTGACGCGCACCGTCGGCCAGGACTTCCAGAAGAATTCCCTCGAGCGACATCAGCGAGAGTGGATCGTCCTGGAGGAATTCGCGATAAAGGCGCTGCGCAAGCCATGCGGAAGCGGCGCCACGAATCTCTCCCGGCCGCTCCAGCGCCTTGGTATGGCTTCCAACCCGATGCAACACCTGGGGCTCGACGGTCACGACGAGACAGCGCGCGCCGTTTTCGAAGACGTTGGCGTGCTCCTGGCGGGGCGGCAGGTATCGCAGCACGCCCGGGGCACAGACGAAGCTCGGGGCGACGGCGCAGGACTCCACGTACGCACCCTCCAGTCCGTAGATCAGATACGCTTCCTCGTGGCAGTGCGGGGGCAGAGTTAGCCCGCAGGCGTAGTGTCTTTCCGTCACTTGGAATCCAGGGACCTTGCGCGTAGCGGTCGCGATTCCGGAGAGTTCCTCACAGAGGCGTTCGCGATCCCCGCCGATTTCAGTTGCAGGCGTCCTGTCCGAGATCGGGATGACAGTCTGGCGGCTCGGGCTTGGCTTCGCGGTCAAGGCTTCGCGTTCCCCCCAGTGCCCACGTTAGCGGGATCTGCGGCCAAGAGTCGTTATCGAGTTATGAAACCGTTGTAAAAGCAATTGTGCCGGCGTAACATCGCCCCGGCTTGGCCGGATTTATTTACATGGTTTTTACAGGACCTGGACACCACGACCGGTCGCAACCCTGTCTCTCCCTTTGATCAAACGGCGCAAAACGGAGTGCAGCGACGCGACGTCCGAAGAAAGCGGCGCTCCTCATCCTTTGCGGTCTCAAAACTGGAGGAAGGCTCAATGAACAAAATTGACGGCGGTGTGCAGTTGGGGTGGAAGGGTGCGAAATGGTTTCGCCGCGCTCTTCTTTTTGGCGCGACGACCGGCGCGCTCGCGGCACAGACCACGGGAGCCGGCGCTCCGTCGACCAGTTTTCTGGTTCACAATCTAGTCTCGGACCTGGCGGGCGTGGCCGACCACCAGGACCCAAATCTCGTGAATCCCTGGGGGAATGCTTTCAGCGCAACCAGCCCGTTCTGGATCGGCAATAACGGCACGGGAACGTCCACGCTCTACGACGGTACCGGAACCGCGTTGTCGATCATCGTTAAGATTCCCGCGGCGGGCGGAGGGACTGGGCCCGGTCCGGTCACGGGAGTGATCCAAAACGCGTTTTCTTCGAACACCGCGGTTCTGGACGTGGCCGCCGGAAAGCCAGCGTCCTTCCTGTTTTGTTCCGAGGACGGGCTGATCACCGGATGGAACTCGTCCGTCAACGCGACCAACGCGCAAGTGCTGTTCGATAATTCGAAATCCGGTGCGGTGTATAAGGGTTGCGCACTGGGCGGGACCTCTACTGCGCCCTACATTTTCGCGGCGAATTTCAACGCCGGGCGGATTGACGTATTCGACGGCGGCTTCAACCTCAATCCGGGCGCGTTCGCCACCGCGTTCGCGAATCCGACGATACCCACCGGCTTCGCTCCCTTCAATGTGCAGAATATCGGCGGGACATTGTTTGTCACCTACGCGAAGCAGGACAGCCAGAAGCACTACGATGTGCCCGGAGCTGGAAATGGCTACGTCGCGATGTTCAACATGTCGGGTAGTCTGCTCGGGAATTTGATTTCTCAGGGAGCGCTCAATTCTCCCTGGGGGATGGCAATGGCGCCGGCCAGCTTTGGGCCGTTCGGAGGCGCGTTCCTGGTCGCGAACTTCGGGGACGGCACGATT
>JBEKFX010000273.1:0-2949 GCA_050013115.1 Polyangiaceae bacterium
GTCGCCCGCGCGGCGGCCGCCGAGGTCGAACATCCAGAGGTCTTCGAGTTCGAAGTCGTGCGCGAGGGTGTGGACGCGCCACGCTCTTTGCCGATGCGCGGTCTCGAGGCTGGTCATCTTGAAGACGGAGATAGGGAAGACCCCACCCGCGGTCCAGAACGCCGGTCCCTCATCCGCGACCCCGATCCCAACCCCTAACCCTAACCCTAACCCCGACCCCCCTCGGCGGCGAGCGCGGGCTGTCCAGATCGAGCGACCACGGGGTGTAGGTAGGTCTTCTGGAGGCTTTCGCGAGCTGCGAGATCAAGGACAACCTGGGCGGCCTCGGCGGTGCCGATCAGAGCCGGAAGTATCCCGAGCAGTCGCCCCGAGACCGCATCGCGGCTGCCCACCAGCTTGCCCGTTCGGTGCGCCTTGACAAGCTCATCCGCGCACGCTGCGCAGAGGCCGCGACTTCCGGACACCCGTTCGCGGCGCCGCTCCCTTGAACAGCGCAGGCTCGCTGCGAGGAGCAGCGGTTCGAAGGCCGTCATCACTCGCCCGCGCCGCTCGGGCTATGGGGCAGCGACACCACGATCTTCTTCGCCGACACGCCCCTGCGTTGCACGTCGAGCGCGGCCTGGATCGATGCGAGGCCGGTGCCGACCACCTGTGCCTCCGGCGCGGCGATGAAGCGCCGGTCGGCGAGCGCCTGGGGCAAGAAGTCGGCGTAAACGACGCGCCCGACATCGCTATGGACGAGTGAACTGCCGAAAATGAGCTTGCTGCGGATGCCGCGCGTCCGGGTCATCAGCCAAAGCTTCACGCTGAACCAGATAAAGCGAGACACCGTCGCAAGCACGGGCACGTTTTGCCCGAGCGGCTGATCGAAGGTAATGGGGTACGTTGCAATCGAGACGAACTTCGTCCCCTTGCACGCGCGCACGACGGCGACGCAGGCCTCAGGAGAACCCGCTCCGATGGCGAGCGCGCCGGCGATGGTCTTGCCCGAGAGCGCCTCGATCAAGTCGGGCACCACCCGCGGATCTTTGTAGTCGAACACTCGGCTCGCCCCGAGCTTCTTGCAGTAGTCGAAGTTTCGCGGCGAAGCCGTCGTGAAGACTTCGTAGCCCGCTGCGACGGCCAGCTGGATGGCGTTGCTACCCACACTCGTCGAGCCGCCCCAGACGAGGAGCGTCTTGACGTTGGGCCTCGCGGACGCCGACGGGTAGTCAAGCGCAAGCTGGTCCTTCTCGAAGAGACCGCAGGCAGCGGTCGACAGGCCGAGCGGCAGGACCGAAGCGCTCTCATAGCTCATGTCGTCCGGGATCGGCGAGGCCATGCGCTCGAGGAGAACGGTGTAGGTCTGGAAGGAGCCCTCGGATGCGCAGTTGCGCTTCGGGTCCGTGCCGACCGCGTGACCGAGCACGCGATCGCCAACCTTGAAGCGGGTGACCGCGCTGCCGACCTCGACCACTTCGCCGGCCGAGTCGGAGCCGAGGACGAACGGGTGCTTGATCCAATTGAACAGGAAGTCGCCAGCGACCTGCTTGATCCAGTCCATGGGGTTCATCGAAACGGCGTGGTTGCGAACGACGATCTCGTCGGCCTTCGGGGGCGTGTACGGGGCCGGCCCGACCTGCAGCGGGCTTTGTTTCGCGGAGAGCCAGGCCGCGGTGTTGGCGGAGCGGTTGTTTTCCATGACGACCATGGTGGCAAGCCGAAGCGGTACCCGCTACGCTACTTCGTTCGACTTATTGTCGCGATCGTTCGGAGACGGCGATGGATCCGCTCTCAGATGTGCTCTCGCTGCTCAAGGTTAAGACGTACTGGTCCGGTGGGTTCGACTACGGGGGAGACTGGTCCTTCGCCTTTGGTCCCTTCGACGGCATCCGGTTTTACGCAGTGATTTCCGGCAACGGCTGGCTCGCTGTCGACGGTGTGCAGGAAGCCGTCGCCGTCGCGCCGGGCGACTGCGTGCTCCTCCCGAGAGGACGACCGTTTCGCGTGGCCCGCGATCTTGCGTTCGAGCCGGCCGACCCAACCAAGACCTATGACGGGCGCAACGACGGAGGCGTCACTGTGCTGAACGGGGGCGGCCACTTCTTCGGCGTGGGCGGTGAGTTTGCGCTGACAGGCGACCAAGCGGACGTACTGCTCGGCGTGCTGCCGCCACTCGTCCACATTCGCAAGGAAGCGCACAAAGCGGTGCTGCACTGGGTCATCGAGCGAATGCGGCAGGAGCTGCGTGAGCCTCAGCCGGGCGGGGTCGTCGTCGCCCAACAGCTCGCGACGCTGCTGCTCGTGCAGGCGCTGCGGCTGCACCTCGCCGAAGAAGGTCGCAACGGCGGCGTGGGCTGGCTCGTCGCGCTCTCGGACAAGCAGATGGCAGCGGCGATCGGAGCGATGCACGACAACCCGGGCGCCCCGTGGACGGTGCAATCGCTAGCCGCACGAGCGGGTATGTCGCGTACGACCTTCGCCGTGAGGTTCAAGGAGAGGGTCGGTCTCTCGCCACTCGAGTACCTCACGCGCTGGCGGATGACGGTAGCGGGCGACAGGCTCGTGCGCTCGAGTGCTCCAATCTCCGAGATTGGCGAAGCTCTAGGCTACGACTCCCAGAGCGCATTCAGTCTCGCGTTCAAGCGCGTCATGGGCTGCTCGCCGGGGCAGTACGCTCGGGGCCGCCCCACCGTACGAGCTGAGGTGCTGTCGCCGGTGCACACGGACGCATAGAGCCTCATCGCCCTCGACCATCGAAGTCATATGTCGACTTCGGTGGCTCGGCCGCGTCCCTCGCCAAATGCTACCTACGCGCCTACGCTGCGCAGTGACGCATAGCAGTTCTTCTAGACGTCTCGGGGCCGAAATCGGATCAGCGACAGATGAATCCTTGGTCCTACGGACGGGGCGATCGGGCGCCATTGCCGTTGAACACGCGTCCGAGTGTCTCCACTGGAGACACTTCGT
>JBEKFX010000274.1:0-2926 GCA_050013115.1 Polyangiaceae bacterium
GGCACCGCGCCGTGCTTTCGCCACTCCAACGCGTCTCCTCAGCTTCACGGCTCCCTGGCCGTTACCGTGTCGAGATTTTCACTCGCTGGGTTGCACCGCCTTTCTTCTGGTCACGCCGAACCCTCCGGTATGTGACAAGCTGTGGACCTCATTGGCGTCTGCGACGTGGAAGCGCGGTCTTGGTGATCGCCATGCGGCGGGCCGCCGGCGAGGCGTTCGAACGGGTCGACGAACCTGTCATCCGGGGCCCTTTTCCTTCACGCGTTGGCCGTCGGACACCCGCGCCTCCTCGATCGAGCGGCGCGTCGAGGAAGGACACGCGCGCAGCCATCTCCGGCAGCACCGAGTCGTCCCGGTCGAGGAGGCGCAGCTTGACCGTCGCGGCGGCCTTGGCACGATTGAGCTGCGGGCTGGTCTCGACCACCTCTCCCCGCCAGCGCACCTCCGGGAACGCGTCGAGCACGACCTCGCACGGGCCGCCGGGCCGAACGAGGTGCAGGCGGGCCTCGGGAACGTCTGTCTCGATCACGATGGACGAGAAATCCGCGATGCGCGCCATCGGCTGGCCGGCGGTGACGATGTCGCCGGGCTGCAGCGGCTTCGTGAGGACGACGCCGTCGACGGGGGACCGGATCACCATGTTGGTTAGCGCCGTCGCGGACGCGGCCGCCTCGGCGACCGCCACCCCGACCTCGGCGCGGCTGCCGGCCGCTTGCTCCCGCAGCGACGCCGCATGCGCCGCGAGATCCTCCACCGTCGCTGGCGGGACCGCTCCCTTCTCGACCAGCCTTCGCTCGCGATCGAGCTGCTGGTCCACCTCGGCGAGCTGCGCCTTCGCGGCCGCCACGCGCGCTCGTGCGGCGGCCACCCGCGCCTCGGCGGCCGCGACCGAGGCGCGTTCGTCGACGGGGTCTAGCTCGAAGACGACCTCCCCGGAGGCGACGCGCGATCCTTCACGCGCGTTCGCCCTGGCGACGCGGCCGGTGACCTTGGACGACACGTCCACCGCGACCTGAGGCACGACGTAACCGGTGGACGTGAGATCCAGGTGCGGCTGCGTGGGCGACACCTGCGCGATCTCGGCGAGCTGCACCTCACGGTCGCCGGCGAACGCGCCGGAGCGAAACGTCAGCGAGACCCCCGCGACCACGCCGCCCGCAGCGAGCGCCAGCACGGCGACCCGGGAAAACGCGCGCCGAGGCGGCGTGACGATCGCAGCCTCTCGACCGATCCGGAGAGACGCCAGCTCGGCGCTCAGTCGATCTACGCCCGGAACCGTGTCGCCCGCGGGCGAGCCGAGCTGCGGCGCCTCTCCGCTCACGCGCCCCTCATGGCCTGGATCGGATTGATGCGCGCCGTGCGCACCGCGGGCAACAGGCCCCCGCAGGCCCCCATCACCACCGCTAGGGCGATGGCCGCCAGGAGGATCCCGGGCGTCGGCTCGAATTTGAACGAGAGCTCCGACCAGGTCGAGACGTTCATCATCGAAATCCGCTTGAGCGACATGAGGAGCGACGCGCCGGCGCCGAACACCCCGCCCACTAGCGCGAGGACGATCGACTCCAGCAAGAAGGACGCGAGGACCTGGGTCCGGGTGAACCCGATGGCCCTCAGCGTGCCGATCTCCCGCTGTCTCTGCTCGACGGTCGCGTGCATGGTGATCATCGCGCCGATCACCGCGCCGATCGAGAAGAGCAGAGCGACAAGCGTCCCCATGCCCGAGAGGAAGATCGCCGTCCCCTGCGTCTGCCGGTCGCCGAACTCGGACTCCCGCCAGGTGTTCAAGTGGAGCTGCGGCGTCGCCGCCACGGCAGCCGCGAAGCGGTCGAAGGCGCCGGGCGACTCGAGCCGGACCCTCACGCTCGACACCGTGCCCTGTTGGGCGAACGCCGCCTGGACCACGTGCAGGTCTCCCCATATTTCGGATTCGTTCGACGAACTGTCGTCCTCGAAGACGCCGACAATCTGGAGGGGGCGGTTTTTCCGGATCTCCAGGACCTTCCCCGGATCGAGCCCCTGGATCCGGGGACGGATCGAGCTCCCAACCATGACCTCGTTCGTGCCGGGCCGGGGCGCCCGCCCCTCCTTCACCCGGAGCGACGGCCGCAGGGCGAGGACGTTCTCGGGCACGCCCCGGATCACCACGTTCGACAGCCCGCCCTCTCGCTTGTCGAGGATGACGAGGACCACCAGCTCGCCGACCGCCAGCGGCTGCCCGGCCGCCGACCGGGCAACGCCGGGCATCGCTCCGAGGAGGGCGACGGACGACTCGTCAAGTCCGCTCTCGATCTCGACGCTTGACCCCTTCCGGAGCGCGATCACCCCGTTGGGATCGACAGCGCGGTGGGTCGCCTGCTTCACTCCGTTGGCGAGCATCATGACCGACGCGAAGACAAAGACGACGAGGCCGAGACCGGCGGCGGCGGCGGCGGTCGTCGCCTTGCGTACCGCCAGGTTCCGCACGTTGTATGCGATCGGGATCACGCCGTCCTCCGCAAGGCTTCGGTCACCGGTATCTTTCCGGCGCGGATCGCCGGAAGCAGGGAAGCGAAGGCGCCAAGCGCGGGCGCGATGAGGATGGCCCCGATCATGGTCGGCACGCTGATGCGGAACGACGGGAAGAGGTGGCCGACGTTCTCCTCGAGCCATTTGCCCATCGCCATCTGCACGAGCGGAAACGAGAGCCCGAGCCCGAGGAGCCCCGCGAAGAGCGCCACAAGCATGGCCTCGCCGATGATGAATGCGCTGATCTGGCGGGACGGGAAACCGATCGCGCGGAGCACGCCGAACTCGGCGATCCGCTCGCGCACGCTCATCGCGATCGTGTTACCGAGGATGAGCATCATGATCGCCAGGATGATGAACGAGACCACGTCGACGGCGTCCAGCACTGCGCTGACCCCTCCGAGCAGGAGGTTATTCGCCG
>JBEKFX010000275.1:0-5009 GCA_050013115.1 Polyangiaceae bacterium
GATCCGAGCAAGGCGCGGAGCAACGTGCGGAAGCATGCGGTCTCGTTCGAGGAGGCGGTCACGTGCTTCGCCGACCCGCACGCGCTCATCGTGGATGACCTGGTGCATCCCGAGCGCGCCATCCTCATGGGCGCTTCTTCCAAGGAGCGCATCTTGCTGACCGTGTTCATCGAGAAGAGCGAAGACGAAACGCGCGTCATCAGCGCGCGGCTGGCGACGCGACCCGAGCGGAGGCGTTATGAAGAGGGCGAGTGAACGGAAGCGAACGAAGCTGTACGCCGAGCCGTCCCAGGCATCCCTGAAGGAGATGCCCGAGGTCGACTTCAGCAAGGCTCGCGTGCGCCGCAACCCCTACGCCGCTCGCATCGCCACGGAAGGCATCACGGTGCAGGTGGGCAGGGGGCGCCCCAGGAAGCTGCACGAGGTGGGTGGCACCTCTCCACGTTCCGTGCGCTTCCCCGACGAGGTCTGGAAACTGCTGGCGGCGCGCGCGAAGAAGCGGGGTCTCTCGCTGCACGCCGCACTACGAGAAGCGATCCTCGACTGGATCAAGCGAGCCGCCTGACTGCGCCAAGCGAGACCGCCCCACCCACTTCGGGTGGACCTCTGGGGTACCATCTTCGTCCTGAAACTGTCCGTGTACACCACAAGGTTCGTGGCTCTGTCTCCCTGACTTTTCGGACGTCACTCCGCTACGCGGAGGGCGACAACCTCCCTGACACCGGGGGGTGCATGACCACGCGTAACACGGCCCAACCGCCATTCAGCGCGTCGAACCCGCCGCGTGGGAGAGAAGCAGCGCGCTCACTTTGTCGGGCACGTCGTGCTGGACCCAGTGCCCCGCTTCTGGCACGTGCTCGACTTGTGCTTGACTGACCCAGTCCGCAGGCGGTGTTGCGAGCTCGGGGTCGAGATGGTTCTCACGGTCCCCCCACACGACGAGCGTAGGAAGATCAACCTTCTGAAGCACCAACCGTTTGCGCGCGGCATCGCGAAAACTCGCGCGATACCAGTCCAAGCCCGCATGCAGCGCGCCTGGTGGGCGTATCCCCTCGAGAAGGTCACGAGCGACGTCGTCGCGAAGACCGTCGGCCATGAGTGAGCGATGAGCAAAGCGGAAGTCGCGGCGTGAGAGCCACCACTCCGGGAGCCACGGCAGCAAGAAGAGGAAGACGTACCAGCTCTTCTTGATTTGCGACCACTTGCGCATCTGTCGTTCGAAGCCCACCGGGTGTACCGAGTTCAGGATCGCGAGCCGATCGATGCGCTGCGGGTGAGCCATCGCAACCGACCACGCGAGGCCCCCGCCCATGTCGTGCCCCACGACGAACGCGCGCTCGCGGCCGAAAGCATCGAGGATCGCGACGACATCCGCCATGAGGCGCGGCACGGAATAACTGTCCACACCTTTGGGACGATCCGACGCTCCGTAACCTCGCAGGTCCGGTGCGACCGCGAGGTAGCCCGCTCGTGCGAAGGCCGGAAGAATTCCACGCCATGTGGACCATCCCGCCGGGAAGCCGTGAAGGAACAGCGCGAGCTTCCCGTCCGCGGGACCGGCGGTCACGCATCGCAGACGAACGTCGCCATTGGAGACGGTGCGTTCCTCGAAGTCAGCGGAACCAAAGGGGTGGAGCATCGTCGGCGACGCTAGCTCGGAACCTGTTTCCGTGTGAAGCCGGGCGCCTGGGCCACACGCTTGGATGAGGTTCCTCTCGACGCGGCGGCAACCGACGGGCCAGGCTGGCGGCGCCGGAAGGGTGCAAGAACTGGCCAGCCCCCGGGCCGGAACGTGCCAACGCATGATCGGCGTGCCCGTCCCAAGATGAACGTGGACCGCCGGCCGTCGAAGCGGGTGACCTGGCCACGGCGCGCGGGGGGAGGGGGTCGCGCCACCCACGGTTAGCTCCCAAGGCCGCGATCGGGATCCTGGCGAACGACGAGCTCGCCTCTTGAATTGCGAGTCACCGTGACCGACGTTCCCACGGCGCCACGCGAACTTATGGACTCGAGCACGGCGAAGCGCAAACCGTCGGAGATGATCGCATACGAGGCGCCGGTCGGTGCCACGTGCATCTGAACGCGCCCGCGAAAGCCGTCCGGCGTATTTGCGACGAACGCCTGTCCGGTGCGTTCGGCCACTTGCTTTCCGACCGCCCCTCTCTCGAGACCCCGCAGAGCGGCCGTCCGGTCGGGGCCGGGCGCGACGCCGAGCCGCCGCAGGACGTCGCGGCGCACTCGGAGCGCATCGCGGAGATCGGCCCCAAAGCCGTAGGGAGCCATGCTGGCTGGGTCGATGCGGTCCAGCCATACGGGGCCGGGATAGCGCGTCTGGTCCGCGAGCGGGAGCGGCTCCTTACGAAGAACGAGACGATGCCTCACGGGAGCCGCTCGATGCTGCGCTTCAAGCCTCTCGAGGAGGTCCCGAGGCAGCGACCATCGATTGGGGCCGGCAGGCATCACCAGACCGAGGCGTTCGAGTTCGCGGAGGCGGCGACCGGCGACACGGCTCGTCGCGTCCTCGGCCTCCGCCTTCTCCGCGTACAAGCCGCCATGCGCGCGCGCCGCCTCGATGATGTGCCTGTCGATGGGTCGAATCGGCTGTTCTCGCCGGGACGCCAACGACACGATGTCTCCCGTACAGATCTCTTCGGCAGAGCGCACGTCGAGGGGGACGTGGTACGCGTGTCCCGTCGGGGTCTCGATGACGGCGTAGAGTCGTCCCTTCAGCTCGTCGGACAAGCCCTTGCTGGCTACGCGGCCCGATACAACGCGCGCTTCTCCGCCCGCCGCCGCGTCGGGCTCGAGTGCCTCCCCTGCCCGCACGACGTGGTACCGAGCGGGGTCCCCGCGAATGGCGGCGTGGATCTGCTTCAGGATGTCGCCACGGGAACCGAGTTCGCGGAGGCGCACCTGCCACCCTTCTTCGGTGAGCGACCACGACGAACGCGTGAGACGCTCGGCCAGCCGCATCGCTTCGAGGTGCTCAAGACGCGCCACCAGCGTGGACTCGTCAATGCGCCCGGGCCGCCGCCGAGACGGAACCTCGACGCGGCCGTCGGCGATGCGCCGCTCGAGTTCGTGATCGAGCGATGTGAACCGCTCTTGGGTGATCTCTCGCGCACACGTGCGCTGGATGTCGAGTTCGTGGCGGGGTCCAAGCTCCTGGGTGGCGAGTTCCTGAGCGGTCCAGCGCAGGCCGTTCGAGATGTACGCGCGGTCGAAGCGTAGCTCGCGACCGCTCCGGTCGACGCCGCGGATGACGAGGTGCGCGTGAGGGTGCTCGGTATCGAAGTGATTGACGGCCAGCCACTCGAGCTTGCGCCCCAAATCGCGCTCGACGCGCGCCATCAAGCGCCGGACGTAATCGGTCAGGTCGAGCTCGGCCGCGTCTTCCGGTGAGACTATGAGCCGAAATTGGTGCCGCTCCCCAGATCGTGGCTGCTCGAAGATCTCGCTGCGGGCGGGGCCGTCGGCGGTGTAGGCCAGACCTTTCGAGCCGTCCTTCTCGACGCCGTCGCGCTCGATGTACCGAATGTGGAGCGCCGCGGCCTTCGCGCCGCGCGCGTTCATGCGGACGACATGAGCCTTAACGATGACCCGCCGGGCGGCGGCATCCGGTCGGCGGACGGCGACTCGGGAACGTGCAGCGGCCCGGCCTGACGCGCAGGCCGCGCGACCGATTCGTGCCAGCAAAGCGCCGCGAAACGAGCCCTCTCGGCCGCGCGACCCGGCTTTCCGCCCGCCGCCCATGCGAGGCCTAAAAATGGGGAGGTCGTCAGGGTCCTTCACGGATGGATCCACCTTTTCTCTTTTGTATTCGTATGGTTACGAAGTTCGTGGATCCATGGCATACCCCATTAGATCCACATTTTCATAAATCGTATTACGAGCTTAACTCATTCGTAGATCCATGTCTTTATCTCGCCCTCCGCTTTCGCTCCGGGTTTCGTGCGACCGTTGACGTCTTGATGATGACCACGGAGACGTCCGGTCGCCAATCGGCCGAACGAGGCGTAGATGATGCTGCGACAATCCGTTGACGAACCTTCGATGACACGTGGACGCTCGCTGCGACATGGCAAACTGCTGTAAACACACCCACAGCGACGAACCGGCCAACGATGCGTGGACGCTGCGTCGACGACTTTGCGATTGCCCAAGGACGGAGCGACGACGTCACGTCCACATGGCACGGACGGCGGTCTGAACGTCCGAATGACGTGGTCGACGACTCGCAACGAGCGAACCCGCGATAAAGCGTTTGCGTCCAGAGGAAAATAGCCGGGACTATCTTGACGACCGTGTCTGCTCACATTATCAGTAGTCGCGAGGTACGGGGGGCCATACGGAGGCCCGTCATCGCATAGACGGAACGTCCAAGCCGTCGTGTCCATCCGCTCGACGCCGAGTGTGATGTGTCCGCGACGTCTTTACGTCCGAGAGAAAGCGGTGTGCGCATGCCAGCGAAGACCATCGAGATATCGAGCGTCGCCGAGCTTCAAGAGCGTCTACGCGGCGCCCCAAATCGTGAGGAGACGAGGATCCGTTACGTCAAGGCGATTGAGCTCATGGCGTCCGATATCCATGCGATGCGATCCAAGGGGTACAGTTGGAACGACATTGCGGCGATGCTCGCCGAGAAGGGGTTGCAGATGTCGGCATCGACGCTGCGCACGTATCTCGGGCGGACGGGGGCGACGAGCACAGGCGAGTCCACACGACGCAAACGCCGACGTCGAGACAACATTGGCGCCACAATTCGAAGCACGGTCAGGGGACAATCCCCCGCTTTGGCGGTACCCATTCGCGGCGACCCGCCGGTGACCGTGGCGACGACGTCGCGTCCGACGCAGCCTTCGACTGTGAACGTGGCAGGCGACGCACCGGCCGCCCCATCACCGCGAGATGCGGAGAAGGTCCCAAGCTGGTCGTTCGCGATGCGTCCGGATACGCCCAATCTCTGAGGCGTTCGAGATGCGTTGATGGTCGGGAGGACGAGGCATGCA
>JBEKFX010000276.1:0-2889 GCA_050013115.1 Polyangiaceae bacterium
CGGCCCGATCCGGGTTGTGATGACATCTGAGAATCACCAATCCTTTCTGCGCCATACGGCGCACAATCAACATAGTGGCCGTTAGCGGTTCCGCTGTTGCCGCAATCGCCGTCCCAATTGGTCCTCCTCGTCTGCGGGAGCCTTCAGCAGGCTTCGGCGAACAGGGCCGCGCTCGACGTCGCCCGCGCGGCGCCCGGCGAGGCGGTGCTGGCCTTTCGCGCCCAGGTCGGTGCCGCCGACGCCGTAGTGATCGCCGCGCCCGAGTATGCCGGCGCGGTCGCTGGCGTTGTGAAGAATGCGCTCGACTGGGTCGTCGGATCCGGCGACCTGTACGGCAAGCCGGTCGCGCTCCTAAGCGCCGGAACAAGCGGCGGTGTCTTCGCCCGGAGGGACCTCGTGCGGACACTGAGCTGGCAGGGCGCGCACGTCGTCGCGAGTCTCGGCATTGACGCAGCTAACACCAAGTCGGTGAGCGACGCCGACGGGTCGCGCCGCTTCACGGATCCAACGACCCTCGACGAGATCCGAGCGCTTGCTTCGTCTCTCATCGTGGCGGTCGCCCAGCGGCCTTCCGAGCGGCTTGCCGAGATTACGAAGCTCGCGCGCGATGCAGGGGTCGAGCAGGGCCCCCTCGCCGCTCACATCGCCGCGCAGGATGAGGCCTGGCTCCGGCGTTGACCGGCGTGGGGGGCGATTCGAGCGGCGAACTACCCCACCGTCGGAGCCGCGCAGCAGCCCGGGAGCGTGCTTACGTCGCGCGCGATCGTCGCGACCCTCAACTCGGTCGGGCACGCTTGGCGCCCGACCGCTTCTTCGCGACCGCCGGCCCCTCGCCCCGGACGGCGACGAACGACGAGTTGTCCCCGTGGTGAAAGTAGATCGTGCCGCGCAGGGTGCCGTCCGTCTTGATGACTGCCCAGCCGCGTCCCGACGCCTGGTCCATCTCGTCATTCCCGGCCCACGTGAAGTTCACGCGGTCCTCCTCGAACTCGCAGTCCATCTCGCCGACGACGCAGATCATTTCGAACTGCGCCCGGCCGTTCGCCGCGAACGTCATGTGCGCGGGGACGAGCATGTCGAGTGCTTCACGATCCCAGACCTCGGTCTCGGTGATCCTCCAGCGGCCGACGAAGGACGTGGGGGTCTTCACGTTGCCCCGCGCAGCTCCAGCTCGCCGACGTCGACGACGCGACCTCCGGGTCGGAAGTCGCTGTACCGCGCCCACGTCGAGCGAACGCGGACGTAGGTGATGTCCTTCCAGGCTTGGCGGTCCACGCCATCCGGGTAGACGCTGAAGTATACGTTCTTCAAGCGCGCGAGGTCGTCGCCGCGCGGCTCGTCGGCGACCCCCTCGATCTGGACCGTCTGCTCCTCGTCCCAGCCGACGACCAGGGCGATGCGCGGGTCGCGGCGAAGGTTCGTCATCTTCCGCGTCGTGCCGATCGTGTCGAAGATGATCTCCAGGTCGTCGCTCACGGCGAAACCCACGACGGCGGCTTGCGGGGCCCCCGAGTTGGAAGCGGAGGCTTGAACGCAGATTCGGTGGCGACGCAGGAAGGCGAGGAGTTCGGAGCGGGTCACCCGAGAACCGGTAGCAGGGGGTCGTCGGGATCGGAAGGGCGGGTCGGGGTGATCGAGGCCGGCGCGCCGTACAGCCCGCGCGCAACTTCATCTCGCCGCGAAGAACCCGACGCAGGGAGGACATTCGTCACCACGAGACAAGCGAATCGCGAGCGCGAGCATGCGATTGTTGCCGTCGAGCACCACTACCTCGGTCGCCCCGGCCTGAGGGCCGACGATGCGCCGACGGCGCGCGGCAAAGACGAGCAGCGGTGCGTGAACGCACAGGACGCCCGCGAGCGCGTTTGCCTTCGCGTGGCCTTCGATCGTTTCCGGGAGACGCTGCCGGAATGTAGTGGCCCCGCGATCCCACACAGTGAAGGCATCCACCGCTGTGGCTGGGTCCCGGACCTCAAGGTCAAACACGCCGTTCCCGAACTGCGGCCAGGCTGGATCGGGTCGAAGGAGGGCTACGACGTCCGCGTACAAGATCGGCATCGTCCAAGAATACGTCCCGGTCTTCGCCTCTGCGCGACGGGCCGTCTTCCCATCCTCCCCCCGGCCCCCGGGTGTCACGTCCCGGTCCAGCTCCCGCGCGCGCCTCCGCCGTTCGTCCACCTTGCACGTCACCTCTTCGTCGAGAAGCGGACGCCTTCCGGCTTCGCCTGCCCGCGCGGTGACGGCTGCTTCCCCGGCGGCGTCTCTCCGTAGCGCAGCGCATTGACGAGCAAGGCGAAGGCGGGCGCCAGTTGCCGGCGGCTCGGGTAGTAGAGGTGGTAGCCAGAGAACGGCGGGCACCAATCCTCAAGCACGCGCGTGAGGCGACCCGCCGCCAGGTCCGCCTGCACCACGTCGTCCAGCAGGCACGCCAGCCCGGGCCGCGTCGAGGATCTGGTACATGCCGTTGAAGACGAGCTGGCCCTCGACCCGCACTCGCAGCTCACGCCCTCGCCGTTCGAACTCTCAATAGGGTCCCCCGTTTCAGCAACAGCGGAACCGCTAAGGCGATTTACGTTGACTTCCGGGGCTTGGTCGCGCCACTGGTCAAAGACTACCTACTCCCAACCGGTCCACCTCGCGACGCAAGGCGGATAGCTCGGTCTCGCGTCGCTCGGTCCTCGGGTCGCTTGGTTGGTCATTCACGACACGCGACTTGTAACTCGATACTGCTTATCTCTGATAGTCGCAATCGTATAATGTCACATGAGATCACGCGGGGTCATATAGGGCGCTCCGTTCGAGCTCCTCTGCGGCCACGACTCGTCTGGCTCTTCGAAGCAGCGCGTGATCAATTCCCTCGAACAGCAACGCAAGCTCGCGCGGCGTGAC
>JBEKFX010000277.1:0-2876 GCA_050013115.1 Polyangiaceae bacterium
AGCTCGGCGAACAGGTCCGCGACGCGCGCAGCCACTTGCTTGGTCAGCTTGCGGAGCTCGGGGTGTCGCGGGTAGCGAAGCCGGAGGAGCTCCGGGATGTAGACGTCCCGCGCCACCGCCAGGGAGCCGCCAATCGTTGGCTGCAAGCGGACCTCTCTCTTGAGGACGTGGAGGTGTGTCTCGAGGCTTCGTGACGGATCGATGTCCTGTTCGGTCTGGCGCGCAAGGCCGTAGGCTTGCAAGAGCGCGTTGTGCAGCCGGGTGCGCTTTTGGCTGCGCAGGTTCTCGAGCCCGAGCTCCGCGTTCGCCTGCTGCTCCACGCGCAAGTGCTGAACGGCCAGGCGCCTTGATTCGCGCGTCGACAGGATGTGCTCGAGGATGGCGAGCTCGCCGAGGAGCTTGTTCACGGCCTCGGAGAAGAAGCTGGGCAAAAGGACGAGCGTCCAGGTTCCCTCGCCCTCTTCGCGCAGGCGCTCGACCACTTCGAGATCGTCGTTCGGACCGAAGCCCGCCTCGTCGAACGGATAATCGATCACCAGGCGCCAGTCGTGGTTATCCGGGCACCGGATGACCTCGGGCGGCAGGCGACGAACGTTCCCGAAGCGAACGTGACCGCGGCGCACCGTCCCCCGCCACTCGATGCTCTCGTCCTGCCCCACGTCTCCCTTCGGATCGAGCCCCATGCTCTCGAAGAGAATGTCGCGCACGATCTTCTGGCGCGCGCCGGGTTTGTCCTCGCCGCTTGCTTGCTGGAGGATGGGCTCGAGGTCGACGCCGCCGACATCGATCGATACGGCCGGGTCCGCGCTCTGCGCTTCGACGCGAATCTGACCGAGCGTGCTCGCCCATTGTCGGAGGCGCTGCGCCGCGAGGCTCGCTTCGGTTCCGGGGATGGGCGCGCGGAGCGTTCCGTGATTGAGCTGAACGACGCGGCTTGCTGTCAGTCGCTTCAGCGCTGCAACCTCTGGGACGAGGGCCGCGAGGAGAAGGGTTTTCACGAGGCGATTGTCGGCCCGGCATGCGGCTTCGGGGCAGACGGCGCAACCGAGCGTCGCCCGGTGCGTCGGTCGAAGGCGCTGGCAGCGCGCGGCGGTGCCGGTCCCATGCGTCTCATGGAGCATCGGAAGGAGCTTGTGCGCGTAGAGGTGCTTGGCCTGCTCGAAACGCGCTTTCATGACGCCGTCGGCGGTGTCGTCGCCTCCCGCGAGGACGTCGAAGAGGTCGCCGACGGGCACGATTTCACCGATGCCGAGGTCGGGGATGTAATCGACGAGAATCTCCATCAAGAGGCGAATCGCCGTGCGGTTTCGCTGGAGCGAATTGGAGAGGGCGACCAGCGTCTCGACGAGCGCGGGACTGAACGGGTAAAGCTTCCGAAACGCCTCCGCATCTTCCTGGCCGAGGAGCGTCGACCAGGACGCCCCCGCCTTGCGTTGAAACTGAGTGAACGCTTGGTCGAGCGTCTTCATCGCGGCATCGTTTTTCGGTCGCAGAATGCGCTCGCTCACGATCGCTGGGAGGTTGTTATCTTCCAGGGAGATTCGCTCGAAGCGGCCCTGAAACCAGTCGAGCGACTCCCGCAAGCGTTTGTTCTCGGCGCCGGCGAGATCGTCGCCGACGAGGTCGGCGATGTCGCGCTGGCGGGCGATGAAGCTCACGATCGGGATCGTCCGCGCGGCGTCCTGCGCTTCGACGAGCTTCGCCGTCTTCTGCACCTCCGTGTGCAGCCAACTCGCCTGCGAGGCCCCCGACGCAAGCCAGAGGACGAGCTCATCGAGGAAGAGCACGACGACGTCGAAGCCCAAGCCGCTCGCGTGGCGCGACATTGTCGCGAGCCCTGAATCGATATCGACGAATCGGTCGCGTTGCTTTTCGAATGCCTTGAAGTGCGATCGCACAAGTGCGTCGAAGAGCTTTTCGCGCTCGAGCGGGTCCGTCGCGCTCGCGCAGGTCTCAAATCGCTCTCTCGTCCACTGCGCTGCGGCCGCTCGTTTGCCCCACCGCGCGTCGGTCGACTGCGGATTCATCGGCGCGAAGAACTTCTCGTCCCCGAGCTGGTCAAGCAACCGCCGCGCGTCGTCGAAGAGCGCCTCGTCCGCGAAAAGCGGCGGCACGGTCGCCTCGGGGCGATTCTCGCGAACCCAGCGCACGTACTCCGCGAAAATCGCCGATTCGAGGCTCTTTTGCCCGACCATGTGGAAACGGAGTTGGAGGACGCGCTTTTCCCGGACCCATGCATGCTTCTCGCGTAGGTCGTGCAGCTTCGCAATGCGCCAGGCCGCGTCGTTATTCTCCAGCAAAAGGCTCAAGACGGCCATGTAGTGCGACTTGCCGCTCCCGAAGCTTCCGTTCACGTATGCCGCGTGGCTGCGCGCGCGGTCGATCGAGCTCTTGACGATCCCGAGGGCGCTGTCGATCGCGCCGTGGATCCCCGGCGTGACGACGTACGTCCGCGCCGTTTCCTCTGCCCGCGTCACGCCCTCCGACAGTTTGAGGACGAAATCGGTCTTTCGGACTTGCTCCGGAATATCGAAGAGGTCTTGGACGTGTACGGTGTCGTTCACGACTCGGCTTCCTCTGTCTTGGCGACCTTCTTCGCACCGGCTTTGGACTTGCGGGCCGCCTCCGGCCGCCAGCCGCGCACCTGTTCGAGCGTCACGCCAAGCTCGATGCACTGGGCCGCAACAAAGTCGGCGAAGTAGTCGCCGAGGCGAAGCCCGCCGAACTCCGCGCTTGGCTCGTTGTGCCACTGTTTGACCCAGGGAACGAGCTCGTCGATCCCGGCGAGCATAGGCACCAAGCGATCCTTCCCCCAGGCTTCTTCGGTTTTGCGCTTTTGGTAAAGGGTGGCGAGGGCCTGTGCCTGCTGCAAATGG
>JBEKFX010000278.1:0-2874 GCA_050013115.1 Polyangiaceae bacterium
CCGAGCCTCCGACGAAAAGCCCCTCGAGCCTCGTCAAATCGCGGGTCATGAGAAAGCACTCCCGGTCGTCAACCCGCACGACGTCGTCCAAAATCCCGAGGTTCATGGTCGACGGAAAGAAGTCTTCGCCGATGCCTTCGACCTTGTACGCGAACGCCTTGGTGACTCGCCCCGTCTTGACGAAGTCGTAGTAGAGCGACCCGACGGGATCGATCCCCACCACTCTGATCTTGGCGTTCTTCTCGCGGAGATACTGACCCGCGCCGCTGAGCGTGCCGCCGGTCCCCATCCCGGCGCAAAAGACTTCGAACTCGCCGCCCGTTTGACGCCAAATTTCGGGCCCGCTCGACAGGTAATGCGCTTCGGGGTTGGCGGGATTGTGGTACTGGTCGGCGTAAAAGCAGTTGGGCGTCTCGCGCGCTATCCGCTGTGCCACCTGGTAGTAGCTGCGCGGGTCCTCCGGCTCGACGGCGGTCGGACAAACGATGACGCGCGAGCCGAAGGCCCGCAAATGGCTGATCTTTTCCTGACTCATCTTGTCGGGCATGACAAAGACGCACCGATAGCCGCGCAGCGCAGCGAGCAGCGCCAGCGACGCGCCCGTGTTGCCGCTGGTCGCCTCGACAATCGTTCCACCGGGCTTGAGGCCGTTCTCCTCTGCCCGGCGGAGGAGGTTGGCCGCGAGACGGTCCTTGTGGCTGCCTCCGGGGTTGAGAAACTCGCACTTGACGTAGACTTCGACGGCAAGGCCGGCCGTCACGCGGTTCAGTCGAACGATGGGCGTGTTACCGACGGCCTCGCTGATGTCTGTTAGGGCACCTTGCATCATGGGGGTTCGTGCCGAAAAGGGCGCTCCCATCAGAGATAGCGCCTCACCGCTCGTCCGTGAAAGGGCCTTTTTCGCCGAGGTCTCGCCAGAGGCTCGGCGGAGTCCCGGTTCGCTCACCTGACGCCGATGCCCCTACGCCTCCCCACCGCAATGGCCGCGAGCATTCGGCCGCTGTTCGGGCCGTCGCGTCGAAAGGAATGGAACCTGAACGGCTCGTGTCTCGTGCAACCGAGGACATCTTCAACGCTCTCGTTCGGGACGCCGACCGCACGAAGCTGCGCCCGGACGGCGGCACGAAGATCGACGAACGCTTTGCCAAAAGCGTGGCGCGCAACGACCCCGTCGGCCGACACGACCCTCGCGATCGCTTCGGCCACCTCGCCTCCGACCTCGAAGCAGCAACCCCCGATGCAGGGCCCGATGGCCGCGACGAGCGACGAGCCCTGCATTCTGGCCAGGGCCGCTCCGACGACCCCGGCGACGACGCCGCGCCACCCCGCATGGATCGCCGCGACGTCCCCTGTGACACGGTCGCCGACAAGAATCGGCACGCAATCGGCCACGCGGACTCCGATGGCGGACACGTGTTCGGCGCCGGGTGAGGCACGCGCGACGAGCGCGTCCGCCTCGGCGCCGCTTGCCTCGATCGCCTCGACGGCTCGGGCTCCGTGCACCTGCTTGACCTGCGTGATAGCGCCGACGTCGAGCGCCGCGAGGAGGTCGGCATCACCGACCGTGCGCTCGGGAAACGTGTGACGAAAGCCCGCTTGTTCGAGGAGCCGCGATCGCAAAATCGACATGCGTGGCTCGATGATGGCGCGAGCTGACTCGTGATACCACTAGCCTTCGATTCCCATGGCGCAGCAGGACCCGTTCATCGGACGCGATATCCTGAACGGCCAGTTCCAGATTCTGCAGAAAATCGGGTCCGGGGGGATGGGCTCCGTCTACAAGGCGCTTCAGCCCGAGATGAATCGCATGGTCGGGGTGAAAATATTACACCCCAAACTCGCGAATCGAAAAGACCTCGTGTCGCGGTTCCGTCGAGAAGCGCGGGCGCTCAGCCAGCTGACGCACCCGAATACCGTCAAGGTGTTCCTCTACGGCGAGCTCGACGATGGTCTTCTTTACATCGTGATGGAGTTTCTCGAAGGAAAGAACCTCAACCAGACCGTTCGGGCGGACGGCCCATTTTCCTTCGGACGCGCCCTGCCCATCTTGATCCAGGTCTGCGGTGCACTCGACGAAGCGCACCGCGCGGGAATCATTCACCGCGATCTGAAGCCAGAGAACATTTTCCTGGTCCAGAGCGTCACCTTGCGGGACTTCCCCAAGGTGCTCGACTTTGGTCTCGCCAAGGTTGGAGAAAGGCAAATGCGACCCGGGTCGGTCATGCTGACTCAAGAAGGGATGGTCTTCGGCACGCCCGAGTTCATGAGCCCCGAGCAAGCACAAGGCAAACCCCTGACGCCGGCGAGCGACGTCTATTCGTTGGCGGTCATTCTTTACGAAGTGCTGACGGGTAAGCTGCCTTTCGATGCGCGCACGGCCATGGACCACATTCATCTGCACGTGACGGGCAAGCCCATGCTGCTAAACGAACGCGTCGAGGGGCGCACCTTTCCTCCCGCGCTCGAGAGCATCATCGACCGTGCTCTCGCCAAGACCGCCGACGCCCGGTTCGCGACAGCGGCCGAGTTTGCCGTGGCCATGCACTCCGTCTTGCACGATCCGGCCGCGGCACCAGCCGGCCCGAACGTCTCAAGCTGGGCCAGGATACCCGGGGTGTCGTTCACGGCTCCATCCGCGGCTCAGGTGAAACCGACGGCATGGACCCACCCAGGCGGGCAACCCGTCCCACGGGCGCAGCCGGGGCCGCCCTCCGCACGTACGCAAGCCGCGCCACCCGTCCCCCAGGCCCAGCCCGGATCCCCCTCCGTACGTACGCAAGCCGCGCCACCCGTCCCCCAGGCCCAACCCCCCTCCGTACGCACGCAGGCCGCACAATCCGTCCCCCAGCCACCCTCCGCACGTACGCAGGCCGC
>JBEKFX010000279.1:0-2864 GCA_050013115.1 Polyangiaceae bacterium
GGAAGCCTTCGTCATCAGGGCATGACGGGATGGGGAACCATCGTCATTTGCTCGCTGGCGAAGGCCTTTGGGGTTCCGGTCGCGGTGCTCTCCGGTCCTCGGGCTGTGCTCCGTCGATATCTGGCGCGGAGCGAGACGAGGATTCACGCGAGCCCCCCGTCAAACGCCCACCTCGCCGCCGCCGTACGCGCGCTCCGCATCCACCGAGACGAGGGCGATGACCTTCGAGCCCGGCTGACTGCGCGGGTGTGCCGCTTTCGCGCGCGAGCGGGCAGAGAAGCCATACAGCTGAACCGAACGCCGCTGCCCGTACAGACTGTTTTGGCGCGGGTTGACGCGGCCGCGCTGCACCTCGCGCTGCGACGGTGCGGGGTCAATGCCGTGCTCCGTGCCTCATCCAGGCGCGAAGGTCCGCGCGTGAGCTTCGTGATCACAGCCCGTCATACGGCTGCGCAAATCGATGAAGCGGTGCGCCAGCTCGCACTCTGTTTGTCCGTCCTCTCCTCTCAAACCAAGCACAAGGGCTATGACGATGTGGACCACTCGAGATGGCTACACTCTTTCGATGCCGCTGTTTCGCGTTCGACGAATGTTTCGACGATGGCGGCAGCTGTCTAGACGCGCCGGAACCCAGTGGCAGGAGGGGGGACCGCTGCCGCCCGTCGCGCTGCTCACACGGTACGCACATCGGTCCGGATTGCTCCGCGGCTCGACCACGGCGCGGCACTATCCCGTCTTCACGTCGAAGGTGCACGGGACAGCACACCGGATCTACACGAAGCCGCGCAGTCCATCCACCTTCGACATCGTCTTCGTACGCGTTCTCGCCAGGCCAAGGCGGCAATGATCATCGACTGTCATTGCCACGCTGGCACGGGCGACGGCCTCACGGGGCCATGGGACACTCGCGCCCCGCTGCACGACTACTTGCGGCGCGCGAGAGAAGCAGGAATCGATCGCACCGTCGTGTTCGCGCCGTTGGCTTCAGATTACGCTCGCGCGAACGCAGAGATTTGCTCGCTCGTTCGGCGTCATCCGGCTCGCCTCTCGGCATTCGCATTTGTGAACCCCGCTCGCGATCGCGGCCGCGTTTTCGCAACCGTGGTGAAGCTCGTGCGCGACTGCGGCTTCGTCGGAATCAAGGTGCACCGTCACGACGCCCGCATTACGCGAGAGGTCTGTGAGACGGCCCGAGCACTGCGTGTCCCCGTGCTCTATGACGTCGCAGGCGAAGTCTCGGCCGTGGAGCTGCTCGCGCAGGAGTATCCCGATGTCAGCTTCATCATTCCTCACCTCGGAAGCTTTTCGGACGACTGGAAGGCGCAGCGCGCGCTCCTCGATCCGCTGTCGCGGCACCCCAACATCCACACCGATACAGCCGGTGTTCGTCGCTTCGACTTGCTCGAGGAGGCGGTTGAGCGTGCAGGCCCCCACAAAATTCTGTTCGGTTCGGACGGTCCGTGGTTGCACCCAGGCGTCGAGCTCGCGAAAATCCGAGCTTTGCGACTGCCCGAGGACGAGCAGCGCCTTGTGCTCGGGGGTAACTGGTTGCGTCTGACTGAGCGCGTTCGAAGGGCGCACGTCAGGCCGGTGGTCGCTGCGACGCACGCCTGAGTTGCAGCGCGCGATCCGTGACGCCCAGGCGACGAGCGGCGTGTTGCAGGTTACCGTCTTCGCGGTGGACCGCGAGTCGAACGGCGGTCTCCTCGGCCGCGCGGCGGATCTCCTTGAGGCCGAACCCCGTCGCCAGCGCGCGTTGGATGGCCTGTACGAAGGGGCCATCGCACCATAGGTCACCAACGTCTTCGCCACGCATTTCTTCCAGTCCGAGATCCCCGATGGTAACCGGGCCCGGGCCGACATACCGACACGCGATGCGGAACGCTACCTGGCGCAATTCTCGAATATTGCCCGGATAGGGTCGTGCGAGCAGGTGCCGTAGCACGGTGTCCTCGAGGTCGGGAGCCAACGGCTCCTCGGCCTTTGCGAACCCACCGAGAAACACGCGGAGGAAGTGCTGAACCAGAGGGACGATGTCTTCCGGGCGCTCGCGGAGCGACGGCAACCGGACATTCCAGTCGGACAGCCGGTAGTAGAGGTCCTGGCGAAACCGGCCGTGGCGCTGCTCATCGATGAGGTCGCGGTGTGTGGCGCACACGAGGCGGAACTGGACCGTGCTCCACGTGTTGCCCCCCACGCGCTTGTAGGTTCGCTCTTGGAGTACGCGTAGAAGTTCGGCCTGGAGTGGCAATGGCAGCTCACCGACCTCGTCGAGAAATAGTGTGCCGCCGTTCGCGAGGGCGAAGGCGCCATCGCGCGAAGACACGGCGCCCGTGAAGGCGCCCTTTTCGTGGCCGAAAAATTCGCTTCCAGAGAGCTCCGGGACGATGTTCGTGCAATCGACGATAACGAAGTTTCCTTTCTTTGGGCGGTTATCGAGGTCATGAATGAGACGGGCAACCAGCTCTTTGCCCGTGCCGCTTTCGCCCGTGATGAGCATTGCGGCGTCGCTGAAATGAGCGACCTCGACAACTTGCCGCAGCGCGGCCCGAAACGAGGCGGCGTGCCCGATCATGTTGCGATTGGTGAGGGCGGTCCCCATGATGCCATCAATCTCCGCCCAGCGCTCCAGCCGCCTGGCCACGCGGTCGTAGGGCGACGCGCAACGGTCCCAGTGAAACACATCCGAAGCGCCTGCACGCAGGAGGCGCCAAGTGTCCGCGCAATCAAGCGCGCGATCTCCCACTCCTATCGCCAGCAGCCTTCTTTCGCCATGACAACTAAGCTCACGGACACGGTCAATCACATCGGATGGAGCGCGGTCGAACGCCAGGATGCCGGGGCCGACTCCGCTTGTCTCACGG
>JBEKFX010000280.1:0-2862 GCA_050013115.1 Polyangiaceae bacterium
ACGGCCACTGAAAAGCCGACGGCGACGCCCGCCGCGACGACGGCCGCCGATTCCAATCCGAGGACCGTGATCCACTTGGCGCGCGTGCTTGTCGAATGGCCCGAGTCCCTCGGCAGAATAACAGTCGAGGGGAGGGTCGAGTCCGCCGGCGACGGCAGCGCATCGGGCACGCGTTGAAAGTGCACCTCGACGATCTCTCCGCTGTTCGCGACGATGTGCTGCGACTGCGCAAGCGTGCCCTCCCGAACGCTCACCTCGTGCTCCCCAGCGGCGATCACGACTGATGACGCGAGAGGATCTCCCGCGATGGTGCTGTTGTCGGTGGGCCGCGGCGCGCGATCGGCGACGACTCCGTCGACCCGAATTTCGGCGTCGGGCCGAGCGAAGACGTCCAGGCGCGCGGTCTGAGCCACGGCGAGGGGCAGCCACTTGGTTCGCGCGAGGTCGATCTTCGCCGCCGGTACGTCGCTCCGGCCGATGTACTCGCTGAGGTGCTGGACGGCCTCGACCGGGTGATGGCCCTTGAGCTCCGCGAGACTCAGCGCCATCAGGGTCTCGGCTTGGGGATCGATTTCGTATGCACGAAGGAGTGCGTCGCGCGCCGCCTCGAATTCGTGTCCGCGGAATAGCTCGACGCCTTGCGCGACCAGGGCGGTGGCGGTCTCGCCCGCCGGGGTGGGAGCCTCCGAGGCCGGGGGGGCAGCCCAAGCCCACGACGCGTACGACAACAGCCCAGCGAGGAGAGTCGTTGGCGCCAACTGAAGTCGCATCGAGGTTCGTCGAAACACGGTTCCAAATCCCTCAGAAGCTCGAATGGTGGACGAGCGCACCGGCATCGGGCGCGACCGTCGGTGGAGAGGTCTCCGTACCGAAGAAGACGTCATCCAGGTTGGGTGGCTGCTCGGCGCCTCCCGCCGGTCGCGAAGGTCGAGCCCCATGGCTCGCGCTCGACGAAGGGGCGGATTGTTTGGGCTCATCGAGGCCGAAGAACACATCGTCCAGGTTGGGTGGCTGCGCCGTTCCTTCCGGAGATCGTGGCCGTTGCGCCGCATGGTTGGCGCTCGACGACGGGGCGGCTTGGTTGGGCTCATCGAGGCCAAAGAACACATCGTCCAGGTTGGGCGGCGCCTTCGGGGAATCGATTGGCCGAGGACGAGGATGAACGGGCGCCGTGATTCGGTGAGCCCCAGACACGTTCGGCGGCAGGCTCGCCTCGCCGTGGGCGGTCGTCGCAGCCGCGCTGTGAACAGCCGCTGCTCGCTCCACCGCCGCGCTCCCCTCTGCAGCCACGTCGATCCGCACTTCGGGGGCCATGGCGCGCTCCGGGGCGGGGACAAAGCCCAGTGCCATGCTGGAAGGCTGCCCACCGAGCGAGGCCGGCGCCGAGTGCGACGCCTTCACCCCAGCCCAGGTTCCGGCCATGACGAGGACGCCTGCACCCAGCCACTGAGCGGCCGCCGGCCTGCGTGTGCGCCTTGCCTTTCCACCGTCCGTCGGTTTCGGCGTCGGCCTGTCCACATGCGCCGGTCGCTCGGGCGCTGCACCGGCCGTCCTGGCATCGGGTACCGGCTCTGAGATCGCGCCGTTCGCTTTTGTCGTCTGGCGCATCGGCTGCCCTTTCGGGCCCTGCCGTTCGGTTTCGCGAGGCGCTGCGGGGGCAGCGCTTGGGTCCGCGAGCCGTGATCGCGCAAGCTCGACCCAACCGCCACGGCGGCCTTGCGGTCCCTGCTTGTCTACGTCGGCGAGACCGGCATCGGTAATGGCGGTGATGCGACCGTGCGCGATGGTTTCAGCGGTCGGAACGGTCGGTGCGTCCGTCCGGAAGTTTGCCGATCCGTCATCGACGACCTCAAGCTCCGCGAGCTCCGCGTAGAACTCTCCGACGCCTCCTTGCCGGCGGTTGGGATCCTTGGAGAGAGCTTGCAAGAGGCATTCGTCGACGCTCTTGGGGATCCACCTTTTCCAAAAAGACGGAGCTGTGGGCTCGAGCTTGAGATGCGCGTCGCAGACGGCCTGCGTCGATCGTGCATCGACGTTCCACGGAAGGCGGTCCGTCAAAAGCTCGTAGACGATGACTGCGAGGGCGTAGAGGTCGGCCTTCGCACTGAGGGGCTGGCTCCGAAGAAGCTCTGGGGCCATGTAGCGAGGCGTTCCGAGCACGCCCCCGTTGGGTCCCGCGATCGTCTGCGTGGGATGCGGGCCGCCGAGGACCTGGGCAATGCCGAAGTCGAGCAGTTTGACCGTGAATTCGCCGTAGACGTGTCCGTGAAGAAACACGTTTTCGGGTTTGAGGTCGCGATGTACGACGGCGGGCCGTTCGCCATGTGCGTAAGTGAGGCCCGCACAAATCTGCCCGACGATCGTCCAGACGGCCTCGGCCGTTAGAGGCATCGTCAGGTCTTCCATGACGTCGCGAAGATTTCGTCCGGCCAATAGTTCCATGAGGAAAAACGGAGATCCGTCGCTCAATAGACCGCAATCCCACACCCAGACGATGTTTGGGTGGCGCAGTCGCGCCATCACCTCGACTTCTTGCTCGAACTGCTCTTCGAACGCTCGACTTCGTGCAAAGCCCGGATGCAGGACCTTCATCGCGGCGCGCAGGTCTCGACCTTTGCGGACTTCGAAGACGGTGCCCATGCCGCCTTGGCCGAGAACGCCGCGCATGACCCACTCGGTGCCCGGCATCGGCTCGCCCGCGCGAAATGGGCTCGACGTGGCTGCCTTCACGACCACTCCCTCCCGCACGGGCCCAAGTGCCCACTCCGTTGCCGTGCAGCTCGATCGTGACTCTCTCATGGACAGGTAACGATCGGTCGACGATTTCCGAGCACGTAAACTCATGACGGACCCGCTCACGGC
>JBEKFX010000281.1:0-3700 GCA_050013115.1 Polyangiaceae bacterium
CGGTTTGCCGTGGAGCGCGAGAACCATATCTTGGAATGCCTCGTAGGCCCCCTCGAGCTCGAGCTTGAGCTCGTACTCGGCGACGAGATTGCTCGCGGACGAATAGCCCAAGCGCCTCTCTACTTCGCGCACGACGACGGCGTGGATTTGCTCGGTGTCGCGCGCTTTGCTTCCGACGTCGAAGACGACAGCGATCGGCTTGATGCCGCTCACGAGATCTTGCCACGCGATACGGAAGCGCGCGGCTTGGGGTGAATGATCCCGCGCGAGGAGCGCTTCGGCCAGAGGCTGCTTGTTGGGCAAGGCGCGCCCGTCGAGCGCGAGCCCCAGGAGCTTGGCGAAGCTCGATTTGCCCGACCCGTAGAAGCCGGAGATCCAGCAAGCAGGCAGCTCGGGGCCGCCAGGCTTGGCGAGCTCCGCGCGCAGGTTCGTCAGGAGGCGAACGAATTGCTCGTGGATGCCCTCCTCGGTGGCTCGCGGATCGCCGGCCGGATAGCCGCCTGTGACGATGTACTCCTCGACTTCGCGTTGAAGATGCTCCGGCGACTGCTCGTGGAAATAGACGACGGGCGGGATGGGCCGTGAGACGCTTCGTTCGAAGAGGTCGCCGATCTGCATGCGGATCACCGGTAGATGCGGGGGCGGTAGTCCCGGTCGGCCGGGAGTACGCCCATGAAGGAGAGCCCGGACTCGCCGATGGTGCGCCCAGGGTAAAGGAGCACGACGGGCACGTTTCTCGTGTGCCCGGCGACGTGCTTGAGGAGCGCGGAGGTGCGAAAGAAGGGATAGAGGGCGCCGGCGCGACCGAGGAAGATGACCGTGCGGTTCGGGTTGGCGCTCTCGCCGAGAATGCGCTCCACGGCCTCGATGACGTCCGCCGCAAGCCCTTCCGGACCCTCGAGCAGAGTGACGATGCGCTCTTTCAGCAGGCGCATGCCGCGCGTCGGGTCGGCCGCGCCAGCCAGGCTCTTCTCCCGCCGGACAAGCGATTCGATGAAATCGGCGCCCTGCGCGCGCAGCCGCGCGAGGAGCAGGGAGTGGAGGACCACGGTGCCCGTCGTCCAGCCGCCATCGCGCAGCTCTTCCGAGAGCTCGTGAACGGCGCGCCGCAGCGCGAACTCGTCTTCCGGGGCGTACGGAAGGATAGCGAAGTTGTAGTTGCGGACGGTGCTGATCTGCGGGCCGTCATCGCGGAGCAGATCCTTGCGCAGTGCGTCGATGGCTTTCGCGATCTCGGTGGGGTGGCGGAAGCTCACGCGGCCTCCCCGAGGTGGCGAAGGCCCCACGCTGTCAGCGTCGGCTCGAGAAACGTGACTTCTGCGATCCCACCCAGCGCGGCGATGCGAACACCGGGGACTCGAGGGGCGACGGTGTGAAGCGTTACGGACGTGACGCCGAGCGAGCGGAGGTACGGGTTGTCGGTGAGCGATCCTTCGATGCGCACGCCGCGCAAAAGGTAGAGCGCATAACCGACGGCCACTTCGGGGACGACCAGGTGCGCGAGCTTGCGAGGGTCGCGCCGGCCGCGCACGAGGCCCGCGTCGAGCGCCGTGGCGAGTAGGTTGGAGGCGAACTTGGTGCACGTGGCCGGCGACCAGCGCCCCGGCGCGAGCGTGTCCACCCAGCGCGCCACGGCGGAGCGATCGATCGTGTCGCGCCCTTGCTCGCGTCGCTCGGCCAAGAAAATGCCCGAAAACCGCCGGTAGACCGGGTCGGCGAGCTGCGTGTGAACGTGGCAGATGAGCGTTCGTACGGCGGCCGGGATTCTTCGGAGCCGGTGAAGGAGGGTGAGCGCCTCGGGGTAGACGTCAAAGCGCTCGACCATGTCGGTCATGATCGTGCGCACGCGCGCTTCGCTCTTGATGCCGAACCACCGCTCCGCGAACGCCAGACTGGCCCGATTCGCGGCCGGAACGGTCGTGTCCGCGCGGCGCCAGTACGCGGCGCAATCGTCGGCCGCGAGCATGCAGCGAAGGATGCGCGTATGGACCGTCGCGCATTCGGCTGGCCTTGGCGCTGTGCCCGAGCGGGGAGTTCCCATGAGCGGGCCCGCGGCGAGTATGGGGTTCACGTCGCCCCCTCGAGATACGGCAGGGGATAACTCGAGACGAGCGGCAATAGCGCGGCGAAGAGCAGTGGCGCGGCATCTGACGGCGACGCCGCAGGCGCCATGACCCGCCGCCCCGCCGGCGAGACGGTCACCCTGGGTGCTGCCAGACCGCTCAGCAGGGCTTCGAAGGCGGGCTTCGACCAGGCCGTGCCGACGAGATAGCGCGGCCCGAGCACCTCGGCGGGCACGTGGCCGTGCGCGCGGTGATACGCGATGCGATCGTCGATCTGCTCGTCGACGAGGAAACCGAGGTGGAAGGGTGTCCACACGTCGTCGCCTCGCGCGAGGCTCTGGCGGGCAATCGTGTCGATCCGACGAGCGGCCGCGCGCACGAGCGAGAGGCTCGCCCACGCGGCGGTACGCGGAACGAGCCGCGCGAATAGGTCGCCGCCCCCCTGGGCGTCGACCAAGTCGGTCTTCCACCAGCCCAATCGTGCGGGCTCGCCGGCGGCCTCACCCGCCCACGCAGCCGTGAGCTGGAGCGCGAGAAGCTCGTCGAGCTGGTTTGGGGCGAGGCGTGAAGGCATGCGCGAAAGCCCGAGCCTCGACGGTATCAGGCCGCGCGGAGGGGCGGATATAGCTCCGTCGGCGGCTGGGTGGTCGCGCAGGATGTGGGTCCAATGGATCGGGATTGGCCGGTTGCACGGGCCACACCGGTTCGATCATCCTAAGCGCTGTTCGGTCGACCTGCTCCGACGGCGGACCGCTAAGAGCACGGGCCGCGGCGGCGATGCCGTCTTGGCTGCATCTCTACCGAGCGGAAGGCGCGGGCAGCACGTTGCGGATTGGGTTCAAGCGCGGGAGGAGATCCTGGCCGAGCGGATTCGCGAGAGCATTGGTTCAGAAGGGCACCACCTGTTCCGCTTCCGAGCGCTCTTCGTCCGGACGGCCAGGTACCGTCTCTGGATCCCGCAGAGACCGGGCAAGGCTCGACACGCTCTCGCAGTCGATCGTGCACGCGGCCTCGCGCACAAGGGCGGAACGAACGAGAGGGGAGGGCTGGAATGATGGGGGGTCTCATTATCGAAACGGTTCATTGTGAGACTGCCCAACAATTTTTGGAGAAACTCTCGCCTTTTGCGAGTGAGTGGCAAGCTGTCGGCGGGGCGAGTCAATGGATTTTCAGAGGGCAGGCAGGCGAATGGCCGCTTACCCCGTCCGCTTTGCGCGGTCCGCTGATTTTTCACGGAATCGGCGTCAGTGGCGAATTGAGGCCGGCCAATATCCGAGAGCGGCTCGAAGGGGAGCAAAGTCTCGTGAATAATTTCGTAAGCGCGTGCATTCAGGCCGGAATGCCCATCCCCGAAGATAGCCAATGGCTTCGAAGTGCGAGGCTTCAAGAGGCCGTGTTCGCCAAGGGGCGTCTACGGCAGACGTTTGAGTGGGGAGTCGAGTTCCCGTTTCCTCTATTGCGCTCCCTGTTTGCTCTCGCCCAGCATCACGGGGTGCCCACGCGACTGCTAGACTGGTTCTCGTCCCGGAACGGTAGCTGCGCGAAAATAAAGGGATATTTCGCGTGGTCCGATGGAAATAGAACCGAGGGTTCCGCTGTTTTGTCGAGGAAAACGCCAATTCACCTCGAAAAACTTC
>JBEKFX010000282.1:0-2848 GCA_050013115.1 Polyangiaceae bacterium
GCTGCACAACCATCTGATGAACGGAGGGAGGGGTCACCCGGAAGAAGGCCTGCATGTCCGCTTCGGCCGGGGGACGTCGGTGGAGCGTGGTGTAGGCGTAGATAAAGGCGAGATACTGGCCCCCCAGGGGCGTGTACCCGGCCGTGGCCGGATCTCTGGCGGGTTTGCGCGACACTTCGGTCAGTTTACGCAGCGAGGCGCACGGGCGTGCCTACGAAACGCCCCGAGAAAGTCCAACGAAAGGGGCGAGCCTCGGCACGATTCCAATGCCGGACGAAGCCGAGCACGTCATGCGCGAGCGCGGTCACGCTCTCGAAGCTGCCATAGCGCAAAATACGGCGCTGAAGAATGCTGAACCAGATCTCGACTTGATTGACCCAGGAAGCATGCAGCGGCGTGTAGACGAAGCGAAAGCGGTGCCCGTGCTCCTGGTTGAACCGCGTCCAGCGGGCGTCGCGTCCATCGTGGTGCAGGTTGAGGTTGTCCCGGACGACAGAGACACGGCGGCCTTCGTAGCGCTGGGCGAGCGCGTGCATGAAGGCCAGCAGGGCACGCGTGTCGCGGTGCCGAACGACGCGACCGAAGACCTCACCCGTGCGGATGTCGAAAGACGCGAGCAGCGAGCATGTCCCGCGCCGGCGGTACTCGAACTCATAGCGGACGGTGCCTCGATGGCCCACGTGGATAGGGTGACGGCGCGCCAAGGCCTGCATTGGCTTTTCGTCGATGCACACGACGACAGCGCCCTCGGGAGGGTGCTGGTAGAGGCGGCAGATCCGCGCGACTTTGGCTCGAAAGTCGGGATCCGGCGAGTGAAGCCAGTAGCGGACACGGTGCGGGCGCCAGCCCTCCGCTCCCCAAACGCGTCGGACCGTACTGCGGCTTACCCTCACGCCGCTGCATTCGTACAGGGCGTCGGCGACTGCCTGGTAGGACCACACGTCGCGAAAGACCACGCGGTTGTCTGTCGGTCGCTCACACGCCAGCTGGACGATCTCGCACCGGGTTTGCAGCGACACCCGAGGGGGACGGCCGCTTCTCGGCGCGTCCCAGAGCGACTCGATGCACGGGCAAGTCTCCCACCGGGCTCTCCACTTGCGCACAACGCGATCGCTGCAACCGGTGAGCAGCGCCACCCTCGTTGGGCCGAACCCGTAGGAAAGCCAGACAATGACCCACGCGCGCACCACGACGTCATGCTGAGCGTGCCGGCGACGTGCAAGCGCCTGCACACGCGGCCATTCACCTCGTGGGATGCGTACTCGTCGAGGGCGTGGACCAGGACCCATGCCCTTTCAATCCATCAGGCCCGGCTTTCATTTCCATGAACCGCAACATCCCGGAACGAACTTCCGGCCGGCCGTACTAGCGTTGAGTCGGTTGCGCGGTATCGCCCATCGGCGACTGAGAGAGCAGCTGATTCTTGAGCAGTTCGCCCGCCAAGCCGAACCGCTGGCCCTCTCGCCGTAACGGCGCGAACGAAGTGGTACAAGCGGCGGACTACATTGAGAATCACCGATCTCGCCTACAAGGCCTGGAGGCTGCGCCTTTCACGACGCCTCCTGCCTCGCCGCTCTGGTCGATCGCTTCGCGCAGCATTGCCACCACCTCAACATCGACGCTGAGTCCTGGCGGCACAAGGAGGCCCAGCAGCGCTCTCGGTCCAAAAGAACCCTACGGACGACGACTCCTGACGGCGTCCGCGTGCGCCCCGCGGTCGGCGACCGCCTCTCTGCAGGGCATCCTCAAATGCGATAGTTCCGTCACGTCATCGCCGGTGATGGCACCGGAACCGGTGGCCGTCTTCGTACCCGATGCAGCAGTCGAGGCGCCTTGGACTCGTCCCCGCCGCTGGCGGCGGACGAGGACGCGGGCGACGCACGAAGGAAACCAGACGGGCGCCGCGGAATCCTCGGGCGGCGGCGGTTCCGGTGGGTGCGCCATCTCGGGACGGCTTGCAGGCGGCTCCAGCGGGAATATGGCCGCGGCGCCCGGATGGCCCAGGCCAGCACCAGGGGCGTGTCGAGCGTTCGCCTGATCCCGCACGGGAACGCCAAGAAGGGGTAAACGTCGCTCCGCCTCGCCGCCACGCCCTCGCCGATCATGGCGCGGAGACCGCCACACCGTCCGCGAGAGTTCTCAAATGGTCCGCCTGTTTCAATCTCGCTGAACAAACTGTCAACGCAAAGTAGAAATGTCGGGGCGGCCGCCAAGCAGAAATGTCGGGTTCACGTCGATTTTCTAACCTCCGTCGTCGTTCTCGCTTGGGGAGCAAGGCCAAACACTTCGCGTCGGCAAAGACCTTGCCCCCGTTCGTCCCCCATCAGGAGATCAACGCCTCGTCCGACGAGACGCTCGAGTGCGTGCTCGTGCGCAGCGACAAGGAGGCGGTGGTTGTCAACTTGAACATCCAGCCCGATAACGTGCCGTGGGTCGATCCGATCCATCGAGCGCGGACCTGAGCCGAGCGGCGGCGATCGAGTCTGCACGTGACCGCGCGACGGCCGTGGCTCACCGCAGCTGCGTGGTGTTGTAGAGCTTCGGAGCGAGAATGTGGATCGCGCGCTGTTTGCTGACGGCGGTGTCGCGATGCGGCAGACGCTTCCACTATCGATTCTGCGGACAGCCGTCGATGTTGAAGGCGGCCTGCGAGCCTGCAGAAGAGTAGGCGTCCTGCCGACCGCGTCGTGACACGGTGAGCGCCGGCGTCGTACGCGCGGGTGCATGAAAATCAAAACGGCTTCAGTCCGACGGACACGAGAGCAGTGGCGACACGTCATTGCGCAATGGCGACGGAGTGGCGAAACGGGCCAGGAGTTCGCGGGCAAGCTCGGCGTTCTGGAAACGA
>JBEKFX010000283.1:0-2846 GCA_050013115.1 Polyangiaceae bacterium
ATCCGAAAAAACGTCTTCGACCTTCGACGTCATGCGGCCGTCGTCAACCTTGAAGCCATCCACCGCCGTGTTTGCGCGATTGCCGCGTAATTATCGGTGCATCGAACTGTTCGCTGCTCTAGCTCCCGGGACCGGCGCATCGTTTGACGGGACGAACTTTCAGGTCGCATACGTCGACAGCCTCAACCATGCGAGGGTCGCTGGCGTCGCCCCGACGGGCGCGGTGTCAGCACCGACGATTGCTTCGACGTCGCCGGTCACCGGCACAGCGCAAGATGAGCAGCCTATCGTCGCCTACACGAACGGCATCTACTTGGCCGTTTGGGACCAGCACAGCGCCGTCGGCCTGTCGGGCCTCGTCGGCGCACGAATTCGGTCATCGGACGGGACGGTGCTCGACCCCCAGGGCTTCCTCGTCATCCCGCCCTCTGCAGCGGCAGGCGCCACCGGCGGCGTGGCGGTCACGGGTCAGGGTGGCGAATTCTTGGTCGTCTGGGGAGCGGGATCGACCTTCATCGGAGAGCGGATTCGCGCCGCCGATGGCGTGCTCCTCGACGGGCCGGGGGTTCCTATCGCGGGGTCGGGCGACGACTCGCCCGTCGTCACGGCATCGTCGACGGCCTACCTCCTCGGCTGGGGCGGTCAGGTCGAGCGCCTGAGCCTCTCGGATCTCAGCCTGCTCGACCCGTCCCCAATCCAGCTTCCGACGAGCTTGAGCGTGGGTCCCCCGATCCCATTTCCGACGAGCTTGGGTCCAGGCGGTCCCACCAACCTCGCACTCGCGTCCGACGGGACCGACTTCGAGGCCGTCTACAACTTGCCCGGCCCGGTCTGGCAGGATAACGCGCCGCTCGACGTGGTCAGTGCTCGCATTCGGTCGAGCGACGGGAGTCTACTCGACCCGAACGGTGTGCTCGTCTTTGGCGGCATCTTCGAAGACACGGACTGGGTATCTGCCCCGTCCGTGACATATGGTCCGACCGGTTATGTCATTTCATTCGTCAGCCAATCCCAGGGAGAAGGAGCCGATGGAGAGTTTGTCGTCGAGCTTGCCGATGCCGGACTTCAAATCTCCGGGGGGTGTCCCGCCAGCGGAGGGGTGACCTCCCCAGACCAGGTTGAAGCGATTGCGCTGTCGTCTGAGCCCGCCAGCTCGACGATCTCCGGCATCGAAGCACTCTTGATGGGCGGTACGATCAATCCTGTCATCCACTTCGCCCTTGGTGCGGATTGTCAGTCCTCCCCGCAGCTTCCGTTCAGCGCGCTTCCCGCGCTTGCGTCAAACGGTGCAGGACAGACGCTTGCCGTCGGCCTGAATCAAGGCCTGGTCGCCGGCGTATTCGTCGGGACCTGCGCCGACGCCGGACCCGGACCGACGATCTCAATGGGCGTGACGACCCCGACGTGCGGCGTTGACATCGTCGCGGACGCGGGCGGCTACGGAAGCGGAGAAAGCATGGACGGGGGCGGCGCGACCGCAGACGGGGCGCAAGGGACGTCGGATGCCGAGGGGTTGCCTGGGAGCGGCAGCGCGACCGATGGGCAGGCCGACGAAGCCAGCATCGACGCTCCGTCTGCCATGCTAGAAGACGGCGAAGCGATCATCGAAGCGGGCACGCCCGGCATGCCGACCGAGGCCGGCGCATCCCTCGCTGAGGGCTCGGCGGGGACCGATGCAGCGCTGTCCGATGCGCTCGAGGATTCTTCGAGCGTCGATGCGTCGCTCGAAGAATCCTCAGACGCGGCCCCATCCGCCAACGGCAATGGGAACGGCCCGCCCGGCGACAGTGGCCAAGCGGTCGTCGACGCAGCCTTGGACGGCGGGGCCGATGGGCCCGATCAACGAGCCGAGACGGCGTCGTCCCAAGGCGACCACTCGAGCGGTGGCTGTGAGGTGACGCGCACCCCTCCGACATCTCAGACCGGGGAAGCGTTCTTGGTCCTTGGCGTGCTCGGACTCGTGGCACGCAGGTCGCGCCGCCCGGGCCCTCGCCCTGCATTGCGCCGGCATCGTCACCTCCGAGCTTCGGCGCAGGATGCCAGCTCACGCTGAACCAGGACACGAAAACCAACGCACCGGCCACGGGGGGGATATGCGGAGGGTCCTAGCACTACTCCGCCATTTTTTTCTTTCCATCCGCGAGCCGCCGTGTTCCATTCGCGAACGCGATGCGCGAAGCGGGCGAGAAGTGGGAGCGAGAGCTTGAGAGTTGGCTCACGCCGTATCTAGATGGGTTCGAGCATAAAGTTCGGCGGCGATGGGCGCCCGTCTACCTGCGAGGTCTCCTTCTCCCCGGTGAGAGAAAGAGCATCGAGCCGATCGTCGAGCGAGTCGCTCCCGATGAAAAGGAACAGATTCACCACTTCGTGGCGACGTCGACGTGGGACACCGCTCCCGTCGAGGTTGTTCACGTCGATCGGTGCAACGAGCTCGTCGGCGGACCGGACGCACATCTGATCATCGACGATACGGCGTTGCCGAAGAAGGGTGTGCACTCCGTCGGGGTCGCGCATCAATATTGCGGTGCGCTTGGCAAGCAGGCGAATTGTCAGTCTCTCGTCACACTCACGCTCGCCCGCGACGACGTTCCGATCCCAATCGCCATGCGTCTTTATCTGCCAGAGAGCTGGGCATCGGATCGCGCGCGACGTGAGAAGGTTCGCATCCCCGACGACATCGTGTTTCGTCCAAAGTGGCGCATCGCACTCGACGAGATCGACCGCCTGTTGGAGCATCGCGTTCAGTTCGGCGATGTGCTCGCCGATGCAGGGTACGGTTCGTGCGGAGAGTTTCGCGCGGAGCTCACGAAGCGGCAGTTGCTCTGGACCGTGGGGATTCTCTCGAC
>JBEKFX010000284.1:0-3764 GCA_050013115.1 Polyangiaceae bacterium
CTTTCTTCGCAAGGAGCCGCTCTCGCTCCCCCACCAGACTCACCATCCCGGCCCCGTATGGCTCGACCGCATCGACCCGGCGAGCCTGGCCCCGTACGGCTTTGGGTCCGAGCTTCGCGATGCGGTTCGAGTGCGCCAGGACGTGCTGCGGCGGCTCGGCGTCACGCCCGAGAGCCCCGACCGCACGGTCGCATTGTGGGATCTCGAGCGGCGGGCGGTCGGAACGCAAGTGGCCGAACGCTCCGGACAGGCGTTCGTCGAGAGGACGCCCAACGGCTTTCGCGGGCGCGTTCAGATGGAGGAGGGGCCGACGGGCGTCTCCTACACGATCATCTCCGATGGTTCGCGCTTCGCGGTGCTCGAGACCACGGCGTCGCTTCGCGCCATCCGCGGCAAGTCGGTGACGGTCACTCGTGATTCAAATGGTGGACTCGTCATTCGCCACGATCCCGATCGAGGGCTCGGCAGCTGAGCGTCGTAGGTCTCGACTGGTCTGCGCGAGGGGGCCCGCTCTCAGTTGGCGCACCCGTACGCGTTCTCCCACCGGTGATCGGTGTTAACGGTCACCCAGACCCGACTCGTTTTGCCCACCGAGATCCGATGTTTTTTGGCCCGCCGGATCCGACGTTTTTTGACCACGTCGATCCGATTGTGAAGGTCGCGGGCGCGCCAGAGCCGATGGGTCCGGGAAACGGTGCAGGCGCACCGAGTACCGTAAGGACGTTTCACGCCGGCGGCTGGGGTCACGACTCGCCGGTCGGTCGCTGGGCTGCCCAATTGGCCGTTTCCAGGGAACTCGGCCCAAAAGAAGCACTCGCGATAGGCCGTTAGGCATGAGCGGCGGCGAGAAGAAAAAAGGGCTCGGGGATGAGCACCCCGAGCCCTTGAGTGAGCGACGCACCGTGGTGTTTCGCACAGCAGCCTGGATAGGACAAATTCTTCGCAACGCCCGCTCGGGAGCGGACGCGAGTGGAGGGTCTACGTCAAACCGCGTGTGCGTGGTGTAAAGCGATCTTCTTCATCTGCCGCCGTTGCGATCGCGGGCAGATCTACTGCGGCCCCGAGTGCCGAGCGCGAGGCCGCCGACAGGCGCAGGCCCGCGCCAACGCGTCTACCGGGCGAGGCGACAGTTGGTGACGTATACGGGTTCCGGGAAGTTGGCCCCCGATGGCACCGTGTGTGTGGCCAAAGCTCCGGCCGCGCCGATGGCCGGCGTGCTCGAGAGCGGGCCATGCGAGTCTGCCCATGTCCGCGCGGATCACCGTTCGGATCCTGCCCTCGTCGACAACGCGGGTGCTGGTTACCGACGGCAAGGACGAAGTGCTCAAAGCCCAACTTCCGACCGGGACGGGGGTGCACCGCTTGGCGGCAAAGACCTTGCTCGAAGCGATTGCCCTGTTCTACCAGGAGCGCATCCGCGTTGTGCTTTCTGCGGACTCCGAAGCGATCTCATTCGACCTTGGTCTGACCGACGGTCTCGGTCTGGGCATCGACACGTTTTACTATGAGGTCGAGGTCCTGCCTGACGCCTCGCGCCGTCGACGCGCAAAGCGCCTCTACGGCCTGGGTGACTTCCGCGACATGCGCCGCCTCGTAGGGTCATGACGGTTTCGCGGGAGGTCGAAGCGGAGATCGCGCGCCTCTTCCATACCGAGCACTGGAAGATCGGAACGATCGCTCGGCAACTCAACGTGCACGCGGACGTCGTTCGACGCGTGATCTATCTGGGGTCGGGGCAGCGACAGAAAAGCGCAACGAGGAGACTGCCCCCAGCGGCGGTCGCGCCGTACATGGATTTCATCCAAGAGAGACACTGGGTCGGTACCCGCGCCTTTGTTCGACCCGGCTTTGCGACATGCTGCGCGACCGTGGCTATCAAGGCAGCCCTCGGGCGTTGCGTCGATTCGTCAAGACCGTCCGTCCCGTTTCGAAGCGCGAAGCTTTCTTGCGCCTCGATGCCCTCATCGGCGAGCAGGCGCAGGTCGACTGGGCGCACGTGCGAGTAGGAAACCATTGGCTGGTTTGGCAGGCAAGCCGTCGAAATCAACATAGTGGCCGTTAGCGGTTCCGCTGTTGCCGCAATCGCCGTCCCAATTGGTGGAGATGGAACAACGGAACTCACGTCCGCTTGGCGTTTTCGGCGGTTGGATTTGGGGTGGTGGGTGCCGTTCGACCGGGTGATCGCGATGTGTTGGAGCTGAATCTTGCGCACCTCCTCCCGCGCGCCCGCGTTCTCAACGTGGCGCACGTGTGAAGTGCGCAAGGCGAGCAGCGTTGTCCGGATACACGACGACGCCGGTGTAACGCAATGTGTTCAGCCGCGGGACGACGAGATCGCAGGCCTGCTGGTCGCGCGAGTCGAACCAGAGGACTCTGGCCTGAGTCTCGGCCGCTCGGTTGCGACCGTCCTCCGCGCGATGCACGCGAAGCGCCTCTCGCTTCTGCATCGTAATCGGCGTTACTGCGGACGTAAATTCGCCAAATGCGCTCATCGTTTCGCCTCAGCAACGTATCTCGATTCGTGAACGTCGATTGACAAGTATGTAGCTGCGCACTGATCGCGGTGCAGTACTAAGACTGAACGCGGCCGTTCCATACCAGACGAACAAATTGTCGAGGTATGGCGCAAGTTGCGGCAGCTGCTCCCCGCCCCGGGGCACGCTTCTTGTGCGTGTAGCACGCCATCGAATTTCGACAGATGCCGCACGTTGCGGCAGGGGCGCCACGGCGATGGGTCACGGGCGCCGGACGATGGGTACCGTCGGCGTCCAGCCGAGCCGCTCGCGGATCCGATCCGCCGTGCAGCGGAACGAAGGCGGCACTGGTGCGTCGAACCGCTGCACTGGCGGGGGTGTCCCCCAGGCTTCGGCGAGCCAAGCGACGTATTCCCGCTGCCGTAGCGGTGGCGCGCACACGTTGAAGGTCGCGGAGTCGTGCGGCGTGGTCAGCGCCAGCAGCGCGGCCCGTGCCATGTCTTCTACGTGGACCAGCGACACGAAGTTGTCTCCAGAACGGATGACGGTGGGTCGGCCGGAACGAAGCGAATCGACCAAGCCGACCTGCATCGTCCCGGGCCCAACGAAGGTGGCGCCTCTCAGGATCGACCAGGTCGCGGCGCCAGCGGGGATGGCCGTCACGAGCGCCTCCATCTCGCGTACGGGACCGCAGATCGCGGTACGCGCGGCGCTCGTGTCGAGCGGAGCCTCCTCGCTCAGCCAGTGGTCGCCACCGTCAGCGTACGCCATGGTGATGCTCTGCTGAACGTAATGGCGGACGCCGGCCGCCAGGGAACTGCACAACAATCGGCGTACGCCCTCCGTCCTCAACAAGGTGTTGGCGGTCCAGCCACTCGGATCACCGAGGTCGCGAGGGACGGCAGTCGCGACGTGCGCGACAGCCTGGCATCCGGCCAGAAGGTCGGGCAGCGTCCGGTCCGCGTCCGGGCATAGAAGATCGAACGGCACCGGCTCGACGTTGGCCGCGGCAGCGACCGGGTGGCGCGAGAGTGCCCGCACGGTATGGCCGGCCGAGGCCAGCATGGGCACGAGCGAGCGACCGAGAACGCCAGATGCACCGACGACAGCAATGATCATGAGTAGCTCACCAGCGAGGGGGGAGGCGCGACAGCTTTCTCTGTAGCACCCGGTGAGTGTCAAAGGAGTTGTCGTCTTTTTCAATCGCTGACAGTGCCGGTGCGCGCGAGCGCCGCGGCAATGGTTTCGTGATCTCGTTTCGGGTTGAGGAAGACGGCAGGGGCTGGGGTC
>JBEKFX010000285.1:0-2798 GCA_050013115.1 Polyangiaceae bacterium
CGTGCTGCACGCGCGAAGACTCGTCGCGCAACGCTGCATCTACGGTGTGGACAAGAACGAGTTGGCCGTAAACCTCGCGCGTCTTTCGCTCTGGCTTGCGACGTTCGCAAAGGACCACCCGTTCACATTCGTCGACCACGCCCTCCGTCGGGGAGACTCGCTCGTTGGATTGTCGCGCGAGCAGATCGTCAGCTTTTCGTGGGACGTAAGCAGGGGCAAGCAGGTCTCCCTAGTGCGCACGGCGTTGGAAAACGCGGTCTCGGAGGCCGAAACGCTGCGGGCCCAGATTCATGCGCTCGGCGACACGTACGACAACGCCGAGAAGGAGCGGCTTCTCCGCGAGGCCGACGACGCTCTTCGTACGGTGCGCCGAGTCGGGAACGTCATTTTGGAAGCTTTTTTCGCCGGCAAGAGCGCCAAGGAGCGCGACACCCGACTCAAAGAGTACCGCGCGTCGGTCGAGCAATACGGACTGGATCGGTTGCCCGCCACGCCGGAGTCCGATCGACACCGTCCCTTTCATTGGGAGATCGAGTTCCCCGAAGTTTTCGGCCGTTAGAACGGAGGTAGCACGTGAGTCGCACCGGATTTCACGCGTTCGTCGGCAATCCGCCGTGGGTATCGTACGCAGGGCGCGCCGCGCAGCCGCTTCGTGAAGCGACGCGAGCTTACTACGCTGGGTTTTACGACGCGTTCGCCGGCTATCGGAATCTTCAGGGCCTCTTCGTCGAACGCTGCGCGCACTTGCTTCGAGCCTCGGGACGCCTGGGGCTCGTCGCCCCAAGTTCCATGTCCGAGCAGGAGGGTTACGGCCCAACGCGCCTCGCTCATGATCGCCTTTGCGTCTGCGATGACGACCTTCCCGACTTCGGCGAAGACTCGTTCGTCGGGGTGTTCCAACCGTGCATGCTGCTTCGCTCAACGCGACGCTCGGCTCCTGTGTCCATCGTCGAGGCGGAGCGCTGGCCGATCGAACGACCCGACCTCGACGTTGGCGCCCGCACCTTGCTCGCGAAAATGGTTCGCCCGCCGCTCCCGGAAGACCTTTTCGGAGAACGCGGACTCCAGTCGTCCGGCGACGACACCGATCACCTCGCGGCTGAGCCAGACGGGCGGCATAGTGTGCCGATGCGTGTCGGTGGCGACATCGAACCGTTCCGGCGGAAGCCTCCGTCACAGTTCGCCGATCCGACCTGGTTCCAGGAGAGGTTACGGTCATCGCACGAGTGGTCCGATGTGCGAATCCTGATCCGACAGACGGCGCGGTTTCCGCTGGCGGCACTCTCCGATGGCGTCGCATTCCGCAACTCAATCCTGGCTGGCTTCGCAACCAAAGAATTCCCGGCCGAGTTTCTCGTCGCATATCTCAACTCGACACCCATCCGGTGGCTGCACTACGTACGCAATCGGGACGCACGCCAGGGTATGCCGCAGATGAAGATCGGACATTTGAGGTCGATCCCTGCACCTCCGTCCGAAGGTCTCGTTCGAGCGCTCTCCTCGGTCGGAAACAGGCTTTCGAAACTCAATGCGGGGGTGCCGATCGACGAGCAATGGGGAATCGACACGCTTGTGAGCGACGCGTTCGCTCTCACGGAGGAGGAGCGCACGCTTCATAAAATGTGGAGCGAGACCGTCCGGTGACCATGCGACGCGGCTTCAATGTGTTTGTGGGCAACCCGCCATTTCTTGGGGGCAAGCGCATCAGTACCATCCTCGGAGACCCGTACCGAGACTGGCTCGCCGCGATCCATGAGGACGCAAGTAGCAACACGGACCTCGTGGCGCACTTCTTCCGACGAGGTTTCGACCTGCTCGCGACGCCTGGAGCTCTGGGGTTTATTGCGACCAATACCATCGCCCAGGGTGACACCCGTCTTGGCGGACTTCGAGCGATCGTAGCTCGGGGCGGGAGAATTTTTGGTGCTGAGCGACGCATACGCTGGCCGGGCCTAGCGGTCGTGACCATCAGCGTTGTGCGTGTTTATAAAGGGGAGCTGCCGGCAACGACGGCGATCACGATGGACGGTCACCGCGTCGACCGAATCACCTCGTTTCTTTTCAACCGCGGAGGTGACGATGCGCCGAGACCCCTCGCTCGTGATTGGCCGCGAGTGTATATCGGAACATTCGTCCGAGGTTCAGGATTCCTTTTTGCCGATGGCAACGAAGACGCCTCGCCTATCCGTGAGATGCGGCGGCTCCTCGACGATTCACGCAACGCCGCTCGGCTGCGTCCGTATATTGGAGGCGAAGACATCAACTCCCATCCCGCCCACGCACACTGTCGCTACGTTATCGACTTCAGCGGGCTCGAGGAGCGCGAAGCGAGGAGCTGGCCCGCGCTGATGGAGGTCGTCGAGCGTCGTGTAAGGCCGTTCCGAGAGAGGCTTGGCGACGGCAGGGAAGACACCGCTCACAAGAAGAACTGGTGGCGCTTCGGTCAGGAGCGTCCGGGACTGTATCACTCGATCGCGGGGCTCAGTTGCGTAACAGCCGTTGCACGGGTAACCACGCACCTCGGATTTGTCCGTCTTCCAACGCATTTGGTCTATTCGGATCAGGTTGTTGTGATCAACTCGGACAAATTTTCGACGCTCGCGACGTTGCAGAGTCGTATCCACGAAGGTTGGGCACGATTCTTCAGTTCGTCGCTAGTTGACGCTCTCCGGTACGCACCGTCCGACTGCTTCGACACCTTTCCCTTTCCACCTCTTCACGAGGTGAACCCCGTTCTTGAGGCTGTCGGCCGCGCCTACGACGAATTCCGATCTGCTCTCATGCTCAAGAGCGACGAA
>JBEKFX010000286.1:0-2762 GCA_050013115.1 Polyangiaceae bacterium
GCGTAGACCACCGTGCAGCAGCGACGGTTTACGACCAGCGTTCCGGTCACCTGCCTCTCGACGCCAAGAGCCCAGACGCCTACAAGCGCTGGCATCGGGCAGCGAGAAGCGCTGGCATCCCAGGCGTCTGGACCCGCGGGAAGTTGCTGCTCGCGACGGCGGAGGCGTGGGCTACCCCGCTGCGCCGCCAGCTGATCGCCGCCCTCGCCGCGCCGCTCGCGAGCAGCGAGGACGGCCCCCTCGATGCTGCCCTCGGCATTCGCGCCGTCAGGAGGTCGAAGTGATGCTGCCGCGAGAACGGATCTTAATTCCGCTGCCGGATCGGCAATTCGGCTGCGATTCGTCGGCTCCAGCCGCGGTCGCGGCAGCACCGGCGGCCGCGGCTGCACCTCGGGTTGCGATTGTCCCTCGTCCGCCGCGCGGCAAGCGCTATGCATCGGGAGGGAGCGCCTCCATGCTGGACAGTGCTGCAGCGAACGATGCCGAACCCGTACCCGCAGGCCGCGATCCCGTCGGAGGCGCTACGCAGCTGCGGGATCAGTTCTTTATTCGCGTCACGGTCGGGCCGCGCAGGCGGATCGCCCAGCGTGCGCCCTGGGCGTCGTCATTGACCGAAGCAGAGGCGCGCGGAAAGGTCGTGCAGACGTGGGTCAACCGGCTGCGCCAGGCAGGACTGGCCAACCTCGCGCCGAAGTTCGTGGAGGCGGGCGCGAAGGCAAACGAGGCTACCGTCGCGAAGATCGCCGCCCGCGTCGAAAGCCTCGTGAAGAATGACGGCACCTACCGTGTCGAGAAGATCCAGAAGGCGACCAATACTGGGGACGCGGTTACCTTCCGCAGGTTTGCGGAGCGCTGGACGAGCGGCGAGCTTGCGCGCGTCTACCCCGACCATGTCCCGGTCAAGGCGTCCGTCGCCGACGATATCGAACGCTTGGAAAAGCACGTCTATCTCCGGGTCAAGGATGTACCGCTCGCAACGTTCACGCGGGAGCGCGCCGACCATGTCATGGCTCAGCTCCCGGTCACTCTCAGGCGTGCCACGCGGCGTCATATTGCGCAGCTCATCAACCGCGTCCTGAACCTGGCGGTCTTCACCGGGGTAATCGCGAGCAACCCGCTCCCCCGGGGATGGCTTCCGAAAGCGCCCAAGGCCGAAAGCGTTGGCAAAGAGTCGCTGCTCCCAAGCGAGGAAGCGAAGCTTCTGGCCGGCCGCAACGACGCGGGCGAGACGGTCGTTCCCCTCGCCTTCCGGTTCCTGTACGCGTTCTTCCACCGCGAGGGGCTGCGCAAGGGCGAAGCGAGAGCGCTCGAGTGGCCCGAGCTCGACCTGAAGAAGGGACTCGTTTCCCTCGACCAGAACAAGACCGACCGGCCGCGCTCGTGGGTGCTCGACCCTGGCGTGCACCGGGCCCTCGTCGTGTGGCACGAGACCCTCGGGGGGCCCGACGTGGGACGCGTGTTCGCGGCGATTCCCGATCCTGCCTGGGAGAAGCTTGCTCCACTCTATCGCGGCCACTGCGAAGCCGTTGGCATCGATCGCGCGCGGCTCTTTCAGAAGAAGGAGAACAAGCTCCGCCTCCGGGCCCACGACATGCGGGCGTTCTTCGTGACGGCCGCCATGTACGCGGGCAAGGACGCGCTCTGGATCACGGACCGCACCGGGCACACATCCCTTGGGATGCTGCGGACCTACGAGCGCGATGTGCGCCGGTGGCGCGAGCTCGGCGAGGCGCCGATCGGCGTGGCCGCGGCCATCCCCGAGGTTGCTGCCACGCTCGCGGCAGCACTCGCGGCAGCAGATTCGAAAACTGCGCCCGAACCAGTTCCGCCGATTGCGGCAGCTATGCGAAAGTGCACGGGAAGGGAGTCGAACCCTTATGCCTTGCGGCGGCGGAACCTAAATCCGCTGCGTCTGCCTGTTTCGCCACCCGTGCGGTGAGTTTGCTGCCCATACGCTGCCCAATCGATTCCGTTGCCTAGCTCAGGGATGAGCTCAAACAAAGGCCCCAGCTGACCAAGATTCCAGGTACGCGACCGACGCCGGTAGGTCTCGGTCATCTCGTGGGAGCGGTGGCCGGTGCGGTCGCTGATCCAGGTTTCCGTCTTGCCCGTCGCGAGCGCGATGGTCACGAACGTCGCGCGGAGGTCGTGCGCCCGGATGCGCTGGCGCCCCTTCGTGTTCTCGTGAAGCTGCGGACGCCGCACGCCGACGCGCCATAGGTCGCGCCGCAGCTGCACCGCCAGGTGCTCCACGTTGAGCGGCACACCGCCCTCCGCGAACACCCGGTCGCTCGGCGCATCGTTCGGCCGGCAAAGATGCTTCCAGCGCCTCAAGGCCTCGACCGTATCGGGACGCAGGTCCCAATCGCGCGGATCATCGGTCTTGTTGGCGTCGAGATTGACCCGTCCGCGCTCGAGATCGACTTCGCGCCAGCGCAGCGCCGCCATCTCGTCGGTCCGCATGCCCTCGCGCATGAGAAAACCATACCCCCGCGAACGTGGATGAGCATGCGCTGGCTGTCGATGTCCGCGGTACGCAGCGAGCAAGCCTCGGAGATGCGCAGCCCGGCGCCGTACGCCGTCATCAGGATCGTGCGGTGTTTGATGGACTTGACCAGCTCGAACAGATGCTCGACTTCCCCGCCGGTCAAGACGTCGGGCAAGGTCTTGGGCTTCTTCGGCCACGGAATCCTGGCGACCACCTGTGGCCGGCCGAGCGTTGTCGCGTAGAGGAACTTGATCGCGGCGACATACATATGATG
>JBEKFX010000287.1:0-2640 GCA_050013115.1 Polyangiaceae bacterium
AAAGGCCCACTCCAGGGCTCGTCTGGACGCACACGCCGGGCGACGAAGGCTCATCGGGCCCATCGCAAAAGTGAACGGCTCCGTCGGTGCCGGGATTGCACGAGCTTTGGACGCAGACGGCTTGCGGGAAGATCGGATCGCGGAACGTCGTTATCGAACAAGTGTCGATACCGGGTCCGCCCGCTGGTTGGCAGTCGACGTCCGACGTGCATGCGTTACCCACCGTCCCGTCGTAGGTGCTCGCAGCGCCGGTGCCGTCGGACCCGCTGCTCGAGTCAATCGACGCCACGCCCGTCCCTGAATCGCCGGTGCGGTGATACGTGATGCCCCCCCCGTCGGCGGTGCTTGAGGACGCCCCGCTCTGGCCACCGACCCCGGTCGAGCTTTTGCTACTGGAGGAATCCCCGGCGCTCCCACCGCCGCAGCCGCTGCCGACGAGCCCCGCGATGGCCAGGGCGCTGGCGGATACGAGAAATCCCCCCGTACTTTTCGAGCGTAGCAACATGCGATGCCTCCAACTGCGCGAAATGGCCGTTTGAATGCAACCGAGCTTCATGGCCGCCACGAGCCTACCTTACGCGCAATTCATTGCGCCAGCGTTGCCGGCTACTCAATCCAATTTCGCGCGCGGCGTTGGCGGAGAACACTGCCGCTGCAACGCGCCACGGCGGCGGTAGCCGAGAAACAGCCATAAGAGTGCGGCGCCCAATAGCTCCGAGCCCGCGGCGCGCCGCGAAGGACCCGCCGCCGTGCACCCGCCGCTCGATGCGGGAGACGACGCAGGGGCCTTGGTCACGCCCTCTTCGGGGCCCGCGCCGGAGTCCACGCTCGCGACGCAGGTGCCTTGAGCGCAAACGTACCCGGTCGCGCAGACATCGTTTGTATTATTGCAACTTGAGCATAAAAAGGTGATGTCGTCGTGCGAAATGCAGTTGTTCGAGCAGCAATCGTTATCGGCGCCGCACGCCAACGCGTTCGGGAGGCATGCGGACGAGCTTGCCGCTCCGTCGGTTCCATTGCTTGCATCGGCCGCCGGTGCGGGGGTTATGGCCCATGTTGGCGTGGCGTAACCGCCGAGCTGAGCAGCCTCCACGGCAGTCTGGATGACCAGCGACCCCCATACGTCGAAGCGCGTGTAAATCGGACCCACACAAGTGGAACCGTCGGCGTCCGTCGTTCCCCGTGAAAGGACGCCGAAGCTGACGAGGGAACCCGCATCGAAATTCCTCTGCTCGAAAGCACCCGAGCCTGAATCGCCGTCGCACGTGCCGTCGCTCGCTTCGAACTCGTTTGGCGTGATGTATCCGGTCAGAGACGGGTCCGACAAGCAGTTGAGAATGCCGGGGTCGTTCGGAATGCAACTGAGGTCGATGTCCTCGCGAATGCGTCGCACACCGGCGGACATTCCCATCGTGTCGGTGGGAGTGTCGACGCCGTATCCAATGGCCGTAATCGTGGTCGAATAGGCGCTCCGGTCGGTCATTGGAGGATTGATGACCGGTGTCACGTACTTGGGCACTGAAATGGGCTCCGCGAGAATGAGGAGCGCCAGATCGTCGCCGCAAAATGTCGTCTGGCCAGCGGCGGACGGGACAATGATCTGCTGGACCGCATGCCACTGCGCCGCGGGGTCGGTGATGCTCGAGTCGTTGGTCACCTGCAGCGAAGAGGGTGAGACCGTTGCCCCGAACGCCGATTGGGCGCACACGATGGGCTGGGGACTGGCGGGTGCCACGCAGTGGCGAGCCGTCGCGACGAGATTCGGCGCGAGGAGCGAACCGGAGCACAGGCCGACGCCGCCAGCCTGCGGCTCCTGCTCGACAACGGCGACAACGAATGAATCGGCTGTATCGGGCATGCCGCCCTGGATAGGCAAGGACGTGAACGCCGTCCGTTCCGGAGCCGAACTTTGCCCGCTGCAGGCCGCCATCGCAGCGAGGGCGAAGACGAACACGCCAGTACGCATGGTCGTCAGTCTACGCTTGCTTTGGCGCGAGGGAATCCGACGTCGCGAAATTGGGAGGGGGGGTGGGAGGCGGTGGCCGCAGGGACGGAAAACTCAAGGTGGGCTGGCGCGAGCTCTCTCCGGCGCGGTCGAGCGCATACTTGAAAATGACAGGACCAATCATTTCGTTGACCGCGACGGTCGCGATCGCGAGCGCGCGAAATGGGGTGCCGATCGATGGGAACTCCCGTGCAACGATCACGGTGAGGCCGAGAGTGAGGCCCGCTTGCGAGACGAGCCCGGACCATGCCCAGCGTCTCAGCGCGGACTTGTCTCCAGCGACGCGCGAGGCGAAGCGAGCCCCGAGCCAAGTCGTCACCGCGCGCGCAGCGGCAAGGAGGAGTGCAACCGGCCATAGCATTCGAAGGAGCGGGACATCGAGGTCTGCGCCGGCGATCGCGAAGAAAACGACGTATACGACCGTTCCGGTTTGTTCGATGTACTTGATGAGCTTGTGTCCCTGTTGGGACATGTTGCGGACGATGAATCCGGCCACCATGAACGCGAGCAGCGAGTCGTACTGCAGGTAATCGAGCGCAGTACTCACGCCGAAGCCGAGCACGAGCAGGACGACGAGCATCTGTCGATTGACGATCCGCAGATAGGCGGCGATGACGAGCCCGAGCGTCGTGCCG
>JBEKFX010000288.1:0-2635 GCA_050013115.1 Polyangiaceae bacterium
CAGGCCATCGTCGAGGCGACGTTGACCGCCGGCGAGAAGGTGACTGCGACGTGCCGCGGGACGTTCGTAGGTATCGGCTGCACGAACCCCGTTCTCGACGGGTCACACGAGCTGACGCAAAGTCCGGTGCATGGATCGTTGGTCAGCGCGCAGCCGCTTGCTCTCCCGCGGGAGGCGGCACCGAGATATGGCCGAGGAGCAGGGCGAGTTCGTCTTCGCGGAGCCGAGCGCGAGTGTGGGTCCAGTACTTGGGAGCGAGCTCGAGGTAGCGGTCGCGCGGCCAGTAGGGCAAGACGCGGAAGATCTCGGCGAGGTAGGTCTCGGGGTCGAGCCCGTGGAGTTGGCAGGACGCGATGAGGGAGAAAAGATTCGCGGCCGCGGCGGCGTGATCGTCGGACCCCATGAAGAGCCATGCCTTGCGGCCTACGGCGATGGACCTCAAGGCGCGCTCGGAAGCGTTGTTGGTCATGGGCAATCGTCCATCGTCGAGAAAGCGTTTCAGGGCGGCCGATTGGCGGACCGAATACCCGAACGCGGAGGCGACAAGACTGCGGGTGTCTTTGACGCGTGCGTATTGGGCGGTCGCCCAGGCAAGGAAGTCGTCGACGAGCGGACGCGCGACGAGGCGACGTTTCTCGAGGCGCTTTTGCGGCGAGAGCGCGGCCCACCCATCTTCGAGCTTGAACAACGCTCGAATGCGCAGGAGTGCCTCGCGCGCGGTGGGGTCCTTGGCGGCGACGGCGGCCTCCCAATAATACCGTCGGCAATGCGACCAACAGGCCACTTCGTCCGGCGGTTTGTCCTCCGACGAAAGGAGTGCCTCGCCGCGGAAGAGCGCGTCGTAGACACAGTGCGCATCGGCCAGGATGTATCCGGAGAATCCGCGAAAGAGGTCGCAGACCGCGTCGCTGGTGTGCTTCTTCTTGTACTCAAAGAAGACGTGGTCCTTGTCGGCGAGGACGACGAAGAAGTGTCCCTTCTTGCAGGGCTGCCGTCCGCCCGTGGCGAGCGGCTCGGGCTGAATGGATACCCCCGTCGCGTCGGTGGCGAGGCAGAACGCCGTCCTCCTTGCCTCCTCCGCGCACGCGTCGACGATCACCCCGAGCGTGGCTCCCGCGTCTTCGGCGTATCGGCACATCGTGCCGTCGTCGAGCTTGACGCCTTCGCACGAAAGCATCTTCGACAAGCGGAAGAACGGAAGGCCGAATCGGTACTTCGCGACGAGGATGTGCGCGACCAGACTCGGCGCCAACAGGCCCCGCCGGAAGAGCTCCTTGGGCTTGTCGGTGGTGACGAGCGACTCCTTGCCCGTCTCGTCGGTGGTCTTGTAGGTCGCACGTGCGACCACGATGCGAACGGGACCGCCACGGCGATAGCCGAGCCGACAGCTCTCTTCGAATCCGATCCGCTCCGCCTTGCCCTCGAGCGTGAGGTCGAGGAGCTCGATGCGCTCTTCGGGCATCGGCACATCTCGAAGATCACGCCGACCTTTGGGCTTCGGGCGCAGCTTCTTGTCGGGGCCGTCGGCGCCGTCCTCAGTGTTGGAGGGGAGAGGGGTCTCCCCGAGCTCCTTCGCGAGCTTTTCGAGGGCGGCCTGCGTCTCGGCAAACTCGATCTCGAGCTGGTGGACATCGATGCGCTCCGCTTTCGCGACGAAGATGCGGCGCTTCAAGATCGCGTGCTGCTCGAGGAGCTTTTCGTAGGCACGACGAAGCGTGTCACGCTCCGTCGTCACCTTGGCGAGCTTCGACTCGAGCTCCGCCACACGGCGTTGCAGCGCCTCACTCTCCGTCGACGGCTCCGTGACACCGTGCCCGAGCACGCGCCCATGAATAAGGACGCTCGCGCCATTCGTCGATCCCCCCGTACGCCTTTTTCTTCAGTGCGTGACCGATTTCGTCATCGCATCCACGGCGATGCCGTCCAGGAGCGCGTCGAGCATCGCGTCGTCGACCTCGACGTGCCGCGCGCCGGGTGATGGCGCCTCAGGAACGCGGAACGTAGCCTTGTCGAGACGCTTGTAGAATACGCACATCCCGCTGCCGTCGAAGAACAGAATCTTCAGCGCGTTCCGGCGCCGACCGAAGAAGACGAAGAGCGCCCCGCTCCGCGGATCGTAGCCAACTTGCTCCTTCGCCAACCCCGAAAGTCGATCAAACGAATACCGAAGATCAATCGCCTCGAGTGCGACGAACACCTGCACGCCCTGAGGGATCATCGGGACCCGCCAAGCGTCTCGACGACCTCACGCAAAAGCCCTCGGTCGAAGCCCGCGCGCACGACGATCCGGGCCGTCCCCACCGCGACCACCAGCGTCTCTTCGCGAGCGGATGCCGCCGCCTTCCCGACGACCCGTACCATGGGAACGTATGGCGCCCGCCTGCCCGCGCCCCCACCTTCCGCCGACGCCGAGCGCCGCAGTTGGCTTGCCCAGTATGTCAGCGTGGACGGCTTGAACCCTTGCCCCTCCGCAAACTCCCGCGCTGTCCGTCCGCTCGCGCGCCACGCCCGTACCCGCTCCGTCCACTTCGTCTCCGCGTCCGTCATGCCTCGGAAGACTGAACCCTACGATGGCCTGAAGGAAGGACGGGGCTCGTGCAGCGGATACCTGCGTGATGCCGTCCGATCGAGGGCT
>JBEKFX010000289.1:0-2590 GCA_050013115.1 Polyangiaceae bacterium
ATAGCCACCCCTTCTTCGGCACGATTCCGGGCCGGCTTTCGACGAAAGCATTCCGCCCGCCGAGGAGCGCGCCGCCGTCCCCCTACGGCGCTGGACGGCGGCTCTCGCTGGAGCGACGCGCGACGAGGAGGCGCAGCGCGCCTGAAAAGGACGCTCGCGTGCGCAGCGGACCGTAGCGCGCATCCCATGCGCCAGACTGCAGGTCCCCACGCAAGCGCGCCTCGAACCGAGCTACGTCGACGGCGCCGACGAACGACCACGCCGAGCACGCGTTCCGCGCCGCCGGGTCGAGCAGCATCTCGGGCCGTCCGTAGTAGGCGTCATTGAAGCCGTCGGTGCAGTCGAGCGGGATCGGGACCCCGTGCACCTCGGTCTGGCCTCCAAGCAGACGCACGACTTCGTCGATCCGTGGATATCGGCGCGCTTCCACCGCGATGACCTCAGGGGAGTACTCCGCGAGCCACCAGCTCGCGAGCGCGGCGGGGTCGCAAGTGAGAAACACGACGGGACCGCGCGTGACGCGGCGGACCTCGGCGAGCCCCGCACGCAGGTCAGGCCACTGATGGAGGGTGAAAGTGCCCATCGCCGCGTCGAACGTGTCGTCCGCGAAGGGGAGCGCCTCGGCCACAGCATCGATCGCGGGCGCGAGATGCGGAGGTCGCTGCGCGCGCATTGAGGCGCTTGGTTCCACCGGCGTCACGGCGCGATCCGTCGGCTCGTAGGAACCTGCGCCCGCGCCGACGTTGAGCACGGTGCGGGCGTCGCCGAGCGCGGCGTGAACGGCCGCCGCGATGCGTTCGTCCGGACGACGAAAGCGCGGATAGACCGCACCGGTGCGGCCGTAATCGTGGTCACCTGCACTGCCATCCGCCGTCCTCGTCATCGGACGTAGTTCAGCACGGCACCCGGGGCGGGTCACTCGCCTCCTCGAAACGCCTCATCTGCGCCGTAGAAGACACAAGGCGGCGCGAGTTCCTGGCTCTCTCCGGACCCTCCCTCTTCGCGCCCGAGTGGGGCATCTACGGCGAGCTCGCCGCGACGGCGTCCCCCAGCCCGCCACAGCCGCTCAGAAATTCGGGCGCCGCCGGCTAAGGCCCGGATCACGAACAACTTGATCAAGACTGCCTGAAATATCGTGGGCGGAGAGTGTAGTTCCCCCCATCACCCTGCGAAGGGGTGGACCCATGGCCCTGCGAACTGGCAGGTGTGCAGCGCGGCGAGCCGCTGATTGCGCGTCGGCACGCGGTTGTGGCGATCGTCTTCGAGGTGGCGCAGGAAGCGCTGCAGCCGATCGAACGTGAGGTCCTCCAGCTCGATGGCCGAGAGCTTGCCGCGCTTGTCGGAGGCGACGAACACGAGCAGCAGGCGTACCGCGTCGCGGTAGCTCTGCACCGACGAACGGCGCAGGCCCTTCTCGCGCGTGAGATGGTCGACGAAGAAGGCATGAAGCAGCGGTCCGAGGCCCGTGGACGTCATGACGTCACCTCCGGGATCGCCGTGGTCGCGAGACGGGCGAAACGGCTCCGAGCCTCGCGAAGCAGCTCCCAGGTGATCGTCAGATAGACGGCCGTCGCCTTGATCTTCGAGTGGCCGAGGAACGTCGAGAGCTGAAGGAGTTTCCCGGTGGGATTGATGCCCGCCTCGTACCAGTGCAGCAATGTCGCCACCGCGAAGCTGTGCCGCAGGTCGTGAACGCGCGGCGGCGCGCCGCTCTCCGATGGGCCGATGCCAACTTGGCGACACAGCCGGCCGAAGACCCTGCGCAACGAGTTGGTACTGACGACGGCACCGCGTACACCGGGGAACACCGGGGCGTCGACTGGCATTCGGCCTCGACGACGTACGACAAGATACGCCTCAAGCTCCCTCGCAAGCCGAGGGCCGAAGGGCACCAGGCGATCCTTGCCGAACTTGGTGCGCCGCACGACGAGCGTCCTGGCGCTCAGGTCTACGTCGCCAAGCTGAAGGCGGGCGACCTCGCCGACGCGAAGGCCCAGGCAGGAAAGGGTGGCGAATACGGTCCTGTAGGTGGCGGCGACGAGCGGGGTAACTCCGGGCTCGTCGGTCAGGCGCGAAGCGGCGGAAAGGAGCTGCCGACCCTGGTCATCGGTGAAGAGCACCGGAGCCCGGCGTCCCGCTTCGCGTCGCGGGTGACCGCGGTATCGGACGACACCAGCAACCCCCTGGATGGCCATCCAGTCCAAGAGACGGCGAACGGTGCCCTGAAGATGGTTATAGCTCCGCGCGCTCTTCCTCGGCCGCGATGCCAGAAACTCGTCGACCAGGCGGGGTGTGAGCTCCCCCAGGGCCACCAGGCCCCGCGTCGCGACGAAGCGGTCAAGCAGTCGGAGCGTTCGCTCTTCGATACTGAAGCGCATCCCGAGCGCTCGCTTCGCGATCACGTACGCGGTGATGTGCGGGCCCAGCGGGCTGCTGTATCCGGCAAATCGCACCATCTCGCGCTTCACAGGGCCCCCTCGCCGCGCGTGAGCGCGACTTCGCGCAGCTTCTCGACCGAGACCTTGCTGTAAATCTGTGTCGTGTGCGGCTGCCTGTGACCCACGAAGTCGCCGATGGCTTTGAGGTCAAA
>JBEKFX010000290.1:0-2577 GCA_050013115.1 Polyangiaceae bacterium
GCGGTGGCGTGGCGACCGCGGTCCGAGAAGGTCGCGCAATGGGGGTCGCCCCGCCAAGCGCCCGCGTCTCAAAACCCACCGGTTTTGAGCGTACAGTCACGCTGCAAATCCGATAAAAAGCCTCCCGAAAGTTCTAGGTGGGCTGGAACGCGGTCCATTTGAGTTTTGAAAACCGAGCCGACCACCGCCGAAACTGCGGCAGAGCGAGAAAAAGGCCAGATCGGCGATCCGAGATCGGGCGAGATCGTGAAGGTCGGAGGGGCTGCGACCCAATCGCGGCCCAATGATCGACCGGCGGAACTGGAAGCGGCGATCGCCAATCTGACCCGACTCCTCGCTCGAACCGACGACCCGCAGACGGCCGCAGAGCTAGTGGTGGGACGACGGGCGATGCGGTCGGAGCTCGAGGATGCCCGGCGACAAGCGGTAGCCAATGTCCTCGATTTTAGCGGGGAGCGAACTCGACGCCGGCGGTAACGGCAGCCCCGACGGTTGCTGAGCCGGGGATCTTGTGCGATCAGGTCGGACTATTTTAAACCTGCCGGACGAGCGTATCAGGAAGCACGACCGCGAAGCTTGGCGTTCTCGCACCGGCCACGTATTAACCGCGTGATCGGCCTGGCGCTCGCAAGCCCCCTTGTCTCCATGGGATCCCCCTTCGAACTTTTTTCCGTCGTCGTGTTGGGGGCAATGAACCCAGCGATTCACCATCCGCTCTGGTACGAGCACGTGGGATTGTTAACGGCGCAGGAAAGAGCGCTGGCCCTGGCGAGCCCAGATCTGCAGATCACACCTGCTTTTTCGCAGTTTTCTTTACCGCGGCTAACAATAAACTGCATGCAGGCTCGCTGGGCAGCGCAGACGGCAGAGGAGGGAGCCTTCGATCGCGTCGTCGAAATCGCGAAGGCGGCAATGGATCGGCTCGACGACACACCGGTAAGCGTGATCGGCATCAATTTCGACTTCTGCCGGCCGTCCGGCATTGAGAACGTGTCGCGGGCCCTTGCTTCAAAGGTCCGATCGTCCGATCTCGGATTCGAAGGCGAAGGCGAAGGGGACGGCGTGTCTGGAAGTCTGTCGTTCAGCCACAGCCGATTCTTTGGCACCACATTCGGCACGATGCTGGTGACAACGACCCAAACGGTTGGCCCCCATCCGACCGACCAATCGCGAGCGTTGGTCAAATTCAACGTCGAACTTCGGCCAAATGCTGGGCCGACCCCTGGCTACCAACGGTTCAGTCTAGCAGCGCTCCTTGACGAGCATGTGCCCGCCGCGAAGATCCAAAGCGCGAAGCATCTCGAACGCACCTTGGCGGCGATTCGCCGGGCGGAGAACTAGTTCATGGCTCTTGCGATCCCTGCAACACCAATCCGCATCGTCGAGGGTCTTCCCAGTTCCCCGGGTACGTCGATTGTTCCCGAAGTCCAGTGGCAAGCAAACGCCGCCGCATACCTGGGAAATTTCTGTGACGCCGTGAACGACGCCGCGATCAAGGGTGACGCCGCGATCACGGGTGGCCCGCGCTTTCCTCCTGCGGTGCGCGTGTCTTTTTGGCGCGCCCCGGCACCTGCCCTGAACCCAGCATGGGTTCACTTTCTGGAGAGACTGCCTTCCCTCGGGGTTGGAACCGCACACGCTGAAAGCGTTCGTTCGTTTTGGACGAAGCTGACTCGTGCTATTCCTAGTTTGCCATTTCCCGCGGCGGCTCCGACAGCCGACGGGGAAATTCAGCTATCTTGGGACAAGGAGCAACACCACCTTGATCTCGACGTACGAAGTGACGGAACGATCGATTGGTTCTACATGGATAGACTATCGAGTTTGAGAGATAGTGGTGATGACACTTCAGTGGAGGATGAAATTCCGAATTCTCTCCACTCGTATCTCAAAGCGTTCTTCTCAACGCCGTGACGACTTTGCTGAAGCGCGCCTCCGATGAGGTGCGCGTGTTCAGGCTCGTCAAGCACATCAAAGACCATTATCCGCCTGGCGCGGAGAAGCCGCTTCCAGGAGCCTTCCGCTTGACCAACGACGATATCGCGGATGGCGTCCAGAGGAACATACCGCCTCTCCTGTCAGTATGGGATTCTGCAAAAACAACGGTGGTTCAGGCGCGGATGATAAGAGGCTCCGTGGCAGAGTACTCACCATTTTGTTGGAGCGTGGCTACGATTAGGGCAATCCGAATTGCCAGTGCGGAGTCGTTGGAAGTCTACCACGACCCACTTACGGAAATAACCGCGGCCGGTGCCTGCGGTCATGCGGGCGTCGCCGGCCTCGGCAAGGCAAAGGCCAGCAAGAAAGAGAAGGAAGCGCACAGGGAGCTCCAAGTGAGGCTGGCCGAGGCGTGCGCTCCGTGGAACGAGGAGCCCTGAGCATGCTTAAGGCCCGCTGCTGCTGTCGCCGACGAGCTTGTCTGGAGCCTCGATCTCGTCGCGTCCTTCGCGGCGAACGTAGCCGTTCACCGGGGGTTCGCGTGAATGGGCACGCGCAAGTGATCGAAATTGCTCCATGATTACGTGACGCTTTCCATCCGGCGCAAACTGAGCGACGACAGGGTTCGTGGCGAGGGAC
>JBEKFX010000291.1:0-2575 GCA_050013115.1 Polyangiaceae bacterium
GACGACGTTGTCGCCGCCACCGAGCGCGGTCCAGAGACCCAGCAGCACCACCTCGATGCCAACGAGGATCCCGAGCAGGCTATTCGCCGAGCCCTGCAGGCGGCCGTAGCCGCCGGAGAAGGCGGTGATGAAGTTCTGGAGCGTCAAGGTCAGCGTGTTGAAGTTCATGGGCGGCTTCTCACGGCAAGATGTGGGGAACGACAACGGCCGGGCCCTTGTTCGTGTATCCGGCTCTGTTATCGACCTTTTTCGCGAGCGACAGCTGCTCGCCAGACGCGCTCGCCGCGGCCATATCGGTCAAGACGCGGCCGGTCGTCGACAGCGTTTGATTGATGAGGACGAGCTGGGCGTTCGTAATGCCGATCATCTGCGTGATGAGCTGCAGCTGTCCGACGATGCCCTCTTCGACCTGCGACTGCTGAAGAATGGCCTGCGTTTGTTGGGCGTGGCTGTCGAGCGTCGCGAGATCGGTTTGCTGGCGGGCGGCGATCTGCGAGGCTCCGACAATCTCTTGCTGCCACGCCTGAAGCTGCTGCGTGTGCTGCGCGACGGTGGTGCCCGGCGGCGGCTGGTCACTCGGAAAGAGCTGCTGATACTCCCCGTCGATCCGCGCAAGCGAATAGCTCATCGAACGAACGCCGCTCGTCAGCGTGCCGTAGGAGGCGCGTGCGGCGCCGATGAACTCGACGAGCGCCGGGAAGGACCCCGAGCCAATTGCTTTGAGCATCGTCGTCATCATCCGCACTTCGTTGATGATCTGCGTCACCATCGAAGCGAGGTTCGAGACCTGCATGATGGATTGCGTGAGGATGCCGGTCAGAATGGCCACGTCGCCGCCGACCAAGTCGGCGCGTGCGATCCCTTCGTGCGCGACCTCCGCGGTCAGAGCGGCGCATGCGAGAGCGCCCGAGAGAATCCATCGTCGGGTGATCGCTTTCATGGCGTCCTCCTTTGTTGGACGGGGGGCGGGGGGGCCGGAAGTGGAGGCAGCGTCGAAGGCGCCACGCGCTTCTCGAACCGAAGGGTCACGGCGTCTTCATCGACGGCATCGCCGTCGGAAACGGCGTCGGTTTCGGTCGCCATCACCGGCACGACGACCGTCGGAGCGTCATGGGCGAGGTTGGGGACCGTGACTGTGTCCGCATCGGACGTTGCCGCGGGCGGAGATCGCTCGAGCTCGCGGCAAAGCGCAGCCACCGCCCACGTCACGCCGCGCCGATCGAGCAAGGCGCACGCCGCATCGCGCTCCGTACGTGAGCCGATCGCCTCGTCGAGAAAGCGCTGGTCCGCCTCGCTCGAAGCGCCCACGAAGGCGAGCGCCGCGGGGCCCAGGCCCAGCTGAAAGAGCCGCCGCCCCTTGACCGATCGATAGTAGTAATCGCGCTTCTTTTGCGCCTTGGCGAGAATGTCGATTTCGGCGCTGGAGAGGCCCACGGCTTCGTACGCCTCTGTCATCGCGGGCGTCAGCGCCTCGTCGTCCGGCAGGAAGATCTTCGTGTGGCAGGCGGACAAGATGGTCGAGAGGAGATCGGGCTTGCTCGTCGCGTCGGCGACTTCCTGCGTGGCGAAGACGACATAGACGTTTTTCTTTCGGAGCGTCTTGAGCCACCCTTGAAGACGGCGTGCGAAGACGGGATGGCTCAGAAAGAGCCATGCCTCGTCGACGATGAGGAGCGTGGGCTGGCCTCGAAACTGCTTTTCGACGCGGTGAAAGAGGTACTCGAGCGCTGGGATGACGACGCCCTCCCCCATGCCCATGAGGTGTCCCATCTCGATCATGGTCCAAGGCGCCTCCCGCAGATCGTCCCGGTCGGCGTCGAAGACCCGGCCGAAGTTACCGTCGAGCGTGTAAGGACGGATCGCGTCGCGAAGGCGCCGCTCTCGCGATCCGATGTGGCTCGCGAAGAGCGTGAGCGTGCGCTCGTGGCGCGGGGCGCTCGCCAAGCCGAGGAGCGTGTCGTCGATCGCGGACTGAATCGCGTGGTCGACCGCGATGCCCTGGGCCGAGAGCAGCGTGGCGATGAGCCCGGCCGCCCAGGTTCGCTCGGCTGGTTCGTCGATGTCTGCGAGCGGTTGAAACGCGACCGGCGCGCGGTCGCTGCCCGGCTCATAGCAGGCACCGCCGACAGCGAGCGTGGCCGCCCTCGCGGATCGGTCCTTGTCGAATAGGATGACTTGGGCGCCCGGGTACTTGAGCCACCCGAGCGCCAGCATGCCGAGGAGCGTCGACTTGCCCGCCCCGGTCGGGCCGATGATGAGCGTGTGGCCGACGTCGCCCACGGCGAGATGCAGGCGAAAGGGCGTCGAACCGGTCGTACTGCAAACAAGGTGCGGCGCGCCCACGCCGCAAACGCTTTCGAGATGGCGGTTGACCGAGTCGCCCGCCCACACGCTGCTCAGCGGCATGAGGTGCGCGAGGTTCATCGAGCTCACGATCGGGCGCCGGACGTTCGCGTAGACGTGGCCGGGCAGGCTCCCGAGCCAGGCCTCGGTTGCATTGAGCGTCTCGTCGCGCACGGTGAAGCCGCGCGATTGGATGGTCTCCTTGACCCGCTGGGCCTTGCGACGCACTTCT
>JBEKFX010000292.1:0-2506 GCA_050013115.1 Polyangiaceae bacterium
TTCTGCCCCGCGTGTCCGCCGCCTGCGGTTCGAATCGAGAGTCGCCGAGTGCGCCGTTCTGCGGGTCCGTTGACGCCAGGTTGACGTGAGCGTCGGCGGGGCCCTGTTTCTGTGTGTCGGCGCTCCGGTGCCGTTGCGCGTCGGCTGAGCTCAGTTCGGTATCGTCGTCCCGCCTGGTTCGACCGCCCCGCCTGGCGGTCGTCGTTCGTGTCGAGTGAGCATCGAAGTGCGCGAGGTCGGTCGCATCCGCTTTCGCCCCTAGGGAACCTTTAGGTAGGAGGGAGCTATGGTCGATGATGGAATTTTGAGCATCGCCGACGCGTTCGATGAGCTTCATGCTTTTGTCATGTCGAAACCGACTCTAGCGGGCTTTACCGCGGCGACGGCGGAACTGTGTGCAGTCGCCCAAAGGGCGCGTGCGGGCGAGCCCATTGAAGAAGTGACCGTTTCGCGTGAGCCGACCGCCAGGATTCCGACTCGGGAGATGGCCGACGCCATTCTAGCCATTGTGAGCCGAGCACCTGGGCTCCAAGGGCACGAAGACAAGACGACGAAGCGCACGATCGCAGTGATGCACGCCAATCTTTTGCACGCTGTGGTCCATGCAATCTTCGTTGACTACCCGGACTTAATGCGCGCCGACAGGGCGGGAGATTCTACCGCGCGATGAAGCGACCCGGGTCGTTTAGGAACTCGCGTGTTACCGTGACGTGTTCGAGCTCTTCATAAGCAACCCGTGCGATTGGGGTTTGGTCGAAGCTGTAGATTCTCGCTCCCGCAGACGCGAGCAGGATGGGCGAATGCGTGGCAATGATGAATTGGGCTCCCGCCCTGGCGGCGCGCGCGATGACGTCCAACAAAGCGATCTGGCGTTTCGGAGAGAGGGGTGCTTCGGGCTCATCGAGCAGGTACAGGCCACCGGGCCGAAGCCGCTCCGCGAAGAGGTTCAAGAAGCTCTCGCCATGGGACCGGCTGTCATAGCGCCCGACGAAAGAGCCGATCTTGTTCTCGTCGGGATGGCTAGCGTCCACCGGGGCCACGCGTGGAACGTCGGCCCGCACGCCGGCCAAGACTTCCTTCCTCTCGCGCAAAAAGCGAGCGTCATCTCGGGCGAGCCACTTGAGGCGCCCAAAGAAGTCCTCGGCGCGCAGAAAGAAGCCCAACCTTGAGCGCCGCGTCCACGCAAGCCGAAGGGCTGCTCCGAGGCGCCGCGCGTCCGCGAGTGTCGGATCGAGCGCGAGATCGTGAGTGCCGCCCATCGCAGGCAGCTCGGCCGCGGCGGCTACGCCTTCCAGCAGCGTTGACTTCCCGGAGCCGTTCTCGCCGACGAAGAAGGTGACCGGCACATCCACGTCGAGGACTGGCAGAGTCCGGATCTGCGGCACCGAGAAAGGATACGGGACGCACGGCTCAGACGATCCATGCTTCAAGCACAGGCGGAGCAAGTGAGACATCGACGGTCACCGGATTTCTGGAGACAAGGAAACCGTTGGCTGATCTGGAAGGCAAGCCGCCCAGAATCATCATAACGTACGTTGGTGGTTCCGCTGTTGCTGGAACCGCCGTCTCGTTGAGCATTTCCAAAACACACCTCGGCGCACCGGCGCTGGTTCGCGCCGTCAGCTTGCCGGCGCCCGCGGAGCTACATCGCGGCGGGCGTGGCCCGTGGTCTACGCCAGGCCGAGGGTGAGCTGACTTTCGTCGCCTGTCTCCTCGGCATCGTCGGTCGGGTCGCGCGCTCGCGCGACGGGCGGCGGCTCGGTCGGCATGCCCAGGTGCGCCAGGATGCGACGGACGGGTTCGCGCTCGGTCACGAGGGCGATCATACGCAGCCGGCCGTGGCACGTGGGGCACTCCAGAACGTCCACCGAGAAGCTGCGGCGAAGCAGGGTTGCCCAGTCCACACGCGGCTGCAGGGCGTAGAGCAGTCCGCCGAGCAGCCGATCCCACTGCCGCACGGAGATGATGTTCGCCCCGAGCCTGATGACATCGCCGGGATCGGGGCGGGTGCTCGCGCCCAGTCCGCGCGGCGCAACTTCGATCATCGGTGTCGTGGGGGCGTTGGGGGTACTGCGCTCCGTCGACGAGGACGGCGGGGGCCGCGGTGTGTCGCGCTTGTCGCTGGCCCTCGACGTGATGCGCTCGGTCGTCGTCTTCGACGTCTCAACACGGGTGACACGGGCGGCGTCGCAGCGGTCGCGTCGCTCGCGGGGCTTGGGAATGACGTCGCGGCGCCAGGCGCTACGAGGTGCGAGCACTCCTGCGTATCTGAGGAGGGGATAGCGTGGGGGCGCGATAATCGCCGCCAGCCTTGCCATGAATTCGACGCCGCCTATGCGGAGTTCGGGATTATGCGGAGTAGCGAGGCTCTCCCCCCCCGAATATTACAGCGGTTCTCCATGACTCGGAACGAAAGGGGCTGTTTGTCCGCCGCGAACCGTGTTAGCGGCGGAGAACATGATCGAACCGTACTCGCTGGACCTGCGTGAACGAGCCGTCGCCCTGC
>JBEKFX010000293.1:0-2503 GCA_050013115.1 Polyangiaceae bacterium
TTCCATAGGAGCCGGACCCAACTCCTTTGACACTCACCGCTACATCGCGGTGCCGTTGTCGGCGACGCCGACTATTCCGCTGCCGCGTCTGCGACAATTAGGCAGATCGACGTGTCCTGCCATGCGACTGCGCATTTCCATTCATTGCCGTCGCAGGTGCACGAATACGCCGTTCTGGGTCCCGAGACCGTTCCGCCGCAGGGCATGAACGAGCAGAATGCGCACGACGGACCGACAGTGCATGAGCCCGTTGGTATAGAGGACGCGGGATAACACAAGACCCCGTTGTCCATCGTGCCGGCAGCTCCAGTGATGCTGCAGGTTGCGCTAGCATCGACGGTGCTGACGCTGCCCTGCGTCGACCCACTGGTAGTGGCTGTGCCTGTCGAGGTGGTCGATGCGCTCGACGCGCTCGTAGATGCGCTCGATGCGGTTGACGCGCCGGTCCCCGCGTCGATCATGTTCGCCTCATTGCCGATCGGCACCGCGCCGTCGCTGCACGCGAGCAGCGCGATCGACAGGATCGACGAAAGACTCCAGCAAACGCTCAATTCCGAGGTCATGGGAAGCTCCTTGGTTATGGATTGAGTGCTGGCCACCGATGGCCGTCGTCAAGGATTCGACGCAGCCCCGCACGATGCGTGTACCCGGACCGCCAGCGGCGAGTTTGGCTTGGACGCGAGGAACTCGCCCGCGGCCGTGCGTGCATCCGAAAGCCTCCCGAGATCGCAGAGCGCGATCACGCGTTCGGGAGTGTAGCGAGTCGTAGCGCCCTTCGTGGATCAAGCGGCGTCGAAGGCCCATTGGCTGTCACGAACCCTCCGGTATGTGACAAGCTGTGGAACTCATTGGCTACTTCGGCAGGTATGGAAAAGTCACTCATTGGCCTACAATCGTCACTTGTCCGGCCCTCCCCGACAAGGACTGCTTCGCCTTGCGCGCTCCCCGCAGGAGCTCGTCGGCAACTGCCCTGTCCAGCACGCCGAGGGTCCGCTTCCCGCGCCCTCGCGTGGTGACGCGCAACCATCGAGCGCAATTCAGGTTAGGTAAAGAGCCGTAAACCAATTGACGAAGGCCTTCGATGCGGGCGTCTCCACGAGCTGCAGATTGCGAACGAGGTGCCCGTACCCGCCCGCCGCACTTGCGTCCCGCCATATGCTCCGAACCTTGAGCGCAGCCTTCGCAGCGTCAGCGCTTTCGTACTCCGCGCCATGAACACTTTTCGCTATTTGCGATGCCTCGTTCGCGTAGCGGAGCGCAGCAGAGGGCGGAACGATTCCCGCGACGAAGGTTTCAAGAGCACCGTGGCTGACGTTGTCTGGCCACATCCAGATCCCGTAGCGTCCACGAACGATCGCCCCGCTCGCCGACGGGGCGTCGGAGGTTTCGCCGAGCTGCCTCAACCGGTCGCGGACGGCTGGCCACTTGTCGTTCTCGGGAGTGTCCCGATCGACGATGACGCCGATGCGTGCTCCCTCACGCGCCGTCACGACGTGCTTGTCGAACTGCCCCAGCGCCCACCGATCGCCGCCGCCCGCGTCGTCGGTTCGGACGAGGCGGGTCAAGCGTTGGCTGAGATCGATGCCGGTAAGCTTGTGCACGAACGCGTTCACAACGGCGCCATCGTCGGGCCCCTCCACGAACAGGGCGTCAATTCTCGCGTCAATCGTATGCGCCATCAGCGGGTCTCCAGCTCCATCTCCACGTTTTCAGCGAGCCGGCTTGCATCGAAACGGACCGGTGTCTGGCGTCCCGCCTCGAGCCGGTGCACGGTGACCCGCTCAGCAAGCATTGGATGCGTTATGTGCAGATCTGCGAGCGCCTCGAGGCAATCCTTCGAATGGGTGGTGGCGATGACTTGAACATCGAGCGCCTGGGCCGTAGCGACCAGAAAGCGCCATACCTTTGGGAGGACCGACCAATGCAGTCCGTTCTCGATCTCGTCGATGAGCAAGAATCCACCTTGAGTCGCGACGAGATGAAGCGCGAGGGTCAGGATTCTCGACACGCCTTCGCCGAGACTCCCGAGCGGAACGGGAGCATTCGCTCCGCGGAGCAGAACCTGCGCGCTCACCGTGTCGCCGCTCCCCGAAATGGCAACGCGGTCAATCGAAGGCTCCACGAGACGCAGGGCCTCGACCGTGCGTTCCTCGCTCGGCGTGAGGACGACGGTCATCCAGATCGGGAGCAACTCTGACGGGAAGAGGCGATCGGTCGTCACGAATCCAACCGGGGGAACCAAACGCAGGCCATGCCTTAAAAACTTGGACGGCGGGCCGGCCCCCAGAAGGCCGTCCGCCGTGAGCGGGAGAGCCGGCAGGCGAGCACGCGATCCCGCGCGTTCGATCGAGAGCACGAGGTCGCCGGGGACCAAGGGGGCCTGAGCGTCAGTTGGCACACGCCGGATCGTTCGCGTGACGAACAGCGGGTGTTTCCACGCCGCGCGAATGGTGAACGTCGTGCCTTCATCCAAGTGGTGGCCATAGAACCAGCGGCGCACATC
>JBEKFX010000294.1:0-2056 GCA_050013115.1 Polyangiaceae bacterium
TGCCGTCGTCGGCGCCGCCGAGTACATTCGGAAATACGCGCCGTACATGCACTACGCTGACGCGCTCTCCTGGGGACTCCCCATCGCGACGGGCGTCATCGAAGGAGCCTGTCGCTACCTCGCAAAGACCGCATGAAGCGTGGCGGCGCTCGCTGGACGCTTGCCGGAGCCGAGGCCGTCCTCCGTCTGTGCGCGCTTCGTGCCAGCGGCGACTTTGACGGCTATTGGCAAGTCCACCTACGAGAGGAACAGCGACGTAACCACGCCATCCACTATGCCGACTCCACGATTCCCAATCCGGTGCAAACCCTCCAACGCGTCAAATGATCGATGATTCCTGCGTTCCATAGGAGCCGGACCCAAAGGAGATGGTGGGAGGTGAAAGTGCGCAAAAGAGCTACACGACTCAAGGCGCTGAACTTTTTGGAGTCACCGACGCCGCCGGTAGGTCTCCGGCCCGGCGCCGATCCGGGAACGCGGCGCGGGCCTCATCCGTGCTGAACGCGCCGCGTCGCTGCGCGCTTGCCTCGTACGCCACCTTGCGTGCGACTGTGATTCCGATCGGCGCGAATCCATGGGATGGATTGAAGGCCATCCGCCGAAGAAGGTCCTCGTCCTCCGCCGAAGGGGCCTCTGAGATTTCGAACTCGCCGACGGCGACGACCGGGGCATCCCAGACAACAGACGCATCTTCGATAGGCGTCAGGCGGTCGTCGACGAACGGTTGAACGCAGATCTTGAACCGCAAAGGTCTGGCGCGGAGGCGCTCGAGGAGGTCTGCGCGAAAGAAGTCTGGGGCCTGTCTGTCGACCGACACCGCAGCATCCGACGCCTCGTCGCCGCGCACTGCATACTTCACCGCTCGGTCGCCCATGGAAACCACGGATCCCCAATAGGTCTCCGTCGCCAAGCTTGGCACGTGGCGAAGAACGGCCTGCCCTAGAATCCTCCCCGCGTGCAGGGCCTCCCCCAAGCTAAGCTTGCCCGCCCTTAGATCTTGCCAGAATTTGTCCAGCGTATGGGCGCCCCCGTTTGCGAGCTTGTCGGCGAGGAGATCTGAGATTTCGAGAAATTCCGTCGCGTCTCGCGCGTGCGAGCGTCCTCCTTCGTTCGTTCCGAGCAGGTCGGTCTCGCCCTCGGCCCCGAAGAACTTGAGCGCGAAACCCCTCAAATCGGGCAGTCCGTCGGGTTGCGTAATGGGCTGGCCGTTCGAGAATCGATATGCGGCAGGAAACTCGCCCGGCGCTTGGAACGCCGGGTGCCGCGCTTCGGCGGGAATGTTTCCGTAAATGCGGACGATGCCGAAACCGGCGAGCACCTGCTTCTGATGTTGGACGCGATCGGGTGAACGCAATTGCTCGAGCTGGGTGGCTTGCTTCAAGATGCGCGCACCAACCGGGCCCCACTCGAGCTGCGTCGCGTCCGCTACGCGAAATTGATTGGTCTGACCCGTCTTTGGTGGTTGCGTGGGATCGGACGCCGTTGCGGTGAGGTCGTGACGGTGCACAAAGTCGATGAACTGCTGGAACAGGGGCTGCAGGATGTCCTGCGCGCTCTGCGAGACATCCCTTGCCTCGAAGACGCGCATCTGCTCAGAAGTCAACCCTGACGGAAACGCGGGGTCGACCGCCGCCAGACCTATGGCCACAAATGTCATCGTCAGGTTTTTCCAAAAGAATTGCGTATACGCCTGCAAGTCGCCAACGAACGACGTGCAGAGCAGGATGGCGCTATATCGATCTGGGGCTTCCGGTCGTGGGAGCGCTACGATGCGTGCATCGGCGACGAGCGACGAGTTCAGAAGGGCGTTCCACGCCGGTGGATCGAACCCGTCCTTGACGGAGCGAGCAAGGCTCTGGGCCTCGTCGGTATCTTGGATCGGAACATAGAGCGTGAGTTGACGGATCATGGCTCGTGTCCTTCGGCTGTTGCCGGTGACCGGCTAATAGGCTGCAAATCCTGGTGCATGGACCCGGGCGATGGCGCTCGGGTTTTGGATTCCACGGTTGGCCATCCACGCATCACTTTCGCTTACAATCAATGCACCATCTGTGCC
>JBEKFX010000294.1:2079-4044 GCA_050013115.1 Polyangiaceae bacterium
CCGCACGGCGTACGCGTCGAGAGACATGTCCGACGCAAAGAATTGTGCCTCGGCGGCCATCAGCCATTCGACGCACCGGCTCCGGTCTCTCTTGACGGCTGCAGCACCGGCCCGGAGCGACGCGGCCAAGGCGCCAACCCAGGGCGCCCGCTCCCCTTCGAGCTTCGCCGCGTCGCCAAGCACCAAGCCCAGTAAGTCGCGATTGTCGCGCTGCTCCTCTGCGACGGCGAGAGCCGCCCGGGCACGCGCATGGCGCGCTCTCACTCGCGTCACTTGAACACGCAGCGGTATGGACCGAGCGATGCGACTCTCCCATGTGTCGAACCGGGACAGGGCCTCGGCGTCATGCCCGGCGTACAGGTCCGCGTTGGTAAGCGCAACAAGTTCCCAGTATCTGGGAACCGAGAAATGGTCGTCGGGCCACATCGACATCACCGAGGCCACCTCCTCTTTGAGGAGCTTCGGTTGGTCCTGCGCGAGCCGCACTGCATGGGCGCTGCCACTCCGAAGAATCGTCAGCGCATAAAGATCGTGGCGCCCTTCGGCCTCTTCGAGATGCTGCACACGCCGCTGCCGCAACTCCGATATGCGGCCCATCGCATGCAAAGCGGCAAGAAGCCAAAGCATGGTCGTATCCAACTGCCACTGCACTCCGGAGCAACCGGAGCGGAGAATCTCTTCCCCGCGGGCGCAGCATTCGAACGCCTGCCCCCACTGTCCGACCATGAACGCAACGACTCCCTCCGTGTAGGTCACGATACCGACGGCCTTCGCGTCATCTCGCGCGAGCTCGCGGGCCCTTTGCAGGGCATTTTCGGTTCGGGGCGAAAGCCGACCGCCCATGGCGTCATAAATCGCCTCTGCAGCGAGCGCGCGGCACAAACGCGTCGGCTCGCGCGCTCGGTACGCAAGCTGCAAATGCAGACCTTGGTAGAAGTTCGTCATTCTGGGATTCAGAAAGCCAAGGCAGTGCGCCACGCTAGAGCACGTGTCGAGCTGACGCAGCAAACCGGGTTCGATGTCGCTCGGACCCCTCACCTCTTCCGGAATTCTCTGCCATCGGCCGATCGAACGCCGAATGACTCCCGCACCCAACGCGACAAGTGCACTCGTCGGGTACGGAAGGCCGGCGTCGTCGACCACGGACCGGAGCGTTGTGAGTCCGCGCTCGAGATACCCTGCTCGCAGAAATTCTTCCGCCGCGCGCTGTTCGCATTGCAGTCGCTCGTCTCCACTCAGATACTTGCACGCGATTAGGTAGTGCTCGGCGGCGTCGCCCCCGCACCCGCTGTTGCTGAGAGCGTCCGCGAGCAATTTGTGGATGGCGCCGCTCTCGCCCGAGGAGAGCCCCGGCACCCGCAGACACAGCCGGTAGTGCTGCGCCGCGCGCGCGAACGCCAGCCGGTGCTCCGCTTCCTCGGCCGCGCAGCGTGCGTGCTGGGCCGCTCGTTCCACGTCGCCCGCCCCTTCGAAATTCCGAGCACACGCGTCGAAGTCGACCCTCTCCTCGGCCTGGTAAGCCAGTGCCAGCCCGAGATGAAGCACGCGCCGACGTTCGGACGGCAGTCGTTGCTGAATCGATTCCCCGATTCGGTCGTGATAGGTCTCAAACCGACCGACAGCGGCACCTCCGGTTACCCGAATGACATGGAGTGTCTCGAGCCGATGGAGCTCTTCAAGCACCTGTCCCAGCGGCGTGCTGCTTGCGCGTGCGGAAAGCTCGGGCGTGAGCGGGCTTTGGGCGACCGTGGTCAGTTCGACCAACGTGCGCCCGAGAGGCGAAAGCGCCGAGACTTGCTCTCGGAGCACCGCATCCAAATCAAGGTCGGCTTCTCGGTCATGCGGCCCGAAGTGCCTCGCCAAGATCAACCCGAAAAGCGGAATGCCGTGGGCCTCTCGCGTGACCCCGTCGACGATGCGGTTCTCGTCGTCGCCCACAACTTGCAAGACGAGTTGACGCATTTC
>JBEKFX010000295.1:0-7816 GCA_050013115.1 Polyangiaceae bacterium
CATCATCACGTTTCGGCTTGCCGTCGCTCGTTCGCTCGCACAATGGCTTCCAAGATGCCCGTGCTGCTTGCGCAGGCAACGCCCGCGTGAGCCGACACGAAGAGTGCGACAGTAGTGTTAACTGTGGCCTCGGTGCGCTTGTGCACCGGATCGAACGGCTGGAAGTGGTCCACCTGATACCCATCGAGGGCCTTTGCGCCGTCCTTGAGCGCCGCAAGGACTGCGAGATCGATGGTGTCGTTGTCGTCTGCGCGCGACGCCAGCGCCGCCGCGAGGATGAGCTGGGCGGCTGGAACATCGCTCACGCTGAACGGATCGCCCAGCGTCAACTTGTTCTGGGTCAGGGTCCCGGTCTTGTCGGAGCACAGCACGTCGACTCCCGCGAGTTCCTCGATGGCCACGAGGTGACTCACGATCGCCTGCTTTTTGGCGAGCAGCCGGGAGCCGACCGCCATTGTGACCGTCAGCACGGTCGGCATCGCCACGGGGATCGCAGCCACGGTCAGCACAAGGGCGAACTGCAACGTGGTGAGGATGTGGTCGCCCCGAAAGATGGCGAACGTGATGATCACAGCGACCAGCGCCACCGCTAAAATGATGAGGTAGTTGCCGATCTTGAGGACCGCACGTTGAAAGTGACTGACCGTGTTGGCCCCTTGCACCAGCTGCGCGGTCTTGCCGAAGTACGTCTTATCTCCCGTCGCGTAGACGAGAGCGCCGATCTCGCCCTGGCGGATGATCGACCCCGAGAAGACCGCATCACCCGCCTTGCGCTCGGCGGGCAGCGACTCTCCTGTCAGGGCGGACTGATCCACCTGGATCGGGTCGCCCTCCAGCAGTCGAGCGTCCGCCGGCACGATGTCGCCCAGGCGCACGCGTATGACGTCGCCCGGCACGAGCTCTCGCGCGGGCGGAGTGACCCACTTGCCATCACGCTTCACCTTGGCTTTGATGGCCAGTGTGGCTTTCAGGGCGGCGATCGCGTTGCCGGCTTGGCGCTCCTCCCAGAATCCGACGACGGCGTTCGCGCAGAGCAGGACGAGGATGATGCCGAAGTCCGGCCAGTGCCGGGCGACCGCCGAGAGGATCACGGCCGCCTCGATCATCCACGGAATGGGACCCCAGAAGTACGTGAGGAACTTCAACAGCGGATTGGTCTTCTTTTCCTGGATCTCATTCGGGCCATACTGCCCGAGCCGCTTTTGAGCCTCAGATTGGCTGAGCCCGTCCGGCGACGCCGCGAGCTTCGCCACCACTTGGGGCATGGGGAGAGACTTCAGATCGTCGTTTGGATTGGGCCTTGATGCCACCTTCGATCCGGGCCCCTTCGGAGGAGGAGGAGGCGCAGGGGGCTTCGCTGTCGTGGGTTGCAGGCTCTGCGGCTTCATGGCTCGTGCGTCTCCAATCGCTACATTGCATTCGCTTCCGAAGGTGCGACCGGCTGCACCGGGTGCGGGACACGGCTCGCTGCGCCGCCTGGATGCCGGCTTTTCTCGTCACATCCGATCTGCAGGGCTCACGCGCTGGGTCGGGCCGCGTCGGTGGCGATCTCCCAATCTGCAGGCAAAAAGCGAAAACGAACGGACTTTTGAGTCTTCATGGCAGATCGTGGTGCGGGAGCTGTCGCAAAAGCGCGGGCCACGCGGTTAAAAGGTCGTCCGTGGTGGGCCAGAGCAAAGGGCGAGCCAATGCCCGGGCGGGGATGCGAACCGTCGCAAGTCACGGAGCGCACAGCCCCCGCTCCTCGACGAGGAGGATGAAGAAACGCTGGACGTCCCGCGAGAATCGTCGCACCATGCCGCCAAACGACGCAGGGGACGTCTCCTGCACAAGGAGAGCCGCCCCATGCTCCGATCCATCGCCATCGCGGCCATTGGGCCCTTCTTTCTCGGGCTGCTCACGGGCTGCTCGGGGCCGACCGGTCCCGCTGGCGCCGAGGGCCCCGTTGGGGAAGCAGGCCTTGCAGGTCCACCCGGGGAGGCCGGCCCGCCGGGTCCGCCCGGCGAGGCTGGGCCGCCAGGCCCTTCGGGTTTGAGCCCTGAAGCGGGGCCTATCGCGGTTTCGTGTCTGTCGCCGTGTCACGGCTTTAACGGGGTCGTCGCGCAGTATCAGACCAGCCAGCACTACGTGACCTACGTCACGAATCTCGGCTCCGAGACGGCCGCAGAATGGGTGACTCCAGGGGCTGCGTGCGGCAATTGCCACGCGATCGACGCACTGCAAAACCGTGTGACCGGCGACGTGATGACCGAGGGCGACGGCGGCGTGGCCAATCTCGCCAGCGGCGAACTTCAGTATTTCGACTCGGTGACGAACAAACCGAACTACGCGACATACGCCGGGACCGCCACCGTCGCCCAGGTCTACTGCACGACCTGCCACCTCGTGACCAGCGCCAACGATCCCCATGTTACCGGGATCAACTGGACGCCGGGCTCGTTTCCGCTTCAAGTCTCGCCCGATGGTGGTTCGATCGACGTCGAGAAGAGCCCGACGGCCGGCGCGATCACGGGGACCGATGCGGGCTTCTTCGGGCCGGGCGACACCTGCATGTGGTGCCACCGGTCGCGCGTGGACATCACGAACTACATCGCGGCGACAGGCAACCAGATCACCAGCGTGTACTGGGGCCCGCACGAGGGTCCGCAGGCCGATCTCTTCACCGGAGTGGGCGGCTATCATTTCGCCGGCAAGACCTACGGCGAATCGACGCACGAGCAGAAGCTCTCCTGCGTCGATTGCCACATGGTCAACGTGGCGACAAACTCCAATGTGCCCGATCACTCCTTCAACCCGCAGATCGCCGCCTGCCGCGGATGCCATGCGGGGATCACGACCTTCGATGTCAACGGGTTCGAGACGCAGATGCAGGCGGAGCTCACGCAGATGGAGACGTACCTCAACAGTCAGGGCATGCTGACGCGCGCCACCGCGGCGCCCTATTCGGCACTCGGGTCCGCGGAGCTCGGCGACGGCAACTGGTCGCAGGACGAGCCTGTTCCGGGCAGCAGCCTGGAGGGTGGTTTGCTCACCCAAGACCAGGCGGGCGCCCTCTACAACTACATTCTCGTGGCCCGAGGGGGCGCGTACGGCGTGCACAATCCCAAATACGTGGGGGAGATCCTCTTCGACTCGGCCACGGCGCTCGGCCTGACCCCGCTTTATCCACGTCCGTAGTGATGCGCACGCGGGCGACCGCCATCCTGTCTGCGTGCGCCACGGTCTTGGCGTCGTGCTCGGAGGACAGGTCGTCGGCGCCGCTCACTCCCGTTTTCGATACCGACGTCGGCCCTATCCTCGAGGCGCGTTGCGTCTCGTGCCACGGCGGCGCCGCACCGGCGGCGGGGTGGGACGCGACGTCCTATCTGTCCGCCATCGCCTGCGTCCAGCCGACCGGGGCTCCGGCGACCCTCCCGGCGAACGAATCGGCTCCGATCCTCGCGGCGCTCGACACGGCCCCACACGTCGGGGTCTTATCCGCGGCCGATCGTTCGATCCTCAACGCATGGGTGGTGGCGGATACGCCCGACTTTCGCAACGGCGTGCACGATCCGAACTTCGCCGACCCAAGGTCGAGCGCCTTTCACGGCACGACGCTGCGATCGACGCGTTGGGCCGCCATGCTCAATCCGAACGATCCGAACGCTTGTGGGCGCTGCCACGGAGGCGCCCCTTCTACGCCTGCGGGCGTCACATCGCCGGCGCCGGGCGCCCCGGCGTGCACGAGCTGCCACGACCAGCCTGGTGGCGCGCTGGCCTGCAGCACCTGTCATGGCTCCGGCCCAGTGGCTTACCCTCCTCGCGATCCGTGCTTCTTTCCCGGCGACGCCGCAAACGCGGGGGCGCACGCGGCACACTTGCAGCCGTCCACGGCCCTGCCGGCGGGGGTTGCGTGCTCGACGTGCCATCCGCTGCCGGGCAATCCGGTGATCGGCGGGCTTCACGGCGACGGCACCGTCGAGGTCGTCTTTGATCCGAGCGTCGTCGTCGGCGAGGCGAGCTATGACTCCACCACACAGACGTGCGCCGTCTATTGCCACGACCAGGGCGGCGCCCGGCCGCGTCCGACCTGGAGCGACACCACGCCGATGGCGTGTGGCGACTGCCACGGCTCGCCGCCCGCCGGCCACTTCCCCGGGGCTTGCAGCAACTGCCATGCGGAGGCGAATGCGACGGGAACCGCGCTAACCGGTGGACCCTTGCACCTGAATGGCAAGGTCGATCTGGGCAACGGCAGCGGTCTGTGCGGGGCCTGTCACGGCAGCGGCGACAGCCCATGGCCGAGCACCGGCGCCCACGCCGGGCATCAAAATCCGACGCTCACTGTGCCGCTCGACTGTACGAACTGCCACGTCGTGCCGACGACGATCCTCGATCCCGTGCACCTCGACGGCACGGTGCATGTCACGTTTGCGGACCTCGCGACCGCGCGCGGATCGCTCCCCACCTGGGACGGCACACAGTGCACGAACGTCGCCTGCCATGGCGCCAACCTGGCCGACCCGGCGGCAGTTCCAGCCTGGAACGATACCTCGGGCGCCCAGGCCAAGTGTGGGGCGTGCCACGGGATCCCGCCCACGCAGCACACGGCATCGACCGACTGCGACCGCGCCGACTGCCATGGATCGGAAGTTTCGATCGATGCGAACGGCGCGCCCTCGATCACGACGGCTGGCTTGGCGCTGCACATCGACGGCATCATCGAGTCCGCGCGCTGAGCGGCCGGCCTCTTTGCTGCGGCATTGATGGCATCATCGAGTCCGCACGGCGGGCCAGCTCTTTGGCGGGCGCGCCGACAGGCGCCGTCGAGCCGTGTCGTGGGGCCCACGCCACAGGACGTTTTCGCCGTGCTCGACGAAGGCCACGGCACAAGGAGCGGGCGAGCTCTTAACGCCTGAACACGTGGCAGCCATCGCATGCGGTGGCCAGGGGCTGATGGTTGCGCTTGTCGCTGTGGCAGCTGCTCGTGCACGTGACGCGGTCGGCCCGTGGCGGTTCGTGCGGCGCAACGTGGCAGTTCGCGCAGTCCACGTGTCCCGGCACGGCGTGCAAGGCGGGCAGACTCGATCGCGCGTGGCACGTCGTACACGAAGGGGGCGACGCGACGCCGCCCGGTCCGTGCGGACGGTGACAGGTCGCACAGCCCCCTTGGACCGACTGGTGCGGTCCCGTCGCCTCGCTCTTGTGGCACGTCGCGCACACCGGGGTCGGCTGGCTTGCATGTGGATCGTGGCACCCCTCGCACTTCTGGTGTCCGCTCGGCGCGCTCGCTTGCTCCGCGGCATGGCAGGTTCCGCAGGATGGAGCCTTGGCCGGCGCATGGGCGAGGGCGGATCCATGGCACGAAGTGCAGTTCTGGTGGCCCGCGTGGGTCGCCACGAGCGACGTTTCGCGCGCATGACACGTGGCGCAGATCGACATGGGATCCGCGATCGTGAATGCATGGGGCTTGTGGCACCCCTTGCACGCGACGCCTCCCGCGTGGGCGCCCGCATCGGACGCGGCCACGTTCGCGTGACAGCTCGTGCACGACGCCGCGACGAGACGCGGGTCATCGCCGTGAGGCGCGTGGCACACGACGCACGATCCCCTCGTTCCGTGGGAGACGTGCACGGTCGCGTGGCACCCCGCGCAGGAAGCGGCCGCCTCCGTCGGAGCATGGGGCGTGTGGCAACTGGTGCAGATCCCATGTGCGGGCGCTGCGTCGGCAGCGAGGGTCCGCTTCTGACCATGGCAACGGATGCACGCGCGCTCGCCGCCCGCGACGAAGTCGTGCGGCTGATGACAACCGATGCACGATTCGTGACTGGCGGGCCGCGGACCCGCCGGCAGCGCATGGCACGAAGAGCACGCGCTCACGGCGGCGGCAGGCCGCACGTGGGCGCGATGGCAGTCGAGGCAGCCCTTGGAGCCCTGATGATCGGCGTGCTGGATCGCTCGCTCGACGTGGCAGCCAGTGCAATCGGCGGCGACGATCGACGGTGACGCGTGCACCCGGTGGCACGTAGCGCAGTCGATCGTCGCGTGCTGGGTGATGGCCGCAGCCTCGCCATGTCGCTGCGCGTGACAGCCGATGCACGTGGGCGCGGGACGACCGGGAGCGAAAGCGTGACATGTCAAGCACCCGGTGGCGTCGTTCCCAGAACCTCCGCGGTGCGCGAGCGCGGTCTCCTTTGCGTGGCAGTTCTTGCAGACGGAGGTGCCCGGGTTCTTGAAACCGTCCCGCTCGAAGTCGTGGCAGGCGCCGCAGTCGAGTTTGAGGCGCCCCACGTGCAGCTGGTGCCCGGGGCTCGTGCGGAACTCGGCCCACGCAGCGGGGACCATGCTCGGAATCACGCCCGGCGGCGCGCGAGGCCACCATGGCACGACGGCCGCAATTCCGGCGGCAAGTACGATCGCCGCCGCCGTGATGGTCCACGCCAGGCGACGTCCGATTCTCGTCACGGTCCGACTCCGTGGCAGAGGCGACAGGGCAAGTCGTGGTGCTCGTCCTTGTGACTCGAGAACCCGGGGCCATGCGGGTTGCCGCCAGGACCGCCGACGCGATGGCAGCCGACGCAGAGCTGCTCGCCGGCGCCACCGTGGCAGCCGGCGCATGAAGCGGGATCGATCCGCGCCTGAGTCCCGTGGTCGCCTCCGTTCGTCGTCAGCCAGCCGGGGGGATGCGGACTCGGTGTTGTCGGGCCCGGTGCGACGCCGCTCCGGGTGTGGCAGTCAATGCACGAGCTTTCGGTGTGGCACGTCGTGCAGATACCGGGGTCGGCGCGGGCTTCGTCTGAGTGACGGGCGGCGAAGCCGGCGCGATGCAGTCCCGATAGGCGCACCTCGTCGAACGCCAGTCTGGCCGGCAGCGCGGGAACGGTGCCTTCGCCGTGGCAGGAGGCGCACTCGCGCTGCGTGTGACAGCTCGCGCAGATGTCGGACGCGCTCGCGGCGCGAGTTCCGTGCTCGCGCACCCAGTCGCCGTCATGCACCAGGTGATCATCGGGGAGCGTTCCTTCGTCGGCCAGGTCGACGTGGCACCCGTCACAGTCGCGCAGAGCCCATTGGTCGCGGTGTTCGTGGCAACCGAAACAGATGGCCATCTTGGGGAGGACGGCATCGGGGCGCGTCTCGGTGACTTCGACGTGGCACCGAACGCAGTCGCCGAGCGAAGCGACCATGTGGCGCCGGTGGTCGAAGCGAAGGTGCGAACGCGCCAGATCGACGGCATCGCGCACGTACGCTTCGCCGTGACAGTCCATGCAAGGCCGCGGATCGTGCGGCTTCGCGTGGCACCGAAGGCAGTCGGTCGCCTTCGGAAAGTGCAGCGATGCCGTGTCCGCAGCCGTTTGGACGCCCCCGTGGCATTCGACGCAGTTGATCCCCTTGAGCACGTGCGCGCGATGCTCGAAGGGGTGCGAGGGCGGCTCGCGGCGAAGCCCGAGGACGCCGGCGCAGGCCGATGCCAGGACGACCAGCGGCATGACCAAAGTGAGTCGACCCCTCATGGCGCCCCAGGACCGGAAGCGCGCCCGGGCAGGGTCGCTCCGCCGAAGGCCCACGACAGCCGTGCGAGCGCATTGGCTTCGTACCTGTGGAGCGGTGATGCCGATGCCTCCAGGGCGGCGGCGACCTCCCAGCCGGCAGGCAACCGCCAGGACAGAGCCGACAGTCCCCAGGGCCAGGCCACGCCACGGCCGTTGGGGTGGTCGGACACGACAATCTCGATCTCGGACGAGTAACGCAAGGCCGCGCCCAATGGCAGGGTGGCGATCGCGCGAGCGCCGGTCCACCGCGCGCCAGGCAGGTCGACGCGGCGAATTTCGGCGCCGAG
>JBEKFX010000296.1:0-3781 GCA_050013115.1 Polyangiaceae bacterium
GAGTTCGTCGACGGAGACGAGCAGCAGCAGTTCGAGCAAGTCGAGTTCGTCGACGGAGACGAGCAGCAGCAGTTCGAGCAAGTCGAGTTCGTCGACGGAGACGAGCAGCAGCAGTTCGAGCAGTTCGACGATGTCGACCACGCCGACGACGAGCACGACGACGTCGACCGCGACGACGACCACGCCGAGTACGACAACCACGACGACGACCACGCCGAGTACGACAACCACGACGACGACCACGCCGAGTACGACAACCACGACGACGACCACGCCGAGTACGACAACCACGACGTCGACCAGCACGAGCACGTCCACGTCGAGCACGTCCAGCGCGGCGAGCTCGATGAGCTCGAGCAGCTCGAGTTCGTCGTCGCCCTCCACGAGCCCGCCCAGCAGCTCGGGCTCGTCGAGCGGTTCGTCGACGAGTCGTGGCGCCATTCCGACGCGCCGGAGGACGCCGCGAACGACGTCATTGGCGCTGGAGCATGCATAGTCGGCTGATCGATCGAAGCGGCGCGTGCTCCCAAGGGCGTCTCCACGTGTAGCCGGCGCTATGCGGTTCGCTTCGCGCTCGCGCGACGGGGGCCCGGGCGTCCAATCGGCCGCCCGATCCGTCATGGCGGAGCCCATGAGAGCTAAACGAATGTCGAGCTGTAGGGAGCTTCCTTGGCCGCTCCCACGCGCAGCCCGACCGTTCCGACCGTTCTTGATGCTCGGCGCGGACTTGATTGACCGCTCCGCTCCTTCCGATGAAGCCTCGATCGAGCGTGCATCCACCAGGGAGAGAGGAAAGAAGCGGGCGGACTGCACCAAATATCCGTCGGCCCCATGAAGGAGGCAATCGGAAGGTCGCGGCGCTTAAAGCCTTCAATTGACCGAAAGGTCGTTTGGAGTCCTCCTTGCGCCGATGCCGGTGGTGGGCTGCGGAAATGCGTGGGTTCCGCGCCGCCCCCCCGCTTGACTAAAACTCATATAGTAGGATACTGGCGTGTGTTTTTTTACATCGTTCCCCGGGCGACGTCGCCATGGTCGCACCCATGGTCATGGGTGCGCACCGAGGCCCCTCGGGGCGGGGAACCCTCATGATTGAACTTCGCCTATGGGTGCTGACCGGTCTATTGCTCTTGGTCGGCGCCTGCGCCAAAACTTCTGTGCCGCCGCCGCTTGGGACAGCCGATGGCGCCACCGATGCGACGGTCGCCGATGGGCGGGGCCCTGGCGACTCCGCGACCGACGGCGATGCGGGGGTCAACACCTGCAACGGGACCACCTGCAGCGACGGCGGGTGCGTCTACACGATGAACGACCCCGCCAACTGCGGAGGTTGCGGGATCGCCTGCGCGGCCGATGAGGCCTGCCAGGGGGGCTTCTGCCTTTGCGTGGGGACCGAGAGCCACTGCGGCGACGCCGGGGCGTGCGTCAACAAGGAGAACGACGAGAGCAACTGCGGCCAGTGCGGCGCAGCCTGCGCGTCGGGCGCCACGTGCGTGAATAGCGCATGCGAATGCCCGACCGGCCAGACCGTTTGCGGCGTCGGTTCGATGCAAGCGTGCTCGGATATTAATAACGACCCGAACAATTGCGGGGGCTGCGGCATCTCCTGTTCCTCCTCGGACAGCTGCGTCGGCGCAACCTGCCTTCCGTGCGGCACCATCACGACGCAGATCCTCTGCGGCACCGTGCCTCAACACTGTGTGAGCAGCGCCACGGACCCCGCCAACTGCGGTGGGTGCGGCAACACGTGCCTTTCGACGCAGGTCTGCATGAACAGCCAATGCGTCTGCCCAGGCAGTGAAATGCTGTGCGGCCCCGACGCGGGCGGTAGCGCGCGCTGCTACGACCTCTCGGTCGATCCCGATAACTGCGGAAGCTGCGGGAAAGCGTGCTCCGGGGGGGCGGTCTGTCAAGGCGGCAACTGCGTCTGTCCGTCGGGCACGCACAGCTGTGGGACCGGAACGGCGGCCAAGTGCCTGTCGAACACCTCCACGAGCTCGTGCGGAACGACGTCGTGCAGCGTCTGCCCTGTACCTGCGGGGGGTCTCTCGACATGCGATGGAACGAGTTGCGGCCAGTCGTGCCCCGATGCGGGTACCTCCACCTTGTGCCCGGCCGGGGGCGGCGCCAACGCCGCGTGTGTCGACCTGAAGACCAACGCAAGCAATTGCGGCGCCTGCGGCGCAGCGTGCAGCACGGTGCATGCGACCGAATCGTGTGCGGCATCGACGTGCGGGTCCGTCGTCTGCAGCGCCGGCTATGGCAATTGCGACGGTCTCGCCTCGAACGGCTGCGAGATCGATCTCGACAACAACGCGAGCAACTGCGGGTCGTGCGGACACGTGTGCTCCGGCACGGGGGCTTCAGAGGTCTGCACGAACGCCGCTTGCACCGTGTCGACCTGCACGGTGGCCGGCACGGCCAACTGTGACGGAAACGCGGCAAACGGCTGCGAGGTCAACACCACCGACGACCCGAAGAACTGCGGCGGGTGCGGGGACGCCTGCAGCACGAACAATGCGACCGAGAGCTGCGTGGCGTCCAAGTGCGTCATCACCACCTGCACCGCCGGCTTCAAGGACTGCGACGGGAACGCGTCCAATGGTTGCGAGGTGAATACGACGGACGACGCGAACAACTGCGGCGCCTGCGGTACGAAGTGCAGTCAGGCGAACGGAACGGGTACTTGCGTCGCATCGACGTGCAGAATCACCTGCGATGCGGGCTTTGCGAACTGCGACGACAACGTGACGAACGGTTGCGAGACGTCGACCACGACGACCGCGAATTGCGGCTCGTGCGGAAACGCGTGCAGCACGGCGGATGCGACCGAGGCCTGCAGCAGCACCATCGCAGGGTACGAGTGTTCGGTCGTCAGTTGCACCGCGGGTTACCAGGACTGCGATCACAGTGCAGCCAACGGGTGCGAAGTCGACATCGAGACCAACGCGAATGACTGCGGCGGTTGCGGCAAGGCCTGCACCACAGTGAATGGCACGAAAGAAACCTGTCAGGCCGGAGCATGCAGCGCGGCAATTTGTACGAACCCGCTCTACGCGGACTGCAACGGCAGCGTCGACGGCGGCTGCAGCACGGCGATTACGACGACGACGAACTGCGGGGCTTGCTACGAGCCGTGCAGCACGAATCACGTCACCGAACAGTGCACAGCCACTGCCGGCGTCTACTCGTGCGTCATTCCGCCGACGGGGTGCGCAGCAGGCTATGCCGATTGCGACAAGAACCCGTCGAACGGGTGTGAAGTGGACACCAACACCGATGTGGGCAATTGCGGCGGTTGCGGCCAGGCCTGCATGATCGGCGGAAGCTGCGTTGCGGGCGGCTGCGGCTGCGGCGCCGGCACGATGCTGTGTGGAGGTGAGTGCCCGACGTGCCCCGTCATCGACAGCGGTTCGCTCACGTGCAGCGGGACATCCTGCGTCCAAACATGTCCCTCCGGCGACATGCTATGCGACGCAACGTGCGTCAAGTGCCCTTCGGCCCCGACCGGCTCCACGTTCGAGTGCAGCCTGAACGGGTCCTGCGTGATCGAGTCGTGTCCCTCGGGAGACATGCTGTGCGGTGGGACGTGCGCCGTGTGCCCGGCGGGCGTGGGTACGGTGGGCTGCAGCGGGACGTCGTGCGTCGTGCAGTCGTGCCCGACGGGTTACATGGAGTGCGGAAGTGCTTGTTCACCGTGCCCGAGCGCGCCGGTCGGGGCGACATTTGCCTGCAGCGCGGCCGGTGCGTGTGAGATTGCGTCATGTCCGAGTGGGACCATGGA
>JBEKFX010000297.1:0-2724 GCA_050013115.1 Polyangiaceae bacterium
TGGCGGTAGGGGCGAGGGTGAAAGCCGAGCGGGTCGACCTTCTCGCCACGGCCGCGCGGCCGCAGCTCGTAGCGCGCGAGGCAAGCGATGTCGGGGCCGTAGATGAAGAGCTCTGTTTGGGTCACACGCAGGGCGAGAAAGTCGGTGACGTGGTCGTAGGGGACGGCGTAGCGATTGCCGAGCCACTCGACGTACCCGTCGATGCTGCAAAGCCGATAGGTGACGCGGGCCGTGTCGTAGGGATGCGTTGGCAGCGCGAGCAGATGGGGGGCTTCATCGCGAAAGCGATCGAGTGCGCTCTGCCCGTGGCGCTTGCGCGGGTCGACGACGCGATCGAGCCAGACGGCAAGCTGGGCGCGGAAGTCGTCGCGGTCGCGAAAGGAGCGGCCGTTAAGAAACGAGCGCTCATGCTCCCAAAAACCGCGCTCGACGCGGGGCTTGGCGTTGGGTTTTCCGCGGACGGCGGCGGGGCGTATTCCGTAGTGTGCGGCGAAGGCGAGATACCGCGGATTGTAGATCGGCTGCTGACCCTCCCAGCGGAGCACGACTGGCTTCTGGCTGTCGTACTTGCAGGCCGAGGCGCAGCCGCCGAAACGCGCGAAAGCACGCACGTGGCCGTCCATCAACGCGAACAAGTCGACCGAGCCGAAGGCGTCGAAGAACTTTCTCTGCGAGAAGACCAGGACGTACGAGAACAGCTGGACGATCTCTTTGCGCCGATCAGTGTAGGTGAGCTCGTAGGGCGACCAGTCGCTCTCGGCCATCTCGCCGGGCCCGAAGACGGGGGCTTCGAGGCTGGGTGTGGGCTTGGGCGCCGGGCGTGCAAGCCGCATGTGTTTTTTGACACCCGTGTATCCGCCCGTGAATCCCTCGTCCTTGAGAATCTCGAATACCCGTTGCGCGGTGATATCGGGGTATCGCGCGAGCAGGTCAACGATGCGCGCGCGATGGGCGTCGATCTTGGCCTCGCGCGGCGCGCGCACCGGGCGCGGCGCCAGGGCCGAGTGCCCCGTATCGCGCGCTTTGGTGTTGGCACGGAGGATCTTGCGAATGGTATTTCGACTGACCCCGAGCGCACGTGTGATAGCGCGAAGGCCCATCCCCTGCGTCGTGAGCAGCACGACCTGATGGGTCAACTCCTCGCGGCTCCGCCAGCGCGCGGTCATAGAGCCTGCGTCGCGTCGTTCTTGGCGAGCGCGCCGGCGATGCTGCGCTCGAGGGCCCGGAGCACGCCTGCCAGCTCGCCAAGACTCTGGCGAACGAGAACCGCGGCGCCTGACTCCAGCGCGGCCAGAGGTGTGGTGACCAGCAACGACTCGAGTCGTCCGGCGCTGCGCCGGATCGTCGTGATATCGAGCGTGAGGGTCTCGACCACGCCGCGCACAGCGCGGAGGCCCGGACGGCAGGGCAGCGCGTGGCCCTGCGCCCAGCGTCTGAGCACCGCCTCGAGGGCGCCAGGGTCTGCGGTGTCCAGCAGCTCGCGCACCAAATGAGCCGTCTGTCGGACGGTGAGCCCGCGCCGAATCACCACGGCGGCCGCGAGAGTCTGGTTGCCACGTGGCAACGCCGCGACGAGCACCGCCGCCCGCGGCGCGAGCAGGCCCAATCGCACGTCGGCCTGCACGCTCGTGTCGAGGGCTTCGACGAGCGTCAGGCGCCGGCATACCCAACTTTTATGGCAACGAAGGCGCGCGCCGATCGCGCCCTGGCTCAGGCCGTGGTCACGGTAGAGCGCGCGGACGATCCACGCTTCCTCGAGCGCCGTCAGGCCGCGGCCCGCGTGCCGCTCGCGCATGTGCACGGTCGCTTCGACGATGTCCACCGCCACGACGACGGCGCGGAGCGCGTCCAGACCCAGCACGCGCGCCGCGCGGAGTCGCTTGAAGCCATCGAAGATCTCGAGCGCGCCGCCGTATTCGAACGCGCACACGGGCGAGAGCTGTCCATGCTGGAGGAGCGACGCGCGCATCGCCGCGAGCGTGCACGCCTCGGTCAGACGAAGAGCGGCCAGTCGCTCGCCGAGATCGGCCAGGGCGATGGGGCGCTCGGCACGGGCGGTCGCAGTCACGGAGACGAGCCCACCACGGCGACGGCATCACAAGCCATCCCGGTCCGTGACGCCGTCCACGCCAGCGGCCCATCGAGAGCCATCTCTGCCGGTACGGGCACCGAAGCTAGCTCGTGACACCCGCCCGCTCCGTCCACGGCGGCGCTCGCGAAGGCCCTGCTTTTCCGCAGAATCCGCCGGGCATCGCGCCGGAAGGTAGCTCGTGACAGGCGCGACGCGTCGTCCACGATTTGCTGCAACTTCCCCAATACCTGCGAGTAGTTGCCGTCCGAAGCCGGCTCGTGACCATCCGACCGCCGCGCCGCGTCCCGGTGCTTCTGCTGCCGCGCGCGCTCGTCCGCTCGATGCTCTTCGAGCTCGCCTCGCCGCCGACGCCGCGCGAGCTTGTTGCGGCGGCGACGACGGCAATCCGGGCCGCACACGCACTGGTGCTCGCCCGCCGTCACGGCTGCAGCGAACCGATTCCGACACTCCGTGCATCGAGCCAGCGCCATGGCGCTTACCGTCGGCCACACCCCACCGCGCGGGCCCACTTCCCGGTCTACGCTGACGTGCCCCCTGGATCACGATCGCGCCCCCCGAGCGACGACTCTACGCGGCGCGGTGGATCACGATCGCGCCGTCGGGTGGATCACGACGAGGGCGCCGCTGAAGCG